>NZ_JBNRMG010000005.1:0-276432 GCF_050379435.1 Marinobacter sp. DUT-3
GCGGCTTCTCCGAAAAATTTCGGAGGCCATGGATGGCCGGAGAGAAGCGCACACGGACGTGCTTGTAGCGGTTTTTCGGAGAAGCCGCCCACCAAGGCCTTCCCGCACACCTAAAAGGCTAGGAGCCCAACTCAAAGGCTATCAAAGAAGCCGACCCCAAAGATCATGCTCATCCGCATGTTCTACAACGGCCTGAACAATCTGCCCCGGCACCAGGTCGGTTTCGTCGTTGAGGTAAACCATGCCATCAATCTCCGGTGCATCGGCCTTTGAACGACCAATGGCCCCCTCTTCGTCCACTTCGTCGATCAGCACATCAATGGTTTGACCGATCTTGGCCTGCAAACGAGCGGCGGAGATCTCGGCCTGTTTTTCCATGAAACGGGCCAGGCGCTCTTCTTTCACTTCCTCGGGTACCGCACCTTCGATTTCATTGGCCTTTGCACCTTCCACCGGGCTGTAGGTGAACGCACCCACGCGGTCCAGTTGGGCTTCGTCCAGCCAGTCCAGCAGATACTGGAAGTCCTCTTCGGTTTCACCAGGGAAACCAACAATGAAGGTGGAACGAATGGTCAGTTCGGGGCAGATTTCACGCCATTTGCGGATACGCTCCAGGGTCTTGCTGTCGTGGGCCGGGCGCTTCATGGCCTTGAGGACTTTCGGGCTGGCGTGCTGGAACGGGATATCCAGGTACGGCAGGATCTTGCCCTCGGCCATTAGCGGAATCACATCGTCTACGTGGGGATAGGGGTAAACGTAGTGCAATCGCACCCACACGCCCATTTCGCCCAGCGCCTCGCACAGTGACTGCATTTTGGTTTTCAGCGGGCGGCCCTGCCAGAAACCGGTGCGGTATTTGGTATCCACGCCGTAGGCTGAAGTGTCCTGGGAGATCACCAGCAATTCTTTGACACCGGCATCCACCAGGCGCTTCGCTTCGTCCATCACATCGCCGATGGGACGGCTGACCAGATCGCCCCGCATGGACGGGATGATGCAGAAGGTGCAGCGGTGGTTGCAGCCTTCGGAGATTTTCAGGTAGGCGTAGTGCCTGGGGGTCAGCTTCACGCCCTGGGGCGGAACCAGATCGGTGAACGGATCGTGCTCTTTCTTCGACGGCACAAATTGGTGTACCGCGCCGACGACTTCTTCGTACGCGTGGGGGCCGGACACCGCCAGCACGCCCGGGTGGGTGTCGCGGATCTTGTCCGCTTCCACACCCATGCAGCCGGTAACGATTACCTTGCCGTTTTCGTTGATGGCTTCGCCGATGGCATCCAGGGACTCCTGCTTGGCGGCGTCGATAAACCCGCAGGTGTTCACCACCACAATGTCAGCATCGTCATAGGTTGGCACAACGTCATAACCGTCGAGTCGCAACTGGGTGAGGATGCGCTCGGAATCGACCAGCGCCTTCGGGCATCCGAGGCTGATAAAGCCGACTTTGCCGCTGCCGGTTACAGAGGTTTCGGGTTTGTCTGTCATACGCGCGTCAGGATTCCTGGGGCATGTTGCCCACGGGTGAATTTAGAGCGACAGTTTACCCCAGCAAGCACAAGGCCTGAAGCAAAACGCCGTACCCCTTCCGGGAATTGATAGACAGGAATCATCCTGGAGCTGACAACTAACTGACGCAATGTTCAGAATTACTTCACAAAACTGACACTAACAGCGACAGACGTCTTGCTGTTCACTAATTAAACAACTAAACTTTCAGTCGGTTATGGAGTTTTGCACAGCATTTTCATCAAATGACCAGGCCACCCGACCCATTGGTCGAGTGATTCATTAACCCTGTTTTCAAAGATCAGTTCCGGGAATTTTGGACGAGCGTTTATGGGTAAGGCAGCCAACTTTGAAACCAAGCACGCCAAAAGAGTCAGAATGAAACCAGTTGCCTTTAAGCTGAACCTTCGAAACCAACAACGGGTGGATGTTTCATCCGAGGTCACCATTGAGCGAAAGGACGGCAGTTGCCTTACCTGCAAAATCGCCAACCTTTCCCGTACCGGCATCATGATTTCCTGCTCTCAGGAGCTGGCGAGGGAACTTATTCCCGGGCAGAAAGCGCCGGTTCCAGGCAGCTGGGTTCCGGTGACGGCCCGGTTTTCTGTCCCGGTCGTGCCGACCCAGCCGGTCTCCGTCACCGCTGAGGGCAGCATTGTTCACATGCGCCGCATCGCCCGGGATGAATTCCAGGTCGGCATCCAGTTTGCCGAATTCGAGGGCAACGGGTACGACTATGTGGATCGTTACGTCAGCAAGTTGCTCTCCTCGTCCGACACGCTGTCCTGATAACTTACGGGGCAGACGGCTCCTCTCAATGGCACGGAACAGCTCCTGATATATTCATATAGCACCAAACTCTAGTTACACACCTTCTTATACCCTAATCGCCTCTGGTATAGTTGCCCTATTCACACGCAAAGCCATTTTCGGCACGCAAGGCGGCAACAGATTACGATGACCACATATAACCTGACCCATCTCAAGCAGCTGGAAGCTGAAAGCATCCACATCATTCGGGAGGTCGCAGCCGAGTTCGACAACCCGGTCATGCTTTACTCCATCGGCAAGGACTCTGCAGTTATGCTGCACCTGGCCCGTAAGGCATTCCACCCCGGCACGCCACCATTTCCGCTGATGCACGTGGACACCACCTGGAAGTTCAAGGACATGATTGAATTCCGGGACCGCAAGGTTAAGGAATACGGCCTGGACCTGATCGTTCACAAGAACGAAGACGGCATAAAGCAGGGTATTGGCCCATTCACCCACGGTAGCGCCAAGCACACCGATGTGATGAAAACCCAGGCCCTGAAGCAGGCCCTGGACAAGTACAAGTTTGATGCCGCCTTTGGTGGTGCCCGCCGGGATGAAGAGAAGTCCCGTGCCAAGGAGCGGGTGTATTCCTTCCGTGACGAATACCATCGCTGGGATCCCAAGAACCAGCGCCCGGAGCTGTGGAATACCTACAACGGCAAGATCAACAAGGGCGAGAGCATCCGCGTCTTCCCGCTGTCCAACTGGACCGAACTGGATATCTGGCAGTACATCTATCTGGAAAATATCGAGATTGTTCCGCTGTACTACTCCGCTGAGCGCCCAGTCGTTGAACGTGACGGCACGCTGATCATGGTGGACGACGATCGCATGCCCCTGAAGGAAGGCGAGAAGCCGATGATGAAATCCATCCGCTTCCGCACCCTGGGCTGCTACCCCCTCACCGGTGCGATCGAATCCGAAGCCACCACGCTGCCTGAAATCATTCAGGAAATGCTGCTGGCCACCAGCTCCGAGCGCCAGGGTCGCGTGATCGACCACGATTCAGCCGGTTCCATGGAACAGAAAAAGCGGGAAGGGTACTTCTAAGATGTCACACCAGTCTGATCTGATCGCCGAAGATATTCAGGCCTACCTGAAGCAACACGAGAACAAGGAACTGCTACGTCTGTTGACCTGTGGCAGTGTCGACGATGGCAAAAGCACCCTGATCGGCCGCCTGCTCCACGACACCAAGATGATCTACGAAGATCACATGGCGAGCCTGAAGACCGACAGCGCCAAGATGGGCACCACCGGTGAGAAGCTGGACCTGGCCCTGCTGGTGGACGGCCTGCAGGCGGAGCGTGAACAGGGCATCACCATTGATGTCGCCTATCGCTACTTCTCCACCGACAAGCGCAAGTTCATCATCGCCGACACCCCGGGCCATGAGCAGTACACCCGCAACATGGCCACCGGTGCGTCCACGGCGCAGATGGCGATCCTGATGATTGACGCTCGCCACGGTGTGCTGACCCAGACCCGTCGGCACTCCTATATTGCGTCCCTGCTAGGCATTCGCCACATTGTGGTCGCCATCAACAAGATGGATCTGGTGGACTTCAGCGAGGAACGCTTCAACGAGATCAAGGACGAGTACCTGGCGTTCGCCGCCAAGCTCGGCCTGAAGGATATCCGCTTCGTGCCGATCTCGGCGCTGGAAGGCGACAACGTGGTCAACCGGAGTGAGAACACGCCCTGGTTTACTGGCCAGCCGTTGATGGAAATCCTTGAGACGGTGGAAGTTTCCCGTGACAAGAACCTGGAGCACTTCCGCTTCCCGGTGCAGTACGTCAACCGCCCCAACCTGAACTTCCGTGGGTTCTGCGGCACCATCGCATCGGGTGTGGTCCATCCGGGGGACAAGGTTATGGCCCTGCCCTCTCGCCGCACCAGTACGGTCAAGGATATCGTCACCTTTGAAGGCAATGTGGAAGAGGCCTATATCGATCAGGCCGTGACACTGACGCTGAACGATGAAATCGACATCAGCCGTGGCGACATGCTGGTTAAAGCGGAAGATGAGCCGGAAGTGGGCAACCGCTTCAACGCCAACATCGTGTGGATGACCGATGCACCGCTGGAAACCGGGCGCCTGTATGACATCAAGCTGGGGCCAACCTTTGCTTCCGGTACGGTGAAGAAGATTCACCACCAGACCGATGTGAATACCCTTGAGCAGAAAACCAATCCGACTGCGCTTCAGCTCAACGAAATCGGCCTTTGTGAGCTGACCCTGAGCCAGCCGATTGCGTTTGACGCCTATCCTCGCAACCATGCGACCGGCAGCTTTATCGTGATCGACAGGCTGACCAACGTGACTGTGGGCGCCGGCATGATCGCCGGTACTGCGAGCGATGTGGAATCCCTGGAACCGGTCAGCGTGGAAGAACGCGCCCGCCGCCTGGCCCAGAAGCCAGCCATTATTGCCTGCAACGGCAAGCAGGCGCCGGCACTGGCATTGGCCGTCGAGCGCGCACTGTTTGACCAAGGCAAGACCACGGTCGTGCTCAGCGAGGATAACGCGGGTAATGCCGAGGACCGCCGCCGCACCGCCCAGCTGTTGTCCGCCCATGGGTTGATTGCGGTTGCGGTTAACCTTGGCACCGATGTCGCTACGGCTTCGGCTTCCGCAGACAGCGATCAGGACATTCCTGGCGCGGTTAACGAGCTGCTGCAGGATCTGGCTCGCAACAAGCGGATTTAATGCTGAGACTTCGGGCAACGGGTGGCTGGTCCCGGGGCGGGGTACCTTTTTCTTCTGGAAAAAGAACTCGCTTCGCTCAGACACCTTTGTTCCGGCAGAAAAAGGCACCCCACCCCGGGACCGACCGGACTTTGTGGGAATTGCTGTCGGATTAGCGCAGTGTAATCCGACAATTCACCGGACTCCGAAAATCGGTACAATGCAAAGCCCTGAGGGTTAACCCTCAGGGCTTTGTTTTTTACTAACCAGGGAAACGACGATTTCATGGCCATCAAGCAGCTTCGTACTCTCTTTGCCAGCCAGTATCAGCCCGGACAACCGGCACGGGTTCGTCCAGGCGAAGCCCTGACCGAACCGGGTGGCGACTACGAGGCCCTTCACAAGCAGATGAAGCGCCTGTTCAACAGCAAGCCCGGCAAGAAATACGGTCGCTTCTCCGATGACATCGGCGAAAGCCCCTTCAGCAGCTGGCTGAAGGATTACCTGGAAGACAAGCAATCCTTTACCTCCCTGACCGATCGGCTGTTCGGGCAATGGCAGGAGTTGCTGAACGGCGCCCAGGAGGAGTTCGAAGGGCATCTGATGATTGTCCACGAAGCCCTGGCCGACTCGGAGGTGGTCTACCTGCTGATTCTGGAAAACGACAGCGCCATGCGCTTTGATGCCAAACAGACTCTGGACGCCACCGATATCCTGAGCCTGTCCCGCCTGAACCTCGCGGCCCGCATCGAGCTGGACGACTGGCACGGTGACAATCCCGGCGAGAACTACCTGACCCTTGTGCATGCCCGCGGCACCGGTGAAGGCGGCGATCTGTTCATCAAGCTGTGCGGTTTCACCAATCAGGTGGATGTGGAAAAAGAAACCGTTACGTTCCTGGATGCGGTGGAAGCTTTCGCGAAGACTTCCGAGCCGGAAGAAGCCGGCAAGGTGCGCGCCCGGGCCTATGAGTTCTGCAAGGAACAGCACGCCCTGGGCGAGCCTGTTGCCATTGAAGCCCTGTCCGGCTACCTCGATGAGAGCCAGCCCGAGCGGTTCAAGGAGTTTGCCTCGCAGGCCGCTGAACTGCCCGAGAGCGGAGTTCTGCACCCGGATCACCGCAAGGTGAAGAAACTGGTGCGCATTGCAGGTTCCGGCGGCGGCATGAGCGTGTCATTCTCCTCGGACCTGGTGAACCAGGCGGTCTACTACGACAAAGACAAAGACGCGCTGACGATCACACGGCTGCCGAAGGCGCTGCGGGAACAGCTGCAGCGGTATCTGGAAGCGCGAGAGTAAGCCCGAAACGGAGGTGTCGCAACGACACCTCCCGCCCCCTTCCTGACCTCAGATTTTCCTTTTGTTTCGCTGCAAGTAGCCTAAAGTTAATTAAGAACGTACGCAGTTCGCGTGTTACCAGCCACCGGTATAAGACACTGATGGAAGGACACCGCTCAGTAGGAGGCTGCGATGAAAGCGCTAACGTTGTGCTTCTGCATTCATGGCGTTTTCGCCACCTGCAGAGTACTTCTTGCAATTTTCACCCTCGCCTGGTCAATGCCCGCCTTCACCAGTGAACCACCCTGCGTTGTGGTGAACGGTCCTACAAGTGACCCGATTCTTACCCAAGCCAACTTCGAATGGACACAGCGCCTTATACAGCACCTGGAAGTTCGTGATGTCCACTGCAGGGCGCTGAATATTGACCATTGGGCGAGAGCAAACAAGATGTTTCGGGAAGGCAGTGCGGACGTCCTTTTCCCTGAAATAGTAGGCGACCCGGAGCAACCTGGCGTAACCGGAATACCCATTGCCCTGACCCACGGCTTCGTCATTTTCACCCGCCACGATACCGGCCCCCTGAATCACATCGAGAGCCTGGCGGGTCTTAAAGTGGGCACCATTCGAGGGCGCTATTACCCGGAAGAGCTACAAAGCCACCCAGGCATCCAGATCGTCCCCGCCAACTCGCTGGAGCAAAACATGAGAAAGCTGGCTCTGGGACGTATCGACGCCACGATCGAATACCTTTCCGATGGCGTGACACTTCTGAACCGTCTGGGACTGCGCTCCATGGCTCACCATGGCGACGAAATCGGAGCACAGGAACTGGCCTACCGGTTTCATCAGTCAGCCCGTGGCGACTGGCTAAGACACCACTTTGATATCGCTGCGCAGGAGCTGATCGATAACGGCACATATCACCAACTCTTTATCGGAACCTCCCAGCGGATGATCACTGACTGAAAATGTGACGCAAAACGGTAACATTGGCTCCGGATTCGTTATGCTTACCCTGCTTTGAAAATCAAACGTCAACAAGGAGTGATGACGATGCAACTCAAGAGGTCAATGGATTTGACCCCCTACGATATTCCACGGATAGAAAGTCCTTTCCTGGCAGCTTCCGAGACCCGCCGCAAAATCAACGCAGGACAGTTCCGCGAACACGACCTACGCAAACTGCTCAGGTTACAGCCGTATGGCCGGGTGGATCTCTGCGAGTTGGCGGTAAAACTGGTCGCTTCAGGCGGCGCTTTCCTGGTCCACGGCCCCATGGACGAAGGTCCGCTATCCCCCGTCGTCGCCTGGCGCTCGAGCCCCGAACAGCCCAACGGCGGCGAATGGAGACCCACCGGCCAACTGCCCTTTGGCCTCAGCTACCCCCTGCAGGATCTGAACTCGGCCCGGCTGACACCGCAGGATATCAAGCGCGGCCCCTTTGCTCCGGGCTCAGGCTCTCCCACACCTCGCCAACACCCGGAGACAGACGAAAGCCAACCCCATCAGCCCCGACAAGCGTCCTCCACCATCGCATCAACGGCCTCGGTGATGACCACGACCATCGCGGGAATCAAAGCCGCAGAGGACACGGAATCGCAGGAAGAGAAGGAACCAGAGGTTCATGTTGAGGTGGGGATTTTTACTGATGGGACGTTGAATAATGTTTTTAATAGTCAGCAGATGCAAAAAACAACAGAAAAACAGTGCTCTAAAGCACTCGAAAATGGCACAGCGTCAATCGAGGAATGCGAGCAGTTAATCGCGTTGAGGGCGGACACAAGCTACTCAAACGCCCCGACTAACATCGCGAAGCTATGGAAAGTATACCCCGACGGAATTCAGGACGAACAGGACCGAAGAGTCTATCGATATCCAGTCTATGCTCCCGGCGTAGGAACCCAAAATGGGGAAGAAGACCTATTGATCGATGCAGCTACGGGACTCGGCCAAACCGGTGTCATCGCACAAGTAAGCAAGGCATTCGAAGAACTCAAGCGGCTCTTATCCATGGATATCAAGAATCAGAAAATCAAACGGTTGACGATTGATCTCTTCGGATTCAGTCGAGGAGCTGCGGCGGCACGCCACGCCTCTCACGAGATATCCAAAGGGCGTAAAGGTCTCCTGGGAAGGATGTTTAAAGAGCAACAACTAAGCTGGCCAGATGAAGTCCACATTCGATTCCTGGGCATTTTTGATACTGTGGCAGGAATCATAAACGTGCAGTCTGGTGACTTATTCGCTCATAACGAGCACAACGATCCGGTCAAACTATACATCGATTCTCGCAATGTCGGTCGAGTTTTGCATATCACTGCCTCAGATGAAAAACGAAAGAATTTTGCACTCAATAGCATTAGGAATTCCGATAAAACCCTTCCTCGTAATTTTAAAGAATTAGTTCTGCCCGGGGCACATTCAGACATTGGGGGCGGATATGCTGAAGAGTTTATAGAAGACGTACAAATCTCCCCTCGAATACCAATCCCCTCAAGCCGTCATAAATGGCCGAAACAGACAGTGGAGTGGGACTCACTTAAGACTCTGAAAGCCGAGATTGCCCGAGAAGAATGGATCGGCGAATACAGCCTGCCCCTGGAACAAAATATTGAAACCCACGATGGAACAGCGACTGATGAGGCCAGCCTCAGAATAGATCACGACTATCGATCTCACCCCGCTCCGGATGGCCAAATGGAAATTATGCTTCGAATGATCAGGAACGTTCGTGGGGGCTACTCACGCATACCACTCAGATTGATGCATTCTGAGGCAAAGGCTGCTGGGGTACCGCTTAGAGACCTAAGCGTTCATTCCAGCGAAAGCGAGCTACCGCAGGATTTAACATCGCTTCTGCCGAAGTTCGAATCCTTATTGCAGGACCCATCGGGTGAAATCAACCTTACAGACTCGGAACTGAGCTTAATTCGACAGCGCTACACTCACTACTCGGCCCACTACAACGATTACCAAACATCATTCGTGAGCGTACCAGCTCAAATCTCACTCTTCCGGAATCTTCGACCAAATGTGCCAGCAGCACAACGTGCGATATACCCAAACAGGGACCAATAAAATGATGTCAATGAGAGCCGCTATACCCTTACTGGCTTCGCTTTTATTCCTATCCGCCTGCGCTACAACGTCCAAGGAAGAGTATTGGCGAATTGCAATCGGTGCACCAGAAAATTACCCAGTTTGGGTGACGAGAATGCACCTCGAGAAATCCGGGGTCAGGAGTTGGAAACAACCAATAGGGAGCGTTGGGTGCTGTTGGAAAGGCGATTTCGGCCCCAGGGGCAAAGGCGCACAGGCTGATCCGTTTCCAGAGCTTGTTTTCTTGACGTGGTTTTCCTTTGCAGAGCAGAAATACTTTGCAAAACTTATCAAATTATCACCGGACATTCTGGAAAAAATGCGTGAGAAAGCGACCGTTTATACATCAGAAGGTAGCTTTGAAGACGCGCGCCACACGTTGATATTTGGGCTAGCCCCCGGCGGCACGGTGGTAGGCTGGATACTGAATCAACGCGGCAATGAAATAGAGGTCATGCGAATGCAGGCATCTGAAATCGATGGCGATCCGGAGGAATTCAAGATAGGAACCGAGCAGTATCTCAAAGAACACGGCGACTACCTGAAAGAACACGGCCTGCAACTGGATAAATGGTAGCCCGTGAATCATCGGGAGCCGGATCAGCCCTGATCCGGCTCCTCAATAACAGGGACTTCCGGCGCATCATCCCAGCGGGGGCGGTTCTTGCGAAGTTCACGTACTCCCTGCATCCATCCCACGCCATCAATAAGCTCGCCGGTTTCCGGATCAATCGGCGGATACGGCAGGTTCCGGTCATCGCAGTAGCGTTTGACCGTGGGCTGGCACCAGCGGAATAACAGGCGATTGTATTCGTCGTCTGGCAGCCGCCGGTAATCGTACAGCCCCGCTGCCTTTCGCTGGCATTGGGCTTCGGCCAGGATGATGGCGCAGGCGGCGGAGACATTCAGGGATTCCACCATACCCATCATTGGAATCACGATGTGCTCGTCCGCCACTTCGGCCGCAGTGGCACTTACTCCATCCAACTCATTACCCATGATCACTGTACAGGGCACCGTGAAGTCGGCTTCGCGGTAATCGATGGCACGGTCAGACAACTGCGCGGCGTACAGTTTGTGGCCCTGCCCTTTTAGCGTACCAATGGCGTCTTCCAGGGTGCGGTGGGTGTGGGTAGTCACCCAGTTGTAGCTGCCACCGGTGGTTTTTCGGAAGGCGCGAAAACCTTCCTTTGGCCATACGGTGTGCATGTTGGCCAGTCCGAATGCGTCGCAGGAACGGATGATGGCGGACAGGTTCCTGGGCTTGTGGACCTGGTCGGTGAGGACGCTGAGATCCGGTTGGCGGGTGTTCAGGGTTTGTTTGATTCGGGCCAGGCGTTCTGGGGTCATAGTGTTGTGTGGGGTTGGTTATTGGGTTGTCGGAGGTTCGACGAAGTGAATAATACCACAACGGAACTAGCAACAAGCCGAGACAATGGTGGTTGCGGATTGATCACCCCGTTATAATACGCAGTTCCTTTTTTGCTAGCGCCTCTGAAGACCAACGCAAGCCCGGCGCAACATCCACCAGATTACGTGAGAATCATGGCCAAGAAGCTGTACATCAAGACCCACGGCTGTCAGATGAACGAGTACGACTCTGCCCGCATGGCAGACCTGCTCAAGACCGGTGAAACCGTCGAAATGACGGACACACCCGATGACGCCGACATTCTGCTGCTGAACACCTGCTCCATTCGTGAAAAGGCCCAGGAGAAAGTGTTTCACCAACTTGGTCGCTGGAAAGGTCTGAAGAGCAAAAAACCGGATCTGATTATCGGCGTTGGCGGCTGC
This sequence comes from Marinobacter sp. DUT-3, assembly GCF_050379435.1. Taxonomy (NCBI): domain Bacteria; kingdom Pseudomonadati; phylum Pseudomonadota; class Gammaproteobacteria; order Pseudomonadales; family Marinobacteraceae; genus Marinobacter; species Marinobacter sp. DUT-3. The sequence continues at coordinate 11,186 of NZ_JBNRMG010000005.1, forward strand.
GTGGCCAGTCAGGAAGGTCAGGCCATCCTCGACCGAGCCCCGTATGTAGACATGGTGTTCGGCCCGCAAACCCTGCACCGCCTGCCGGACATGATCACTGAAGTCCGCGCAAAGGGTAACGGCGTTGGCGTGGTGGATGTCAGCTTCCCGGAAATCGAGAAGTTCGACAACCTGCCGGAGCCTGGCGCTGATGGTCCCTCTGCGTTTGTGTCCATCATGGAAGGCTGTAGCAAGTACTGCACCTTCTGCGTGGTGCCTTATACCCGGGGCGAGGAAGTCAGCCGTCCGGCGGATGATGTCATTGCCGAAGTTGCGCACCTGGCGAGCCAGGGCGTGCGGGAAGTGAACCTTCTGGGCCAAAACGTGAACGCCTACCGCGGCGAGACCTACGACGGCGACACCATGGATCTGGCGGAACTGATCACTCTGGTGGCCGCCATCGACGGCATCGACCGCATCCGTTACACCACGTCGCACCCGGTGGAGTTCACCGACGCCATGATTGATGTCTACGAGCAGGTGCCGGAGTTGGTCAGTCACTTGCACTTGCCTGTGCAAAGCGGTTCGGATCGAATCCTGGCGGCGATGAAGCGCGGCCACACGGCACTGGAGTACAAATCCAAGCTTCGCCGCCTGCGCAAGATTCGTCCGGACATCAGCTTCTCGTCGGATTTCATTATCGGGTTCCCGGGTGAAACCGAGAAGGACTTTGAAGACACCATGAAGCTGATTAATGACATCGGCTTCGATATGTCCTTCAGTTTTGTTTACAGCGCCCGGCCGGGCACTCCGGCATCGGATTTGCCGGATGACACACCCATGGAGGTGAAGAAGCAGCGCCTGAGCATCCTGCAGGACCGGCTGAATCAGAACGTCATGGACATCAGTCGCAAGATGGTGGGTAGCACACAGCGTATACTGGTGACTGGCCTGTCCAAGAAGGATCCTGGCGAGTATGCCGGTCGGACCGAGAACAACCGGATTGTGAATTTCCGGCATGAGAGTCCGGAAGTCGTGGGGCACTTTATCGACGTCGAGATTGTTGAGGCTTATCCCAATTCTTTACGTGGGGTGCCTGTTAACTCGGAGTTGTTTTAGGGTTCGGCTCCTATTGGTCTATGGCTCGGAGGTTGTCGAGTGGTGGGAAGCCCCTCCCAAAAACCGCTACGAGCACATCCATGTGCGCTTCTCTCAGGCCATCCATGGCCTTCGAAATTTTTGGGAGGGGCACTTCACCACTCTCCTCTGACCTTGCGCTTGCATGCCAGGAGAGAGTTTGAGTAAGCGGTTTTAATCGTAGGTTGGATTAGACGAAGTCGTAATCCAACAAAAAACATGCGACCTCGAACTTTGTCGGATTACGACTTCGTCTAATCCGACCACTTGTTTTTCAGTTTCGGGCCTGCAAATAGTTAGTTATCCACAGACTGTTGAGGGCCATGGACGGCCCGAAACAAGCGCACATGGATGTGCTCGTAGCGTGTCTGTGGAAGGTGCCCCACACCCCGACCTGACTCAAAATTCAGAAAAGCTGACTCCCCTGGAAACCACGGGAGTAAAAACGGAGCACCTTTGAAAGCCAACGATTCCAGACAATTTGATCTGCACCCGGTCGACCAGCATCGGCTGACCACCCTCTGTGGCCAGTTCGATGAGCATCTCAAGCATATTGAACGGCGCATGCAGGTCAGGATTGGCCGCCGCAATCACCATTTCCGGGTGGAAGGCGAAACCGAGCATGTCGCCGCAGCGGTGGAGGTGATCCGCCATCTTTACCGGGAAACCGAAGCCACCGACGATCTTTCCCCGGACACCGTTCACCTGTTCATCCGTGAGACCGGCTTCGAGCGCCTGCCCGAGGACGTGCCATACGATGGCGCGGTGACCGTCATCAAGACGCCCAAGCTGCAGGCCAAGCCTCGCGGGGCCAACCAGCAGAAGTATGTGCACAATATCCGCACCCATGATATTAACTTCGGTATTGGTCCGGCCGGTACCGGCAAGACCTGGCTGGCGGTGGCCTGTGCGGTGGAAGCCCTTAAGGATGAACAGGTCAAACGTATCCTGCTGGTTCGCCCGGCGGTGGAAGCTGGCGAAAAGCTGGGCTTCCTGCCTGGCGATCTGGCCCAGAAGGTGGACCCGTACCTTCGCCCGCTGTACGACGCTCTTTATGAAATGCTGGGCTTTGACCATGTCACCCGGCTGATTGAAAAGAGTGTGATCGAGATTGCGCCTCTGGCCTTCATGCGTGGCCGCACCCTGAATAACTCGTTCATCATTCTGGATGAAAGCCAGAACACCACCCGGGAACAGATGAAGATGTTCCTGACCCGGATTGGTTTTGGCTCCACGGCGGTGATCACGGGCGATACAACCCAGGTTGACCTGCCCCGGGGACAGAATTCCGGACTGATTCATGCCGCCGGCGTGCTGAGCAAGGTTTCCGGTATTGGTTTTACGCGCTTCGAAGCCAGGGATGTGGTTCGCCACCCGCTGGTGCAGCGTATCGTTGAAGCCTATGACCACTTTGATGATGGGAGCGCAACAGGCCAGTGAGCGAGCTGACAGTCGATCTGCAACGCGTATTTGAGGCGCCGGGCATTCCTGACGATAACGCGTTCGGGCGCTGGGCCCAGCGTGCCTGGCTCGGAGACGATCCATCCGAAGTGACCATCCGTATTGTCGATACCGACGAGAGCGCGGCGCTCAATGGCGAGTACCGCGGCAAAAACGGGCCAACCAATGTGCTGTCCTTCCCATTTGAGGCCCCAGCGGGTATAACAGTTCCGTTGGCCGGGGATCTCATCATTTGTGCCCCGGTTGTTGAAAAAGAAGCCAAAGACCAGCATAAAGAGCTTGAGGCCCACTGGGCCCACATGGTTGTGCATGGCATGCTGCATCTTCAGGGCTATGATCATATTGAAGACAACGATGCCGAGGTCATGGAAGCCCTCGAAGTCCAGCTGCTGAAGCAGCTTGGGTATGGCAATCCTTACGAATCAGAGGAAGCGGAACAAGACTCATGAGCGACGATCAGTCGAGTCGCAGTCAGGGCAGCAAGTCCTGGCTGGAGCGTATATCACAGGCCTTTTCCAGCGGGCCTGAGTCCGTAGAGGACGTGCTGGAGATTCTGCGGGATGCGGAATCCGAGAACATCATCGATGCCGATGCAATGAGCATCATCGAAGGTGCCATGCAGGTGATCGATATGCGGGTGGATGAGATCATGATCCCCCGCTCCCAGATGGTCACCGTCAAGGCGGCCCAGGAACCAAAAGAGTTTCTTGGCGAAATCATCTCCTCTGCCCACAGCCGGTTTCCCGTTATTGGCGACAGCCAGGACGATGTGATTGGCGTACTCCTTGCTAAAGACCTGCTGCCACTGGCCCTGAACAATGAGGTCAACTGGTCGCGCATTCGCGAAATACTGCGCCCGCCAACCTTCGTGCCCGAGAGCAAACGGCTGAACCAGCTGCTGAAAGAGTTCAAGGAAAACCGGAACCACATGGCCATCGTGGTGGATGAGTACGGCGGCACCGCCGGGCTGATTACCATTGAGGACGTGCTGGAACAGATCGTGGGTGAAATCGAGGACGAACACGACTTTGATGAGGAAACCCACATCAAGGCCCGGGGCGACGGCACCTTTGCGGTAAAAGCGGTCACACCGGTGGATGACTTTAACGAGTTTTTCGAGACGGAACTGGATGAAGAGGAGTTCGACACCATTGGCGGTGTGGTACTCAAAGAATTCGGTCACCTGCCCAGGCGAGGCGAATCGGTTGCATTTGGCGGGCTGCAATTTACTATTGCGAACGCTGATAACCGAGTCATCCGTCTGCTGCAGGTAACCCGTAGTGAGCAATAACGACACCGATTCCCGACTTCCCGATACGCGCCTGTCCGGCAACAACTGGCTGGGGGGCATTACCCTCGTCATTGCCGGCGCGCTGCAAACCCTGACCCTGTCACCGTTTCAATGGTGGTGGCTGGGCCCCGTTTCCATCGCTCTGATCCTGCTGGTCAGCGTTCCACTCGCCCCCCGGAAGCTTTTCCGGGCCGGGTGGTTTGCCGGGCTGGGGCTGTTTGGCAGTGGCGCCAGCTGGGTCTACATCAGCATCAGTGAACACGGCAACACCTCCATCCCCGTCGCCATCCTTTTGACAACACTATTTGTCGCGGGCCTGGCGCTGTTTCATGCCATCGCGTTCTGGGGCTGGGGCAAGCTGGCGAAAGAGAGCCTGGTGCGTCGGCTATTGCTGTTCCCCGCCATCTGGATTATTGGCGATTGGGTGCGCGGCTGGTTGCTGACCGGTTTCCCCTGGCTGTACCTCGGCAATGCCCATGTAGACGGACCACTGGGCGGGTTTGCGCCACTGGTTGGTGTGCATGGCATCACGTTCTGGATCACGGTCACCGGTGTCGCTATCTATGGCGTGTGGTGGCTGGCCCTCAACAAGCGTATCGCCAGCGCAGGGATCGTCGCTGTGCTGGCCCTCCTGCCCTGGGTAACCGGCCCGGCCCTGTCAAAAATTGAATGGACCGATGTCAGCGACGAAGCCACCACGTTTGCCTCCATGCAGGGCAACATCCCCCAGCAGATCAAGTGGGATCCGGATTTTCTGCGGGACCAGATCGTGGTGTATCTGGGGCTCACGGAGGACCAGTGGGACACCGACCTTATCCTGTGGCCGGAAACCGCCATTCCCATCCCCCAGGATCAGGCTGGCAAGATCATTGATCACATCGCCGGGGAACTGGGTGACAACAGCACCCTGATTACCGGCATTCCCTGGTATGGGTTCAGTGATCGGGCTGAGGATTTCACCTTTCACAACAGCATCATGGCCATTGGCAATGGCGAAGGCATGTACCACAAACAGAAGCTGGTGCCCTTCGGGGAGTACGTGCCCCTGCAGCAATGGCTACGTGGGCTGATCGGCTTCTTCGATCTGCCGATGTCCAGCTTCAGCCGCGGGCCGGCGAACCAGTCGCCCCTGATCGCCAACGGCACGCACATCATGCCGTTCATCTGCTACGAAGTGGCCTACCCGGACTTTGTTGCCCGCAATGCCCGAAACACCGACCTGTTGCTGACCATCAGCAACGATGGCTGGTTTGGCGACTCCATCGGCCCGTTGCAACATTTGCAGATCGCCCGCATGCGAGCACTGGAAACCGGCCGATACATGCTTCGAGGCACCAACAACGGCGTGACTGCGATCATCGATCACAAGGGGCAACTGGCCGAGACCATTCCCCAGTTCAAACGCGCGGTCCTGACCGGTGAGGTATTCTCCGCCGACGGCAACACGCCCTATATGCAGACCGGCTCCTGGCCGGTTCTGACCCTGGCGCTTATCCTCATAGTCTTCGTACGCGAACGGGTGATTCCCAAACCATGATCTACACTGGCTCTGGTGTCGGATTACGGCTTCGCCTAATCCGACCTACGGGGCCAGCGGCTGGTCACCCGTTCGTAGTAGTGGGAATCACAGGCCTCGCAGGGCTCCAGGTGACTGGTTGCGGTCAGGCAGCGCATGTGGCCGCAGTTGAGGCACTGGAACATGCCGGCCGTGGCTACCTCGCCGGAAATGTAATGGCCGGCCTCCTGGTTCTCCAGTTTCTGGCTCAGCTCCAGGGTATCCACCAGCGTCTTGTCCGCGACGGACAGCAGGCGATCCGCAAGCTGGTGCTCAAGGAGCGCGATATCCAGCTGTAACCACTCAGTCAGCCCTTCGCCGGTCTCCCCCACGAAGTGCATAAGGTGCTCCAGATCCCGCTGTAGATAGGCCCCCAGAAGATCCGCCTCCTCACGGGTCATTTCCTCCAGCTCGTATTCAAACTCAACGGCTTTGCGGACTTCCTCTTCAAGGGTCTGGTAGGACGTTTCCTGTAACTGATTGAGGCGCGATTGCACCCGCTCCAGCATCCGGTCGTAGACTTCCAGGGCTTTTCCGGATAGGTGACTGCGTTCTGACTCGGCCATATATAATCCTCACTATGGTTCGGGGATCAGGCAGTTACCCCCTCTCCGGGACTGTCTGCAGCATGGATACTGCAGTCAAGCGTACAGGGATGTATCCACAGCGTATCCCGGAGAGGGGGTAACTGCCTGATCCTGCCCGCCTGATAACAAGTCTGGCACATGAAACGATTTTTGGCAGACTACCTGTTAACCTCCGTGTGCGTTAGAATGTCCGGCCCGCTCCGGACATCATTTTGATACAGGGTTCTATTTTTCACACAAGGTAATTTCGGTAATGGCAGGAATGGACGAGCAATACAATCCACGTAACGTAGAACAGAATGCCCGCACTTTCTGGGAAGAGAACAACACCTTCACCGTCAAGGAAGAGCCCGGCAAGCCCAAGTACTACTGCCTGTCCATGTTCCCGTACCCGAGCGGCAAACTGCACATGGGCCACGTCCGCAACTACACCATCGGCGACGTAATTTCCCGCTACCAGCGCATGCAGGGCAAGAATGTGATGCAGCCCATGGGCTGGGATGCCTTCGGCCTGCCCGCTGAAAACGCCGCGATCGCCAACAAGACCGCGCCTGCCAAGTGGACTTACGCCAATATCGAATACATGAAGAATCAGCTCAAGCAGCTGGGCTTCGGTTATGACTGGAATCGCGAACTGGCCACCTGCAAGCCGGACTACTACCGCTGGGAACAGTGGTTCTTCGCCCGCCTTTACGAGAAAGGCCTGGTGTACAAGAAAATGTCCACGGTCAACTGGGACCCGGTGGACCAGACCGTACTGGCCAACGAACAAGTCGTCGACGGCCGCGGCTGGCGTTCAGGAGCCGTGGTTGAACAAAAGAAAATCCCTCAATGGTTTATTAGTATTACCAAGTACGCCGAAGAGCTGCTGAACGACTTGGATGATCTGGAAGACTGGCCGGAACAGGTCAAGACCATGCAGCGCAACTGGATCGGCAAGTCCATCGGTACCGAGCTGACCTTCCCGCTGAAAGGCGGGGATGACGGGCTGACGGTTTATACCACTCGCCCGGACACCCTGATGGGTGTTACCTACATGGCAGTATCGACCGAGCACCCGATCGCAAAAAAAGCTGCCTCGGAACACACTGATGTCGCCCGTTTCGTGGAGGAGTGCCGTAACAGCAAGGTAGCCGAAGCAGAAATGGAGACCATGGAAAAGAAGGGGATCGATACCGGGCACAAAGCCGTCCACCCACTCACCCAAGAAGAAATTCCGGTCTGGGTCGCCAACTTCGTGCTGACCGACTATGGCACTGGCGCCCTGATGGCTGTACCAGGCCACGACAAACGTGACCATGAATTTGCGCTGAAATATCGCCTACCGATCAAACAGGTTATCGCCGCCAGCGATGGTCGTGAGATCGACGTGCAGGAACAGGCCTTCACCGAAAAGGGCACTCTTGTATCCTCCGGAAAGTACAGCGGACTGACCAGCGAAGAAGCCTTTGATGCCATTGCGGATTACCTGGAAGAGAACGGTATCGGCAAACGCACCGTGAACTATCGCCTGCGTGACTGGGGTGTTTCCCGCCAGCGTTACTGGGGTGCGCCGATTCCCATGATGACCCTGGAAGACGGCACCGAACGGCCGGTCCCGGATGACCAGCTGCCGGTCGCCCTGCCGGAAGACGTGGAAATGGATGGCGTCCAGTCTCCCATCAAAGCCGACCCGGAGTGGGCCAAGACCACCTTTGAAGGTCAGGCCGCAACCCTGGAAACCGACACCTTCGACACCTTCATGGAGTCGTCCTGGTACTACGCCCGTTTCTGCAGCCCCAACTACGACAAGGGCATGCTGGACCCGGCCGCTGCCAACTACTGGCTCCCGGTTGACCAGTATATCGGTGGTATCGAACACGCCATTTTGCACCTGCTGTACGCCCGGTTCTTCCACAAACTGTTGCGGGACGTGGGCCTGGTCACCAGCTCTGAACCCTTCAACCGCCTGCTGTGCCAGGGCATGGTTCTGGCGGAGACCTACTACCGCGAAGATGGCAATGGCGGTAAGACCTGGATTTCACCGGCTGACGTCACCGTCGAGCGGGATGCCAAGGGCCAGGTTATTGGAGCGGTCCACAAGGAAGACGGCCAGCCGGTTGAGGTTGGCGGCGTCACCAAGATGTCCAAGTCCAAGAACAACGGCATTGATCCCCAGGCGATTATTGATCAGCACGGCGCTGATACCGTGCGGCTGTTCATGATGTTCGCGGCACCTCCCGAACAATCCCTGGAATGGTCAGACAGCGGCGTGGAAGGCGCCCATCGTTTCCTCAAGCGCCTGTGGCGCATGGTGAATGAACTGGCGGCCGGTGGAGACACGCCAGCGCTGGACGTGGACAGCCTGACCGACGCCCAGAAAGATCTGCGCCGCAAGACCCATGAAACCATCGCCAAAGTCAGCGATGACATCAGCCGCCGTCTCACCTTCAATACCGCTATTGCTGCGGTCATGGAACTGCTTAACGAGGTTGGCAAGCTGACCGACGATAGCCCCCAGAGCCGTGCCGTTCGCAAAGAGGCGCTGGAAGTCGCAGTGTTGATGCTGTCCCCCATCGTGCCCCATATTTGCCATAGTCTGTGGCAGGCATTGGGACACGAAACGCCCGTCGTGGATGCCACATGGCCGCAGGCTGACCGGGAAGCCATGGTTCGCAACCAGATCCAGGTGGTACTGCAGGTGAACGGAAAGGTCCGCGCCAAGGCCGACGTACCCGCCGACATCGACAAGGCCGACCTGGAAAAGCTGGCCCTGGAGAACGAGAACGTGGCGCGCTTTACCGAGGGCCAGACCGTTCGCAAGGTGATCGTGGTGCCGGGCAAACTGGTCAACGTGGTGGCCAATTAAGATGACTGCTCCTCACCCACTCCGCAACGTCAGACTGCCAGTGGCGGCGCTCCTGTCCCTGGTACTGGCGGGGTGTGGTTTTCAGTTACGGGGGGCGCCACCGGTTCCCCCCGGCCTTCAGCCCCTGGCGGTTTCCTGCGTTGAACAGATACCGGGGGAACTTTGCCGCGCGGTGAAGGAGCAACTGGAACTGGGCAAGATCGATGTTCGTGATCCCGAACAGGCAGACTATATCCTGCGCCTTCGCGGATTCCAGCAGGACCGGCGTGCCAGTGCCATTACAGTGCGGGCGTCCGCCGCCGAGTACACCCTGCGGCAGACAGTTAAAATGGACCTGCTCACCCGTGATGAGCTGCCGCTGATTGCGGAAACCAGCCTCAACAGCAGCGAGACCTATCGCTACGATGAAACCAATGTGCTCGCCAAACAACGGGAAGAAGAAGAACTGCGACAGCAACTCTACGAACGGCTGGCGCAGCAGATCATTTTCCGGCTTGCACCCTTGACGGACGCCCGGGTGACCCAATTACGAGAACAGCTGCGTGAACAGGCGGCCGACGATCAAGAGCAAGACTCTCGCTGATTATGAAGACCCAACCGGCCCAGCTTCCCCAGTTACTGAAGAAATCCCTGGCACCGGTCTATCTGATTTCCGGAGATGAGCCCCTGCTGGTTCAGGAATGCTGCGACCAAGTCCGCAGCGCCGCGCGGGAAGCCGGTTTCCAGGAACGCATGACCTTCCACGCCGATCACCAGTTGGACTGGAATACGGTGGGTGAGGAATTTGGTTCCCTGTCCCTGTTTGCCGAGAAACGCCGCATCGAGATCCACTTGCCGACGGGCAAGCTCGGGGACGGTCGTGCCGTGCTGGAGCGGGTTCTGCAGAATCCTCCCGAAGACATCGTCCTGTTGCTGATAAGCGCCAGGCTTGATGCCGCCGAGACCCGCAGGAAATGGTACAAGGAACTGCAGAACAAAGGCGTGCATGTTCCGGTGTGGCCGGTGGATGGCGACAAGTTTGCCGGCTGGCTGCAACAACGCGCCAAATCCCGCGGCCTGAGCCTGACCCGGGGCGCCCTGAACATTCTCACCGAGAAACTGGAAGGCAACCTGCTGGCTGCCAGCCAGGAGCTGGACCGACTCGCGCTCTTTGGCACCGGCAAGACCATCGACGAAGAAGCGATCGAACAGGCCGTCCAGGACAGTTCCCGCTTCAGCGGATTCGAGCTGGTAACCGAACTGCTGGCCGGGCGCGCTCCCCACGCCCGCAAAATGATTGGGGTACTCCGACAGGAAGGCGAAAACCCTCTGGGGCTGCTGGCGGTACTGATCCGCGACCTGAACCTGACCATGGAACTGCGGGCAGCGACTGCACAACGTGAGAACCCATCAGCCTTCCTCAAGCAACGCGGCGTCTTCCAGCCACAACGCGCGCGTACCATTGAGCAGGCCGCACGCCGGCTTTCCCGCCCCCAGCTTCACTCTGCCCTGGAACTGTGCAGCGATATCGATCGCGCCACCAAGGGGTTTGCCCCCTCCTCGCCCTGGCACTATCTGGAAGACATGGCCATCCTGCTGGCCCGCCCTGCCTGAAGGGTTGCAGCGCACCCAATCCCCCTCTTGACAGATTCTCACGTTCGGGAGCATTGTAAAGACAGTCTCTGTCAAAGGAGGTGCTTCATATGACGCTTCAGAATGACCTCAAGAAACTGTCCGAAAAAATCAAACAGTATCGTGACGAGGCCCGCGTCCAGCTTCACCTCGCCCGTGAAGACGTCAAGGATGAGTGGGACGACCTGGAAAAGGACTGGGAGAAGTTTCGCCACAAATTCGACAAGATCCTTCACGATGCCGAGGATGCCACCCACGAAGCCCGGCAGACAGCCCACCAGCTCGGAGAGGAGGTTCGTGCGGGGTATCAGCGCATTCGTGATCGCTTGAAGTAATGGGGTTTGGGCCTGATCGGCAAAGGCACTCACCCCTGTAGCGGGGTATAAGAACGCATGAACCAAACAAGTGCCTTAATCGTTACACTCATACTGTTACTGGCCCCACCCCTGACCCACGGTCAGAACACCCGATTCAGTGATCCCGACAGCGTTGTCCGGGACCAGTTCTGGGGAACCCTTTACGCCGATGGGGGGACCTCCTTCTTCTGCGAGACCCCCTTTAAAAACAAGGGGTTCACCATGACGGATGGCCACATATACCCTCTCGCCGCAGTCCGAAGCGCACTGGGCTGCGGCACCTCCAGCCAATGCGACCGGGACGACCGCTATCGCCAGATAGCCTCCGATCTCCACAACATGGTACCCGTCACCAGCCGCGTTGAAATGCGTCGCCGCAATGCCCGCTACGAGGAACTCAGTGCAGGCGCACGGGAGGATGAGTGTGGCAACCGGGAAAGTGCTCAGTTTTTTGAACCACCCGGCAGGGTGAAAGGCGATGTCGCCCGCGCGGTTGCCTACATGGTAGACACCTACGACCTGCCCTGGGTCGGCGCGTCTTCGGTCTTTAAAAGCTGGAACCGGATGGATCCGCCGGACGACAGCGAGCTGACGCGCCATCGCCAGGTCAGTGAGCTTCAGGGTAACGAGAACCTGTTTATCCTGAAGCCGGAAGCTATGGAAAATCTGTAAATCTCCTGACCCAATACTAAAAAAGGCAGGTCCCTCCCAGGACCTGCCTTTTTCCGACTACGTGTCATTTGACCGTAACGATCAGAACTCCTCGGCAGTCAGCGCCATCATCGAGTCACTACCACTGCGGATACCTTCCGCCAGCGATACCGTCTTCGGCAGTAGACGGTCAAAGTAGAACCGTGCTGTCTTCAGCTTACCGGTGTAGAAACCGGAGGTATCACCTTCGGCTTTCGGAGCAGCGGCCTTGACGATCTTCGCCCACATATAGCCCAGGGCCGTCAGACCAAACAGGTCCAGGTAGTCCACGGACGCAGCGCCGATGGCATTGGGGTTATCCCCCGCCTGGTTGATCACGTGTTCTGTGACATCGGACAGACGCTCGAACGCGGCAGCCAGTGGCTCCAGGTAAGGACGCAGGTGTTCATCACCGCTGTTTTCCTCGATAAAGGAAGCCACGTCATTGGCAAACAGCTCGTACAGCTTGCCCTGGCTACCAACGACCTTACGGCCCATCAGGTCCAGCGCCTGGATACCGTTGGTACCCTCGTAGATCTGGGTAATGCGGCAGTCACGAACCAACTGCTCCTGGCCCCATTCACGGATGAAGCCGTGACCACCGAAGACCTGCTGACCCATGATGCAGGCGTCGAGGCCGCGGTCGGTCAGGAAGGCCTTGGCTACCGGAGTCAGCAACGCCACCATGCCTTCGGCGTGCTTGCGGCGCTCATCATCCTCGGCGTACTTGGAAATATCCAGCCACTGGGCAACGTAGGTGGAGAAGGTGCGACCGCCTTCCACATAGCCTTTCATGGTCAGCAGCATGCGACGGACGTCTGGGTGCACCAGAATCGGGTCTGCGGTCTTCTCCGGCTGCTCGGCGCCAGTCGGGGCACGGCTCTGGGTGCGCTCCAGAGCATACTCACGGGCACTTTGCAGGGAAGCTTCCGCCGCGCCAATGCCCTGAATGCCAACACCCAGGCGCTCGTAGTTCATCATGGTGAACATGGCCGCCAGGCCCTTGTTCTCCTCGCCTACGAGCCAGCCTTTGGCGCCGTCGAAGTTCATCACGCAGGTGGCGGAGCCCTTGATGCCCATCTTCTTCTCGATGGAGCCACAGCTGAAGCTGTTGCGCTCACCCAGCGAACCGTCTTCGTTCACCATGAACTTCGGTACCAGGAACAGGGAAATGCCCTTCGGCCCTTTCGGAGCGTCCGGCAGCTTGGCCAGCACCAGGTGGATGATGTTTTCCGCCATGTCGTGCTCGCCCCAGGTGATAAAGATCTTGGTGCCTGTGACGTTAAAGGAGCCGTCGTCGTTCGGCTCGGCCTTGGTGCGGATAATGCCCAGATCGGTACCGGCGTGGGGCTCGGTCAGATCCATGGCGCCGGACCAGACGCCGGAATACATGTTGGGCAGGTACTTTTCTTTCAGTTCCTGGCTACCGTGGGCGTCCAGGGCCAGGCAAGCGCCGGCTGTCAGCATCGGCGCCAGGCCGAACGCCATGTTGGCGCCCTGCATCATTTCCTCGAACTGAGCCACCAAGGTCTTGGGCATGCCCATGCCGCCAAATTCCGGGTTACCGCCCAGACCATTCCAGCCACCTTCCACGATGGTCTGGTAGGCTTCCTTGAAGCCCTCTGGCGCAGTCACTTCACCGTCATTCCACTTACTGCCCTGCTCATCACCCTCACGGTTCAGCGGGGCCAGCACACCACTGGTGATTTTGCCGGCTTCTTCCAGAATGGCATCGGCGGTGTCCGGGTCCACGTTCTCCGCCACTTTCGGCAGTGATGCCCAAAGTGCCGGTGCATCGAAAACTTCGTTCAGAACAAAGCGCATGTCACGTAAAGGTGCCTGATAATCAGCCATCTAAAAACTCTCCAAAAATCCAGTCAGTCTGTCGGCACGCACCCAGCTGTTTGCTGTCGCGCACCTCGGCTATGTGTCCGCTCAACGTTATTTTTATGAGGGCGTATTCTACCCTATTGGCGAGCCTAACTCATGAAAAAAGCCCGCCTCCGGGGAGAGCGGGCTTTTCTGGGTCTGCCTGCCCGCGCCTTAGATGGCGAAGGCGTCTTCCGGCATGTCCATCAGGCTGTCAGCGCCGGCCAGCATGCTCTCGGCATGCCCCTTGGCACGGGGCAGCATACGCTTGAAGTAGAAGCGCGCGGTCTGAACCTTGGCGTTGTAGAACAGCTCTTCGCTGGTTCCTTCGGCCATCTTGTCCAGTGCCACCTTGGCCATACGGGCCCAAAGGTAGGCGAACACGGCGTAACCGGAGTACATCAGGTAGTCCACGGACGCAGCACCGACTTCTTCGCGGTTCTTCATCGCGGTCATACCGATCTTCATGGTCAGATCGCCCCATTCCTTGTTCAGGGCCGCCAGCGGCTCCAGGAATTCCTTCAGCTGCTCGTTGTCAGCGTTTTCCTTGCAGAAAACGTGTACCTGCTTGGTGAAGCCCTTCAGGGATTCGCCCTGGGTCATCAGAACCTTACGGCCCAGCAGATCCAGCGCCTGGATACCGGTGGTACCCTCGTAGATCATGCCGATACGGGCGTCACGTACGTTCTGCTCCATGCCCCACTCGGAAATGAAGCCGTGGCCACCGAACACCTGCATGCCCAGGTTGGCTGCTTCGTAACCGATTTCGGTCAGGAAGGCCTTGGCAATCGGCGTCAGGAAGCCCAGGGCCTCGTCAGCGGCCTTGCGCTCTTCTTCGGTCTTGCCACTGTGAACGATATCCGCCTGCTGTGCCGTCAGGTAGATCAGGGCACGGGCGCCTTCAGCAACGGCCTTCTGGGTCAGCAGCATGCGACGTACGTCCGGGTGAACGATGATCGGATCAGCAATGCCTTCCGGATTCTTGGGGCCGCTCAGGGAGCGCATGGCCAGACGGTCCTTGGAGTAGGTCAGCGAGCCCTGGAAGCCCAGCTCGGCCGCACCCAGACCCTGGATAGCGGTACCGATACGAGCAGTGTTCATAAAGGTGAACATGCAGTTCAGACCCTTATTCTCCGGCCCGATCAGCCAGCCCTTGGCGCCGTCGAAGTTCATCACGCAGGTGGCGTTGCCGTGAATGCCCATCTTGTGCTCAATGGAGCCACAGGAAACGGCGTTACGCTCACCGGAAGAACCGTCTTCGTTCGGCAGGTTCTTGGGCACGATGAACAGGGAAATACCCTTGGTGCCTTCCGGAGCGCCCGGCAGGCGTGCCAGAACGATGTGAACGATGTTCTCTGCCATGTCGTGCTCACCGGCAGAGATAAAGATCTTGGTGCCGGTGATGGCGTAAGTACCATCGGCATTCGGCTCGGCCTTGGAACGCAGGGTGCCCAGGTCGGAACCACAGTGCGGCTCGGTCAGGCACATGGTGCCGGTCCACTCACCGCTGATCAGTTTGGTGAGGTAAGTCTGCTTCTGCTCTTCGGTGCCGTGCGCTTCAATTGTGTTGGTGGCGCCGTGGCTCAGCCCCGGGTACATGCCCCAGGACCAGTTGGAGGTGCCGACCATTTCGCTCATGACCAGGCCCAGGGAGTGCGGCAGGCCCTGACCACCGTAGTTGGGATCGGCAGTCATGGACGGCCAGCCACCTTCAACGTACTGCTGGTACGCTTCTTTGAAGCCAGTCGGTGTTTTCACACCGTCTTCGCTCCAGGTACAGCCTTCCTTGTCACCCACCTGGTTCAGCGGAGACAGTACCTGCTCACAGAACTTGGCACCTTCCCCGATAATGGCGTCCACCATATCCGGAGTTGCATCCTCGGCACCTTCCAGATTGGCGTAGTGCTGCTCGCTGTTCAGCAGCTCGTTCATTACGAATTTGATGTCACGCAGGGGCGCTTTGTATTCAGGCATGTAATCCACCTCAGGTTTTGGTCACATCTGCAACGCAGGTTGCAGTACTTGGCCTTGGGGTTTGCTCAGACACTGTGACGCTATCGCACCACAGCCTTAATTAAACACTTGTTTGAAACATACGTTTAGAGGCACAGAATTGTCAATAGCCCGGCCGGAAATTTGTGTTGCGATTTGTGGCCAGAAAGACCGGGGCGATGCGGATGCAGCGCCTATCTGAAGAGAAAAGATTGGCCAATCAGGCCATTACAGAGTGAGAGGATGAGCGCCCTGACTCGGTATCAGAATCATTCATTTTCGACACCGATTGATAGGTGTCACTGGCCTGCCGATAAAGATCGACCTGGGCCTGCAGCATAACCTGCGTAGCCTCGGCCGCCACGGCGCGGTCCTGGGAGGAAGGCTCCGCAGGCGCCATGGCAGCGGCACGAACCACGCGCATTTTATCAATGGTGGCTTCCGGGTCGCCCTGTACCGGCGAGACATCAATGGATACTTCGCCGCCGACGGCATAGCGAGCGCCATCGGGCCCACGCTGGTAGTCGTAGGAAATCGCACCGGCGTACTGGCCACCGACCGCCTTGTGCGCGGTTTCGTGGGCCCGCACCTCCCGATCCCGCGCCTTCAGCTCGGTCAATTCCTTGAGCTGCGCCGCATCCAGCGATTGGGCGCTTCCGGGAGCACTGTCCGTCCTGCGGGGCGCAGAAGATTTATCCTGTTCGGCGGATGGCTTGGTGCTTCCGGGTTCATCAGGTCTTCCCGGTTCGCTTGCACCGGACACAGCAGATTTCCCCTCAGGCGTGGCCGGGGAAAAGGCGGGAGAAAAGGAAGGAAGCGCGCCGGATATCATCATCGGGTTGGCTCGAAAACCGGTTCAATGTGAACGATTCAAGGTGGAAAGAGGCCTGCTGTCAGGCCTTGATATCCAGCAGGGTGCCGAGTGTTTCATCAGCGGTTTTGACAACCTGTGCCGACGCCTCAACACTGCGTTCGTAAAGATTCAGTTCGACTATGGGCTCGACCAGAGAGCCGGCGCCCTCTGCACTACCCTGGGGACCATCGGCGCCACCACGGACAATCTTCCGGGCTGCATTCTCCATGCCCGCCATGCCGTCCTGGATGCCCTGGATACCAATACCCAATGCGTTATTGATCATGACTGCGATACCTGATGACCCTGACTGAGCTCAGTAGGCCACAAATTTGATCAATTTTCAAACAGGGCTTCGATTTTAAGGAACTCCGCCAGCTCCTGCGGATTCGGGTTCTGATGCCAGGGCAGAACACCCAGACAGGGCGCCCCGAGGTGGGTAAGCAGGTAGTTCAGGGTTTCCTGCTCACAACTCATGGCCTCCTGTTCGGGACGGTTTGCGACCCAGCCAGCCAGCTTCAATCCATCCTGACGAATGGCTTCCGCACTCAGCAGCGCGTGGTTTATGCACCCCAGCCTCAGGGGCACCACCAGGATAACCCCGGTGCCCAGCTCCCGCGGCACCGCCGAGTAGGTTTCCCTGTCGTTCAGGGGTACCCGCCAGCCACCGGCTCCTTCGATCAGCATCAGATCCGCAGGCTGCATCTGCAAGCCCCGGCAAAATCCAACCAGCCGTTGCGCCGTCAGCTGCCGACCGGCCTGCTCCGCCGCCACATGGGGTGCAATCGCCGGTTCCAGGGTGATCGGGTTGATCTGATCATAGGGCAAGGATTCCGTCATCGAAGCCTGCAAAATCAGCGCATCCTCGTTCCGCAGACCTTCCGGTGTCTGCTCGCAGCCGGAGGCCACCGGCTTCATGGCAATGGTGCGTTTGTCCATCGCCCTGGCGGCCTCCAGTATGGCAGCCGATGCGATGGTCTTGCCCACTCCGGTGTCTGTGCCTGTGACAAAAAAGCTTTTCCTGGCCATGATCAACCTGTTCAGAAATTAGGGTTAGGGAAAGGGAATGAGTAGGTAATCCAACACGCCTGATAAGACGCCAGAATGGTATCTTCGGGGGTTCGCGGATAGTTCGCACACATGGCTCGCAGACGCCCCGGGGCTGTCGCTGTGCGACGCCGGTCCTGGCCCTTGTAACCCGCTCCCAGGGATTTCAGCTCACGGGTAAGCGCCAGGGGCGAGGGATAGTCCAGGGTGACGGTGCCTGTCGTTACTTCGCCGCCAGGCAACGCTTCGTCCACGTACCGATTGATGGCGGATGCGGCCTCGAACCGATTGACATGTCGGCGCCCCGGATCGGCCTGCGCCCACGCCTGCTCCAGCTCTTTCAGGGTGCCATCCAGCAGCGTTGAACACACCAGCATGCCGTCAGGGCGTAACAGGCGCCGGCATTCGGCCAGAACCTGCTGAGGATGATCGCACCATTGAATCATCAGGTTACTGAAGACGATATCCACACTGTTGTCGGGAAGCGGCAAACTCCCGGCATCAGCCACCAGCCAATCAATGGGGGCCGGACTGTTCAGGCTGGCGTGATTGATCATGCCCGGCGACAGATCGACCCCGGTGACATGAGCCCCAGGATAAGCCTTGAGCAGTTTGCGCGTGAACCATCCGGTACCACAGCCAAGGTCGAGAATATCTGGGTTATCGCCCCCTGCCCGCCACTGGCCAAGCCGGTCCAGCATTACGTCGCCCATGTGGCGCTGCAGCCGCGACGCGGATTCGTAGGTTTCAGAAGCCCCACCAAAATCCCGCGCAATGTCCTGCTTTCGCGGTTGGTCGTTGCGCTGGGCCTCGCCGGGTGAACGCATCAGGACGTCCATTGACCCACCTCCCGCGTGCCCGCCAGAAACTCTGCCATGACCTGCTGACATTCATCGGCAGCTTCGCCCGTTGGCCAGTGAGCCATCCCCGAGATAACGCCAGCGCAGCTTTGCCCGGACAGCTCAGACCGCTCACGCCAGGGCCTGACCACAACGTCCTGTTCTCCCATGAGATGCAACGCCGGCACGCCGGGGCTACCCCATAGCGACCTGAAATCCTCTTTCCTGAGCCAGTCCAGCCCTTTGACGAGATTCTCGCCGGATACCGGCGGGCCCTGCTTCAACCAGAATTTCAGCCTCTCCCGGGCCCGACCTTCCCCGGCATCGCCATTGATCATCAGCAACAGGAAATGCATCCAGTACCGATCAGGATCCCTGGCGATACCTCTGGCAAACGCCTCAAATTCGCCTTGCGGCATGCCAGAAGGCCACCCCGCTGTTTCGGTGAATCGGGGGAATCCCCCTACGGTGACCAGGGAAGTCACGGCACCGGTGTTGCGAGCAGCGGCCGCCATGGCAATCTGTGAACCCTGGGACCACCCCATCCAAACCGCGGGCTTTGGAAAGCGGCCCAGTAATTCGTCTGCAACCGCACTGACCGAGTCGCACCCGGCCATCAGCTCATCATTCAGACTGACCGGTATCACCTCGCCGGGCCAGCGTTCATATAAGCCAGACAGCATTTCACACCGTACGCCCCAACCACCAATAACAACCAGCGTGTCGCTGCCCACAGTGTTCATGCCGTCTGTTCCACCACGATGCCCGACAGTGCGCGGCAGTCCGCCAGCCCCTGCAGCAACGTGTCTACGTCCGCCATCCGGTGGGCGGCACTCAGGGTTACCCGCAGTCTTGCCTCGCCTTCAGGGACTGTTGGCGGACGAATCGCTGTCACCAGCAGACCTTTCTCTTCCAACGCTTTGCTCAGTGCCAGCGCAGACCAGTTGTCACCCACCATGATCGGCTGGATCGGTGTTTCGGAAGGCATCAACTGATACCCAAGTTCGCTGGCCCCACGACGGAATCGCTCGATCAATTCACGCAGGTGTGCTCGCCGCTCATCATCCCGCTCGATCAGGTCCAGACTGGCACAGGTCGCCATGGCGATGGCCGGCGGCATGGCCGTGGTATAGATATAGGTTCGCGCTTTCTGCACCAGGTAATCCATCAATACCCTGGGCCCGGCGACAAAGGCGCCACTGGTTCCCACCGCCTTGCCAAGGGTGCCAATCAGTACCGGCACATCATCCTCGGACAAGCCCAGTTCCGCGACACTGCCACGCCCCTGGGGGCCCTGCACACCAACGCCGTGGGCATCATCCACCACCAACAAGGCATCATGTGCCTTGCACAACGCGGCCAATTCCCTGAGCGGCGCCAGGTCGCCATCCATGCTGAACACCCCGTCGGTCACCACCAGCTTATGGCCCGACGTGTCCGCCAGCATCCGCTCCAGTGCCGCCATATCGCTGTGGGGGTAGCGACGAACCTTGGCGCGGCTGAGAATGCATCCGTCTATGATGGATGCATGGTTGAGGCGGTCGGAGAAAATCGTATCTCCCCGTCCGGCCAGGGCAGAGATTACGCCCATATTGGCCATATAACCGGTGGAGAAGAACAACGCAGCGCTGCGCTGGGTAAACGCCGCCAGACGCTCTTCCAGACGGTGGTGGGCATCGTGATGGCCACAAATCAGGTGAGATGCCGCGCCACCCAGGCCGGTCTCCGGCAAGGCATCCCTGAGGGCTTCAATGTTGGCGGGATGATTGGCCAGGCCCAGGTAATCGTTGCTGCAGAACGACAGCAGGCGCTGACCATCGGAGGTCAGGGACGGCTGCTGGGGGCCGGAAATCTGCCGGCGGGTCCGGTACAGGCCCGCCTGTTTGCGTTGCTCAAGTTCTGCCGCGAAGTCTCGCACTGGTCAATTCCTGGGAGTTGATAGCGGTGTCTGTCGGTTTACGCGGATTCCCGGGTGGCGTCGTAGAACATATGGCGAGTGGCTTCGTACTCTACGGCCTCGGCAATCTCCTCTTCTTCCTGTTCCTCGGTCGCACACTGCTCCCGTTGCTCAGGGTTGATTCCCAGACGACGGAACAGCGCCATGTCGGCATCGGCTTCCGGGTTGGCCGTCGTCAGCAGCTTCTCGCCGTAGAAAATGGAGTTGGCGCCGGCCATGAAACACAACGCCTGCATTTGCTCATTCATGTTCTCCCGCCCGGCGGACAGCCGCACGTGGGATTCCGGCATCATGATACGGGCCACGGCAATAATACGGACGAAATCAAACGGATCGAGATCTTCCACGTCCTCCATGGGCGTGCCCTTCACCTTCACCAGCATATTCACCGGCACACTCTCGGGATGGTGCGGCAGGTTCGCCAGCTGTACCAGCAGACCGACACGGTCGTCCTCGTCCTCACCCATACCCATGATGCCGCCACAACAGACTTTCATGCCGGCCTTGCGGACATTGTCGAGGGTATCGAGACGATCCTGGTAAGTACGGGTGGTGATGATATGGCTGTAATACTTTTCGGACGTGTCGAGGTTATGGTTGTAGTAATCCAGCCCCGCATCGGCGAGTTCTTTGGCCTGGTCTTCCTGAAGCATACCCAGGGTCATGCAGGTTTCCAGCCCCAGGGACTTCACCTGACGCACCATATCCAGA
This sequence comes from Marinobacter sp. DUT-3, assembly GCF_050379435.1. NCBI lineage: Bacteria > Pseudomonadati > Pseudomonadota > Gammaproteobacteria > Pseudomonadales > Marinobacteraceae > Marinobacter > Marinobacter sp. DUT-3. The sequence goes on from NZ_JBNRMG010000005.1 coordinate 31,969, forward strand.
ACGTAGGGCATGTCCTTTTTGGTGGGGCTGCGCCACGCCGCGCCCATACAGAAACGGGAGGCCCCTTTCTCGCGGGCGGCCTGCGCTTCTGCGATCACTTTCTCAATTTCCAGCAGTTTTTCTTTCTCAAGGCCGGTGTTGTAATGACCGCTCTGGGGACAGTACTTACAATCCTCCGGGCAGGCGCCGGTCTTGATCGACAACAACGTGCTCACCTGGACTTCATTGGGATCGAAGAATTCCCGGTGAACGCTCTGGGCACGGAACAACAAGTCATTGAACGGCAGCTGGAACAGTTCGCGGGCTTCCTGAAGCGTCCAGTCGTGACGGGGAGTAGTAGCGGTCATAATAGGGCCCTGTTAACCTTTTACGGGTTACTGGTTTACGGATAGACGAATGATAAAGGGACTGAAACTGCTGTCAACCTTGATGGAACTAAAGGTTAACAGCGAGAAAACAGCAGGAAGCTGTGTCGCCTGCCTCGACCATAAGGCAATCAACGGCTTATGCCCGGGATGCCGCGATGACTTACCGGTCAACCGCTGGCATTGCCGGTGCTGCGCCCTGCCCATGGCCTTTCCTGCAGATACGCTGACCTGCGGTGAATGCCTGTCCACGCCGCCACCTTTCAGCCATACCATCGCACCCTGGCGATATCAGTACCCGGTGGACGGGATGATTGGGCGGTATAAATACAACGGTCAGCGGAAATATGCGCGACCACTGGTGATGGCTCTGGCGGAGCACCTGTCCAGGCATTTCCAGTCCAGCCCCGAGCTTAAGCCAGAACTGATCGTGCCCGCCCCGATGCACCGCAAGCGCAGGCGCCAAAGGGGCTTTAACCAGGCAGAGGATATTGCGGAGCAGTTATCCCTGGCACTAAAAATACCTTGGTCCAGCACCCGGATCAGACGCCTCCGACACGCCAGACCACAGCGGGAACTTGGCCGGGAAGCGCGGCTGCAAAACCTGCGCGGCATGTTTGACGTGAGCGGTGCGGTACCGGCGCGGATAGCCTTGGTGGATGACGTGGTCACCACCGGCGCCACCGCCCGGATGCTGACGGCGGCACTGATGGAGGCAGGTGCGGCGGACGTGCAGGTTTGGGCGCTGGCCCGGACACCCGGCTAGACCCTGGCAGCGACATAATCGGCAATGGCCAGGCAGGAGGTCAGGCCCGGTGACTCGATTCCAAACAGGTTCACCAGTCCCGGCACACCGTGGTCCGCGGGCCCATCAATCCGGAAATCGGCGAAACCGCCGCCTGGCCCGCTCAGCTTGGGACGAACGCCAGCATAGGCAGGCTGCAAACGGTCGGCGTCCAGTTCTGGCCACCACTGCCTGATCCCGTCGATAAACGCGTTTACCCGCTCCGGATTGACGGTGTAGTCCTCAGTGGTAATCCATTCCACGTCCGGTCCAAAACGGGCCTGCCCGGCAAGGTCGAGTGTCAGATGCACACCCAGGCCGCCAGGTTCAGGCACCGGATAAATCAGGGAGTTGAAAGGATGACGGCCGTTGTAACTGAAGTAGACGCCGCGCGCGAACCATTGCTCGGGTCGGCCGGAATCCGGCAACCCCTGCCAGATTCCCGCCAACGGCACGGCACCCAGGCCAGCGGCATTGATGACGCGCCGGGCCGACAACTCACACGGCATGGCCCCGCCGATTATCAGACGATGCCCTGCGTCATCGGAGCAGGCAGCGGTCACCGGCGCACGCCTCACCAGTTGCCCGCCTGCATACTCCAGGTCTGCCAACAGGGAAACCATCAGGCCGTGACTATCGATAATGCCGGTTTCCGGCGAATACAGCGCCGCGCAGGCGGAAACTCCGGGCAAGCGGGTGTTCACGGCATCCGCCTCATTCATGGCCAGCGCCACGCCATTGAGCCTGGCCCGGGCCTGGATCTCCTCCAGTTTTTCGATTTGCGACTCCCGGGTTGCCACAATCCATTTACCGGTTTTGCGGTGGCCAATGTGACGTTTCCAGCAGTATTCATAGAGCTGAGCCCGCCCGCGCACGCACAGCCGGGCCTTCAGGGAATCCTGCGGATAATAGATACCCGCGTGGATCACTTCGCTGTTCCGGGAGGAGAGCCCCTCGCCAAAATGATCCCCCGCTTCCAGTACCAGTACCTCCCTGCCCTGCCTGGCGAGAGCCCGGGCAGCCGCTAACCCGACGACTCCCGCCCCGATCACCACCGTATCCGCCTGGAGCGTCTCCAGCTGCGCCATTTTTTCCTGCCTTTTCGTTGATCTTTGCACCCGAGAGTACCGCAAAACCCGATAACCGCGAAAAAGCCTGCGGACTCATCGGTATTCGCATTACGAACCCGCACCGGACGCGTTATACTGGGAAGTCACGTTAGTGCAGGATGCAGGTGTGAGATGTCGGACAGGAAGCAGTTTTTAACGGTCATGCTGGTTGCCGCCCTGTTTGTGGGATGGCTGGGCTGGAGAGGATTCGAGGTCATCAGCCTCAACAACAGCCTGAAAGCAGACGCCATGGTGGCAGACTACCCCTACCAGCACCGGGTGCTGAGGGTCGAAGGCAATACCGCCATCATGAGTTCCTTACGGTCCCACAACATCTCCACCCACCAGGCGCTGACCACCATTTTTCCGAGCATGCAGAATCTGGGTGACAATCACCGGGACTGGCAGCGGGCAGAGCGTGAGCTTGCCCAGGTCCAGGCCAGGGCTGGTGATATTGTACTGAACGCTTCCGGCATCGACCGAGTTCGCTGGGAGCTGGATGACAATTGGTACCACCTCAGCAACATGCAGGCCAGGCAAGACTCAAGGCGCTGATACCGATCCTATGACCGAAACCTCCACCCACCCCTACGACGCCCTGACTCCCGACACCATTCTGGACGCCATGGAAAGTGCAGGTTTCGTGATCAACGGCCGCCTGTTCGCCCTGAACAGCTACGAAAACCGGGTTTACCAGATTGGCGTTGAGGACAGCACGCCGATCATTGCCAAGTTCTATCGCCCCGGCCGCTGGTCCGAGGCCCAGATACGTGAGGAGCATACCTTCACGGCAGAACTGACTGCGGCAGATATCCCGGTGGTCGCCCCGATGGCTATGCCCTCCGGAGATACCCTGGGCCAATGGCAGCAGTTTCAGTTTGCAGTCTTTCCCCAGCGCGGCGGTCAGGCGCCGGACACCAGTGTCACGGACACCCTCTACCGGCTCGGCCAGTGGCTGGGACAGCTCCACAACATCGGTGCCAGCAAGCCTTTCGAGCACCGCCCCGCGTTCAATATCCTCGACGGCATCACCAGCAAGAATCAGCTGTTGATTGACGGCGACTGGATCCCCGCAGACCTGCGCCCGGCCTGGGACAGCCTGATTCCCGATCTGTACGATGCCTGTGCCCGCAGGATTGATGACGCCGGTGAAGTCGAATCCCTGAGACTCCATGGCGACTGCCATGCCGGCAACATCCTGTGCCGTGAAGAACAGATGCTGTTTGTCGACCTGGACGACTGCCGCACCGGGCCGGCGATCCAGGATCTCTGGCTGCTGCTCAATGGCGACGATGCCGAACGGGGCGAGCAGTTCGGCGAACTGCTGGAAGGCTATGAAATGTTTCGCGACTTCAATCGACGCGAGCGCCACCTGATCGAGCCCCTGCGCTGCTACCGGCAGATTGCCCATTGCGCCTGGCTGGCAAAACGCTGGGATGACCCGGCGTTCCCCAGATTCTTCCCCTGGTTTACCCAGCCCAGGTTCTGGTCAGACCAGGTATTGGCCATGCGGGAGCAGCTTGCCGCCCTGCAGGCACCGCCAATCAATATTCCCGGTCAGTACTGACGACCGGACAGAAGCATTAACCCGGAGAATTTCTGATGAGCGAGAAAGAGGCCAGATTCACGGTCCGCAGTCTGATCGCTACGGCTATTGGCACAGCCATCGCCACCGTGGTGATCCTTGAGGTGAGTGGTCGCATTGATCACTCCAACAACAAGGACAACGTACCGGTCGGCGAATTCCAGGCCATTCATGTTACCCCCGGAGACGACTTCCGCATGTCGCCCAAATCCTCTGAGCTGCACGCCGCCTGCGAACAGGGCTACCTGGCCATCGCCGCAGACGTGGACCCGGATTTCCGTGGCATTGTCGTGGACTACAAGAACCGGGGGGTAAGATGCAGCCGCCCTTCTGCCCAGCAGCCGTCAGAGGACACCGCCGGCAATGAGTGACAAGCCCCGCGTGCCGATGCAGGAAACCGATCGCCTGTTCGCCACCGAGCGTAACCCGGAGGATTTTCGCTTCGATGCCTCGGTGGCCCGGGTGTTCCCGGACATGATCCGCCGTTCGGTTCCCGGTTACACCACTATCATTCCGATGATCGAGGTGATCACCGAACAGTACGTCCAGGCCGGTTCCAATTGCTACGATCTGGGCTGTTCCCTCGGTGCCTCCACCCTGGCGATGAGACACGGCATACCCTTCGACGACTGCACCCTTATCGGCGTCGATAACTCCGATGCCATGATCGAGCGCTGCGAACACTACGTCGCCCTGGATGACAGCGCCCTGCCGGTGCAGCTGCGTTGCGAAGACATTCTTGAGACAGAACTCAGCGATGCCTCGGTTACCACGCTCAATTTCACGCTGCAGTTCGTGCCACCGGAGCAGCGGGCAGCCCTGCTAAAGCGCATTGCCAGCGCCACCCGCCCGGGCGGGGTGCTGATCCTGTCGGAAAAGATCCGCTTCGAGTCACCCGAAGAACAGGACACCCAGACCCGCCTGCACCATGAGTTCAAGCGGGCCAACGGCTATTCCGACCTGGAAATCAGCCAGAAGCGCTCCGCCATTGAACAGGTATTGATTCCGGAAAGCCTGGCCGATCACCGCACGCGATTGGAGCAGGCCGGCTTTGACCAGATTGTGGTCTGGTACCAATGCTTCAACTTCGTGTCCATGCTGGCCATCAAATCCGCTGCCTGAGGAGTTTCCATGGCAACCTTTGACTGGCAGGGCTGCTACCAGGCCCTCCTCGACGAATTAAACACTGACGGCCAGGAACGCTGGTCCACCCTGCTGACCCAACAACTCCGGCGTCGATTTGAGGACAACCCCCACGGCGACATCGCCCGCTGGATGGGGGCATTGGCTCAGCTTCCCGAGGTTCCCGACGCCCGTTCCAGGCTGGACACGTCCGCTATTACCCTGGGCACGGAAACGACCCTCAGCGATTCACAGCAGAAGCAGCTGGAATCTGGGTTGAGGGGGTTGATGCCCTGGCGCAAGGGACCCTTTGATTTCTTTGGCACCTACATCGACACCGAATGGCGTTCCGACTGGAAGTGGGACCGGGTTGCCCCTTACCTGTCGGATCTGACGGGGCGACGTATTCTCGACGTAGGCTGCGGCTCCGGCTATCACTGCTGGCGCATGCTGGGGGAAGGCGCCGGGCGGGTCATCGGAATCGACCCCGGGCTGCTGTTCCTGTTCCAGTTCCTCAGTGTTAAAAAATATGTGAAAGACGCCCCCGTGGACCTGCTTCCGGTGCGCATGGAAGACCTTCCCGGCAAACTGGAATCGTTCGACACCACGTTCTCCATGGGCGTGCTCTATCACCGCCGGTCCCCTCTGGATCACTTACTGGAGCTAAAGGACACCCTGCGCCGTGGCGGTGAGCTGGTGCTGGAAACACTGGTGGTGGATGGTCCGGAAGGCTACAGCCTGATGCCTGAGGATCGCTACGGCCAGATGCGCAACGTGTGGTTTCTGCCCAGCTGCGACACCCTGTTGCGGTGGCTTGACCGCACCGGATTCAGGGACGCGCGGGTGGTGGATGTCACCGAGACCACCATTGAGGAACAGCGCCAGACCGACTGGATGCGGTTCAACTCCCTGGCGGATTTCCTCGACCCGGACGACCCGGCTAAAACCGTTGAAGGCTACCCCGGCCCCAAACGGGCGACGGTCATCGCCAGCAAGCCCTGATTTCCCGGCTCCGTCTATGAAAAAACCCGCTCGGAAGCGGGTTTTTTATCGCCAGGCCTTCGGCCTTATTCGCCAAACGGATGACGGAGCGTCACTGTCTCCACCCGATCCGGCCCGGTTGAGATAATGTCGATCGGGGCCTCGATCTGTTCTTCCAGGAAGCGGATATAGGCTTTCGCATTTTCCGGCAACTGCTCCAGACTGGTCAGGCCAACGGTGCTTTCCTGCCAGCCCGGCAGCTCAGCGTACACCGGCTCAATGTCATCGTAGGTGTCACACCCAATGGGGGGACGGAAAATCTCACCCTTGGGGGTTTTGTAACCCACGCACACCTTCACCGTGTCCATGCCGTCCAGTACGTCCAGCTTGGTCAGGCAGATACCGGAGACACTGTTGATCTGGATCGCGTGGCGCAGGGCTACCGCATCAAACCAGCCACAACGACGGGAACGCCCGGTAGTGGTACCGATTTCGTTGCCTTTCACCGCCAGGTGATGCCCCATGTCATCGAACAGCTCGGTCGGGAAAGGACCGGAACCAACGCGGGTGGTGTAGGCCTTGGTAATGCCCAGCACATAGTCCAGGAACAGCGGACCGAAACCGGACCCGGTTGCGGTTCCACCCGCCGTGGTGTTGGACGAGGTGACATAGGGGTAGGTACCCAGGTCAATATCCAGCAGCGAGCCCTGAGCGCCTTCGAACAGGATATTCTCACCGCGTTTGCGGTAGTCATGCAGGATGTCGGTGACGTCCGCAGCCATCGGCAGAATTTCTTCAGCCATCAGCCTGAGCTCCGCCAATGCGGCGTCGATATCCTCGGCCTCTTCCTTGAAATACTCGGTCAACACGAAGTTGTGGTAGGACATGATCTCCCGCAGCTTTTCCTCAAACGCTGCCGGATTACACAAATCCCCAAGGCGAACGCCACGGCGGGACACCTTGTCTTCATAGGCCGGCCCGATACCACGACCGGTAGTACCAATCTTTTCATTGCCCTTGGCGCGCTCGCGGGCCTGGTCAATACGGACGTGGGTTCTGAGAATTATGGGGCACGCCAGGCTGATACGCAGGCGATCACGCACCGCCACACCATTGGCTTCCAGTTCACGCACCTCCTTCAGGAGGGCTTCCGGTGACAGCACAACGCCATTACCAATCAGGCACTGTACTTCCTGACGGAGAATACCGGACGGAATGAGATGCAACGCGGTCTTCTTGCCTTCAATAACCAGGGTGTGGCCGGCATTATGGCCGCCCTGGAAACGAACCACGGCTGCGACCTTGTCAGTCAGCAGATCAACAATCTTGCCCTTGCCTTCATCACCCCACTGGGTGCCCAGCACAACTACATTTTTACCCATGATTCTCTCTCAATTCAGCTCAGTTGATCCACGACCCACTGGCCGTCACGCTTTACCAAAACTCTGTCACAACCCCTGGCTTTCGGGTCGGTATCCGCATCTTCCGGCAGTGCCCGCACCACGGTTTCCGTCAGGCGCAGTCCGGAAATCACCCCTTCCAGTGCAGGATCTGCATCGGCGGGCGCCCACACAGCGCCGGTGCGGCGCACCACGCGCTCCCCCAGGGAGACCAGTGCACGAACGTCCAGGCTGAAGCCGGTTGCCGGCCTGGCGCGGCCAAAGTCACTACCGATGGCGTCGTAGCGGCCACCCTTGGCCACCGCATCACCGTGGCCCGGCGCGTAGGCGGCAAACACCAGACCGGTGTGGTAGTTGTAGCCACGCAATTCGCAGAAATCGAAGCCGAAACTGATTTCCGGGAAGTCACGGGTCAGCATATCCGCCACGCGGCCCAACTGGTCAAGGGCGCCAGTCAGGGCTTCGGGCGCACCTTCAAGAATCTTCCTGGCTTCCTGCAAAGCTTCCGCTCCGCCACTGACCCGGGCCAGTTCCCGCAGACGACCACCGGCGGTGTCGGCAGCACAGGAGCCGAGCAATTCGTCCAGCTCTGGAACGGATTTGCGGGCCATGGCGTCAAATATGGCCGCTTCGGTATCCCGATCGAAGCCGGCTTCTCCCATCAGGCTTTCATAGATGGCGACGTGAGCCAGGTCCAGGTGCACTCTGGGCATCCCGGAAACCCGCAGGGTCTCCAGCATCAGACTGATCACTTCCATATCCGCCGCTTCGGAGGCACTGCCAAACAGCTCACAACCGGCCTGGATCGGAGTACGGCCCGTGAGCATGTGCCGTGGACGGGTATGCAGCACATGGCCGGCATAACACAACCGGGTAATGCCTTCCTGCCCGAGGGTATGGGCATCAATTCTGGCCGCCTGGGGGGTCATGTCCGCGCGAACGCCCATCATCCTGCCGGTCAGTTGATCGGTCAGTTTGAACGTCTGCAGTTCAAGATCGTGGCCGGTTCCGGTAAACAGGGATTCCAGGTATTCAATCAGCGGCGGGATTACCAGCTGGTACCCCCAGCGCTGGCAGGTGTCCATTACATCCCGGCGCAGGGATTCTATCTGTCCTGCGAGAGGCGGCAGAATGTCTTCCACGCCATCCGGCAGTAACCAGCGATCAGATACTGTCATGAGATTCCGTTGTCCGTTCTGCCCCGCAGCAACCGAAGCCGGGGGGAATGCACAGGATTTTAGGGCGAGGTCCGGAGCAGGAGAAAACCCGAACCAAAACCGGCAGAATTTTACACTGTTGGCAGGCACAAAAAAACCGGAATACCGAGGTATTCCGGTTTTAGGTCAGGGCAATGACTCTCAGCGGCCGCCCTGGGGATCCTTGAGGAACCGCAGGAAGTCACTATTGGCGTCGATCACCATGAGGTCGTCCTTGCTGGAGAAGGTGTTCTGGTATGCCTGCAGGCTACGATAGAAGCTGTAAAACTCTTCGTTCGACCCATAGGCATCGGCATAGATTCTCGCAGCCTCACCGTCGCCTTCACCGCGGGTTTCTTCCGCCTCAGCGAACGCTTCTGCCAGTACAACGGTGCGCTGACGATCGGCGTCGGCACGAATACCTTCAGCGAGCTCGCGGCCCCGGGAACGGAATTCCTGGGCCAGTTTTTCACGCTCGGTCGCCATACGGCGGTAAACGTTCTCACTCACCTCGCCGGGAAACTCGATCGCCTTGACACGAATATCGAGGATCTCGATACCAAACTCTTTAATGGCGGTCTCGTTGGCGCGATCGCGCAGCGTATGCATCAGTTCGTCACGCTGCCCGGAGACGACCTCCACCATGGTTCGTACACCGAACTCATTACGGAGGCCGTTATCCACACGGGACTGCAGCAGGGACTGGGCACGGTATTCGTCACCACCGGTGGCCCGATAGAACTGGTCCACATCGCGGATCTTCCAGGCGATATAGGAGTCCACATCCAGCGGCTTCTTCTCGATCGTCAGGTACTGACGGGAAGGCAGATCCATTGTCAGCACACGAATATCGAACTCCCGGATCTGATCAATCACCGGTACCTTGAAGTGCAGGCCCGCCTGGAGATCCGTTTGAACCAACTCGCCGAAGCGAAGTTTTACACCACGGTGAGTCTCCGGAATGATATATACGCTCGACAAAACCAGCAGGACTACAATGAGGGCGCCTGCAAGGCCCACTACACCTTTGGGTCCCATAATTATCTGCTCCTCCGAATGCCGGTTTCCTGCCGTCCACGCAGTTCCTGAATCACCTGGTCGGTAAGGGTCTGGATATTCAACTGCTCCCCGGAACCGCCCGACGAACCTTTACTGCCACCGGCCATACGACCCTGGGTCATCCGATCCAGCGGCAGGTACATCATGTTGCCGCTGCTTTCGGTATCCACCAGAACCTTGCTGGTGCTCGACAGCACGCCTTCCAGCGCCTGCAGGTACATGCGCTCACGGGTCACTTCCGGAGACATCTTGTAGACCTCCAGCATGGCCAGGAAGCGCGCGGTTTCACCGTTGGCGCGCTCAATCACCTCTTCCTTGTAGGCGTTGGCCTCTTCAATCATGCGCTGAGCCTGACCACGGGCCTCCGGCACAACCTTGTTACGGTAGGTTTCTGCCTCTTCCTTGACCTGCTGCTCGTCTTCACGGGCACGCTGGACTTCACGGAAAGCATCCTGCACGGCGGGAGGCGGCTGGGTGCTTTCAACGTTCACCCGCACGATTTGCAGACCGGCGCCGTAATCACGCAGGAAGCTCTGCAACCGTTGTTCAACGCGCACCGCCAGCTCGACACGACCTTCGGTCAGCACCTGATCCAGGGTGGAACTACCCACCTCATGACGCAAAGCGCTGTCGGTAGCAAATGCCAGCGCCTGATTGGAATCCCTGATATTCAGCACGTACGCCTTCGCATCGCCAACACGGTACTGGACCTGGAGGTCCACCGTCACCAGGTTTTCATCCTGGGTCAGCATCTGGCCGCTGGATTCCGCCGTGCGCACATTAGTGACACGAACCTTGGTGACATCGTCGATCAGAGGGACCTTGAAACGAAGGCCCGGCTCTTCGGTGCGACTGAACTCACCGAACCGCAGCACAACAGCCCGCTCCTGTTCGTCAACCGTGTAAAAGGACTGGAATACCACGTAACCCACCGCAATAATCGCGGCCAGTGCGAGAATGGCGCCAAAACCGCCGCCACCGCCGGATGAAGATCCGCCGGAACCGCCGGAACGACCACCCTTGCCACCCAGCATCCTGTTCAGTTTATCGAGGCCTTTTTTCAGCGCCTCATCGAGATCTGGCGGACCTTGATCATTGCCGCCACGACCACCACCGGTTCCCCATGGATCATTGTCGTTACGGTTACCACCCGGTTCATTCCAGGCCATAATGCTCTCCGTTCCTAACTTATAGAATGGCTGCAAATACTAGGGATTTATAAGCGCCCCGGCAATAGCAGTGCCGGTTTACCTTTCCCCAGCGTCTAATCTGATGTCTTTTTCCTGTATATCTGCACGGCTCAACAGCTGGAGCCAGTCCCGATGCTGCAGGCGGACCTCCAGTACTGTATCACCACTGTCACGATGCTCTTCACTCAATACCGATCCGGCCTGGTGCAACAGCGCCCTGAGCTTGCCATCCCGCGGGCCCAGCATCACAAACTGGTGGATGACATCCTCCGCCAGGCGCTCCACGATGGCGTCAAACAGCCCCTGGATGCCTTCGCCGCTGACGGCCGACAACCACACCCGGACGGGTAAACCGTCTTCGTTACGCTCGACACGCGGTGTAAAATTATCAAGCAAATCAATTTTATTAAAGACCTGAAGCACCGGGATTTCGTCAGCGCCAATTTCGGCCAGCACCTCTTCGACCTGCTCCATGTTTTCATCACGACGACTGTCATGGCAGTCGATGATATGGAGAAGCAGCGTGGCTTCGGTCGTTTCCTCAAGGGTTGCGCGGAAGGCTTCCACAAGCTTGTGAGGCAGATGGCGGATAAACCCGACGGTGTCCGCCATTACGACCGGACCGATGTCCGGAAGTTCCAGCCGCCGCAATGTCGGGTCCAGCGTGGCAAACAACTGGTCCGCAGCATACACGGATGAGGTGGTGATGTGGTTGAACAGGGTTGATTTACCGGCGTTGGTATACCCAACCAGGGAAACCGTGGGGATATCGGCACGCTTGCGGGCCCGGCGACCCTGGTTACGCTGCCGGCGCACCTTCTCCAACCGCTTGTGAATCGACTTGATCCGTTCACGGAGCAGGCGGCGATCCGTTTCCAGCTGGGTTTCACCTGGCCCGCGCAGACCAATACCGCCTTTCTGGCGCTCAAGGTGGGTCCAGCCGCGCACCAGCCGTGTCGACATGTGCTCAAGCTGAGCAAGCTCCACCTGGAGCTTACCTTCGTGGGTTCGCGCGCGCTGGGCAAAGATATCAAGGATGACCCCGGTACGATCCAGCACCCGACATCTGAGCTCGCGCTCGATGTTGCGCTCCTGGGAGGGGCTCAGCGCGTGATTGAACAACACCACGTCGGCCTCGTTGGCAGCAACCGCGTCGCGAATTTCTTCGAGCTTGCCTTCCCCGACAAACAGGCGGGGGCTTGGCTGTTTTCTGGAACCGGTCACCTGACCGACCGGCTCAACACCGGCAGACGTGACCAGTTCGCGGAACTCATCAGGGTCTTCGGCCTCGTCGTGAGAGGAAAAATCAATATGGACGACAATTGCCCTTTCACCAACGTCGGGACGTTCAAACAAGTGGTAACAACTCCGAAACAGTCAAACCGTTAGCCGTATAAAAACAAACACCCGCGTCCCTCGGAACCATCAAGGGTTCGTCGGAAGCGCGGGTGGCAATACCGGAAAAACCGGACAACTCAGTCTTCAACCTCACCTTCGCCGCCGGGAGCCTGGGGCGGAATACGGACATTCCTGGCGGGCACAACGGTGGAAATGGCATGCTTGTAGACCATCTGGCTGACAGTGTTTTTCAGCAAAATCACGAATTGGTCAAAAGACTCAATCTGGCCCTGAAGCTTGATGCCGTTAACCAGAAAGATGGAAACCGGAATGCGTTCCTTGCGCAAGGCATTGAGGTAAGGGTCTTGTAAAGAATGCCCTTTTGACATGTGTTTTCTCCTGTTTATATGTAAGTGCAGATCGTCATTTATCAGAGTTAAATGTGGTGCGAAGTCCGATAATTTTCAAGGCTTCTTCAGCGATATGTTGATCTTCGCTGTCGAGCCAGTCCACATCGGACCACTTGCGCAACCAGGTTAACTGCCGCTTCGCCAACTGGCGGGTCGCCGCCACGCCCTTGCTGATCATGGTGTCATAATCGTCATCCCCGGCAAGGTGATGCCAGGCCTGGCGATATCCGACACAACGCATGGAGGGCAAGCCCACATGAAGGTCTTCCCGGGCCATCAGCGCCCGGACTTCCTCAAGAAAGCCGGCCTCAAGCATTTTCATGAAACGCAGGCGAATTCTCTCGTGAAGGACCTTTCTGTCGGCCGGAGCAACAGCAAGTTGGGCTACAGTATACGGAAGCGAGGGGGATTCGTCTGCCTGCCATTGGGTAAAATAGGTGTAATCCTCGACATTCAGGGACTTGCTATTCCCGTTGTCGCCCCCCGCACTGGAATGTTGCCATAATTCTGAAATGGGCTTGCCCGTCAGCCTGATCACTTCCAGGGCCCTTATCAACCGCTGGCGATTATTCGGGTGTATCAGCCCGGCAGCCACCGGATCCCGCGCATTCAGCTCGTCATGCAGGGCACTCCAGCCCTTCTCCTGTGCTTCTTTCTCCAGTTGCTGCCGAAGCACTGGATCCGCGGACGGCAGGTTCGACATACCATGGAGCAGCGCCTTGAAGTACATCATGGTACCGCCCACCAGCAACGGAATCCGGCCTGCCCGGGTAATAATCTCCATTTCCCGCAACGCATCCCGTCGAAAATCAGCGGCCGAATAGCTTTCGGCCGGATCACAGATATCAATCAGACGATGGGGAGCCCGGGCCAGCTCCGCGGCGGATGGCTTTGCCGTGCCTATGTCCATGCCACGGTAGATCATCGCCGAGTCGACGCTGATGATGTCGCAGGGCAAGCGGTCACACAATGCCATGGCCAGATCGGTCTTGCCGGAAGCGGTTGGCCCCATCAGGAAAATGGCTGGCGGAAACCCGGATGTTTGGGGCAGGTGCTCGCTCATGACGCCTCTAACGCCCTCTCAGGAACAGTTTGTCCAGCTCGGAGAGGGTCACCACGGTCCAGGTCGGACGGCCATGGTTGCATTGCCCGCTGCGCTCGGTCGCTTCCATGTCCCGCAACAGAGTATTCATTTCCGGAATGGTCAGCTGCCGGTTAGCCCGGACAGAGCCGTGACACGCCATGGTCCCCAACAACTCATGAGTCACGGCCTCAACCCGGTCACTCTGACCGTTTTCAATCAGGTCGGCCAGGATATCGCGCACCAGCTGCTCTGTATCCGCACCCCGCAACAGGGCCGGCACCTGCCTGATCGCCAGGGTTTCGGGGCCAATGCGCTCGACCTGAAGCCCCAACTGCTGCAGTTCGTTGCCATGGGTCTCCGCCAGGGCCGCTTCTTTCTGGCTGACTGCCAGAGACACCGGCACAAGCAAGGGCTGACTTTTCAGGTCCTGCGCTTCCAGCGCCCGCTTCATGCGTTCGTAGGTAATACGTTCATGGGCCGCGTGCATATCCACGACAATCATGCCCTGCCGGCTCTGGGCCAGGATGTATATGCCATGCAACTGGGCGATGGCGTAGCCCAGTGGCGGCTCCGCTTCGCTGTCGGTCGGCGGCGTGGGCTGGCCCACCGTGAGGTCCGGGGCCGGGGCACCCTGCTCTCGCCCGGCCATACCACCGCCTTCGTTCAGGGACTGATAGAATCCCAACTGATCCCGCGCCTGCCATTCGTGCTGCGGCTGATGCGCCCCGTTCCCCCCGGCCGGAAATACGGACGCGGTTTCCCCCCAGCTGCGGGACATCCCCGGATCGACGGGTGAGGCAGCACTGCCACCGGCAAACGGCGATGCACCGCCGCCGACCACCCCCGTGCCGCCAACCTCTTCCCGCACTGCGGACTGAGCGACGGCGCCACGCAAATGGTCATCCGGGCGCACATCCGCAAGCGCCTTGTGCAGCGTGCGGAAAATGAAATCGTGTACCAGCCTGCCATCCCGGAAACGCACTTCGTGCTTGGTCGGGTGAACATTCACATCCACCGTGGCCGGGTCCACTTCCAGGTACAGCACAAAGGCCGGATGACGGTTGTTGTACAGCACATCCCGGTAGGCCTGCCGCACGGCGTGCGCCACCAGGCGGTCACGGATCACCCGGCCATTGACGAAGAAATACTGCAGGTCCGCCTGACTGCGGGAAAAGGTGGGCAGAGCGACCCAGCCCCACAGGCGCAGCCCGGTTGCCTCGGCATCAATCACCACGGCATTGTCGATAAACTGCTGGCCACACAGGGAGCCGATACGACGCTCCCGGTCGAGGGGATTCTCCGCCGGCCGCAGGCTCTGGATAACCCGCTGGTTGTGACGCAGAGTGAACCCGGCATCAAACCGGCTCAGCGCCTGCCTGCGAACGCACTCTTCAACGTGGTTGAACTCGGTTTTCTCGGTTCGCAGGAATTTGCGCCGGGCGGGTGTATTGAAGAACAGGTCCCGCACTTCCACGGTGGTGCCCACGGGGTGAGCCGCCGGTGAGATGCGGGCATCCATGTCGCGCCCCTCCACTTCGACCCGGGAGGCGGCTTCCTGATCTTCCGTGCGGGAGGTCAGCGCAAGCCGCGACACCGAGCTGATACTGGCCAGGGCCTCGCCACGGAAACCGAGAGAGGCCACCGCCTCCAGGTCATCCAGGCTTTCTATCTTGCTGGTGGCGTGACGACTGAGAGCCAATGGCAGATCCGCTTCACCGATGCCGGAGCCGTCGTCCCGCACCCGGATCAGCTTCACGCCGCCCTGTTCTACATCAATATCAACCCGGCTGGCGCCGGCATCCAGGGCATTTTCCACCAGTTCCTTGACAACGGAAGCGGGGCGCTCCACCACTTCGCCTGCAGCTATCTGGTTCGCAAGCCGTGGAGTCAGCAATCGGATGGCGGGCATGTTTCGGGAAAACCTCTTGTTCAGGATGCGGGAATACGAATGGTTTGCCCTACCATAACACGGTCGTCGTTCAGGCCGTTAAAACGCATCAGTTCACTGACCGTCGTCTGGTTCTCCCGCGCCAGCCCCGAGAGGGTGTCCCCGCGACGAATCCGGTACTGGCTGACGGAATTACCACCCTGACGACTGGCCTTCCGGGCCGCCAGCAACGTCCCCGGAGGGGGCGTGTCGGAGAAGTACTCATAAATCCCGTCAAACACTGCGCTGGCCAGCTTGCGCTGATAGGCGGAGCTGGAAAGGTTCCTCTCCTCCTGCGGATTGGAAATGAAACCCGCTTCCACCAGCAATGACGGTATGTCCGGCGACTTGAGCACCACAAAGGCCGCCTGCTCGACGCCACGCTTGTGCAATTTGGTGATATTGCCAAGCTTGCCGAGGATCGAACTGCCAATGCCCAGGCTGGAGTTGATACTGGCGGTCATCGACAGGTCCAGCAGAACGCCCGCCAGCATCTCATCACGACCGTTCAGTGACACGCCGCCCGCGCCACCGATGAGATCCGAGCGGTTTTCACTCTGGGCGAGCCAGCGGGCGGATTCACTGGTTGCTCCACGCTCAGACAACGCAAACACTGAGGCGCCTCTGGGCTGCGGTGTCCGGAACGCATCGGCATGCACCGACACGAACAGATCCGCATTATGCTTCCTCGCCAGCAACGTCCGGCTGCGAAGATCGATATAGTAATCGCCGGTGCGTGTCAGTTTTGCAGTAAATCCGGGCTTCTCATCAATAAGCTTCTGCAGGGTTTTCGCCATGGAGAGCACGACGTCTTTCTCACGGGTACCCCGGGGGCCGATAGCACCGGGGTCCTCGCCGCCGTGACCGGCATCAATAACCACAATGACATCCCGCTTCCCATTGGCGTTTTCTGTCACCGTTGGCTTGACGTCCTTTTGCACTTTCAACCCGCCTTCATCAATCAGATCAACCACCAGACGATGGCCGTATTGCTGGTTGGGCTCCAGTTGAAAACTGCGCGGTTTGATATCACTTTTGAGGTCCAGCACCACCCTCAGGTCGTTGCCATTCCGTGGCGCGCTGCGAATTTTACGGATAGGGCTGTCGGTCAGATCCAGCTTCGAAAAATCGGCTTGCAGGCTGACATTCTTCATGTCGATGACCAACCGCGACGGGCCAGACAGGGAAAATACGTTATGCTCCACTTTGCCTGCAGTATCCAGAACCAGTCGGGTGTGATCCGGCGCTGGCCAGATACGCACACCTTCCACTTCCTTACCCGCCCAGACACTCATTGGAAAAGCCAGCAGCAAGGCCAGCATACCTAACGCCAGAGACGTGCCTGATGTTCTGATGATACTCATACGACTCACCTGTTCTTGTCCTGACCCGCAACTGCACCGGGTCGAATTCCGCCAGCATCCTGTAACTTTGCCAACAGCGACTCACCGTTTTGTGTTCCGGGCATCAGGCACGCTGAACGACCCGTGCCCTCCCGGCTGAGAGTGATCACCAGATCCGGTCGCGGCAATACGCCCTGCCCCCGTTCCGGCCACTCAATCAGGCAAAAGTTGTCACCCTCGAAGTAATCCCGGATCCCCATATACTCCAGTTCTTCCGGATCACCCAGCCGGTAGAGATCAAAATGATAAGCGGCCGGGTGAAGATGCTCATAGGGCTCCACCAGGGTATAGGTCGGACTTTTGACGGCCCCTTCGTGACCAAGCCCCCTCATGACACCCCGGCTCAGCGTGGTCTTACCCATACCCAGGTTGCCTTCCAGAAAAACGGTCACTCCGCCTCCGGCCCCTGATACCACCTGTGCCAGCTGGCTCCCCAACGCTTCCGTAGCGGCTTCGTCAGCCAGGAAGACCCGGAGCCCCGGTTGATCAGACTGCATCACGTTTTCGACTCCAGCATTTCCAGACCGCCGTTATTTCGCTCTGCCTCTGCCAATACCTGCGGCAGGGCTTCAATCACATCACCAGGCAGCAATCCCATAAAGCCCTGCCTCTCTGAGGCCAGGTTGGCAGCAGCCAAATGCAGGCACGCGCCCATGGTGGTCGCCAGGGATGGATTGCCAAGCTGCCCGTACAAGGCGCCGATGATACCCGAAAGTACATCGCCCATGCCTCCCGTCGCCATCCCCGGATTACTCCCGGCAATCACCCCGGGCAGGACCTCCGCGGATGCAATCACGGTGCCCGCGCCCTTGAGCAACACTGTGCCGCCAAACACCTCACGCAATCGGGTAACGGCCTTGATCCTGTCCATTTCGATCTCTGCCACCTGGCAGTCCAGTAACCGTGCCGCTTCACCGGGATGAGGAGTCAAAACATGGTCATCATCCTTGAGTGCAACCCGGGAGGCCATCAGATTCAGCGCATCGGCATCCAGTACCCTGGGCTTGCCACTGGCCACCACCTGCTGCAGCATCTGCTGCCCCCAGGGGCCCTGACCGATCCCTGGGCCACACACAATGACATCCGCGGCATCCAGCAGTGCGGGTAACTCAGACCCGTGGATCAGCCCCTGGACCATAATCGACGGGCAACGCGCCAATGCCGGCGCAACGTACTCGGGCCGCGTAGCCAGCGTCACCAGCCCCGCGCCAGCGCGGGACGCCGCCTCGGCGGCAAGGATACCCGCGCCGCCAAACCCCCGGTCACCGGCCACCACCAGCACATGACCAAAACGCCCCTTGTGGGCCGTAACCGGCCTGCGCGGCACCAATGCCCCCATGGCGTCCCAGTCAACCCTGCGCGCCAGGGGGAGCTGCCCACTGTCTTCAAGCCACTGCTCTGTGGCCAGAGATTCGAAACAGATCTCGCCACAGGCTTCCGGACCATGACCGGTAAACAGCCCCGCCTTCAGGCCAATGAAAGTGACGGTCATTTCCGCGCGCACCACATCCCCGGCTGCGGCACCGGTTGTGGCATTCAGTCCCGACGGCAAATCCACGGCCACAACCGGGGCGACGGCGTCCTCACAGCGACGAATCATATCCGCGAACGGTTCCCGGGGAGCGCCCGCGACACCGGTCCCCAGCATGGCATCGACAATCACGGTCGCCGAAGCAAAACGGGCATCCAGCTCTTCCGCGGCACTGTTTCCACAGTCGATGATGTCTACGCCGTCCTTTTTTGCTTTCTGCCAGGCCAGACGGGCATCACCGGACAACTTTTCAACCGGCGCCACGGCAATACAGCTCACATCCAGGCCATGACGACGGACAGCAGCTGCCACCAGATAACCGTCTCCACCGTTGTTTCCGGCGCCACAAAGTACCAGCACCCTGCCCGGCTCGGGCCACCGCTTCACCAGGCGGCGGAACACTGAGGCTGCAGCTGCCTGCATCAGATCGAAACCATCAACCCCTTGATGATCAATCACATACCGATCGATCTCCCGCACGGCATCCGCGGAATACAGGTCTTCTGGTAGACTGTGCAAATCAGACAGGGGCATGCACCCGCGCTCCAGCTAAAGAAATCAGTTTAAGAAAATTGGCCAGATACCTGTAAAGCATAGCAAAACAGAGAAAAAGGTCATAACTTAATCAGATTAAAATTCCGTACGCTCATCCTGCTTGCCTGACCATGACCGCGAAACCGACCGAAGCCATTGAAAACCTGCCCGATTCCATCCGCACCTGGGCGAAGGAGCTGGGCTTCAGCGATGCGGGCATCACCTTGCCGGATACCGGTGTCCATGGTGAGCGCCTCAGGAGCTGGCTGGCAAAAGGCTACCACGGCGAGATGGCCTACATGGGCGATCATGGCGACAAGCGCTATACGCCAACGTCCCTGGTGCCCGGAACCCTGCGGGTGATCTCTGTACGAATGGATTACCTGGCGTCACCGGACAGCCCGAAAGAAGCGCTTACTAACCGGGAAAAAGCCTACGTCACCCGCTACGCCCTGGGTCGGGACTACCACAAACTGATGCGAAAGCGCCTGGCCACCCTCGCCAAACGCATTGACGAAGCGGTCAGCGGCTACGATTACCGCGCGTTCGTGGACAGCGCACCGGTACTGGAAAGAGCCCTTGCCCAGCGTGCGGGCCTGGGCTGGATTGGCAAGAACAACATGGTGATTCACCCCAAAGCTGGTTCGTTTTTCTTCCTGGGCGAAATCTTCACCAGTGCCCCGCTGCCGGTGGACGAGCCATTTGAAACCGACCATTGCGGCAGCTGCAGCGCTTGCCTGGAGCTGTGCCCGACCGACGCCTTCAAGGGCCCGCACCTGCTGGATGCCCGCCGCTGCATCAGCTACCTGACCATCGAACTCAAGGGCAGCATCCCGGAAGAACTACGCTCGTTGATGGGCAACCGGGTGTTCGGCTGCGACGACTGCCAACTGGTCTGCCCCTGGAACAAGTTCAGCAAGCCCACACAGGAACCCGATTTCCAGCCCCGCCATGGCCTGAACAACAGCGAACTGGCGGAATTGTTTATGTGGACGGAAGAACAGTTCCTGAAGCGAACAGAGGGCTCGGCGATACGCCGTACCGGTTACGAAGGCTGGCTACGCAACCTGGCGGTAGGCCTGGGTAACGCGCCCTCCACCATCCCGGTAATCGAGGCCCTCAAGAAACGCGCGGACCACCCATCAGACATGGTGCGGGAACACGTCCAATGGGCACTGAAGCAACACGGCCTATAACTTGAAAAAGGTTTCCCGGTAGTGACGCAGTTCGTTGATGGAATCACGAATGTCGTCAAGAGCCAGGTGGCTGCCCTTTTTCTTCACGCCCGCCAGCACATCCGGCCGCCAGCGCCGCGCCAGCTCCTTGATGGTGCTGACATCCAGGTTCCGGTAATGGAAAAAGCCTTCCAGTTCCGGCATGTATTTCACCAGAAAGCGCCGATCCTGGCCGATGCTATTACCGCACAACGGCGACTTACCGGGCTCCACATGCTGTTTCAGAAACTCGATGGTTTCCTGCTCCGCTTCCCGCTCAGACACCTTGCTGTCTTTCACCCGCTGGGTGAGACCGTTCTCACCATGGGTTTTGGTGCACCATTCATCCATGGCATCGAGCAGGCTATCTGACTGATGGATGGCAATCACAGGACCTTCGGCAACCACGTTCAGTTCCGAGTCGGTGACGATGGTCGCCATTTCGATGATCCGTTCTTTCTCAGGATCCAGACCGGTCATCTCCAGGTCGATCCATACCAGGTTATTCACGTCCGCCATACGTTATTCCTCGAAACTGTCGGTTTGGTGCAGGGTGCTGGTGGGTGCCACGCTCCGGGACTGTCGGAGGCCATGGATGGCCGGAGATCAAGCGCACAGGGATGTGCTTGTAGCGTGTCCCGGAGCGTGGCACCCGCCAGTGCCCGTAAATTCAGATAAATTCTCAGAGGTTGATGCCAATCGTGCGGGCTGCGATCCTCCGGTTAGCGTATGATGTCACAGCAAATACCACCCTTCATCAAGAATCCAGAAATTACTTCATGGCAAAACGGCGACTGAACAAACAGCAGCAATGGCGCATCAAGAAAATCCAGGCGGAACGGACGGCGCGGGTTTCCCGTAAGGAGAAAGCCATTGAGGAGCTGACCGAAGCCGGCGAGCTGGGTGCAGAACAACAGGGGCTGATCATTGCCCACTACGGTCAGCAGCTGGATGTGGAAGCGCTGGAAGGCGAACACCAGGGTCAGGTGGTGCGCTGCTTTGTGCGCGCCAACATCGACAGCCTGGTGACCGGCGACAAAGTTATCTGGCGACCGGGCAAGAGCGAAACCGGTGTCATTGTCGCCCGCTGTGATCGCACCAATCTGCTGCAACGCCCGGACAACTTCGGGGCGTTGAAGCCGGTGGCGGCGAATATCGATCATATTATTCTGGTGATCGCGTCGGAGCCGGAACCCCATGACAACCTGATTGACCGGTATCTGGTGGCAGCCGAAAGCACCGACATTCCTGTGGTTATCCTGCTGAACAAGACTGACCTGCTGACCGATCAGAATCGACAGGGTGTTGATGAATTGTTGGGTCGCTACGAAGCGCTGGGTTACCAGGTGGTGCGCACTTCCGCCACGGCTTCCGGCAGTACGCCGTCACCGCAGGTGGAAGATCTGGTCAGGAACCAGACCAGCGTGTTTGTGGGCCAGTCTGGTGTAGGCAAGTCATCGATTATCCAGACTTTGCTACCGGAGGAATCGCTGAGGGTCGGGGCACTGTCGGAGAGTACTGGCAAGGGCACCCATACCACCACTACCGCCAAGCTGTTCCACCTTGCCATCGGAGGGGATCTGATTGATTCTCCGGGCATCCGGGAATTCGGGCTGTGGCATATGACGCCCCAGGAAATCGAATACGGATTCCGGGAAATCCGCGACCTGATCGGCCACTGCCGTTTTCGCAACTGCCGTCATCTGGGGGATCCCGGTTGCGCCATTGATGCAGCTGCTGAGGAAGGACGCATCAGCTATCCGCGACTGAAGAGTTTCCATCGCATCCTCAAGGACATGGCGGAGCAGCAGTCGCGAGGCCTCAAGCTCGACTGAGCAAGGCCGGGCAGTTACCAGTTGAGCTCGCCCTCGGCGGGCTCTTCCTGCTCTCGCATCCAGTCGCCCTGCTCCAGGTTTTCCATTGCCTCTTCCTGCTCCGCCTCTGTCGGTCGGGTCAGATCAATCAACGGTTCATCACTGCGCCCAGCATTGCTCTGGATACCTGCTGCGGCTTTCTTGTTGAGGACGATGATCGATATGCGGCGATTCACCGGCGCCGTGGCGTCATCTTTGTCGAAAAGGACCGAGTCACTCAGGCCGACGACCCTGGCAATCTGGCGGGCGCCTACACCGCCGGCAACCAACGCCCGACGTGCGGTATTGGCGCGATCGGCGGACAGCTCCCAGTTGGTATAGCCCGGACGTCCGTTGAAGGGCGTGGCATCGGTATGACCGGTGATGCTCAGTTTGTTACTCACCGCACCCAACGGTTTGGCCAGTTCAAACAGAATATCCTGGGAATAGTACTTCAGCTCCGCCCGGCCACTGTCGAACATCGGGCGCTGGGAACGATCCACGATCTGGATCCGCAGCCCTTCACTGGTAATATCGATCAGCAACTGGTCCTTGAACTCCTGCAGCGTCTCGCTCTCCTCGATGCGCTCCTGGAGTTCCTGGAACAGCTCTTCCATTTGTCGCTGTTCAAGGGTTTCCGCCAGCTCTTCCACCACCTGGTCTTCGATCTGGATATCACTCCTTTCGATATCCCGGGTACTCTCATTAACGACCGAAGCACTGCCTTCCAGGTCGACCGGGTTCGGTGAGCCACCCTCGGTAAAACCAACCGGGTCCTTGAAGTAACCTTCTACCGCCCGTTTTTGCTCGGGAGAGGCGGTGGCCGTTAGCCATAACACGAGGAAAAACGCCATCATCGCAGTCGCAAAGTCTGCGAAGGCAACTTTCCAGGAACCACCATGGTGGCCGCCCGCTACCTTTTTCTTGCGTTTTACGATGATCGGTTGTTCTTCCACAAACCTGCTCCAACAGCCCCTGAATAACCTTACTTCGACCGGACGTGGTCGTTAAGCTCCTGAAACTCGGGGCGCTTGTCCGTTGGCAGCGCCTTGCGGCCAAATTCGATGGCCATCTGCGGTGCCTGGCCGGAAACCGTTGCCACCACCGAGGCCTTTACGCACTCATAGGCCTTCAGCTCGTACTTGGCGGCGTGCTCCAGGGCGATGGAGGTGGGGCCAACAAAGCCGTAACCCATCCAGATGCCAAGGAAGGTGCCCACCAGCGCGGCGGCCACACTCAGGCCGATTTTTTCGGGGCCTTCGGTGAGGAAATTCATGGTAATAACAATACCGAGCACCGCAGCAACAATCCCCAGCCCGGGCAACGCATCGGCAATCTTGTTCAACGCGTGGGCCGGCTCTTCCAGTTCGTGCTGACGGCTGTCGATCTCGTTTTCCATCATGCCTTCGAGTTCGTGGGTCGCCATGTTGCCGGAACTGATGATGCGCAAGTAATCGGTGATGAACGCCAGCAATTGCTTCGACTTCATAATGGCCGGGTAGCGGGAGAAAATCTGGCTGGATTCGGGATTATCGATGTCTTCCTCGATGGCCATCACCCCCTGCTTCCGTGACTTGTCAAAGATGTCATACAGCAGGCTCAACAGGTCGACGTAGAACGCCTTGTTGTATGGCGAACCGGTCAACAGCCGCATTATCCCCTGAAACACTTCTTTCACAGTGTGCATCGGGTTGGCGATGACAAAGGAGCCGACCGCCGCGCCACCAATGATCAATACCTCGGTGGGCTGCCACAGCACCATCAGGTTACCGCCGTGCAGGACATACCCGCCGAGAACACTCGCAATTACAATGACCGCACCGATAATGAGCAACATGGGAAGAAAAAACGCCTTATGTAATAGTTATCGGAAATTTGTGTTCGCAACCGCACTGCCAGAACAGAGGTGATAATAGCAAGGGCCGATGCGAACCGCGAAGCTGTGAAACAATTTCTATACACGCCGCCGTATTTGGTAAACTTCGCGCCTTCGAGCGCAAAGGATCCCGTTTAATGTTCAACAAGTTCTTCGTTTTGAGCCAGTACATAACTCCCCAGTTGGCTATTTCCAGGCTGGCAGGTCGTTTGGCGGACAATGACCGCACCCCGGCGCTCAAGAACCGCGTTGTTCGCTGGTTTATCGGCCGCTATGGCGTAAACATGAGCGAAGCAGTGGAATCGGACCCGGAAGCCTATCCAAGCTTTAACGCCTTTTTCACCCGCGCCCTGAAGCCCGGGTTACGCCCGGTCGACAGCCGGGACTCCGCGCTGGTCAGCCCGGTGGATGGCGCCATCAGCCAGCTCGGACACGTCACCGGTGACCGCGTATTTCAGGCCAAAGGCCAGTCTTTCAGCCTGACGGAATTGCTCGGAGGCGATGAACAACGGGCGGCAGACTTCGCGGAAGGTGAATTCGCCACCATCTACCTAGCCCCCAAGGACTACCACCGGATACACATGCCCCTGGCGGGCAAGCTGCGGGAAATGGTGTACGTCCCAGGCAAGCTGTTTTCCGTTAACCCGGTCACCGCCGAGAACGTGCCTAACCTGTTTGCCCGGAACGAGCGCGTTGCCTGCATTTTCGATACCGACGCGGGCCCGATGGCGATGGTGCTGGTGGGGGCCATGATTGTTGGCAGCGTTGAAACCATCTGGGGCGGCGTTGTCGCGCCCGGCACCGGCCAGGTTACGTCCACCCGTTACGACGATGGCCAGACGGACATCCGCTTTGAAAAAGGCGAGGAGATGGGCCGTTTCCGCCTGGGATCCACGGTTGTGCTGGTGATGCCGAAAGGTTCAGTAGCATGGAATAAGGACGAAGTTCCCGGAAAAACAGTCAGGGTGGGGCAAGCCTTCGGCACCCTGGCCTGAAGGAGCGGCCATTCAGCGCCCCTGCGAGCGGTCAGGGGCGCTCAGGCACGTTCGGATGGGAAGGCAAGCACATCAGCAATATCACTGGTTCCCAGCTTCAGCATAAGCAATCGGTCGAGCCCCAGGGCGACGCCGGCACACTCGGGGATCCCCGCCTCCATGGCATGCAGCAGGGCTGAATCCACTGCCATTTCAGGCTTTCCGGACTGACGCCGGATCCGGTTGTCGGCCGCAAATCGCCTGCTCTGTTCGGCCGGATCGGTCAGCTCCCAGTAGCCATTACACAACTCGACGCCCTGGACATACAGCTCAAAGCGGTGGGCCTGCCGGACCCCATCGCGCTCGCTGACCCTGGCCAGCGCCGCCTGAGATTCGGGATAGCCATTGATGAATACCGGTCCGTAGTCCGCCAGGGCCGGCTCCACCAGATAGCTCATCATCAGATCGAGGCAACCATCACGCCCCAGAGCCATCGCCTGTTCCGACTCCAGCCATTGCTCGCAGCAACCCGCCAACTCCCGGTCAGACGCCAGGAAAGGGTCCAGACCGGCAAACCGGCGAAAGGCTTCACCATAATCCATCACCTCCGGCGGCTTGCACCCCAGCCAGCCGGCCACCAGGTCACTGACTTCCGCCATCAGGTCACCGTCGGTAAACCCGGGACGGTACCACTCCAGCATGGAAAACTCCGGATTATGACGGCGCCCACGCTCCCCGTCCCTGAACACTCTGGAAACCTGAAAAATGGGGCCAGAACCGGCTGCCAGCAGGCGCTTCATGTGATATTCCGGGGAGGTCTGAAGCCAGCCACCGGCAACACCGCCGGCCACGGCCGTGGTATTGGCGGAAATACCGTCCAGATTGGGATCCGTTACTCCATAACGACCCAGTACCGGTGTTTCCACTTCCAGCACCCCCCTTTGCGCAAAAAAGCCGCGCACCCAGGCTAGCTGGTCTGCGCGGCTTTTCAGGGCGCTTAGTGAAGCCGAAGGCTGCCACTCGAACGCTCGGCTCATAACAATGGCCTTCAGCTGCTTTTGACGCGGCTGACGTACTCGCCGGAGCGGGTATCCACTTTCAGCACTTCACCAATGGTGATGAACAACGGCACGTTGACCACGGCGCCGGTAGACAGGGTAGCCGGTTTGGACCCACCCTGGGCGGTATCGCCTTTCATGCCGGGATCGGTGTCTACCACTTCCAGCTCGACAAAGTTAGGAGGCGAAACGGAGAGAGGTGCGCCGTTGTAAAGGGTGACCGTGTACACATCCTGCTCTTTCAGCCACTTCACAGTATCGCCTACGGCCTTGGCATCGGCAGGATACTGTTCAAAGGAACCGTCGGTGAGCATGAAGTGCCAGAATTCGCCGTCGGTGTACAGATACTCCATGTCCTGATCCATGACATCAGCCGACTCCAGGCTTTCGCCGGATTTGAACGTGCGCTCCCACACCCGGTTGCTCATCAGGTTACGGAGTTTTACCCGGTTAAAGGCCTGGCCTTTACCCGGCTTTACGAATTCGTTCTCAAGAATCACGCAGGGGTCGCCATCCAGCAAAACCTTAAGACCGCCGCGAAATTCGTTGGTAGAATATGAAGCCATGAAATGTTCACCCGAAAAGATGCGATTAAAAATTCAAGGGTCGCTATGATACAGCGAACCCCCACCCGTATAGAAGCCCGCCTGGCCGATAACGACTCCCGCAGCTGGCAACAGCTGCTGTCGGAGTCCGTGACCACGCCGGAACAGCTGCTCCGGCGCCTGGATCTGGACCCCGGGCAATGGCTGGCCGGCGCCGAGCGCGGCCACCGGCTGTTCCCCGTCAGAGTGCCGGAACCCTACCTGAACAGGATGGCACGGGGAAATCCCCGGGATCCGCTGCTACGCCAGGTACTGCCGCTGGCGATGGAAGACGAGCCCGCTGACGGTTATGTATCCGATCCGCTGCAGGAGTCCGACGCGCAAGAAACCACCGGGCTGATCCGCAAGTACCGCAGCAGGGCCCTGCTGATGGTGACCGGCCAGTGCGCCATTAACTGCCGTTACTGTTTCCGTCGGCATTTCCCCTATGATGAACATCGTATGTCAGCGGCCGACCGGGACCATGTCATTGACACGCTGGCGCGAGACTCGCAACTCAACGAAGTCATTTTCAGTGGCGGTGATCCTCTGGCCGTCAATGACCGGCTGCTGTCGGCCTGGGCGGAGGCGATCAGCACCATACCCCACATCCGGCGGTTACGGATCCATACCCGGTTACCGGTGGTGATTCCGCAGCGGGTATGTGACTCACTGCTGTCCTGGCTGTCAAAGACCCGCCTGCAAACGGTCATGGTTCTTCACGTAAACCACCCGGCGGAGCTGGACAGCCAGACCCGTCAGGCCCTTGGTCACCTGCGGTCGGCGGGCGTCACGCTGCTCAACCAGAGCGTCATTCTCAGGGGCGTCAACGACAGCGCGGACACCCTGGCAGAACTCAGCGAACGGCTTTTTGATTCAGGCGTGCTACCCTACTACCTTCACGCTTTTGATCCCGTGGCTGGCGCCCATCATTTTGATGTCAGTGACGAGCAGGCAAGAGAGATTGTGCGCACCCTGCTGGCGACACTGCCTGGTTTCCTGGTGCCCAGACTGGTGCGTGAGATTCCGGGCAAAGCGGGAAAAACGCCGATTGACCTGTTCGCGTGATCTGTTTGGCAAAGTTGGCCTGAATTCACTTGTGAAAGTTTGTCAACTCGTGAATTTCTCGCTTTTTGTTAAGCCTTTGCTATTTTACAGTTCAAAAAAACGGCTCTAACTAATGGAAGGCATCATCCTGAAACCCAATCTCCGCGTTCCCGAGCAAAAAACGGCGAGCCTCTCGTTCTGCGAGACGTCCCCGAAAGCTTTCCGGGACTGGGTGAACCAGTTGCCGATGGCCAATATTGGTGAAGCTTCGCGTCAGCTTTACCACGCCATCATCGAACTGAACCACCTTTTCATTGCACCTCAGCAGCGCTTGCAGTTCCTTGAAATGATCCGCCCGAAAATTCATTTCGTGTGCACGGAACTGTCACGCCACTATCTCGGGCTGTCTGTTGCACTGCCCGAAAAACAACGCAAGATCGCGAACCTGTCCCAGGCCCTGCAATTACACTCCGCCAGCGGTTACAAACTGTGCGTACTGGAGTTCCTGGACAACGGAAGCCTGGACAAGAATCGCAAAGCGGTTGCCACGTCGGTTCACCGCGCAATATCCGAACTGTCTGCCACCATCGTGCGCGCCCACCAGCTATACTGCCCGAGCCCTGCACACAGCTGGCTGGAATGCCATCGCCTGTTCCGTTTCGCCTATCGCAACAGGCTTGCTGGCATCAGCATTGACGATGACACCCTGAGTCATCGCCACAACAGCACCGTTGAGGATTGCTATAAGCGCATCCTTCTGCTCGGGTGTGCACGCCCAAACCAGCTGCGACAGAATGAGTTGCAGCACACATACGAACTGTTCGAAACCTGGACCCGGCACGTCGTCTGCGATCCTCACCCCGGCGAGGAAAGTCTGTTCGCGGTCAACATGGAGAAGGATACGCCTCCGGTCTATCGCAGCCTTCTGGAGCACGGCCCCGATGGGGACACCTTTGGGTTCGACACCCGCGAGTTATCGCGAATGCTGTCAGAAACATTAGGCGCGAGAGGGTCCCGCGGTCAGGGCAACAATGACCTCCAGCTTCCCCCCAGAGTCAATGAAACACTGCTGCAGCATCTGAGCCAGGCGCTGGGCATCCTCGCCAAACGCAACTTCAATCGCATCTCCAGCCAGGGCAAGCTGGAGGTCTGCGTCGGGCTGACTGCCGCGCATTACTTTGTCTCGGGCGAAAAACCGTTTAACGAGTTCATCAAGGGCAATGACAACGGCCAGCACGATGAGGAAAACCTGTTCATCCGCTCTGCCCGCCAAAAACAGGATGTCTGGGCCAGCGCCCACGATGCCGGCCCCGTGGACGATGTCCCCCGCTCGGCGGACACCCCCATCAACTACCGTGGCGCTTCCGCCAGGGCACCGCTGGCGGAAACCGGCAAGAATCGGCCTCAATCCCACCAGGCGCTGCTGGTCAATGCCAGTCCCGGCGGATATTGCATTGCCTGGGAAAGCAACGTTCCCCCTGCCCTGCAAACCGGTGAGGTTCTCGGGGTACGGGAACATTCCAGCCATCCCTGGAGCATTGCGGTGGTCCGCTGGATTCGCCAGGTCAAGCACAAAGGCACCCAGATCGGTATTGAACTACTGGCGCCCAGCGCCGCTCCCTGCGGTGTCCGGCTCATCCAGAAAGTGGGAGCCAGCAGTGAATACCTGCGGGGACTGCTGCTGCCGGAAATCAGTGTCGTCAATCAGGCCGCAACGCTGATCATTCCCAGGCTGCCGTTCCAGTCCGGCAGCCGTATCACACTGCTCCACGACGGCCGTGAAGACCCTGGCCAGCTGTCGCGGAAACTGTCTGCCACCGGCAGCATCAGTCAGTTTGAGCTCAAACTCCAGAATTCCGAGGCTCTCAGCGTCGGCACTCCCACTCCCACGTCGGGCACCAATGAGGATGAATTTGACTCTCTGTGGCCCTCCCTGTAGCTTCAGCATCGGTGCCGACCACGGGGGAGGCAATGCCCATGCGTATCACGAGACGTCTGACGAATGCAGAAAAAGAACGCCACCGTACACCTTCTGATTCTTGATCCCTCACAGAACGATGCTGAATCTCTGGTCAGCCTGCTGAGGAACTCCGGAAAAGCCACCAGGGCTCACCGCATCACCTCCGAGGAAGACCTCGAAGAAGCCCTTAAAAATGGCAACTGGGACCTGTTACTGGCCCGGGATATCGAACAGGAATTCGGCGCTGACGACGCACTGGCGATGATTCGTCGTATGGACAAGGATATTCCGTTTATCCTGTTAAGCGGCGAGTATGACCGGGACCGGACCGTATCAGTCATGCGTGCGGGCGCTCAGGACACTGTACCGTTTCAGTATACCGATCAACTGGTTCTCGTGGTGAACCGGGAACTGGCAGCCCTGGATGATCGTAGACGCCGTCGCGTCCTGGAGTCACATCTGCGGGAAGCCGAACAGCGGTGCCAGTTATTGCTGGAGAGCTCAAAGGATGCCATCGCCTATATCAACGATGGCATGCACATCTACGCCAACCAGTCCTATATGGAATTTCTCGGCTACGACGACATCGACGAGCTGATCTGCATCCCCGTGCTCGACACCCTGACCCCCGAAAGCCAGGACCGGTACAAGGAATTCATGAAATCTTTCGCCGAGAGCGGTAAAGATGGCATGACCATGACCTGCGTCGCCCGTCGCAGCGATGACAACGAGCTCAACGTGGTCATGTCGGTGTCAGCCGCCACATACGATGGCGAAGCCTGCACCCAGATCGTATTGCAGCCAGAACACAGTGACGCTGAGCTTGAGGAGAAACTGCGTCAGATCAGCAGCCAGGATCTGCTGACCGGACTCTATAACCGGCAATACCTGATGGACGCACTCGGTCAGGCGGTTGCCAACGCCGGCAAGAACAACGAAACCGGCGCCCTGGCCTACATTGCCCTGGATAATTTCATGAGCCTGAAGAGCCAGGTTGGTATTGCGGGCGCTGACCTGCTACTGGGCGACCTTGCCAACATGCTCCGCGAACACGCTCCCGAGAAGGCAACTCTGGCCCGTATGAGCGACGATGCCTTCTGTTTCCTGTGTCAACCCGGCGATGAAAAAGCACTGGCAAACCAATGTGAAGCACTGTGCAAAACCATCGAAGACCACCTGTTCGACATCAACGGCCGCACCGTCCAGCTGACGCTCAGCATTGGCGTGGCAGCGATCACCGAGAATTCGCCGAAAGCGCCGGACGTTCTTGGCCGGGCCCACACGGCCTCTGCCGAGCTCAGGAAAAAGGAGGGCCACGCCCACGGCAACGGTGTATTGGTATACAACCCGGCTGATTACGAGGCCCTTGATGACAACAACTCGGCGGAAGCCATCCAGAAAGCCCTGGACGAAAACCGCTTCCGTCTGCTGTTCCAGCCCATCATCAACCTCCGGGGTGATGGCGAAGAACACTACGAAGCCTTTGTACGGATGCTGGACAAGGACGGCGAGGAAGTCTCCCCGTATGGTTTCCTGCCACCGGTCGGCCCTACCGACATGTCCATCAAGATTGACCGATGGGTCATCCTGCAGACCATCAAGCAACTGGCCAGTCATCGCTCCCGGGGTCATGATACCCGTCTGTTCCTGAACATCACGGCGGAAACCCTGGAAGACAAGACCTTCACCTCCTGGCTGAGCGTTGCCCTCAAGGCCGCCAGGCTGCCGGGCGACTCGCTGATTTTCCAGATTCGCGAAGGGGACGCCAACAATTACATGAAACAGGCCAAGGAATTCTCCAGGGCCATTCATGAACTGCACTGCAAGATTTCCATTTGCCAGTTCGGCTGCGCCCTCAATCCGTTCAATACACTGAAGCACATCAATGTGGATTACGTGAAAATTGACGGCTCCTTCACCGAGGAAATCCAGAAAAGCGATGAAGCCAAGGAAAAGGTCAAGGAAATGGTCAAGAGCCTGCAAAGCTCCGGCAAACTGACGATTATTCCACTGGTGGAAAATGCCGGGGTGCTGGCAACGCTCTGGCAGGCCGGAGTGAACTACATCCAGGGCTACTACCTGCAGGCGCCGGTGCCTGAAATGAACTATGACTTCGGGGATCACTGATCCCCGTCGAGGGTTACTCCCTGAACTCGGTCTTGTCCAGACCGTGTTTCTTCATCTTGTCGTAGAGGGTTTTCCTGGCTATCCCGAGTAGCTCCATCGTGCCCTTGATGCTGCCCTGACAGGCGTTCAGGGCACTGGCAATGACCGAGCGCTCGAATCCATCCACCATCTCCGCCAGGCTCTGCTGACCCGCCACATCGGGTGCCAGCCCCTCGTCACTGCCCGCCAGGGCAACCGGTCCCATCAGCACGTAACGTTCAGCCAGATTCCTCAGCTCACGGACATTCCCCGGCCACTCATACTGCATCAGCCGGGCGGCCTGGGCAGCGCTGAGAGGAATGCTCTCACGGTCATGGCGGGCAGCAGCCACCAGCGCAAAGTGATGAAACAGCACGGGAATGTCTTCCTTGCGCTCCCTTAGTGGCGGTATGTCCACCTGGACCACATTGAGGCGATAATACAGATCCGCGCGAAAATCGCCGCCATCGCTCAGTTTTTTCAGGTCTTCCTTGGTGGCGGCGATCACCCGCACGTCCACATCCATCGGCTTATTGCTGCCCAGGCGCTCGACCTTGCGATCCTCCAGTACCCGCAACAGCTTGACCTGCAGGGCCACCGGCATGCTCTCCACTTCATCCAGGAACAAGGTGCCCTTGTGAGCATACTCGAACTTGCCGATCCGGGCCTTGTCGGCCCCGGTGAATGCGCCCGCCTCGTGGCCGAACAGCTCACTTTCGATAAGATTCTCGGGGACCGCGCCGCAGTTGATGGCGACGAATTTTTCCTGGCTGCGGGGGCTGTTTTCGTGGATGAAGCGGGCAATGGCGTCCTTGCCGGCCCCGGTCTCGCCCTTCAGTAACAGGTTGGCGGAGGTCGCCAGCACTGGCTCAACCCTGGCCAGAACGCCGCGCATGGCGGCAGACTCACCAAGCAGTCTTGGTCCAGGGCTCGCAAGGTGTCGCAACTGGGCTTTCAGGCGGCGGTTTTCCAGGGCCAACTGGCGCTTCTCCTGGGCATGGCGCAGCAGTTCAATCAGCTCATCATGGTCAAACGGCTTTTCAATAAAGTCATAAGCCCCCTGCTGCATGGCATTGACCGCCGTGCTGATATCCCCCTGCCCGGTCAGGATGATCACCGGGATGGCCTCATCCCGTTGGCGGACCGCCTCAAGTACCGCCAGCCCGTCCATGTCTGGCATGTTGTAATCACACAGCACCACGCCGTCAAAGTCAGTGTCGATATCAGCCAGCCCCGATTCCCCATCGGCAAAGCACGCCACGGTCATGTCGGCAAGGGCCAGAGTCTGGGCCATCACCTGCCGGATATCGGGATCGTCATCGATAAACACCACTGCTGGCCTGGTCATTCCAATGCCTCTCGCTTGTCCACTGTCAGGATGAATTCCGCACCCTGGCCGTCCTCCCGGTTCTGTCCGATCAGGCGACCGCCCAGGGCCTCCATGATCTGGCGGGAAATGGACAGCCCCAGCCCCAGTCCCTGCTTCATGGATTTGGTGGTAAAAAACGGTTCAAAAATCTGCTCCGAGTTGCCGGGAAGCCCCGGTCCGTTATCCCGGACCCGGCATTGCCAATCCCCTCCACCATCCTCTATATCAATCCGGATGAGCGGGGCGGACGCGCCTTCCACTGCATGAAGGGCGTTGGTCAGCAGGTTCACCATCACCTGCTCGATGCGAATCAGGTCACCGTGACATAATACCGGGGAGTCGGGACGCTGCCACTCCACACTGACCCCATCACTGGTTTCCTGTGCCCGGACAATCTTGAGCGCGGCGTCCACCGCCTGCCTAAGATCAATACTGGCGGGACGCCCTTCGGATTTTCGGGCAAACACCTTGAACTGCCGGGTGAGCTCCGCCATTTTGCCACACAGAGTCTGAATTTCCGTCAGGTTGGCGTTGACGGTCTCGGTATCGCCGCGCTCCAGGAACCGCTGGCTGTTACGCGCATAGGACTGAATCGCCGTCAGTGGCTGGTTCATTTCATGATTCAGTCCAGCCGACATCTGCCCCAGAACGGCAAGCTTGGCCGCCTGGATCAGCTCCTGCTGGATCTCCCTCAGCTCCTTTTCGGCCTCTTCCCGCTGGTGGATCTCCCTGATCAGCTTTTGATTGGATGCCTCAAGGTCGGCCGTGCGTTCCGCGACGCGCCGTTCCAGCTGGATGCCTCGCTGGGCCAGTTCCTTCTCCCTTCGGTAGCGCTCCTTGAGGTAAAGCCACGTCAGCACGACGCCCAGATACAACACAAGCCCCATTGCCAGGAAACGCAACTGGCTCCAGAGTACCTGACGCGTCCCCAACATGACCTCCAGCCCCCAGTCCAGTTCCGGCAGGGGCGTGTAGACACTAAGGTATTCCCGCCAGCCATTACCATCGCGAATGCGCACCCGCTGGGACTGCTCGGACACCCCGAACGGGGACCCGAGGTACTCGATAGCCATTGGGTTCAGCGGTTGCCCGGGGTACCGACTCTTTACCCTCGCCATATCCGCCTTGCCAACGTGGTCCTGGGGCATAAAATTGCGATAGAGCCATTCCGGCCTGCTGGAGAGGAAGCTGAACCCACTGCTGTCCAACACCACCATTTCCGCATCGGCAAAGGCTGCCGGTCGCTGCCATTGGGACTCCAGCTCGGTCACCGGGACTTTCGCCGCAACCACACCCAGCACTTCCCCTGTTCTGGACTGGATTGGGTAGGAAAAATACAGACCGCGAACGTCGGAGGTAGAACCAAGGGCAAAGTACAGGGCCGCCGCACCACTGTTAACCGCCTGGTAAAAGTAGGGGCGATAATCGAAGTTGCGGCCAATGAAGCTGTCCGCCCGATCGTAGTTGCTGGCGGCGATGGTGAGGCCGTCGCGATCCATCAGATACACGTCCGAACTACCAACGATCTCCGCCATCCGCTTCATCCGGCGGTTGGCGCTGGCGATCCGGCCGGGATCGCCGGGGCTATCCAGGGCTTCCCGCAATGCCGGATGTTCAGCCATCAGCCCCGGGATGGGGCGATAGCGCTTCAGCTCCCGGTCCACCAGCTGACTGTAGCGGAAGGCCTCCTTGAGACTTTCCCGCTCCAGCAACTGGTAACCAGACCAGGTTCCCAGTTGCCAGGACAGGATGGCAACGACCAGGAACAATCCAGCCAGCCAGTATCGTGCAGTCATCAATCAGGTAAACCCGGTTGCTCGATCATGGCTGACATTATGCAGGTCGCTCGCGGCAAGAGCCACAAGCGACCTGCCAGCCGTCATACCCGGGCCTCAAGACCGGGACTGGCCAGCTTCTTTTGGAGCAGGAAGGCTGCAATGGCAAAAGCCACACCGCCAAGGTCCGTCGTCAACCCGCCGGCGATCATCATCATTGCCGCCACCAGTAGCAACAGACGAACCACAGTCGCCGCCTGATTTCGCAGGAACCAGCCCTGCACGGCACAGGACAGCAGATAGACTCCCACCAGGGCCGTCATCAGGGCCCGCGCAATATCCAGCACACCGGCATCCATCAACAGGGCACCGTTGTAGAAGAACATGAACGGTACGATGAACGCAGCCAGACCAATGCGGAACGACTCCACCGATGTCCCCATGGCGTTGGCCCCGGAGATCCCCGCTGCCGCGTAGGAAGCCAGAGCCACCGGGGGCGTAATGGCGGATACCACGGCGAAGTAGAACACGAAGAAGTGTGCCGTAAGCGGATCAATCCCCAGCTTCACCAGGCCCGGAGCTACCACCGAAGCAGCAACAGCGTAGGCGGCCGTGGTGGGCATGCCCATACCCAGCAGCACCGAAATGCCCATGGCGAAGATCAGCGCCAGCAACTGACTGGTTTCGGCAACCCCCAGCAACAGGGATGAGAAACGTGCGCCGACGCCAGTCAGTGAGATAACCCCGACAATGACGCCGGCACAGGCACACACCACGATGATCTGCACCGACATGATGCCCGACAGCTCCAGCGCCTTGAGGATGGAACGAATGCCCATCTTATGGGGCGACAGCCAGCTCACCACCACCGCGGATGCCATGGCCAGGGTGCCGGCACGAATCACCGAATAACCCATGAACAGGGAAACAATCAGGATCAGGATGGGAGCAAACAGATAGGCCTGCCGCGCCAGCCGCTTCAGGGATGGCAGTTCATCGGAGCGCATGCCCCTCATTCCGGTTTTTGCCGCCTCCAGGTCCACCATGAAGTAAACCGACGCAAAATACAGGATGGCCGGAATGATGGCCGCAATGGCAATCTCGGTGTAGGGAATACCGGTGATCTCCGCCATGATGAAGGCACCAGCACCCATGATCGGGGGCATGATCTGACCGCCGGTAGAGGCCGCCGCTTCCACCGCGCCCGCGGTCTGCTTGCGATACCCCACTTTCTTCATCAACGGGATGGTAAGGGAACCGGTAGAAACCACATTGCCGGCGCTGGTGCCGTTGATCATGCCCATCAGCCCGGACGCGAAAATGGATACCTTGGCAGGCCCACCCCGGGAGCGCCCTGCCGCGGCAAAGGCAAAATTAACGAAGTAGTCACCGACCTTCGACGCCTGCAGGAAGGCCGCAAAGATGATGAACAGGATGATATAGGTGGAGGACACCGCAGTGGTTGGCCCCAACACACCGGCATCGGTATATACCTGACTGAAGAAACGCTGAACCGACAGTCCCGGATAGCTCAGGAAGCCCGGCAAATACGGCCCGGCGAATACATAACCGAGAAAGATCAGGGCAATGGCCACCAGGGCAAGGCCCGCCACGCGGCGGGTCATTTCCATAATCAGGGCGGTACCCGCGACGGCGGCGAAGGAGATTCCCAGCGGCGCAAACGATGTGCCCGTGGTCATTCGCATGGACGTGTTGTAAACCACCAGCAGGTAGCTGGCGACCGCAATGCAGCAGATCACCAGAACCAGATCCGGAACGCTGAACCGGGCCCGGTCACGGCGATGGAACCAGCTCACCAGGATCCCCAGACCGGTAGCCGCCAACAGCGGCCACCCAAAGTGCCAGGTCTCAAGCTCCACAGGCAGTCGCATGGCGCCGCCCTGCACCATTTCATACATCCGCCCGGTCTGCACCAGGGCGTAGATAGCAGGCACCAGTAACACACCCGCCGCCAGGGTGGTCCAGCGCCGGCCAGCGGGGGTGCGGCCTTCAGTGAAAGCCGCGCCCGAGAACAACAGGTAGCCCAGAATCAGCGCGCCACACACATGCACGATGCGGAAGGACCAGGTTTCCAGAGGTGAAATATTCAGGGTATACAGGTGAAACGCCGAGTACACGATTGCAAACAGCGTCACCGCCCAGAGCATCCAGCGACGGTAAAGGCGACGATTCGCCTCCACCGCTTCGTCATCCACTCCATGGACAAGCAGTTCATCCTCGGCACCGGTAGTCGCAACCGGCGCCTGGCTTTGTTGTGATGAGGTAGTCATAGCAGATTCCCGGATGAGATTACTTGATCATGTCAGGTTCGATGGAGTAGCCGTTCTCGGTGAACCAACGGGCAGCACCGGGATGCCAGGGCAATACGGTGTTGTTGACATGGTTTTCCGGGACGCTGGTGCGCGCCGCCTTGTGGATGGACACCATCTTGTCGTTGTTCTCCATGGTCAGCTTGGTGATCTCATACACAAAGCTTTCCGGCATCTCACAGTTAGCGGTCGCAAAGTTCCACATGGAGACCGCCTGGGAATCGTCCGACAGGGACTGGTAGGTGCTTTCAGGAATGCTGAACGGCGATACCGGGAAGGCATCGGTGACGGCCTTCAGTTCCTGTTCATTGAACTCGATGATATTGATAGAGGATTGCACTTCCAGCTGGCTGACGGCAGGAATCGGAATACCGGCGGCGAAAGCCACCACATCGATCAGGCCGTCCTGGAGTTGCCCGCCCAGATCGGACCAACTGCCGTTGCGGCGTTCAAAGTCTACGCCCAGGGTTTCCATCATCCGGGGAAAATAGGAATCCGATGTGGAACCGGCGGGACCGAAACCGATGCGGGCACCGTCGGGAATGTCGGAAATGGAGGTGATATCGGAATCCGCCAGAACGGTAATGGAGAATGGCGTCTGGTACATCGGGAACATGGCACAGACGTTGTCCATCTTCATCCCGGGCATAAGAGGGCTCTTACCGTTGACGGCCTCGCTGGCCGGCCCCATGGTAACCAGGCCGAACCCAAGGTCGCCGGTATGCACCAGGGCCATGTTCTGAACCGGCCCGCCGGTAATCTCGGCGCCCCCGGACACTCCCAGGTTTTCAGCTATGAAATTCGCCCAGCCTGACCCATAGGCGAAGTAGGTGCCGCCCTGACTGGCGGTGCCGACCGTGAAGTTTTCCGGCCAGTCCGACCGGTCCTGAGCCAGTGCGGACCCGGTCATCAGGGCGGTGGTGGTCAGGGCAATGAAGGTGTGGTTCAGACGATTGCTCATGGCGTGCTCTCCAAATGATCGTTGTTGTGAGTATTCCGGAGTCGAACAGGACCCCGGCCAACCATTCAAAGCAACCGCCAAGCCAACTATATATCACATTGATATTTTTCGTTTTTTTGGATTTATTCGGGGAGTTCTGGGTGGATAACCACCCAGGCAGGAATCCGCAATGGGTGGAAACCCACCCATTGCCGGATCGTTACTGGTCTTCGCTTTCCCGGTACCCGATCAGATAGAGGATAGCGTCCAGCCCCAGGGTGGATATGGAATGCCGGGCCGACTCCTTGACCAGGGGTTTGGCGCGGAAGGCGACGCCCAGGCCGGCCTGACTGAGCATGGGCAGATCGTTGGCGCCATCACCCACGGCGATCACCTGCTCACGGGAAATGTGCTCCCGCTCGGCAATCTCCAGCAGCAGTTCAGCCTTGCGCTTACCGTCGACGATCTGACCGGACACACGACCGGTTACCTTGCCGTTCTCGATTTCCAGCTCATTGGCATGGATATAATCGATACCCAGTTTGCTCTGCAAATGACGGGCAAAATAGGTGAAACCGCCGGACAGGATCGCGGTGCGATAGCCCAGGGACTTGAGGCGACTGATCAGGTGCTCTGCCCCCTCGGTCAGTCGCAGGCGGCTGGCAATGCCCTCAAGCACTGATTCGTCCAGTCCCTTGAGCAACGCCAGGCGCTCGGCAAAACTCTGACTGAAGTCCAGTTCACCCTGCATCGCGCGCTCTGTGATCTCCGCCACCTGATCGCCGACGCCGGCCTCAAGGGCAAGCTCGTCAATGACCTCGGCCTCAATCAGTGTGGAGTCCATATCGAACACCACCAGACGCCGGTTTCGGCGGAAAATCGAATCCTCCTGGAACGCGATATCCACGTTCATTTCGCCGGCAATATGCAGGAAGTCTGCCCGCAGCTGCTCCAGGTCCGACGGTGTTCCCCGCACGGAGAATTCCACGCAGGCAATCCGGTTCTCGATCGGGTTCAGGGAGGGCCGTGCCGACAGGCGGGTGATATTGTCAATGTTCAGACCATGCCGGGCCGTGATGGCCGATACCCGGGCAATCTGCTCAGCCTTGATATCCCGGGACAGCAACGTGACGATGTAGCAGGCCCGGTTCCTGGCCGCCGCCCAGGTCTGGTAGTCCTCCTCCGTGATCGGCGCGAAACGCACCTGCAGGTCCAGGGCATGCAGGCGAAACAACAGATCACGAATCACCGGAGACGACTTGGAGGCATCGGGAATCTCAATGAGAATCCCCCACGTCAGGTGATCGTGGATCACCGCCTGGCCGATATCCAGGATACGGACATCATACTGCCCCATAATCCCGGTGATTTCCGAGGTGAGACCAGGCTTGTCACGCCCGGAGACATTAATCAGGACCAGTTCACTCACTGTCGGAGAACTCCTCTTCCACGCCATTGCCATCGGCCGACGTCACTTCAATGGAATCCACACGCTGCAGACCCCGCGGTAATTTGTGGCCACGACGGCCGCGCTCACCGAAGTAATGCTCGAGATCGCTGAACTGTAGCCCCATCTTCCGCTTTCCGGCCCGGATCTCGAGAGTATCATCCTCCGCAAACACCGCCACCGCAACGACGTACTCCTCGCGGTTCTGCACCCTCGCGGACGGAATACTGATGATCTTGTTACCCTTGCCCTTGGCGAGTTCCGGCAGTTCGTTCAGCGGGAAGACCAGCATCCGCCCTTCATTGGAAATCGCCCCCAGGAACAGCGGCCTGTCGGTCGCGGGCACCACCACCGGAGGCATAATCTTCGCGCCCTTGGGAACGGTAACCACCGCCTTGCCATTGCGGTTCTTGCTGATCATGTCTTCGAGGGAGGTCACAAATCCGTACCCCCCATCGGTGACCAGCAGGACTTTGCGGGCTGGCTCGCCCATCAGCAGTCCGGAAAAGGTCGCTCCGGATGGCGGGTTGATGCGCCCGGTCAGGGGTTCACCCTGGCCGCGAGCGGAAGGCAGGCTGTGGGCCATCAGGGCATAGGCCCGCCCGGTAGAGTCCAGGAACAACGCCTGCTGGTTCTGCCGGCCCTTGGCCGCCATGGCAAACCGGTCACCGGATTTGTAGTTCAGCCCCTCCGGCTCAATGTCGTGACCCTTGGCAGCCCTTACCCAGCCTTTTTCGGAGAGCACCACAGTGACCGGATCGTTGGAAACCAGGTCGACCTCGCTGAAGGCTTTCGCCTCCTCACGCTCGACAATGGGCGACCGCCGGTCATCGCCATAGGTTTCGGCATCCGCCTGCAACTCGGCCTTGATCAGTTCACGCAGACGATCCTCGGATCCCAGGATAGCCTGCAGCTCATCCCGTTCCGCGGACAGCTCGTCCTGCTCACCGCGGATCTTCATTTCCTCGAGCTTGGCCAGATGCCGCAGTTTCAGTTCGAGGATGGCTTCCGCCTGCTCCGCCGACAGCCCGAACCGGGACATCAGCTCAGCCTTGGGCTTGTCTTCGGTGCGGATAATTTCAATGACTTCGTCGATGTTCAGGTAAGCGATCAACAGGCCTTCAAGGAGGTGCAGTCGCGCCAGAACCTTGTCAAGGCGATGCTGGAGGCGACGGGTGACCGTGGTGCGGCGGAAACTCAGCCACTCGGTCAGCATGGTCTTCAGGCCCTTGACTGCGGGACGGCCGTCGTTGCCAATGACATTGATGTTTACCCGGTAGGTTTTTTCCAGGTCGGTGCTGGCGAACAGGTGGGCCATCAGCCCTTCCAGGTCAACCCGGTTGGAGCGCGGTACAATCACCAGGCGAGTCGGGTTTTCATGGTCCGATTCATCCCGCAGGTCCGCCACCATGGGCAGTTTTTTCGTCTGCATCTGCTGGGCAATCTGTTCCAGCACCCGCGACCCGGACACATGGTGTGGCAGATCGGTCACCACGATCTCACCGCTTTCGCGGATCCAGCGTGCCCGCATCCGCAAGGAACCGCGACCGGTCTCGTACATCTGGCGGATGTCTTTTCTCGGGGTAATGATCTCGGCCTCGGTCGGGAAATCCGGCCCCTTGACGTGTTCACACAGGTCATCAACCGTGGACTCGGGCTGATCCAGCAAGCGAATACAGGCCGCTGTCACTTCCCTGACGTTGTGGGGCGGGATGTCGGTGGCCATACCCACCGCAATGCCGGTGGTGCCGTTAAGCAACACATGAGGCAGCCGCGCCGGCAGCACCGAGGGTTCTTCCATGGTGCCGTCGAAATTGGGCACCCAGTCAACTGTGCCCTGCCCCAGCTCACTCAGCAGTACATCAGCAAACGGCGCCAGGCGGGATTCGGTGTAACGCATGGCGGCGAAGGACTTGGGGTCATCCGGGGAACCCCAGTTGCCCTGACCATCCACCAACGGGTAACGGTAGGAGAATGGCTGGGCCATCAATACCATCGCCTCATAACAGGCGCTGTCGCCGTGGGGATGGAATTTACCCAGCACATCACCCACGGTGCGGGCAGACTTTTTATACTTGGAGGTGGATTTGAGACCGAGCTCGGACATGGCGTACACGATTCGCCGCTGAACCGGTTTGAGCCCGTCCCCGACGTTTGGAAGCGCACGATCAAGAATGACGTACATGGAATAGTCGAGATAGGCCTTTTCCGTGTAGTCCCTCAGTGAAACCCGCTCAAAGCCTTCATCCGTTGTCTGGAACTCTGGCATGGATGCCTCTTTTACCTGTTGTGAATTCTACTGACTCGTCTGCCCTTGACCGGATCTGTCCGGTTCGAGTTTGAGGGCACATTATATGGACGCGGGCAGCGATACACCAACAACCACAACGCAATATATCCACGGCCACAGGATCGGGAAGGTATGAACGCCGGTTTCCAATAGCGGAATTCCCGCATGGAGACTGTGTAATGGTGGCCGTATGCTCGCCTGCAGTGAGTAGATGACCGTTTTCACCTTTGAGCAAGCGGAACACTATGAAACCGAATATGAAAGCCTGTGGGCAGGCCATGGTGACCGCCATGGTCAATGCGGTGCTCGCCCTGGCACTGATGTTACTGGTCGAGTTTGCCATCAGCGGCACGCTTCACATGGCAGAGCCCTATCTGTGGGCAGGGCTGTTGATCTGGCTGGTTATCTTTGTTGCCCAGTTCTGGAGGCAGCGCCATCTGTGCCGCTGCGGGGAAGAGAGGAACGCGGGCTGACGCAACGCCAGCCCACGCAGATACCACGATTACTGACGGATACCTTCCACCGAAATTTCGATTTCAACCGTTTCAGACGCTTTGCCAAGATCCATGGGAATACCGAAATCGGACAGCTTCAGCTCGGTTTCAGCCTCAAAGCCCATGCGATAACCACCCCAGGGGTCTTCACCATGGCCCAGCAGTTCCGCATCCAGGGTAATTTCCTTTGTCACGCCGCGCAGGGTCAGGTCACCGATAATATCGGCCTCATTGCCATCATCGTCCAAAACCACGCGCTTGCTCTTGAAGGTAGCCTGCGGATACTCATCCACGTAGAGGAAATCCTCGCTGCGCAGGTGCTTGTCACGTTCTGCATGATTGGAATCGACGCTGGCAGGGTCGATGGTCACCTCAACAGAGCTGTTCTCGGGGTTCTCGGCATCAAAGACAAACTGCCCGTCAAAATCGTTAAAGCGGCCATACAGCCAGCTGTAGCCAAGGTGCGAAATCTTGAACGTTACGAACTGGTGGTTCCCCTTGGTGTCAAAGGCGTATGTGCCACTGTGCTCTGACGCTTGGGCGCCTGCAATCATGGACATGGAAACGGCTGAAGCCAGCAATACTTTTCTCATAGTGATCTCCTGTGTGAAAAAGCCCGATAGAGGCCAAAGATAATTTACATACCGGAGGCGGCACTCAGTGGCCAACCCCCAACATACGGCGCAAGGTATTGTCCTTGTCCATAATGTGATGCTTGATCGCGGCCAGGGCGTGGACACCCGCCAGGACTACGATGGCCCATGTACTCCAGTAGTGGACATCGCCGGCTACATCTTCCATTCCCTTTATCTGGCCAGTCACGGAAGGCACTTCAAACCAGTTGAACACACTGATCGACGACCCATCGGCGGTGGAAATGAGATAACCG
The DNA here is from genome assembly GCF_050379435.1 of Marinobacter sp. DUT-3. Classification (NCBI taxonomy): domain Bacteria; kingdom Pseudomonadati; phylum Pseudomonadota; class Gammaproteobacteria; order Pseudomonadales; family Marinobacteraceae; genus Marinobacter; species Marinobacter sp. DUT-3. Next base: position 75,232 of record NZ_JBNRMG010000005.1, read on the forward strand.
CTCACCATGGCTACAAACAACAGGATGTAGAGCAGTCCGTGGGCAAGGTGGGCAGATATGACTTCCCAGCGGGTATGGCTGGGCAATGGGCGGGGAACCGGATTAGCGAGCCGCCAGACGACCCGGAACAGGACAACGATAAACAACAGGATCCCGATACTCCGGTGAATATCCGGCGCCTGGCGATACCACTCATCGTAGTAGGACAGACCGACCATGTAATAGCCCAACCCAAACAGCCCGAACACGGCAAGGGCTACCAGCCAATGCACAATAATACTGACGACGCCAAACTGGCTGGACGAATTGCGGACTTGCATGGTCTGGATATACCCCACTCCCTGATGAATCGAAATTCCTGAACACAGTCTAAGAACCAGCCACTTTAAAGCCAACCCAAATGTTTTGTACGCCAACGTCAGATTTTCTGACCGAGATCCAGGCTCAAAGTTTCCGGCCACCCCGAATTAGCCAGACGGGACACCGCGAGCGGGCAGTCAGAACTATGCCTTTGGTCTGATACGGGTTTTACGGATTGTTGATAACCTGAACTAAGATAGACTCAGTACATACTTAACCACCCCCCTGGCACACCCGCCGGGTGACTGACTGAACAAGAGGCATGAACATGGAACTTGAATTCGACGAAAGCGTAGTCGTACCGAGCAATAACTGATCCCCTGGCGGCCCACCCATGGCCGCCGGATCCTTTTTTTCCAGAATGACAAAACGCCCGATCAGGCCCGATTTTCCGTTTTTTCCATTAATCAGTGGCAAAACCACGGTGTTTTTGGCAACCTTCCCGTCATCACAGGGCCAACCTCTCAGTTTGTGACCAGGCACCTGTAATCTGTATTTACAGTTCGGTCAGCTTATGTACAGCGACCGATGCATTCGTCTATAGATTCAGTACAGCCTATGTCGCGATCCCTTCCTGAAAAGCTGGCAGCGCCGGATGTAGATTTGCTGTCCCCCATGCTCAACAAGGAAGGTGACTCATGGACAGCGGACTATCAGGGACTGACCCTGAAAACCGCACTGCAGCCTATTTACAGTATTTCCCATAAACGGGTGGTGGGTTATGAAGCCCTGATCCGGGCCTTTGATACGGACAACGCCGCCGTACTGCCAATACACCTGTTCCAGCTGCCCACGTCCAACGCCGAAAACCTGTTACTCGACAGGCTCTGCCGATATCTCCATATCCGCAACTACACCGGCTTTCATGACCAGCTCAACTGGCTGTTCCTGAATGTTTCACCACAGGTGGTCACCAGCGGCACTCAGGCTGATTCCTTCTTCGGGCAGTTACTGAAAAAAACCGGCTTGCCCCCGCACCGCATCGTGATTGAAATTGTGGAACAGCCAACGGACGATGCCGACAGGCTCCGGGAAACGGTGGCGTACTACAAAAAACTTGGTTGCCTCACCGCCATTGATGACTTTGGCGCCGGTCATTCAAACTTTGAGCGTATCTGGAACCTGTCTCCGGACATCGTGAAACTGGATCGCAAACTGCTGACACGGGCCACCGAAGACGACAAGGCGCGGCAAATCCTCAACGGTATTGTTTCTCTTTTACACCAGTCCGGCTGCCTGGTACTGCTGGAGGGCGTGGAAACAAGAGATCAGGCTCTGATGGCCATTGATGCCGGCGTGGATTTTGTGCAGGGTTACTACTTCAGGAGGCCGAGCATTCTGCTGGAGGAGATTTCAACCAGAGCAGCGGACATTGACCGACTGCTCAGCGAGTACAAAAGCCAGAGCCTGGTCACCAGTGACCCTACCCACCAGTTGATTCACTACTTCTCCGACGACTTCCGCGAGGCCATCGCCAGGCTGAACAAGGGTACAGGAATGCAACAAGCCTGCCTGCGACTGCTTGAACACCCGGCCGTTTCCCGGTGCTACCTGGTGGATGACAAGGGCGTCCAGATCGAGGACACCCTGATATCCGAAACCACGGCACGCAGCCTGGATCCGCGGTTCCGTCCGCTGGAAAGCACCACCAGTGCAGACTGGTATCGCCAGCAGTATTTGCGACAGGCTCTGGCGCAACCGGAGAACCTCCAGGCAACCACCCCCTATCTCTGCATCACGGGTGCCTATATGTGCGTCACGCTGTCTCTGGGCTATTACTACCGGGGGGAATTGAGGGTACTGTGCTGCGACCTGATCGCCAATTCAACCCGCGGCATCAGCCAATCGGGCTGATGCCGTATACCAGGCCGATGACCGCTACGGTCAGCAGGCCGATGAATACATTCATCGGCAGCCCAACTTTCACGAAGTCCATAAAACGGTAACCACCGGGGCCAAACACCATCATGTTGGTCTGATACCCCAGGGGCGTGGCAAAACTGGCCGACGCCGCCATCATCACAGCAATCACAAACGGTTCTGCGGGAACGCCAAGTACGCCGGTCATCGACAGGACCACCGGAATCACCAGAACTGCTGCCGCATTATTGGTAATAACCTCGGTCAGCACCGACACGGTGAAATACACCAGGAAGATGGTCAGCAAGGGATGGCCATTGCTCAGCCCGAGGATCCCCTCCGCCATATACCCGGCCGCCCCGGTCTGTTCCAGGGCCGCACCCAGGGCGAAGGCTGCCGCAATGGTCAGCACCACCGGAACGTCCACCGCTTTCTGGGCCTGGCCAACAGAACAGCAACCGCTGAGAATCATCAGGGCGGCGCCCATCAAGGCGGCATTCAACATACTCAATACGCCAAAGGCCGCAGATCCGACCAGCACCAGCAGGATGCCCCAGGACAGCCAGGCCCGGTCATGTCTCGGGGTCTCGGTTTCCAGGTCATTGATCAGCAGGAAGTCCTTGTTGTAGCGCTGCCGGGTCACAAAGGCCGGACGGGCTTCAAGCAACAGCACGTCTCCGGGTTTCAGGCGGATGTTGCCCAGGTTCCCCGATACCCGCTCACCGCCCCGGGCAACCGCCAGTACCACCGCACCGTAACGATCACGGAAGCGGGCGTCGCGGATGGTCAGGCCCAGCACCTCGGACTGCGGTGACAGCGCCGCTTCCACCAGACGACGCTCTGCCCGGTCCTTGCTCAGGCTCGGCTCATCATCGTGTACCGAGGGCACAATACCGTTAATTCGCAACAGGTCTGAAATCGCCTGGGTATCCCCGGCAAACACCAGCCGGTCCCCGCCCTGAAGCCGCTCCTCGGACGGCACGGCGGTCACCACGCTGCCATCACGCTCGATTTCGACCAGGTACAACCGCTCCAGCTCCCGCAGGCCCGCCTCGCCGACACTCTTGCCCACCAGGGGCCCGTCGAAGGCCACCGCCACCTCCAGGGTAAACTCCCGCATGGAACCAAACTTCTGCTGGTCCTTGCGATCCGGCAACACGCGGGGCAATACCAGGAGCATCACCGCCACACCGATCGCCGCGACCGGCAGGCCGACGGCGGTGATGGAGAAAATCGAAAAGCCCTCTTCCCCGGTCAGCTGCTGGTACTGGCCGTTCACCACCAGATTGGTGCTGGTACCGATGAGTGTCAGGGTGCCGCCGAGAATCGCCGAATAGCTCAGGGGAATCATCAGCTTGGATGGGGAGATTCCAATCTTGCGGGACCAGGCGTGAACCGCCGGGATCATCGTGGCCACAACCGGCGTGTTGTTGAGGAAGCCACTGAGAAGCGATACCGGCAATGCGATGCGCGCCTGCGCGGAGCGGACGCTTTTGGGGGAACGCAGAAGATAATGGACCACCAGGTCCACACCGCCGGAATGATGAATGCCGGCGGCCACCACAAACATGGCAACCACCGTAATAAGGCCGCTGTTACTGAACCCTGCCAGAGCCTGGTCGGCTGTCACCACGCCACTGGCACTCAGCACGACGAGCACTCCCATCATCACCAGATGGGGGCCGAACCGTCCTACACTCATGAGCACCAGCGCCACGCCCGCCAGGCTCAACGCAAACCAGCCCTGCCAGTCCATAGATCCTGCTTCCCAAAGTTAAAGGGAGCAGGATAACGACTTTATGGAAGACTGAGAAAGAATAAAGGATGCTGTTTAAAGCACTATTAGCAATATCAGACCGCAATGTCCGCCATGTTGCCATAGGTTTCCAGCCAGGAACGCCTGTCCGACGCGCGCTTCTTGCCCAGCAGCATATCCATGCGGGAATCGGTATCGTCACCGTCTTCAATGGTAAGCATCACCAGACGGCGGGTGTCCGGCGCCATGGTGGTTTCCCTGAGCTGGAGCGGGTTCATCTCACCCAGACCCTTGAAGCGGGTGACCGAGATTTTGCCTCGACGGTTCTCCGCTGCCAGCCGGTCGAGGATGCCCTGCTTCTCATGCTCGTCCAGGGCATAAAAAGTTTCCTTGCCCAGATCCACCCGGTACAACGGAGGCATGGCCACAAACACGTGCCCCGCGCTTACCAGCGGGCGGAAGTGTTTGACGAACAGGGCGCACAGCAAGGTCGCGATATGCAGCCCATCGGAATCCGCGTCTGCAAGGATACAGATCTTGTTGTACCGCAGGCCCGCCAGATCGTCGGAACCGGGGTCCACGCCGATGGCCACGGCAATGTCATGGACTTCCTGGGACGCCAGAATTTCCCCCGAATCCACTTCCCAGGTATTCAGGATTTTACCCCGCAGCGGCATCACCGCCTGGAATTCCCGGTCACGGGCCTGCTTGGCGGAACCACCTGCGGAATCACCCTCAACCAGGAACAGCTCTGACCGGTTGGTATCACTGCCGGAGCAGTCCGCGAGCTTGCCCGGCAAGGCCGGACCCGAAGTCACTTTTTTACGGGCAACCTTTTTCGAGGCCCGCAGGCGACGCTGGGCGTTGTTGATAAACAGTTCGGCCAGGATCTCCGCCACATCGGTATGCTGGTTCAGCCACAGGCTGAACGCGTCCTTGACCACCCCGGAAATGAATGCGGCTGCTTCCCTGGAAGACAGGCGCTCCTTGGTCTGCCCGGAGAACTGCGGCTCCTGCATCTTGAATGACAATACATAGGCGCAACGCTCCCAGATATCCTCCGGAGACAGTTTGACGCCACGGGGCAACAGGTTGCGGAACTCACAGAACTCCCGCATGGCTTCCAGCAGGCCGGTACGCAACCCATTGACATGGGTACCGCCCTGGGCGGTCGGAATCAGGTTCACGTAGCTTTCCATCACGGCTTCGCCACCTTCCGGCAACCACTGGATCGCCCAGTCCACGGCTTCCTTGTTACCGGAAAAACTGCCGGTAAACGGATCCAGCGGAACCGCTTCGATGTCCGCAAGGGCGGTGCGCAGATAGTCCCGCAGCCCTTCCTCATAACACCATTCGTCTTTCTCGCCGGTCTTTTCCTGTACGAACGTCACCGTCAGACCCGGGCACAACACCGCCTTGGCCCTGAGGTTATGACGCAGGCGACTGACCGAAAAGTTGGGGCTGTCGAAATAGCTGGCATCCGGAGTGAACTTGAGACGCGTGCCAGTGTTGCGCTTGCCGACCGTATCAATGACTTCCAGCTCGGAGACCTTGTCACCGTTGGCAAAGCTCATACGGTGTAATTGGCCGCCACGCTTGATCGTCACTTCCAGGTGGGTAGAGAGGGCATTCACCACGGACACCCCTACCCCGTGCAGACCACCGGAAAAGTTGTAGTTGCCCTGGGAAAACTTGCCGCCAGCATGCAGCCGCGTGAGGATCAGCTCAACCCCCGACAACCCCTCTTCCTTGTGAAGATCCACCGGCATGCCACGACCATCATCCTCGACGCTCAGGGAGCCATCGGCGTACAGCACCACATCAATCCGGCGGGCGTGACCGGCCAGCGCCTCGTCCACACTGTTGTCGATCACTTCCTGCGCCAGATGGTTTGGACGACTGGTGTCGGTGTACATTCCCGGGCGCTTGCGGACGGGATCCAGACCACTCAGGACTTCAATAGCGTCGGCGTTATACTGTTGCTGGCTCATAGGCAGGAAGAGACTCCGCGGATTTGTTATCAAACTGGCCCATAGCTTAGGGATTCACGGAGAAAGATCAACGGTTGTTTTGTGCCCCGATGACAAACCCGGCGCAGGCATACTCCGGGCAGCATCGTCAGGGGCGACGGGGAACTAGCGTTTGCGGGTCAACGTCTCCATTCCCCTCCCAGACACCTGCAAACGGTCCCAGGCATCCGGAGTGACGGCGATGACCGCACAAGGCGTTGTCAGTGCCTGGGTCACCATGGCTCCAGCGGAAGGCTGCCGGACGTTAACCGCAAGCTCCAGGACATCATCGTTGATGGCAGACGAATCAAGGGTAACCCCGTAACCGCCCGTCGGCTTCTGCCCCAGCCCAACCAGCACCAGATGCTCCCGTTCAAAGTCCACATTGGCCAGGGCATCCAGCGCCAGATTCTGGGCAGGCAAACGGGATAACCGCTCCAGCTGGTCGTAACGTTCTACATAGACCACCCCGGGCGCGGTCAATCCGCAATGGTCTGACTGGGTCACCTGTCGGGCCAGAGGCGCCCCTTCTGATGTTTCAGAACGACTGACAGTAGCGGCACACCCCGCAAACAGCAGGACGCTTACCACGAAACCAACTCTGGCATAACGTAACTTCAACGATCTGTCTCCACTTGACGTACGGGCTCATCCTGATCACCTGAATCAGTTTTCAGGCGGTACCCCTCGAAACCGTATCGGGGCATGCCCATAGCGGCAATGGTGGGGCGCCTGAAACTGGTGTTCAGTGTGACACCGGACAGGGGCTCACCGCCAATGACGATTTTTTCAGGCAAACCGTTGACCGGATACTCGGCGCAGGCTTCGCCGTTTTCGCAGATCAGTCCGTTGTTGTCCATGTCGGTGCCCGCCACCAGGAAGTACTCTCCGGGCGCCACATCATCGAATGCAAACTGATACTGACCTTCTGCCACGTTAACGACGGTCTGTGCAATGGTTTCCCGATCGTCGTCGGTGCTGACCAGCAGGACATAGTGGCGCCCTGCGTCCAGATCTTCCGGTGAACCGCCAAACTGCAGTGTGACCGGGATGGTCAGAGGGCTTACTGTAGGTTCATCTGAATCATCTGTGTAGGATATCTCAATGTCAGCCCTATACGACTGGGACTCATCCAACCCGGACGTGTCTACCGATACGGAGACGGGGTCGGATGTATTCACCGACACAGGCAGCTCACCCAGGTCAATACTGAGCCATGAAGGCAATTCAGCCACACTGTTAATCGTGATGCCCGCATTGGAAGGATACTTGGCGAAGGTGAATTCCTGACGGTTGACCACTCCGTTGAACTGCAGACTTGAGGGGCTTGCCGCCAGTATGGTTGAAGTGTCGCCATCAAGAGCCGCGTCCACCGCTTTAAGAGCGTCGATCAGACCTGCGCCGTATTCTGTGCGATTCGGTGGCGGGCTCGTCAATTGGCCACCCGCAAGAAACTGGAAGAAAAGATCGGGGGTCATGTCCGCGTCCACGGATTTCATCAGGGCATAAACCCCTGCCACATGGGGCGCTGCCATGGATGTGCCCTGAAGGCCAGCATATCCGGGTACGAAGTTACCTCCATCATCCGTTCCCCAAGTACTTATAATCAGTCCATCATTGCTACTTGCATTCCCGCCTGGCGCGACCAGATCGACAGACGGCCCGACATTGGAGTAAGGAGCACGCTCACCCGACCGCCCCACTGCACCAACACCCACCACATTGGCAAATGCCGCTGGAAAAGTGGCTTCGTCGGTTCCCTCATTGCCCGCAGCCGCGACAACCAACTTGCCAGCCCCGTAAGCCCGGTCAATGGCGTCTTCAAGGCTCTGGCTCGGGCCTAGCCCTCCTAAGCTCAGGTTGATAACATCAATCTCGTTTCGGCCAGCCGCCCAGTTGACGGCAGCGATCAGGTCAGCGGAATTTCCGAAGCCTTCCTTACCCAGCACACGCACCGGCAGGATATTGGAGTTCGGGGCTACGCCAATCCCTCCTTCACCGTTGCCATCAACGCTGCCAGCAATTCCTGCCACATGGGTACCATGGAAGTTGCTGCTCTGGGACTTGCCATCGCCGGGATCCGCGGGATTGGTGTCGCGACCATCCGGATCGCCAAAGCGGTCGTCTATATCCAGCTCGGCAGACACATAGTCCATGGTCGCATTCAGAATCAGCACATTGTCGTCTATGTCAGGATGCCAGTTATCCCTGGTTCCGGGCGTTGCGGTAAACAACCCAGTATCCATCACTGCAATACCAATGCCCGTGCCGCCATCCGGAGCCACCTGCCACGCTAATGGCAGGTTAATCAGTGGGTGATTCCACTGGCGTGAATACAGCGGATCGTTATTCGTCTGGATCTGTTGTGCGTGATAAAGGTAATTTGGCTCCGCCACCGCTACATCCGGGCTCTCGCGAAGTTCCCGAATCCAGGTAACTGTGTTTTCTCTCGACTGCTTCGAGGATTGCGCCGAGAAAGCGGATACAGGAGCCCCACTATTCTGGCGGACGCGCCAAGAGCCCCCTCCCAGACTATGGGCCTGGTTGGCCGACATAGCCCTTGCCACGGCTTCACTGCCGGTCTGCGGCATTAACGATGGTTTAAAGGTGACGATGGCCTCGCCAAGCAGGAAATCCGGTTCCACATAACGAGTGTTCATCACACTCGCCGCGCCTTCATCGGCCAGCGTCAAAACATAACGAAAAGGCGCTCCCCCTGACGTGCCTACTTCAAGGAAATAGCCACCTTCCGGAAAGCTCTCAGGCACCGTGTTTGACTGCCCAACGTCCAGATCCTCTTCCAGAGATCCATCTGAGCTGACCAGCTTCAGGACTGGCTGGGGAGGCAGAGTACCAAAGGAAAAATATGCGTCCGGCGATTCGAAGACCTGAAGAGCAATGCGGTCTCCCGGCGCCAACCTGACGGCATAGATATCGGTCCGGTCTTCAAAATACTCAAAAACATCCTGTGTTCCGGTGTTGTAACGACCCGATGACGCGCTGAGATAACCGCCGGTCACGGTGGTGCCCGGCAGGTCCTGAGCGGCGCTCCGGGAATCGTTGGTTACGCTTTCACCAACACGGATATCGTCTGCGGTATCCAGATCAACCCTTGTGCGGCTCTCCAGTGATATCACACCAGATATATCGGGCGCCGCCTCGTCGGAGGAACTACCGCCGCCACCGCCACCGCCACCGCCACAACCGGATAACAGTCCAGCCAGGAGTAAACCACTGATTCCCAAACGCTCTGTCGCCATCTGCACCCACCAGACTCCTGTCATTGATACGTGTTTCGTATTAAAGCATACAACACAGTGTCGCCAGTTATCTGACGATTTCTGTTGCCATTACGTTCCCAAGCGAAACCCGGATGCAAAAAAACCGCCGGCAGGTTACCCCACCGGCGGTTTCTGATGCATAACTACACCCACTTTACAGGGCGTAGAACAACATCGGCACGAAGGCTGAAATCAGCAGCGTCGGCACCATGACCGCCAGGGGCAGCAACAGGCGCTCGTAACGGTGCCAGAACGAGCCTGTACGTTCCGCAGCCAACACTTCCGTTTCACCGACCACCTGACGGGTCAACAGATGGTTCAGTGCTACCGGCGGACTGAGGTAACCCAGCTCGAACGCCACCAGGCAGACAATCCAGAAGTGCAGCGGATCAATACCCAACTGAATGGCTGGCTGAGCAATGGTTGCCGACACCAGGACGACCGCGCCGAATGGATCCATCACCATACCAATGACAGTAAGCATGATCACAATCACCAGCATGGCTATCCACGGACTTGTGAGGTCTTCCGGGAACAGGGCGTGAACAATGTCAGACCGTTCCAGAATCCCCCCCAGACAGATGGAGAAACCGATCAGTGCCAACAGCGCACCAATATGAACCGCGGCATCACTGGCCGCCGCGGTGCTACGGCTCCAGAACGCCTGGGATCGACTTTCTCCATCGTTCCGGCTGTCCTTGCCGGCGTCCAGATAGACCAGAGCCAGGATCACCAGCGGCATGATCATCGGGGCACTGTACTCATTGAAGCCCAGTCCCAGAATGATCCAGATGGCCAGAATCACGCCGATAGCCACTGCGGCATAAGGTACCAGTGGCCGGAATTGCTTCAGCGCTTCCCGGAAGGCGCCCGGTGCAGGGCGTGGCTTCCAGTTGCCCTGAGTCTTGCACACAATGATAGAGAACAGCGTGGCTGACATCATGAATACCCAGAAGCCCCAGCCATACATCTCGGTCGTTGTGACTTCCTTGTTCAAGGCAGCGACCACAACAATCAGCAGGCAAGGGTTCAACACCACACCCAGGCTTCCTGACATGGCAGTCGTTGCCAGAGACAACTGACGACCGGCGCCGGCGCGCCGCAGTTCATCGTAGACCACACCACCAACAGCGAGAATGAAGATACCGGACGCCCCGGTAAACGCTGTGGGGAATGCCGTGGCAAAGATCATCACAGACGCCAGCATGGGCGCAGGCAACTGGAACGGCTTGATGATGTTCAGCAACAACTCAGGTATGCGCGTCTGCTTCAGTGCCATACCCACCAACACGTACAGACCGATGTTGATGAACATGGACGACAGATTGGTCATCATGCCGAAGTAGATGGCAAGCCCCGAGGAGTATCCGTCCACGAAGAAGAAATAGCTCATCGCGATCAGGCCCATCGCGCAATAGAGCGGCAGAACCAGGCCAGAGGATGCTCTCAGGCTGCCCGCCTTCATTCGCTCCGGGACATTGATAAAGCGCGCCAGGTTAATCACCATGAACAGCCCGAATACAGCAGCCCAGGCATTCTGAAGTACGATGTTATCTTCCGATCCGGGCGAACTCTCCAGCTTCCCGACGTACGAAAGCAGGGAGAAAACCATCATTCCGTTAACGGCCAGCTGCACACCCTGACTCAATCGCCATTCCGCACGGTTGCGAGGCAACCTCAAAGCAATGTGATCGGCATCCAACGCGGAAATCGCGGCGGCCATCGCAAACATCGCAATGAACAGGAACTTGGTCAGCTCGATGTTTTCCAGCAGGAACGAAGCGAAGCCCTGCTCCACTGTCTTGAACACCGACAGGGCGGCCGTGGCGTTCTTCTGATTCTCGGCGTACACCTGAAACTTCTGTTCGCAAAGCGCCAGATTCCGTTCCAGGGATTCCCGGATGGAGGCTGCGTTCGGCGGGGAACTGAATAGATCGTCGGGATCAGGCTCGTAGGCATCAATCCGCTTCTGCACCTGGGCCTCGACATCCATCGTCCTGTCACACGTGGGTTCGGTCGCGTCCGGATTAAGCAGATAGTAGTTCGGCCAGGTCTGCTCCCCCACCCAGAGCATTCTGGAGTGGAGGGAGTTCCCCATGCCGAGGAGAAGTGTGAAGATCAGGAGCAGCAAGAGTATTACCCCATGCATACGATGCATGGGGTAAAGGGTCTTGGCACCTGCTGTCGAAAGCGCTTGCCAGTTCATGAAGGATCAGCCTTGATGTTATTTTATTATTCGCGATCGCTTGCGGTGCATTCAGACGCAGACGGGTTACTGGAGCAGCGAATCTTGCTGAGCAGGCTCATCATCTTGGGATGGTAAACCTTTTCTGCACCATGGCTGCCGTCACGAAGCTGGAGACGGTTTTCGCGGAACATTTCCTGGTAACCCTGAATGTCTTTTTCAGGGATGCGAATCCACTTCTCCTCGGGAATGGCTTCTTCCTGGCTCTGAATCAGGTCCATGGCCTGACCATACATACCCCAGGCCACTTCACGGGATTTCTGAGCCGTTTCGTCATCCAGAACACCTTCACGGGCAATCACCTGGATGGTGAGCTGGGCCAGCGGGTAATCGACAATACCGCCGTCTTCCCCGATGCCCTTGTACAATTCCAGGGCCTCGTAGGCGAATGCGGGGGCGTATGCGGTATCAACAGAACCGTTGTTGAACTTGCCGGCAAAGTTGGTGATATCGGAGGGAACCACCGTGGCTTTTACGTGGTTAACCATGTGAATGGCGTCTTTCTGGTAGTCCAGGGTCGCCATCCGCTTACCGGCTAACTCGCCCGCGGTATCGATACTGCGATCGTTCACAAACAGGTAACCGGCACCGGCAGGCACAATGCCCAGCACTTCGTAGCCGTTCGACTCCATCAGTGGGGCGGCCTTGGGGGTTGCCAGGGTTGCCAGCGCGGTCTTCAGATCACCGTAATCCGGAATCGCGCCAACGGCACTGAGGCTACCGGTGAACCTGTTGAAAGGACGAGTACGAAGGTCCGTGGCCGCAACCGCATCACACTGGCCGGAGTTGAAGTCACCTACCGCGACACCCTCATCGGTGTAGGGGCGCAGTTCAAAATCCACACCGTGGGCTTTCATCTCAAGGGCGTAGTCCTTGACCATGTTGAACATGTCACCGTTGGCGCCGATGACATCAAACACGCACATCTTGATAGGCTCGGCTGAAGCAAACGGTGCAGCAGCAACGAGTGACAAGGCAGCAAGGGATTTGCGGATCATAACTGACCTCCGGGTCATTCTTGTGTTTGTAAGGGTCTTCATTGGCTGAAGCTGGACGCCTGCTTACAGCAGATCGTCCAGGTTCATGGTTTCAACTTCTTCTTCGCTCTCCGGACTCATCTTGCCGAAGTGGCGACGGGGGGTCCGGTAGCCGTACTCGGCTGTCCAGTGCTTGTCGGATGAGAACTGAATGACGTCACGGGCGACTTCATCCAACAACCGATAGTCATCGTTGACCTCAATGGTGTTGTCTGCCTCTGCAAAACGTGCGATCAGATCTTCCAGAACTTCCGGCTTACCAAAAGTTTCCGCGGCCACGGCTTCCAGCGCCATGGAGATCCGGAAACCAGCTTCGACGGAAAGCCTGGAGCTGTTTTCCAGAACTTCCCACGGGTCCGGAGACAGCGCCGGCCGGGTATCCGGCAGCAGCAGCCAAACCAGACTGCGAATGGCGTTCGGCGTTCCACCCCACTTTTCATTATCCAGGCAGGTTGCAGCGCGTTCAGCCTGGGGCGCAATATTGCGGGGCACACCCGCCATGGCGCCAGAGTTGGCATCGTTGACAATCGCCTGCAGACCGGTCAGAAGTCCGACCATGAATGTCAGTTCGTCCTGATCTTCAAACAGGAACGGACACTCCAGCTCTTCCGCAGCGGGATCAAAATCATAGGCGGCCATGGCACGCTGGAACGCGATGTAACGGCGCTTTGCGGTTTCCGCGTTCAGGCGTTTCGCCCGCTCACGGGCATCCTTCGCCGCAGGCACATTGCCGGCGTAATCCTCACGCAGGTATTCCAGCTCGGCTTCCCATGCCTGGTATTCCGAACAGTTACCCGCCAGCAGCATCAGCAGGGAACCGGTACTGTCCGGTGCGGACGTGACTCGGGAAAACGAATACAACAAGGGATCAATGCCTTCACCCAGGGCACAGGCCATTTCCGGGTCAGACATCTGCAGTACGTAAGGAGTTGCTTCTCCTTCCGAGTAGCTGGAGAGCACCACGCCTGTGGTGGAATAGATCGGGTTCGCCGAGCAGCCGGCCAGGAAGGCCAGAGCGGCCAGAATCATCAGCTTGTTGCGCATGGCGACCATGCGCCCAAGGGATTTAACCAGTGAAGAGATCATAATTCGCCCTGTGTTCTACGTTGTTTTTATAAGTCCGGGGTGACTCGTAACCACCCCGAGTATCTTCATCGATATGAAGAATGCGGTGAATCTTGTCAGACAAAAATGGCTCGAATGCCGATTTGGTTATGCCGATCAGGCCAATGGCCCGCACTGAAAGAAAGAATATGAAATTATTTTGATAAAAAACAAGGAGTTTGAAAAACACCCTGTTCGAGTACATTTGTACCACCGACAGAAGTTCTGCTGAAAGTTCTACAGAGAGTTCTGGCGAACGGTTCGTTTTTATTCCGCCAAACCCATCATCGCGACGACCTGATCGGTCAATCCATCCAGGCTCATGCCACCATCCGGCCGATACCAGGTCACCGTCCAGCTTAGAGCGCCGGTCAGCATCCGGCGCACCACAAACGGATCGGCCTTCAGCTGCCCTTCACCGTTCATGGCCCCCAGCACATCGAGCCATAACTGTTCATAGATGTCCCGGAGCTCCAACACTTCCGCCCGGGCCCCTTCGGAGAGGCTGCGCCACTCAAATACCAACACGGCCATGGCCTCGCCAGTCTGGCCATTGATGGACTCCAGTTCGGCGCGAATAAGGGCGCGAAGTTTGCCGCGATGGGTTCTCTCTGCCTCCATGGCGGCCTGCATCAACGCGGTATTGAGACGAATGGTTTCCACCATCACCGCTTTGAGAATGTCCTCTTTGGTGCGGAAATGATGAAACAGACTGCCAGACTGGATACCGACCGCGGCCGCCAGGTCCCTCACTGTCGTGCGCTCATAGCCTTTGTCACGGAACAGCCGGGCGGCCTCCCGCAAAAGCCGGCCGCGGGCCCCAGCAGGGTCAGAAACCAGGTTTTCAGCAATAAGGGAACGGAGGATGGCGTCTTGGGTCACAGGCTTTTCCAGCAATAGAAACAATTTCGTCATTCTACCCGCAATTCTCCTGTTTACAAACCAAGCGCTTGCTTGGTATTGTCATTTTTATCATTGGAGAACCCCGTCGGGTCTCGTCACCCGAACGGCCACAAAGAACAAGGCAAACACCATGGCAGATTCCCCGAAAGCCGTTCGCATCGGCTGCTCCGCCGCCTTCTGGGGCGACACTGAGACTGCAGCAGCCCAACTGGTCCGAAAAGGCAACATCGATTACCTGGTGGCGGACTACCTGGCCGAAATCACCATGTCCATCATGGCTGGCCAGAAGATGAAGGATCCCTCCCAGGGCTATGCGCGGGACTTCGTCCAGACGGTCATGGCGCCACTTCTGGGTGATATCAAAGAGAAAGGCATCCGGGTGCTGGCCAACGCCGGCGGCGTCAATCCCGTGGCGTGCCGCGATGCCCTGCAGGCGTTGTGCGAAAAAGCCGGCGTGGAACTGAAGATTGCGCTGGTGCTGGGCGATGACCTGCTGATGAAGAAGAAACAGCTGGCGGAGACCGGCATCACCGAAATGACCACCGGCCAGCCCATGCCGCCAATGATGGTCAGCCTCAACGCCTATCTGGGTGCACCCGGGTTGGTGGCAGCCCTGGAACAGGGAGCCGACATTGTGATCACTGGACGCGTGGCGGACAGCGCTCTGGTACTGGCACCGCTGGTACACGAATTCGGCTGGAACTGGAGCGACTACGACAAACTTGCCCAGGGCAGCCTAGCCGGCCACCTGCTTGAATGCGGAGCCCAGTCCACCGGTGGCAACTTTACCGACTGGCACGAAGTGG
This sequence comes from Marinobacter sp. DUT-3, assembly GCF_050379435.1. Classification (NCBI taxonomy): domain Bacteria; kingdom Pseudomonadati; phylum Pseudomonadota; class Gammaproteobacteria; order Pseudomonadales; family Marinobacteraceae; genus Marinobacter; species Marinobacter sp. DUT-3. Next base: position 90,593 of record NZ_JBNRMG010000005.1, read on the forward strand.
CCGACGGTTACGCCGACATGGGCTTCCCCATTGCCGAAGTCAGCGCCAATAGCGATTTCCTGATCACCAAGCCCGAAGGCACCGGAGGCAAAGTCAGCCGTGGTACCGTGGCTGAACAGCTGGTGTATGAAATTGGCGATCCCCGCGCTTACCTGCTCCCGGATGTGACCTGCGACTTCACCGGTGTGGAACTGACCGAGACCGGCACCGATCAGGTCACGGTACGCGGCGCCCGTGGGTTGCCACCTACGGACAGCTACAAGGTATCGGGAACCTGGCCGGATGGCTTCAAATGCACGGTGACCTTCCTGCTCGCCGGCATTGACGCAAAAGCCAAGGCGCAGACTGTCGCCGATGCCATTCTGGCCAAAACCTCCCGCATGTTCAGCGAACGCGGTCTGCCGGATTACACCGAAACCAGCGTTGAATTGCTGGGCACGGAAGCCACCTATGGCGCCCACGGCCAGCGACAGGATTGCCGGGAAGTGGTGGTCAAAATCAGTACCGCTCACCCCAAGAAAGAAGCACTGGTGCTCTTCTCCCGCGAAATCGCCCAGGCGGCCACGGGCATGGCACCCGGCATTACCGGCATTGTCGGCGGCCGTCCGACTGTGTGGCCAAAGATCCGCCTTTACTCCTGCCTGGCGCCAAAATCCGAACTGGCAGTAACCGTTGATCTGGCGGGTGGCAACCACACGGTAGACGTCAACACCGAAGGCGGCTTCGACCCGGCCCAGCTCACCGAATCGTCCGCACATCCTGATCTGCCGGACACCGACACCACTGTACCCCTGATCGACCTGGCCTGGGCCCGCAGCGGTGACAAGGGCGACCACAGCAATATCGGCGTGATAGCCCGCCACCCGGACTTCGTGCCCTTTATCGAAGCGGCGCTGAGCGAATCCGCCGTGGCCGACTGGATGGCCCATACCCTGAATCCCGAAACCGGCAAGGTGACCCGCTGGGCCCTGCCCGGTTTTCATGCTTTCAACTTCCTGCTGGAACACAGCCTTGGCGGCGGCGGCGTCGCCAGCCTGCGTATTGACCCGCAAGGCAAGGCCTTCGCCCAGCAATTACTGGAATTCCCTGTGCCCGTTACCCGGGCCGTTCTGGAAAAAGGACAACGCTCATGAGTTATCAATCCATCTTTCACCCGGACCTGTTCAAGGGCCAGACCTACATTGTGACTGGCGGTGGCTCCGGCATCGGTCGCTGCACCGCCCATGAGCTGGCCGCCCTTGGCGCCCATGTCGCGCTGGTAGGCCGCAAGGCCGAAAAGGTTGAAGCGGTGAAAGGCGAGATTACCGAGGACGGCGGCATCGCCACCGCCCACGTCTGCGATATCCGCGAGGAAGAGTCCGTTAAAACCACGGTGGCCGAGATTCTCGAAGAACACGGCGGACTCAATGGCGTGGTCAACAACGCAGGCGGCCAGTTCCCCTCCCCGCTCGCCGGCATTAACCAGAAAGGCTGGGAAACCGTGGTACGCACAAACCTCACCGGCGGCTTCCTGATGGCCCGCGAGGCCTACACCCAGGCGCTGTCCAAAACCGGTGGCGCCATCGTCAACATCGTTGCCGACATGTGGGGCGGCATGCCCGGCATGGGCCACTCCGGCGCCGCCCGGGCCGGCATGGTGAACTTCACCCAGACCGCCGCAGTGGAATGGGGAACTTCCGGGGTGCGTGTGAACGCTGTCGCCCCGGGCTGGATTGCCTCCAGCGGCATGGACAACTACCCGGAACACATGAAGCAGTGGATTCGCAGCCTGGGCGATAACGTGCCCCTCAAGCGCATGGGCACCGAGGCCGAAGTCAGCGCCGCTATCTGCTTCCTGCTGAGCCCCGGCGCGGCTTTCGTCAGCGGCGATTGCCTGCGCATCGACGGCGCCGCGTCCCAGGGTGGCCGGGTATGGCCATTCCCGAAGGCGAAGAACAACGAACCGTTTAACGGCTTCCATCGGGCCACCACCCCCAAAGTGCTGGGCGAAGACTGAGGAGTAAGCAATGCAGGTCATTGAATCCACCGTCAGCCCGCAATCGGACGACTTCCGTGCTAACAGCGAAGCCATGGAAGCCCACATCACTACGTTCCGGGATGTGGAACAAAAGGTTCTGGATCTGGCGGAAGCGGCTCGGGAGAAGTTCACCAAACGGGGCAAACTGCTGCCCCGGGATCGCATCAACCGCCTACTGGACCGGGGCACCCCGTTTCTGGAACTGTGCTCCCTGGCCGGCTACAAGATGCACGACGACAAAGACGGCAGCCTGTCCGGTGGCGGCATCATAGCCGGCATCGGCACCGTCAGTGGCATTCGCTGCCTGGTGGTCGCCAGCAACAGCGCCATCAAGGGCGGCACTATCACGCCTGCCGGCCTGGACAAAACCCTGCGCCTGCAGCAGATCGCCATGGAGAACAAACTGCCGGTGGTGTCCATGTCTGAAAGCGGCGGCGCCAACCTGAACTACGCCACGGACATTTTCGTACTCGGCGCCCGCGGCTTCGCCAACCAGGCCCGCATGTCCGCCGCCGGCATTCCCCAGGTAACCGTGGTCCATGGCAACGCTACCGCCGGCGGTGCTTATCAGCCGGGCCTGTCTGATTACGTCATCGCCGTGCGCGACCAGGCCAAGATGTTCCTCGCCGGTCCGCCGCTGCTGAAAGCCGCTACCGGTGAAGTGGCCACCGACGAAGAACTGGGCGGTGCGGAAATGCACGCCCAGGTAGCCGGCACCGCCGAATACCTGGCCGAAGACGATGCCGACGGCATCCGCCAGGCGAGAAACATCCTGGAAGCCCTGCCCTGGAACGAACAGTTGCCGCCGCAGCGGGAATTGCAGTGGGAAGACCCGCTGTACCCGGCGGAAGAACTGCTGGGCGTGATCCCGGCGGATTCCAAGAAGCCCTACGATGTTCGCGAAATTCTGGCGCGCATTGCCGATGGCTCGAAGTTCATGGACTTCAAGAACGAATTCGACGACCAGACCGTCTGCGGCACCATCCGCATCGAAGGTCATTCCGTCGGCATCATCGGCAACAACGGCCCGATTACCCCGGCCGGTTCCGCCAAGGCAGCCCAGTTTATCCAGCTCTGCGATCAGGCGGGCACGCCGTTGCTGTTCTTGCACAACACCACCGGTTTCATGGTGGGCACGCATTCGGAACAGAACGGCATCATCAAACACGGCTCGAAAATGATTCAGGCGGTGGCCAATTGCCGGGTGCCAAAGGTCGCCATTGTGATCGGCGGTTCCTATGGTGCCGGTAACTATGCGATGTGTGGTCGCGGTCTGGACCCGCGTTTCATCTTCGCCTGGCCCAACAGCCGCACAGCGGTCATGGGCCCGGCCCAGGCCGGCAAGGTGATGCGCATCGTGGCGGAGGACAAGCAGCGCCGGGGAGGCATGGAGCCGGATCCGAAGACGCTGGATTTTCTGGAGCAGGCCACGGCCAAGAAACTGGAAGATGGATCGACTGCCCTGTTTGGCACAGCCCGGTTGTGGGACGACGGCCTGATCGACCCGCGGGATACACGGCGGGTGGTGGCTCTGGTTCTGGATGTTTGCCGGGAGGCTGAGGCAAGGCAGTTGCGGCCTAATACCTTTGGTGTGGCTCGCCTGTGATGGGGGGAGCCCGCCTCTAGGAGATTTAAGTTTGGAGGTGGAACCGGTTGGAAGTGAGTGTCCAAAAACCGCTACGAGCACATCCATGTGCGCTTCTCTCGGGCCATCCTTGGCCCTCGAAATTTTTGGACACTCACTTCCAACCGGTTCTTCTGAGCCAAGCGTTATCGCCGTATTGGAGCATGCTTTTCCAAAGGGCACGACAGAAAAACAAACGTAGGTCGGATTAGCCGCAGGCGTAATCCGCCCAACACAATCCGCCAATCTGTCGGATTACGCCTGCGGCTAATCCGACCTACAAATGAACAAAACTTTCAGCAAACTGCACCACATTTGCAGACAAAAGCGGGTGTGGGGGACCGATTCCAGAAAATCTCGGAGGCCATGGATGGCCGGAGCGAAGCGCACAGGGATGTGCTCGTAGCGGTTTTCTGGAATCGGTCCCCCACAGCCGCCACCCAAGCTAACAAACGTGCACCAATCCAACGAAAGCACGAACTTTCTATCTGTAGGAGAACAACAACATGAAATTCACACCCGAACACAAGGCCCTGAGGAAAACCGTCCGCGATTTCGTCGAGAAAGAGCTCAATCCTCACATCGAAGAATGGGAAGAAGCCGGTGAATACCCCATCCATGAAGTCTTCAAAAAGCTAGGCAACCTTGGCCTGCTGGGCATTCAGAAGCCTGAAGAATATGGCGGCATGGGACTGGATTACAGCTATAACCTGGTGGCGGCGGAAGAGTTCGGTCGCACCCTCTGCGGCGGTGTGCCGCTGTCCATCGGGGTGCAGACTGATATGTGCACCCCCGCTATAGCCCGATTTGGCTCCGATGAGTTGAAACGGGATTTCCTGGCTCCAGCCATCGCGGGGGACATGGTGGGCTGTATCGGCGTCAGCGAGGTCGGTGCCGGCTCAGACGTCGCGGGGCTCAAGACCACCGCGAAGAAAGATGGGGACGATTACATCATCAACGGCTCCAAGATGTGGATCACCAACTCACCCAAGGCCGACTTCATCTGCCTGCTGGCCAACACATCCGACGACAAACCACATAAGAACAAGTCCCTGATTGTGGTTCCCATGAACTCACCGGGCATCAGCTTCAGCAATCACCTTAACAAGCTGGGGATGCGTTCCACGGAAACGGCCCAGGTGTTCTTCGACGATGTCCGAGTGCCACAACGCAACCGCATTGGCGCGGAAGGCACCGGTTTTATGATGCAGATGATGCAATTCCAGGAAGAGCGCATGTGGGCCGCCGCCAACATGATTCTGGCTCTGGAAGGTTGCATCGATAAAACGATCGAATACTGCCGCGAGCGCAAGACCTTTGGTCAGCCACTGATCGACAACCAGGTGATCCACTTCCGCTTCGCCGAGTTGCAGACTGAGATCGAGGCCCTTCGCGCCCTCACCTATGAAGCCTGCGAACTCCACATCAACGGCAAAGACGCAACGCGCCTGGCTTCCATGGCCAAGCTCAAGGCTGGCCGTCTGGGCCGCGAGGTAACCGACAGTTGCCTGCAGTACTGGGGCGGCATGGGTTACATGTGGGACAACCCCCTGTCCCGCGCTTACCGCGATGTTCGCCTGGCGTCCATCGGCGGCGGTGCCGACGAAATCATGCTGGGCATCATCTGCAAGATGATGGGAACCCTGCCGGGTAAACGCAAAGACTAACATTTGGTGCCAGACCGGCAGCGCGGTATCACTGCCCAGGACACGCCTACAAGTACGTCCCTGTAGGGCTCGATTCGGGCCATCCCTGGCCCTCAACGGTCCTGGACAGTGATACCGCGCTGCCCGCCCCAGACAATATACGTGGAGTCATTTGATGGACCAGCTACCACATTGCGAAACGCTGCTACTGGAAATCCAGGGCCCGAACCTGCACGTCACCATCAACCGCCCGGACGTGCGCAACGCCATGAGCCTGCAAATGGTGGCGGAACTGTCGGCGGTATTCGCACAAATCGAAACCGACCTCAGCATACGCGCTGTGGTCATCCGGGGAGCCGGCGGCCACTTCTGTGCCGGCGGCGACATCAAAGACATGGCCGGCGCCCGTGGACAGGACGCCGGTGACGGCGAAGCCGATCCGTTCTACCGCCTGAACCGGGCCTTCGGCCAGATGATCCAGCAGGTCAACGAATCCTCAAAGGTCGTCATCGCCATCACCGAAGGCGCGGTGATGGGCGGCGGATTCGGGCTGGCCTGTGTATCAGACGTAGCCATCGCCGGGCCGACCGCCAAGTTCGGTATGCCGGAAACCTCCCTCGGCGTTATCCCCGCACAGATCGCACCGTTTGTGGTCGAGCGCATCGGCCTGACTCAGGCCCGTCGATTGGCGTTGTTGGGTCTGAGAATTGATGTGGAAGAGGCGTGCACGCTCGGGATTGTTCACCAGGTTGCTGCTTCGGAGGAGCTGATCGACGAATTACTCGGCCAGGCCCTTGAGCGCGTTCGTCACTGCGCACCAAAGGCAACAGCAGAAACGAAGGCGTTGCTCCACCGTGTTGGCCACGAATCCATGAGCGGGTTGCTGGACAGCGCCGCAGAGAAATTTGCCGCAGCCATTCGTGGCGATGAGGGCGCTGAAGGAACAATGGCCTTTATGCAAAAACGCCCTCCGAAATGGGCAGGCGACGCCGAATGATCGCGGGAGCACCTGTGCCGGGGGAGTGCCTCCAGAAAATTTCGAAGGCCAGGGATGGCCTGAGAGAAGCGCACATGGATGTGCTCGTAGCGGTTTTCTGGAGGCACTCCCCCGGCATAGGTGCGGACAGGCACCATCACAAGAGACAAGCACCATGTTGAAGAAGATCCTAATAGCCAACCGAGGCGAAATAGCCGTCCGGGTCATCCGCACCGCCAAGGCCCTGGGGTACCGGACCGTCGCCATTTACTCCGAGGCCGATGCCCGCGCCCTTCACGTACATGAGGCCGATGAAGCCGTGTGCGTTGGGGCCGCCCAAGTTAGCGCGTCTTACCTGAATGTCGACGCCATCCTCGAAGCCGCCAGGAAAACCGGCGCCGACTGCATCCACCCCGGCTACGGCTTCCTCTCCGAGAACGCCGCCTTCGCCAACGCCTGCAAAGACGCCGGCCTGATCTTTGTTGGACCGCCAGCAGACGCCATCGAACTCATGGGGAGCAAACGGCGCTCCAAAATCGCCATGCAGGAAGCCGGCGTGCCCGTGGTCCCCGGCTACGAAGGCCCTGTCGAAGGTAACACCGCCAGCGATGACGAACTCATCGGCGCCGCAGGCGACATCGGCTACCCGCTGATGATCAAAGCCTCCGCCGGCGGCGGTGGCCGGGGCATGCGCCTGGTGAAGGAAGAAGCAGAATTGGCGAACAACATCAAACGCGCCCGTTCCGAAGCCAAACAGGCCTTCGGCGACGACGAACTCATCCTCGAAAAAGCCGTCATCGAACCCCGCCACGTGGAAATCCAGATCTTCGCCGACCGTCACGGCAACGCCGTCTACCTCGGCGAACGGGACTGCTCCGTGCAGCGGCGCCACCAGAAAGTCGTGGAAGAAGCCCCCTCTCCTTTCGTCACACCGGAACTGCGACAAGCCATGGGTGAAGCGGCCGTTAAAGCCGCTCTGGCCTGCAGTTACGAAGGCGCCGGCACCGTCGAATTCCTGGTCGACAAGGATCGTAACTTCTATTTCCTGGAAATGAACACCCGCCTGCAAGTGGAACACCCGGTCACCGAACTCATCACCGGACAGGATCTGGTGGCCTGGCAACTGGCCGTGGCCGAAGGTCAGCCCCTGCCCCTGCAGCAGGACGAAATCCAGCTCAATGGCCACGCCATCGAAGTGCGACTGTACGCGGAAGATCCCGCCCACGATTTCACACCGCAAACCGGACCACTGTATGCCTTCGAACCCGCTGAGGGCGAAGGCCTGCGTTTCGACACCGGCGTGCGCTCCGGCGACACCATCACGCCCCACTACGACCCCATGCTGGCCAAAGTGATCGCCTGGGGCCAGAACCGGGACGAAGCACGCCGCCGGCTGATTCGTGCCCTGGAAGACACCACTGTGTTCGGGGTCACCACCAACCGCTACTTCCTCAGCCGCATCATCGCCAACGAGACTTTCGGAGCGGGAGAAGCCACCACCGCCTTCCTGCAACAGGCCTTCCGCGATGATCCGTCACTGGCACCATTTGCCCCGGGTGTCCGCGAACTGGCCCTGGCCGCCTGCGTACTCGACCATGGCATTTCGGGCCAGAGCGCCTGGAGCAATGCACCGGCGACCATGACGCCAATGAAGCTGGACACCGGCGAGAAAACCATCGAGCTTCTGGTGCGAAAGGCCGGAAACACAGTGTCTGTCAGCCATGGCGACAGTCATTACCAACTCGTCCTGGAAAGCCTCGGCGATGGCCTGTTATGCATCATCGACAACGGCATACGTCAACGTTGCCAATATCACCGCGAAGGGGATTCCCTATATTTGCAGGCGTTCGGGCAAGCCTGGTCGGTGCGGGACGTTACCCACCAGCCGGCGGCGGGCGCCAACGGCGTCGGCAGCGGCAAGGTCCAGGCCTCCATGGATGGCGCCATCATTGATGTGCTGGTAACGGCGGGCCAGACCGTCCAACAGGGCGAAACTCTGGTTATACTGGAAGCCATGAAGATGGAACATCCGGTCAAGGCGGATCGGAATGGTGTGGTCGGCGAGGTGCTTGTCAGCAACGGCGACCAGGTCAAGCGTAGCCAGCTACTGGTGAATATCAGCGCTGGCGAGGCGACAGAACAGGAGGCCAGCGCATGAACAGCCTGAACAACCGAACGGTTTTTATCACCGGTGGTAGCCGGGGGATCGGCCGGGCCATTGCCCTGGCCTGCGCCAGACAGGGTGCGAACGTGGTGATCGGGGCCAAGTCCGACACGCCACACCCGAAACTGCCCGGCACCATTCACAGTGTGGCGGAGGAAATTCGTGCCGCCGGCGGACAGGCGCTGCCACTGGTGCTGGATGTGCGGGACGAGAAACTGGTAGGCCAGCGTGTGGATGAAGCCGGCGAACATTTTGGCGGCATTGATGTGCTGGTGAACAACGCCGGCGCCATTCGGCTGACCGGCGTGGAAAACCTCAAGGCCAGCCGCTACGACCTGATGCATCAGGTCAACGCCCGCGCGGTGTTCGTCTGCAGCCAGGCGGCATTGCCCTGGCTGAAGGCGTCGGACAACGCTCATATCCTGAGCCTTTCGCCGCCATTGAATCTGGACACCAAATGGTTCGCCCAGTACGGACCCTACACGACAACAAAGTACGCCATGACCATGCTCAGCATGGGAATGGCAGAGGAATTCAACCGTTACGACATCGCCGTCAACTGTCTGTGGCCCAAGACCCTGATTTCCACGGCGGCCATCGAGTATGAAGTGGGTGGCCCCGAGATGATGGCACAGGGCCGCAAACCGGAGATCATGGCCGATGCCGCGGTCAGCATTCTGAACCGCCCGGGCACTAGCGTGACCGGCCAGGCGCTGATCGACGAAGACGTCCTCAGGGGCGATGGCGTAACCGATTTCGAACAGTACCGATACGCCGCAGGTGACAAGCCGCTGCTACCGGACCTGTTCCTGGATTAGCCCCGGCGGCGAATGGTGTCCCGGGGCATGAATGACAAAATGACAACTCAAAACCCTTACGGATAACACCATGAGTCAAGACAACGTTTCAGCCCGTGACATCGTCCGCAGCATTCCGGGCATCGTCCGCCGCTTCCCTTCCATCGCCAAGGGCTACTATTACTACTCAGTCAAGAACGAAAATAAAGAACTGACGCTTGGCACCCTGGTGGAGCGCAACGCGGAAAAATACCCGTCCCGCACTGCCATCGCCTACGAAGATCGCAGCGTCACCTGGTCCGAGTTCAACGCCTGGGCGAACCGCATCGCCAACTTCCTGCTGGCCCAGGGACTGGTCAAAGGTGAGTCCATCGCCGTCTTCCTGGAAAATCGCCCGGAAATTCTGGCTGTGGTGGCCGGTGCCGCCAAGATCGGCGTGTCCTGTGCCATGCTCAATACCTCCCAGAAAGGCAAGGTGCTGGAACACAGCGTGAACCTGATCAAGCCGCGCATGGTGGTGGTTGGCGAAGAGCTGGTAGAGCCGTTCGATGCTGTAAAGGATGACCTGCTAACCCGGCATCGTACGCCGTTCCTGTTCCTGGCCGACACCAACACCCTGAACATCTTCGGCGACGCCCCGGAAGGCTACGTCAACATGGCGGAAAAAGTGAGCGCCCACGGCGGCACCAATCCGGTGCTGAGCAACCCGCCGAAAATGGGTGACACAGCGATTTACCTGTTTACCTCCGGCACCACCGGTCTGCCCAAGGCCGCACCCGGTAGCCACCGCAAATTCGTGAAAGCCTACGGCGGCTTCGGCCTGATGTCCCTGGCCATGGAACCGGACGATGTTCTCTACTGCACACTGCCGCTGTATCACGGCACCGCATTGCTGGTGTGCTGGGGCTCCGTACTGGCTGGCGGTTCCTCCATCGCCCTGCGCCGCAAGTTCTCCGCCAGCGCCTTCTGGGACGATGTACGCCGTTACAACGCCACCACCTTCGGCTATGTCGGGGAGCTCTGCCGCTACCTGCTGAACCAGCCCGCCAGCGAGCAGGACCGCAACCACAATCTGACCAAAATGATCGGCAATGGTCTGCGCCCATCAATCTGGAAAGAGTTCAAGCAGCGCTTCGGCATTGAAACCGTGGCGGAACTTTATGCCTCCAGCGAAGGCAACATCGGTTTCTCCAACTTCTTCAACATGGATAACACCGTGGGCTTCTCCACTGCCCCGTACAAACTGGTAAAATTCCACGAAGGCACCCGCGACCCGATCCGCAACGAGAAGGGCTACATGAAGGAGGTTCGCAAGGGCGAGCCGGGCCTGCTGATCGGTGAGATTACCAAGAAATGGTCCTTCGAGGGTTACACCCAGAAAGAAGCCACGGAAAAATCCATCCTCCGCGATGCGTTCAAGAAGGGCGATGCCTGGTTCAACACCGGCGACGTTCTGAAGGAAATTGGCTGCGGCCACCTGCAGTTCGTAGACCGCATGGGCGATACCTTCCGTTGGAAGGGCGAGAACGTGTCCACCACGGAAGTGGAGAACATTATCGACGGCTCCGGCATGGTGGAAGAAGCCATTGTCTACGGTGTGGAAATCCCCAAAACCAACGGCAAGGCCGGTATGGTCACTCTGGTACCCCACAGCAACGGCAGCGAATTTGATATCAATAAGCTGTTCGCATACCTGAAGGAAAACCTGCCCGCTTACGCGATTCCGGTGTTCGTGCGCGTGACCCACGCCATCGAGAAAACCGGTACCTTCAAGTACCGCAAGGTGGACATCCAGAAAGCCGGCTATTCCCTCGGCAAACCTGGCGAGGAGGTTTATGCCTGGCTGCCCCGTACGGACGGGTATACGCGGCTTGATGAGAAGCTGGTTTCTGAGATTGATGCAGGGAAGGTTAGTTTCTGACTTTGGAGGGGCCTGCTTCTTTGGGCCCTAGCCTGTTTTTTCTGGGGCGCCCACCAGCGCGTTCGGACATTTCAGTTATGTCCGATCAAATTCAAAAGCGTAGGTACGTAGGCCTGATATATCCGAGAAGTTTACAAGCCGTGTCGGGCAGGCCTTCCCAAAAATCTTGGAGGCCATGGATGGCCGGAACGAAGCGCACAGGGATGTGCTTGTAGCGGTTTTTGGGAAGGCCTGCCCGACACGGCGTCACCACCACATCAAGCAGGCTACAATAACCGAACTCCCAATCTGCCGACCCTAGCCGACCTTAAGCACCACCTTCCCGGTAGCACGACGTTCGGTTAAGGCACCAAGTGCCTTGGCGTAGTCCTCGAATTCGAACACTTCGCTGATCTTCGGATCGATCTTACCTTCGGCGTAGAGCTTCATCAGCTCCATCATGTTCTGGGCGCTGGCCTCTGGTTCGCGTTGGGTGAAGCTACCCCAGAACACGCCGACCACGGAACAGCCCTTCAGTAGCGTCAGGTTCGCCGGGATCTTGGGGATATCGCCGGCGGCGAAGCCGATGATGAGGTGGCGGCCGTTCCAGGCCATGGCGCGTAGGGCCTGTTCGGTGAAGTCGCCGCCGACCGGGTCGTAGATTACATCCACGCCTTTGCTATTGGTGAGCTTCTTGACCGCTTCTTTCAGGGGCTCTTCGGTGTAGTTGATCAGCTCATCGGCACCGGCTGCTTTGGCCACCGCCAGCTTCTCCGCGGAACTGGCCGCGGCAATGACGCGGGCGCCCATGGCCTTGCCCAGCTCCACAGTGGCCAGGCCCACACCGCCGCTGGCACCCAGCACCAGCAGGGTTTCACCCGGCTGCAGGTTGGCGCGTTGTTTCAGGGCGTAGTAGGAAGTGCCGTAAACCATGGAGAAGGCGGCAGCCTTTTCGTCCGGCATGGCATCAGGTACCGGCAGCAGGTTCTGTTCCGGCGCCACGATTTCCTCGGCGAAGGCACCGTAACCGGTCAGGCCGGCGACCCGGTCGCCCGGTTTGAAACGGGTAACCTTCTCGCCCACCTCAATCACTTCGCCGGCCATTTCACCACCCGGTGAAAATGGCAGCGACGGTTTTAGCTGGTACTTGTTTTCGATGATGAGGGTATCAGGGAAATTCAGACCCGCCGCCTTGACGCGGATTTTCACGCCGTGGCCTTTCACGTCGGGACTTGCTACATCTTCGATCACCAGCTTTTCTGCTGGGCCGTATTCTTTACAGAGGATGGCTTTCATAGTGACTCCATTGTTATTGGGAAAACATCAATGCCGTTTTTGATTCCCATCAAGCTAAACAGAGTCACTCCATGAAGCAAATAAAGATATCTTATCCATCCGCATTAGGGTTATTTATAGCCTGTGATTAGCCAGGGATGAATCCAGCATGAATTTAGGCTATCCTTCGCGCACTCAAACCCGGCTGGTTCGCCGCTGTTTCCTGTCTTTCACGGTCTGTTATGTTCGATATCATCTATTTTCTTGAAATGATTGGCGTTGTTGCGTTCGCCATTTCAGGAATGATTGTTGCGCGATCCAAAAATATGGATCCCGTGGGGGTGTTCACCATCGGGTTCATCACGGCACTGGGCGGCGGAACCCTGCGGGATCTGATGATGGATAACCATCCGCTGTACTGGATCAAGCACCAGGAGCAGCCCATCCTCATTCTCGCCATGGCCATTGTGTTCAGTTACTGGCGGCGGGCGGAAAAAATCCGTGAATCACGAATCGTGTTTCCCGACGCCATCGGCCTGGGCATTTTCTCCATTCTTGGCGCCCAGTTGGCGCTTGATCTCGGGCATTCGTGGTTTATTGCGTCCCTGCTCGGCGTGATGACCGGCACCTTCGGTGGCGCACTGCGGGATACCCTGTGTAACGAGGTTCCGTTCATTTTCCGCAAGGACCAGATTTACGCATCCATCTCGTTCGCCGGTTGCTGGCTTTATTTTGTGTGCCAATGGTTCATGGAAAGCGAAACCATTGCCCTGAGCGTGGGCCTGTTGTTTATCGTTATTGTGCGCATGCTGGCTGTACGCTTTGACATCCGGCTTCAACGCGATCCCCATGGCTGAGGGGAATCCGTAATGATGAACCTCCAATCGTCCCTTGGCCTGACGCCTCTCAGCCGGTAAGATTGCCGTTTTTTCACACAACTCAGTAATATCGACTCTCTTCAAACCCGAAACCCTACCCAGCACTCAGTGAGGCAGACCTCCGTCATGCTCGAGCGATTATTTCAATTAAAGGCCCACGGCACCGATGTCCGTAAAGAGGTGGTGGCCGGCATTACCACCTTCCTGACCATGGCCTATATCATTGTGGTCAACCCCAGCATGCTGGAAGCCGCTGGCATGGATTACGGTGCGGTGTTTGTGGCTACATGCCTGGCTGCAGTCATCGGCACACTGATTATGGGGTTGTGGGCCAACTACCCCATTGCCCTCGCACCGGGTATGGGACTGAACGCGTTCTTCTCGTTCACCGTGGTGGGCAGCATGGGCTACAGCTGGCAAGTGGCCCTTGGTGCCGTGTTCATTTCCGGTTTCCTGTTTTTCCTGCTGAGCATTCTCAAAGTCCGGGAATGGATCATTAACAGCATTCCGCTCTCCCTGCGCTTCGGCATTTCCGCCGGTATTGGTTTCTTCCTTGCTTTGATCGCCCTCAAGAACGCCGGCATTGTGGTGGATAACCCGGCCACACTGGTGGGCATGGGCGACGTCAAAGGCCCCGAAGCCCTGCTGTTCTTTGGCGGTTTCGCGCTGATCTGCGCCCTGGCGTTCCGTCGGGTCACCGGCGCGGTGATGATCGGCATTATCGCAGTCACCGTGATTGCCATGATGCTGGGCATGGTTGATTACAATGGCTTTGTCTCCGCGCCGCCGAGCATGGCGCCCACCTTCATGCAGCTGGACCTTGCCGGTGCCCTCAACGTGGGCATGATCAGCATCATCTTTGCATTCCTGTTCGTGGACCTGTTTGACACCTCCGGCACTCTGATTGGCGCAGCCCAACGCGGCGGCCTCCTGGACAAGGACGGCAAGCTGCCCCGCCTTGGCCGTGCACTGATGTCCGACTCCGTCGCGACCATGTCGGGTGCGGCGATGGGCACCTCCACCACGACCAGCTACATCGAATCGACCGCGGGCATCTCCGCCGGCGGTCGCACCGGGCTGACCGCCGTGGTGGTCGCCGCCCTGTTCCTGGCCTGCCTGTTCCTGTCACCCATTGCCAGCGTCATTCCGCCCTACGCCACCGCACCGGCGCTGCTGTTTGTAGCGGTATTGATGACCTCCGGCCTGAAGCTCATTGACTGGGACGATGTCACCGATGCCGCGCCAGCCGTGGTGACCGCGCTGATGATGCCGCTGACCTTTTCCATTGCCAACGGCATTGCGCTCGGCTTCATCACCTATGCTGTACTGAAAGCACTCAGCGGCCGCTGGTCTCACCTGAACGCCAGCGTGATCATCATTGCCGTTGTTTTCGTGTTGAAATTCATGTTCCTGGACGTGGCGTAAGCCGCTTCCAGCGTTTTCCGGACAATTTATGGATTACTTTGCAGAGAGCATCAAAAAAGCCATCCGCACGGTGCCTGACTGGCCCAAGCCCGGCGTGGCCTTCCGTGACATCACCACGGTTCTTCAGGATCGCACGGCCTTTCGCAAGCTGATTGACGCCTTTGTTCACCGTTACCATGGGCAGAACATCGACGCCGTCGCCGCCGTGGATGCCCGCGGCTTCATCATCGGCTCGGCACTCGCCTACGAACTGAACGCCTCACTGGTACTGATCCGCAAGAAAGGCAAACTGCCCTTCGATACCCTGGTGGAAGATTACGAACTGGAGTACGGCACCGCGTCCGTGGAACTCCACAAGGATGCCTTCAAGCCTGGCGATAATGTAGTTCTGGTGGACGACCTGATTGCCACCGGCGGCACCATGCTGGCTGCCGCCCGGCTGATTCGCCGTATCGGCGCGGAGATTGTCGAAGTGGCGGCAATGATTGACCTGCCGGATCTCGGCGGCTCCCGCAAGCTGCAGCAAGAGGGATTGCAGGTATATACTGTTTGCTCCTTTGAAGGCGACTAGTAAACAGGAGACGGCCATGCCCGACTATCAACACCACTGGAAGGACGGCACCCCCGTTCACCTGCCCCTTGGCAAGATTGTCTGCATTGGCCGCAATTACACGGAACACGCCCGGGAACTGAACAACCCGGTACCCGACGAGCCGCTGCTGTTTATCAAGCCCTCCACGGCTGCAGTCCACATGACTCGACCGCTAGACTTTCCCCGGGACCGGGGGGAAGTTCATTTCGAGACGGAACTGGCGGTCCTTATTGGCCGCCCCCTCACCAACGCCTCCCCCAGCGAGGCAGAAGCCGCGATTCTGGGCTTCGGGCTGGCGCTGGATCTGACCCTGCGGGATGTCCAGACTGTGCTGAAAGAGAAGCGCCACCCGTGGGAGCGGGCCAAGGCCTTTGACGGCGCCTGCCCCCTGTCGCCCTTCATTGCAGCGGATAAACTCAGAAAAGACCACCTGACGTTTACCCTCGACATTGACGGACAGCGCCAGCAGACTGGCAACACCCGTGATATGCTCAACCCGGTCATCCCCCTGATTGCCCATATGAGCAGCCAGTTCACGCTGATGCCGGGAGACGTGGTGCTGACAGGAACGCCGAGTGGCGTGGGGGCACTCGCATCCGGACAGATCCTGTCCCTTGAACTGGAAGACGCCCTGTTTGTCGAAACCCGGGTGATTTAGCGTAAGATTGGTACCAAACGTTTCCGCCGCTCAGGACGTACTCAGTACATGGCTAAAAAACCGGTGACCTCCCGTAGTGGACGATTCTTCAGACTCGCAGGCATGACCGCATCCGTCGCCGGGCAATACGCCGGGCAACGGGCCCGCCGCCTGTTTCGTACAGAAAACGACGAAGGCGCCCAAAGCGAAAGCTACACCCGCATGGCCGACCAGATTGCCGATACGCTGGGGGAGCTGAAAGGCGCGGTAATGAAGGTGGGGCAGATTGCGTCCCAGACCCAGGATTTCCTGCCCAAGGAATTCTCCGACGCCCTGGAACGTCTGCAGAAAGAAGCGCCGCCGATGCCGTTCGATGTGATCGTCGCACAGGTGGAAACCGAGCTCGGCAAACCGGTTCCGGAGCTGTTTGAATACCTGCAGGAAACGCCCTACGCTGCGGCGTCCATCGGCCAGGTCCACCGGGCGCGTTTGCACGATGGCACCGATGTGATTGTTAAAGTCCAGTACCCCGGCGTGGACGAATCCTGCGACAGCGACCTGAAGCAGTTGCGCCTGGCCCTGAAACTCGGTGGCCTGCTGAAGATGCCGAAAGAACACGTGGACCAGCTGTTCGGTGAAATCCGTGTCCGCCTGAAGGAAGAACTGGATTACGAGAACGAAGCCCGCAACCTTGAGGAATTCCGGAAGTTTCACGCCAAGGATGACTGGATCATCATTCCCCGGGTTTTTGACAGCCACTCCTCAAGACGAGTGCTGACCATGGAGCTGGTGGAGGGCGATCACATCAACGCCGTCACCCCCGCGAAGTACAGCCAGGACACCATCAACCTGATCGGCCACCGTATCTTCACCATGATGGCTGACCAGCTGTTCCGCTTTCAGTGTATCCACGGTGACCCCCACGCGGGCAATTTTGCCTACCGACCCGACGGCTCCATCATCCTGTATGACTTTGGCTGTGTGAAGAAACTGAAGCCGGAGATTGTCGAGGCCTACCGCAAGGCGCTGGTGTCCGCACTGGACGAAGATTACGCCGCCCTGGACCTCCACCTGATCGCCCTGGGCGCACGGGTGGACTCACAACCGGCAGTGGACGAAGCCTACTACGCCATGTGGCGGGACATTCTCATCGTGCCCTTCAATCAGAGCGAGCCCTACGACTTTGCGGAATCCGACATCCACAAGCAGGTAGCCGCCAAAACCACCACGGTGTTCAAGTACCTGGACTATTTCAAACCGCCGGTAGAGAGCATCTTCATCGACCGGATGATCGCCGGGCATTACTGGATGCTGAAACGGCTGGGGGTGCAGGCGGCGTTCCGCGACGAACTGGAGAAGTATCTGGGCCGGGGTTAGAAACGGGAAGTGCATGCCGGCTCATCAGACTCATTCATTCTCCAGATGTAGGGCGACGCATTGTAGATAATGCAGCCCCGAACAAGGGTCAGCCGCAGCATCCTGTCCCCCTCTCCCCAGATCTGCGTTTCATCACCCCTCCAGACGACTTCCGCCCTTGCCGTCAGATGCACCGCATGGCCTCGCTGGAAATCCAGGAACAGCAGGCCGGCACGAGGGTCAACCGCCAGGTTGCCAATGGTGTTAAAGAAGTTATTGCCCACATAGTCCGGTACCAATAAGCGATGCTGGTCATCGAGTCCGATAAATCCGGGCTCGCCACCCCGATGGGAAACATCGACACCGCGATTGGCCCCCGGTTCTCCGTCATTGAAGGCGCTGGCGATAAAAAAGGTATCAGCCGCACGAATCAACTGGACCACAGGCCCGATCAGGGTTGTGAACGACTCCCGAACAAAATCACCGTAGCCTTCGTTCGGGACAGGGTAGCGACGCCGGATGTACTTTGCACAGTTACCAAAACTCTGCTCGACCGAGAGTGCAATGCGTCCCCCTTCGCGCTGGGCAATGGTTCCATTGGCCCGGTTACGACGCCGTGTTTCAAGCTGGATGCCCAACAACCCGACACTGGAGCCAAGGTACAGACTGGAGGCCAACGGATCATGGGAAGGCAACTGGGCATCAATTGTTAATAGCCGCTCGGCGGGAGACTGGATAAAGCCTGGTTTGCCGAACAGAGCCGTTGCCCAAAGTTCACCGGCCATATCCTGCGCACCAAGAATCACCATCGGCAACTGCGTGAAAAATTCCCGGTGCTGGTCCGGCATATAGTCACGAATCACCCGCGCACCGATCGTCGCCATCTTCTCCCGCACCCCCGCGCGGGACTGCACTGCGAGCTCTCCCTGGTGCCAGACACCATGCGCCGCCGTATCGTCTGCCATCATCCCGCACCTCCGCAATCACGCTGCAATAAATTCGACCCTGAGGCCACCCGGGATCAAGCACATCATGTGTCTGGCGCACGACTGCCCCAGGGGCTGGGGCTCAAATTCGATGCCTACCCCATGGACTCCTGACAACCGGTGAAACAACACTTCCAGAGTATCTACATTGGCAACATGCAAGGCGAAATGATGCAGTCCGATGTTAGAGTGGCGATCGAAGGGGATCGCTAAATCCGGCTCTCTTGCCTGCCACAGGGTGAGCATAATATGACCGTCACTGACGAATATAGCCGGATAGTCCGGCACCTCACCCACCACACTGAAATTCAGTTGTTCCCGAAAGAAGGCCGCAACTTCGTTGATGTCCTTCACCGTCAACCCCAGGTGGTGGATACCCTGAGTGGCCGGGGCCGATGTTTGTACTTTCCTTTCACTGTCAAATACTTGGTTCATGATAGAGGGTCCTGTGGGTGACCGGCATACACCGCAGGTGAACAGACCTGTTCACCTGTGATTTGAGCTTAATTGAACAGATCTGTTCATGTCAAGCACTACCCGGTGATATAATTTCACCACTGAATTTCCTGACAAGGTCTGCCCTGTGCCCCAACCCCGTAAGCAACTTCTGATCGACACCGCCTACCGCCTGTTCAACGAGCACGGCTACCATGCCACCGGGATCGACTGGGTATTGGCCGAATCCGGTGTCTCGAAAGCAACCCTGTATAAGTATTTCCGCAGCAAGGAGGAGTTAATTCTTGCCGTGCTGCAGCAACGTCACGAACAACAAATCGCGCTGATCCAGCGCACCCTGGAACAGGCCAGTGAAAAAGGGGAACCGCCTGCCCTGGCGATCTTCGATGCGCTGGATAACTGGTTCCGGTCGGAGGGGTTCTTTGGCTGTAATTTCATCAACGCCAGTGCGGAATACGCCCAGGAAGGTGACGCCATTTACCAGTTTGCAGCGGGGCACAAAGCCCAGGTCCAACAGTTAATCGAGAACAGCCTCAGCACCGGGGGAGAAGACAAAACGCACCTGGCTGCGCAGCTATCGTTGCTGGTCGACGGCGCGATTGTCTATGCGCACACGCGGGGAGATAAGAATGCCGCCAACCTGGCGAAGAAAATGGCGGCACGTTTACTGGCCGGTAAGCAGACCTCAGAAATACCCCAGTAGCCGCCCGAGGCAAAGCGCCGTTCCCCAGGCCACCAGTGAAATAGCCGCCGGCAGTCTCGCGACGTCGGTTTTCCACGGCCCACCACCCCGTGTCCACCAAGCCAACCAAAGTGCGTTGGTGAAGCCCAGCAGTACCACCAGCATCTTGGCCTGGAACCAGGGGGAGGCCACGTATTCCGTGGCGCGGGTGGAAAACAGCAGGGTCCCGCAAACCACCGCAACCACCAGCCCCGTCGCGGACGTTGTCCGCAACACCCTCCAAAGCGGAGCCAGGGGCAGATTGCGCCACAGGCCCAGCAGCCGCAGATCCAGTGGCACGATGCCACCAACCAATAGCGCGACCCCCAGGATATGGCCGGCGTTGACCAGCGGATACACCCACACCGAGTTACGCAGCGCCGTGGCCAGCCCGGAGGCTTCCAGGGCAGTCAGCCAGGATTCCATGGGCCAGTCTCAGCGAGCCGTCAGGAATCACGCCCGGGGTAGAGGTCGTAGTCCTCGCCATCGACCACCACGCGCTCTGCCTTCATCAGGCGCTCCCCCTCCCGGGCGGAACGGTGTCCATGAACGGTGATATCACGGCCCTCGCTGAGCTGTTCATCCGTCAACCCCGCTCGCATATTGCGCCAGGGCTGCCCGACTTCGATCACCCATTCCTCGCCATCCACATCAATGGTCACCTCGCCGTGGGGATTGCCCAGACTTACCCCGGTAATGGTACCGGTGATTTCAAATTCCTCATCCGTGGCCCAGCCCCAGCCGTGATGGGCCAGGGACGCAGTGGACCACGCCAGCAGGGCGCCAATGAGCAGCGCCAGGTATCCGGATTGGTTGCCTATAGTCATCATTATTTCCTCCTGGACAAGTGCCGGACTTTTCCATGGGATACAGACAACAGTAGGCTATGACCGCTGCCGAGAGGAAATGTTCAATCGACGATACTCCCCCGGCCGCACGCCAAACTGCCGCTTGAACGCCAGGCTGAACGCCGCCTCGGACTTATACCCGATACTTTCGGCAATGGCGGGCAGCGAATCATAGCCCTCGGTGAGCATGCGACTGGCCTTCTGCAGACGCACGAACATGATGTATTGCAGTGGAGTCATGTTCGCCAGTTCCGTAAACCGGTTGGAGAACGCCGAGCGGGACATGTTGGCCACCTGGCCCAACGACTCCACGGTCCAGTCCGTCTCCGGAGTCCGGTGAATCTCTGACAGCACGGTACTGATGCGCGGATCGGTAAAGGCGGACAGGAAAGGAATGTGCCCCTTGGTCGATGCCAGGGTGGTGCGGATCACCTGGATAAAAATGATCTCTGACAGCCGGTCAATAATCGCATTGGCCCCGGCCTGCATACTGGCGGCTTCATGGGCAATGAAACCGATGACGCTGTCCAGCCACCTGGCGTTGTAACTCTGATCGCCGGTGACCCGCAACAGGGTTGGAAGATTATCAAGCAAAGGATGGTTCTCTCGGTCGTCGAAGGCAAACTCACCACAGACCAGACAGCAACCGGCACCGCCCCCGCCGAAGACCAGAGGGCCACTACCCGGATAGGCAATTTCCTGGAAGACATCATCCAGATCCGTTGCTGGGGTATCCGGAGAGTCCGCGAGGATATGACTGGCACCGTGGGGGATGATGACCAGGTCACCGTTGGACATGAAGATGTCGTCGTCCATGTCTTCAACCCGCAGCCAACATTGGCCACGTATCGCGATGTGGAAACGCGCCACCCTGCCCTGGGATGGCACCTTGATACCCCAGGGCGCCGTTAGCTCGGTACGGAAGTAGAGGCTGCTCTTCATACGCAGCGTATTGAGGATATCGGTAAGCGCGTCCATAACAACCAAAGCACCATTCAGTATGAAAACAGGGCCATTCAGCATGGTTCGTATCGCCGATACTGAAATCATACACCACCAAGCACTGGAAACTTATTAGTACTTAAAAAAATACGATTTAGTATTTAAATCGGCTTTTTAAGCATTAACAGTTTTACATCTCTAGCCAATACTGAACCACGAGATCGACATCCCAGTCGTCTCGACCGGTGATCTTCACCAAGCTGTATAACCAACAAGCAAATGGAGATTTAACGTTATGAACATCAAACGCACATTCTTCGCCCTGATCACACTGTTGTGTGTGTCCTTTGGCGCCAACGCCGGGAATTACCCGCACAGTACTCCCGCGGTCCAGGGCTACGACGTGGTGTCATACCAAACCGAAAAGCGCCCCGTTCGCGGTAACGGCAACTACGTGGCGGAGTACGACGGTGCGATCTACCAGTTCTCCAGTGAAGAGAATCAGAAGCTGTTCGAGAAAAGCCCCGAAAAATATGCGCCAGCCTACAACGGCTACTGCGCATATGGTGTATCGGTAGGCAAGAAGTTCACTGGCGATCCGGAAGTCTGGCGGGTTGTTGACGGCAAGCTGTATCTGAACCTGGACCACAGCATCCAGGACCTGTGGATGGAAGACGTTCCGGGTCATATCAAGACCGCCAACACCAAGTGGACGAAAATCAAGGACAAGTCACCGGCTTCGCTCTGATCGCCAAGTCAGTTGGAGGCAGTACGGGGGGCATGCCCCCCGGTTTTACAGAATCACACAGATCCGCTAGAAGGAAAGGCCTTTCACCCACTCCAGCACACCGTCACTCGCCCCCTTGCAAATAACCCGGGCCCGCGACACCGAAGCCGGCTCACCGGGGTCAATCACCGTAATGGGCACGTCGACGTCGACTTCATAGACCAGGCCGGCGGCGGGATAGACTTGCAGGGAGGTGCCAACAATCAACAGGTGATCGGCGGTACGAACTACCTCTGCCGCCTTCTCCAGCATCGGTACTTCCTCACCAAACCAGACGATATGGGGTCTGAGCTGGGCGCCCTCGTCGCAGGTATCACCGGGGCTGATATCCCGGTAGCCGATGTCATATACCAGCTCCGGAAAGCGGGAGCTGCGGGCCTTGGTTAATTCACCGTGCAGGTGGATCACGCTGGAGGAGCCACCGCGTTCGTGAAGATCGTCCACATTCTGCGTGACCACCGTGACGCGGTAGCGCTCTTCAAGCTCCGCTAACAGCCGGTGCGCTTCATTAGGCTCGGCTGACTGAAGCTGGCGACGGCGCTCATTGTAGAACCTCAACACCAGTTCCTGGTTGCGCTCAAAGGCTTCGGGGGTGGCCACATCGTAGACACTGTGCTGTTCCCACAGCCCGCCGTTGTCACGGAAGGTGGAGAGTCCGCTTTCGGCGCTGATGCCAGCGCCTGTCAGTACGACGATGTGATCTTGCATCAGTCGAAAATCTTGCCCGGGTTGATGATGCCGTTGGGATCGAAAACCTGTTTGATACCCCTCAGGTAGGCGATCTCCGCTTCACTGCGGGTGTAATGCAGATAGGGCTTCTTGGTCATGCCCACGCCGTGTTCGGCGGAGACACTGCCCTGGTACCGTTCGACAATCTCGAACACCCACTTGTTGACCTGCTGGCACTTCTCAAAGAAGTCCTCTTTCGCCATGTCTTCCGGCTTGAGGATGTTCA
Source organism: Marinobacter sp. DUT-3 (assembly GCF_050379435.1). NCBI lineage: Bacteria > Pseudomonadati > Pseudomonadota > Gammaproteobacteria > Pseudomonadales > Marinobacteraceae > Marinobacter > Marinobacter sp. DUT-3. The sequence continues at coordinate 113,575 of NZ_JBNRMG010000005.1, forward strand.
GGTGCAGGTTGCCATCGCCGATGTGGCCGAACCAGATGATTTCGAAGTCCGGGTAATGCTCGTTCACCACGGCGTCGATTTCCTGCAGGAAGCCCGGCACCCTGGAAACCACCACGGAAATGTCGTTCTTGTAGGGCGTGCGCGGCGCGATGGATTCGGAGATCCGCTCCCGCAACTGCCAAAGATTGTTGGCCTGGGTTTCGCTCTGGCTGATCACGCCGTCCAGTACCCAGCCGCTCTCCACGCACTGCTCGAACAGGGTCATGGCGTCATCCATCACCTGATCGGACACCGCTTCGAACTCCAGCAACGCGTAATACGGAGCCTCGGTTTCGAACGGTGCCTGCACCTGGCCGTGGGCCAGCACGTGCCCCATGGCTTCATGGGAGAAGAACTCGTAGGCGGTCAGGTCGATCTGCTTCTGGAACGTCTGCAGCACGTCCATGGTGTTGGTCAGGTCATTGAGACCCAGCACCAGCACGGTCAGGTTGTCCGGTTTGCGGGACAGCTTCATGGTGGCTTCAGTGATAAAGCCCAGCGTGCCCTCGGCACCGATAAACAGGTGACGCAGGTCGTAACCGGTGTTGTTCTTTTCCAGGTCCTTGTTCAGGTCCAGGATATCGCCCTTGCCGGTCACAACCTTGAGGCCGGCTACCCAGTCACGGCTCATGCCGTAGCGGATCACCTTGATGCCGCCGGCATTGGTGGACAGGTTGCCGCCCAGCTGGCTGGAGCCGGCAGAGGCGAAGTCCACCGGGTAATACAGGCCATTGTCTTCCGCGAATGTCTGCAACTGCTCGGTCACCACACCCGCCTGACAACGCACGGTGCGGTCACTGGCACTGAAATCCAGGATCTGGTTCATGTTATCGAACGCCACCACCACTTCACCGTTGGCGGCAACCGCGCCCGCGCTCAGGCCGGTACGGCCACCGGACGGCACCAGTGCCACCTGGTTGTCATTGGCGAAGGTCACCAGTGCCTGCACCTGCTCCGTTGTTTTTGGCAGCACAATGGCCAGCGGCTTCGGCGGGTAGATTTTGGTCCAGTCCTTGCCGTAGTTTTCCAGGTCTGCCGGATCGGTCAGCACTTTACCGGGGGCATCCCCTGCGGCAATCAGCTCTCTCAGCGAAGCGATAATCTGTTCGGAATTCATGAAGCTATCAGTCTCGTAAGGGTTGGACGGCGGGCCTGCATTCAGCGAATCACGGGGCAATTGATTCAGGCAATCCGACGCGCTGTGAAAATCTGCGTTTATGGTATCATACCGCCCCTGTTCTGTGAGCCAGCCCGACGATCCTGGCTCCAGGTCATTTCACGTGACGAAAGGTTCGGAAGCAAGCCCATGTCAAATACGTCTCTCGAAAAGAGCAAAATCCGGATCCTGCTGCTGGAAGGCGTGCATCAATCTGCTATTGATACCCTGAATGCCGCAGGCTACACCAACATCGAGTACCTGACTCACTCGCTGGCCGAGGAAGACCTGATTGAGAAGATTGCCGACGCGCACTTCGTCGGGATTCGCTCGCGCACCCAGCTGACCGAGAAAGTATTTGATGCCGCCCAGAAATTGGTGGCAGTGGGTTGTTTCTGTATCGGCACAAACCAGGTAGACCTGCAGGCGGCTACCCGCCGGGGTATCGCCGTATTCAACGCGCCCTTCTCCAACACCCGCAGTGTGGCCGAGCTGGTGCTGGCCCAGGCTATCCTGCTGCTGCGTGGCGTGCCCGAGAAAAGCGCCAAGGCTCATCGTGGTGAATGGCTGAAATCCGCCAAGAACAGCTACGAGATTCGTGGCAAGAAGCTGGGCATCATCGGCTATGGCAACATCGGCACCCAGTTCAGTGTGCTGGCCGAAGGCCTGGGCATGGACGTGTACTTCTACGATGTGGTCTCCAAGCTGTCGATCGGTAACGCCACTCAGGTAGGTACGCTGCAAGAGCTGCTGAACATCTCTGATGTGGTCAGCCTGCACGTGCCGGAAACCCAATCGACCAGGTACATGTTCAAAGCTGAGCAGTTCGCCCAGATGAAGCCGGGCTCGATCCTGATGAATGCCTCACGGGGTACCGTGGTGGATATTGACGCTCTGGCCGATGCCCTCGGAAGCGGCAAACTCCTTGGCGCCGCCATTGACGTTTTCCCGGTTGAGCCCAAATCCAACGACGAGGAATTTGTCTCTCCGCTGCGGGAATTCGATAACGTGATCCTGACGCCGCACGTTGGTGGCTCCACCATCGAGGCCCAGGAAAACATCGGTCGCGAAGTGGCGGAAAAACTGGCCATGTACAGCGACAACGGCACGTCTGTGTCTTCCGTGAACTTCCCGGAAGTGGCCCTGCCCTCACACCCGAACCAGCACCGTCTGCTGCACATTCACGAGAACGTGCCGGGCGTGATGTCCGAAATCAACCAGGTGTTTTCGGAGAACGGCATCAACGTCTGCGGCCAGTATCTGCAAACCAAGGAAGACATTGGCTACGTAGTGATCGATGTCGACAAGGAGTACGGTGAGCTGGCGCTGGAGAAGCTGATCCACGTCAAAGGCACCATTCGCTGCCGCGTTCTGTTCTGATCAGATCGGCAGAAAGCCTAAAAAAACGGGAGCCCCAGGGCTCCCGTTTTTTGTTCCGCCAGCATAAAGCTCAATAGCAATTATTGAGGTACGCGCAGCAGCAAGTTGGGCGAACCCGCCTTGATACCACTCAGCACATTTGTCGTCGTCATCTCCAGAATGGCGGCCCCCACCTGATCCGGGCTCAAGCCACCCTGATCACCCAGAACCAGCGCCGCCACACCGGCGACATGGGGCGAAGCCATTGATGTGCCGCTGATGGTGTTGGTCTCGGTATCGGTCTGGTACCAAGCCGCCGTGATGTCGGATCCGGGGGCAAACAGATCTACGCACTCACCGTGGTTGGAGAAGGACGAACGCTGATCCTCCCGGGTGGTGCTGCCCACCGTAAGGGCGGCCTCCACACGGTTGGGGGAACCGGAGCAGGCATCGGCATCGCTGTTACCGGCGGCAACAACAAAGGTCACACCTTTGGCGATGGCGCCTTTCACCGCAAAGTCCAGAGCGTCTGAATCGCCACCTCCGAGAGACATATTGGCAATCGCAGGCGCCTGATGGTTTTCAGCGACCCAGTCCACACCTGCAATCACATCGGCATTCGAACCGGCGCCGGAGCAATCCAGCACCCGTACCGCCGCAACTGAGGCGGCCTTGGCGACCCCATATTGAGACCCCGCTGCGGTGCTGGCCACATGGGTGCCATGGCCGTTACAGTCGGTGGTATCAGCTGGATCGGTTTCTCCGCCAAGATTCAACAGGGGGCCAAGCAACGGCAAACCTCCCACGCCCAGGAGGCCAGCGTCATTGACCGCGAAATTACGCCCCTCAATCACACGCCCGGTAAATTCCACATGGCTGTCCCGCAGGCCGGTATCGATAATATACACATTGGCGCCCGCCCCGGCAGACGCGGGGTAACGGTAGAGTTCATCCAGCGGCAGTACCTGCTGATCAATCCTGTCCAGCCCCCAGGTTGCGCCTTGCTGAACGTCGGTGTTGGCGGCAACAATACGATCCGGCTCCACGGCCAGCACTCCCGGCAGGGATGACAGCAGGCCGGCCTGCCCATCGGTCAGCGTTACCGCGGCCCCGGTCATGGCGGTGCTATACAGATGAAGGATCTCTCCGCCTCCTACAGCCAGCAACAGGGACTCGACCCCCGCCTGCAGATCCGCCAACCCGAGAATGTCGGGCAATTCCGGATTGAGGGTTACGATGTAGCGACCTGGCAATACGTCTCCGGGCTGCAATGCCTGTTGCCCGGTTTCATCGCTGGATTCGCCAGTGAACCCGAGGCCGCCCAGCAGGCTCCCGTGGATTGCGGGTGCGGTAGCGGCCAGGGCTACACCAAGACAGGCGGCAGGCAATATTCGGCTGGTCATAGGGTTCGTTCCTTCACTTATCATTATTTACGTTTTTGAGCGTGACAATCTGTCACAACCCACACCCTGACCAACATGGCATCGAGGGCCAAAACGTGACGAAGTTAACGTTATTTAACCGGCTATTTTTTGATTAACACTTGAGAAACGGCCAATAACGTCCATGGTTAATAGGGAAAGCGTTTGTTCAAGCCGCACGCACAACCATAGACAGGAGTAAACCATGTCACTGAAGGATTCTCTGCTGACCAAGCTGGAAACCCAGACAGAGCGTTGGAGCAAACAGATCGACAGTCTCAGGGCAGACGCCGAACACAAGATGGCAAAAGCCAAAGACGACCAGGCAGAGGCTGAGATTCAGAAGGAGTTCTCCGAGAAGGTACAGCAACTGGAAGACCGCATTGAGGATGCCCGCAAGAAACTGGGGGAGGTACGGGATTCCGGCGAAGACCGGCTTCAGGATCTCAAAGACCGCATTGATGAATGGCTACCCAGCAATACCAACTAACCACAAAAAAGCCCCGGAGCAATGAAGCGCCGGGGCTTTTTTTATAACCGCACCAAACCTTACTGCATCGGTACCAGCGTCAGCTCGACCCGACGGTTCTGCTCCCGCCCGGAAGCGGTGTCATTGGACGCAACGGGATAACGCGGGCCATAGCCCACTGCCCGGGTACGCTTGGGTTCAATACCCTGATTGAGCAGAAAGTCCCGCACGGAGCCGGCACGGCGCTCACTCAACAGCTGGTTGTAGTTCTGTGCACCAGTGCTGTCAGTATGGCCGTCGATCTGGATGATGGTTTTGTCGAACTCCTTCAGAACCAGGCCTACGGATTCCAGGGTGTTGCTGAAGGAGGGCTTGATCGTGGACTGGTCGGTATCGAAAGTAATGTTGCCTGGCATAACCAGCTCAATCTCATCACCATTACGTACGACCCGAACACCGGACCCTTCCAGTTTGCGGCGAAGCTCGGCTTCCTGCTTGTCCATGTAGTAACCGATACCGCCACCCACTGCAGCACCGCCAGCGGCGCCAATCAACGCCCCCTTGCCACGGTCACTGCTGCTTGACGTTGCAGCGCCCACAGCGGCGCCACCAATGGCGCCAATAATGCTACCCTTGGTTGCACTGGAGGTTTTTTCTTCCCCGGTATACGGGTCATAGGTCATACAGCCACCCAAACCAACGGTGGCAACGGCAAAAGCGAGAACAGTTTTCTTCACAGCTTACTCCTGGCTTTATTATCCCTAGCAGGCCTCAGACAGAGTACCCGCACGGTCGTTTGAGAAGGTATCAATAATAGTATTGAATACCGTCGATTGCAGATCCTGAGCTTCGTTCACCAAATGATGACGACCATCCGGGATACGAAGTTCCTCCACTGGGGAAAATTTATTACGGATAATCCGCAAATTATGCTGCCAATCGACGGTCAGGTCTTTTTCACCCTGAACCACCGTAACCGGAAAATTCACCGGCCTGGCAGACTCAATGTGGGGCACCCAGCTCCTAAGAGCCGATACCCAGTCCACATGAACCGCCCGAGCCTGCAGCGGATCGTGCTCTTTCAGGAATTGCAGGAATCGCGTATTACCGCTGTTCTCCGCAAACACCCGCCGCCAACGGGTCAGGAACGGCTTCGCCAGACTGTGCAGCACCTTTGCACCGAGCCACCCCACGGGCCTGATCAGCGGCGCCAGCAACACAACCTGACGAAAATCCGACGTTTGCTGGCTGTGCCGGCCGGACAACAGGTAGTCGATCAGAATGGCTCCGCCGGTGCTTTGCCCGACCGCATACCACGACTCCCTCACTTTACCTTTAACATCGGCAATCACCTCCGACAGCACGGCCTGGTATTCCAGGAAACTGCCGATCGCCGCCGGGGTCCCGCTGGACAAACCGTGCCCGGGCTGATCATAGGTCAGGACATCGAACCCTGCCCCCAGGCAGCGGTCGATCAGCTGGCTATACAACCCGACATGGTCAAAGTACCCATGAAGGATAAACACCGTCCCTTTGGACCGACCACTGTCCGGTAGCCGGAAATAATGCACCATAACCTGGTGCTTGCCGGCGCTCACATAACCTTGATGGTAGCTGACCTCCGGATGCTCTACCCAGAGATCCAGGCCATAAAAGCGGCAATAGGCCACCATCTCATCCCCCAGCTCCCGGGGGGCAGACGGGTCAAACGGCTCAAGCCTGTCCAGCAGTGAGCCGCGATTCCAGTCAGGAATTTCTATGGTATCTGTTTTCCAGTACACGTAGAGTTACACGCTTGTCATTTGAAATGAGTGAAGATGGCCCAGGTGACCCTTGTTCGTTTCAGCTTCCGTCACTAGGTTAGCACACCACCGTAACATCACGGACAGAACCTGTTTCTTTTCCACGGAGTCAGCCATGCTGCAGAACCTGCTTGAATCCGGCCTGAGGCAAACCATGCAACGCATGATTCGCCCCCTGCTACACCCGGCAGTGCCGATCCCTCTCCAGCGCAAGGTTATTGCCCAGGCTTATCGCAGTTCCATACCGCCCAGAGGGTGTAAGTTCGACTCCATCACCGTTAACGGCATCCGGGCGGTCAGAACCCGGCATGGCGCCACCAAAGAGGGGGTTATCCTGTATCTCCATGGCGGCGGCTATATCATCGGCTCCCCTGACACTCACCGGGGCATCACCGGCCACCTGGCCAAGGCCAGCGGCCAAACCATCGTTGCCCCGGATTACCGGCTGGCGCCGGAGCATCCGTTCCCGGCCGCCCTGGATGATGCCGAGGCAGTGTATGACGGTTTGTTAAAGGAAGGCCATGCCCCTGCGTCCATCGCCATAGCCGGCGACTCTGCCGGAGGCGGCCTGACCATCGCCCTCGCCATGCGGCTCCGCGACAACGGCCGCCCGCTACCAGCGTCACTGACGGTTTTCTCGCCCTGGGTCGACCTGACACACCAGCAGTTGTATTCACCGGAGCGCGAGCCGGTCCTGCAACCGCGCTGGATTGAGAAGGCTGCCACCGCCTATTGTGGTCAGCAACCAAGAACCACCCCCCTGATTTCTCCCATACACGGTGACCTTGATGGCTTGCCGCCGTTGCTGATTCAGGTCGGAAGCGAGGAAATTCTGCTGAACGATGCCCGGCAGTTATCAGAACTGGCGAGCAGACAGGGCGTCGAAACCACGCTGGAAATCTATAACAGCCTCTGGCATGTGTTTCAGGTCCACGCCGGTCAACTGGAACGTGCAACCAGCGCTTTGACGACTGCGGCGGCGCACATCAATCGCTACCGGGCAGGCTGATCTCGCCCCGCACCAGCGCCTCCTTGCGGGTACGGGGCCACTGCTTGAGATGCCACTCCAGCCGGGAGGCGACACTGCGATCCTCCGCCTCGGCGGTAAACACCAGCTCAAGCGGTCCCTTTCCCCGAAGGCTCCTCGCGCCTTTCGGCGCCCCGGCCTGATGCTCGGCGAAACGCCGCCCGACATCCGTGGTTATACCGGTATAAAGCGCTCCCCTGGCGGTCCTCACCATATAAATGTACCAACGGCTCATCCGCTCTCCACCTGTGACATACGCTTTCTGACCTTGCGTTGCTGAACCCAGAGCCCGGCCACAATCAGTACCAGTCCGACATAGGTGGAAGGCAGGATCACTTCGCCCAGGATCAGGGAGATGAACACCAGGGACAGGAAGGGTGAAATAAAGATCAGGTTGCTGACCCGCGATGTGTTCTCCGCCTTCTTCATGGCGTAGGACCACAACACAAAGGCAATTCCCATCTCGAACACCCCGACGTACACCGCTGCCACAACCGCCGTTCCCGGCACGATGTCGTAGCCGTCGGTGAAGCCGCAGATCACCGCGATCACCGGCAGCCCGCACAGGAAGTTGAGAAACAGCCCCACCACCGGGTCACGGGTATCACGGGTGGCAATAATCCAGTACGACGCCCAGATCACAGTACTGGCAATGGCCAGCCCGACGCCGAGTGGATCTGAGAAAGTCAGTGACAACACATCGCCGCGGGTGGCGATGACCACCACCCCGGCATAACAGATGAGGCCGGCAATAATATCCTGCCGGCGCAGTCGCTGGCCCAGAAAAGGCACCGACATGTAGGCCAGCACCAGGGCCCAGGTGTAGTTCAGCGGCTGGGCTTCCTGGGCGGGTAAACGGTCAAAGGCACCGAACAAGACAAAATAATAAAGGCACGGGTTGATCAGCCCCATGCCCATGGATTGCAGGTATTGCTTACGGCTCAGTGAAAACACCAGATGCCAGCGCTTCTGCACCAACAGGATAATGGCCATCACCACCACCGATGCGGAGCAGGCAATCACCAGCATCTGTACCGGAGACAACTCACGCAGGGACAACTTGAACGCGGTCGCCACAGTGGACCAGAGCAGGACCGTCGCCAAGCCGTACAACATTGCCTGTTTCTGACTGGTCATTCTTTTTCCCCTGTGCCGGCATCCAGCCAGCGATAAAGAGTCCTTCGATTCACCCCCAGGATCTGGGCGGCCCGGCGCTTGTTACCGCCCACGGCACGGATGACGTCGCTGACGTAATTCTGCTGGAGGGTTTCAAGGGTCGGCCAATCTGCCAGATTATCCCGATTGAGTCGAGCAGGCGTGGCAGGAGATTCAGCCTGGCGCTTGCGTATCCTGGCAGGCAGGTGTTCCGGCTGGATCACATCACCGTCGCAAAAGGTCACCGCACGCTCAATGGCGCTGCCTAGCTCTCTTACGTTACCGGGGAACGGGTAGTCCATCAGGGTGCGGGACGTCACCTCGCTGAGGCGCATGAACCCGCGTTCATGACGCAGCGCCGCTTCCCGGAGAAAATGCATGGCCAGGATGTCGACGTCATCCCCTCGGTCCCGCAGTGGCGGAACCACCAACGCCAGGGTCTCCAGCCGGTAATACAGATCCTCACGGAAAGAGCCTTCCTCGACCGCTTTCAGAAGGTCCACATGGGTCGCGGCAATAATGCGTACATCCACCGTTTCTTCCTGATCGGCACCCACCGGCTTGATGGTCCCTTCCTGCAACACCCGTAATAGCTTTGCCTGCAATGCCAGAGGCATTTCCCCGATTTCGTCCAGCAACAGGGTGCCCCCGTCTGCTTCCGCAAACAGTCCTTTGCGGGCCTGCCTTGCCCCGGTAAAGGCACCCGCTTCGTGACCAAAGAATTCGCTTTCCATCAGCTCATGAGGGATACCGGCGCAGTTGACCGGCAGAAATGGCTTTGCCTGGCGTTCACTTTCCTGGTGAATGGCACGGGCGACCAGTTCCTTGCCGGTGCCACTCTCGCCATTGATCAGCACCGCGGCATGACTGCGGGCGACCTGTCGGATTTCCGTGCGCAGCCTTCTCATGGCCGCACTCTCGCCGACCAGGCCCAGGGAGGCATCGTCGCTGCTCCTGGATTTGTACCGGGCCAGCTCACTGGTGATTTCGGCCTGGGCCAGCAGACGGCGGATTTTCAGTCGCAGGTGGTCGGTCGACAGCGGCTTGGTCAGGAAATCATCAGCACCCGCCTTGAGCGCATCCACCGCCTGATCCACCGTGCCAAAGGCAGTGATGATGATAAAGGGCACCGAATGACCTGCAGCCTGAAGCTCTCTGAGAATCGATAACCCATCCTCATCAGGCAGACGCAGGTCGGAAACAATCAGATCGGGCTCGGTTTTCAGGGCTTTCTGCTGCCCCTCACGGGCAGTGGCTGCCACTTCAACCCGATAGCCATCCAGTTCCAGTTCTTCCGCCAGCAACAAACGGAGGCTGGCATCATCCTCAACCAGCAGGATGGCAGGCTGTCTGTCATTCATATGCAGGTACCCCCGGCCAGAACAGACTCATACGACAGCCACCCAGGGGACTTTCGCCAACCTCGGCGTAACCCCCATGCTCCTTGAGGACGCTGCCCACCACTGCGAGCCCCAGGCCTGTACCCTCTCCCGCCGGACGGGTGCTGTAGAAGGGTTCGAAAACACGCTCCCGGACCTCCGGGGCAATCCCCTCGCCGTCATCATCAACGCGGACTTCCCATAAACCGTCGCCCTGCAACAGAGACACTTCAACACGACTGCTGCTGGCCTGGCAGGCGTTGCGGACGACATTGACACAGGCAAGCTCGAGGCGGGTCGGTTCAGCCTTGATCCCGGCCAGCTGATTCAGTCCATGGGTCACGACCGTTTTTGCAGAGCATTTGGGATCATCAGAAATGCGATCCGTCACTTCACGCAGAACCGCCGCCAGATCCGTATCTCGTCGTGAATCCGGGACATGACGAAAACAATCCAGTAACTGCTGGATAATCAGCGTCATACGTTCCACCTGGTGTTCAATGTCGTCCAGGTGTCGACCCTGCCCTTCCGGCAAGCCGGTACGGCGCAGTATATTTGCCCGGCCCTGGATCACATTCAGGGGCGCCCCCAGCTCGTGTGCCACGCCGCCGGCAACACGACCGATCATGGCCACCTTTTCCTGGTACTCCAGTTGTTCCGCCAGCTCCCGCTCCCGGACAACCCGTTCACTGATCTCAGCTTCCGCAGCAGCCATCCGCTCGCCCATATCCTGAAGCCCCTCATGAATCTGCCTGAGTTCACGGGGACCGCCCGGCAGCGCATCCACTCGCCAATGACCCGGCGCCATGGAATACATGATCTCCAGCAGCCGGCTGACATGACGCCCCACCGCGCCGTAATGCCCGAGCACCACCACAAGAATGACGATAAGCGACAGCGACGACCAGATGGCTATCGCCCACAAACGACTGGATGCGACCAGCTCATGAAAATCACTGCGCTTGCGGGTAATCTGCAACAACCCCTGGATACGACCGTCCCCGGCCACCAGCGGTGTAAACTGGGAAAACACCGACTCACCATCCACCCGGCGAAACGCGCCGCCCAGTTCACCACTTGAGATGACCTGCTCGGCACTTTCACTGCTGGCAACGTCACTGTCTGCCACACCGAGACTGGCGATCTGTTTGCCCTCCTCGTCAAACACCGAGGCGCCGTACACCCGACCAATCCGGAAGATGGACTCCAGGGACTCTCCCATCACGATCTCATCCCCCTCCGACATCGCCCGGGAAAGGGGGCCACTCACCGCCCGGGCCACAAGTTCGAGGTCTTCCCTCAACCGATCATTCAGGTTGCGCTCGACTGCACTCAACCCCAGGTATATCGCCAGCCCGCTGAATACCATCAGCGGTACCACCAGGCTCAATACCAGGGTCAGGCGCAGGGAACGAAACATTCTTCCTGCATTCAGGACAGGCCGTTGCATCAGGGGCACTCCGACAAAATGTCACACCTTTTTGCCACATGTGGCATTTAGCCACAACCGTTATTACATGAAGTTAACCCCCGATACATCGTAGTCCTTTGTTTTTTAATGACTTTATTGTCAACGCAAAACCTGGCACACACCTTGATTGCATAGTGGGTACGAACACAAACGTACCGAAACAGACTTGTTTCGAACCAATGGCTGCCTCCAATGAGTGGCGCCCAAATGCAGAGAAAGGAGTAACGCTATGAACAAACTTCTCACTTCACTGACCGTATCCATGGCCCTGCTTGCAGCCGGTCCCGCCCTGGCCCAGCAAAGCCAGCAGCAGAACCCGGCCCAGACCGGCCAGGAAGGCTACAGCGATCCGGCGGCTGCGGGCACCCAGAACACCAACTACAATGATGCCGAACTGAAGAAGTTCGTCGAAGCTCAAGGCGGCATCAACGATATCCGTGACGAGTACATGGAGAAAATCGAAAACGCAGATTCCCAGGAAAAGGCCCAGGAGCTGCAGATGGAAGCCAACGATGAAATGGTATCCGTCATCGAAGACTCTGGTCTGGATATCCCGACCTACAACGCGATTGCGACCGCGTATAACAGCGAGCCGAAGGTACGCAACCGCGTTGACGCCCTGATGTAATCGCTCCCCCTGCGATCAACGTCAGCGCAAAGCCCCGCCCAGCGGGGCTTTTTTTTTGCTCCGGCATCAGGGCCAACCACCCCGACTGTTATCTTGTGGTACCTTGTGACAGGAAGTTTCGGACCAGAAAACGTCATTGGAGACATAGACATGCCATCATTTTGCCCCCGGCTTAGCCTGTTGCTCGCAACAGCCCTGACCGTTCTAATGGGCTGCTCCGACCCCCAACAGGACAACAAGCAAGAGGCGACAGGGGCTGATAATGGCGTTCCCGAGTATCCTGTAACCTGGCGGTTTGCGCTGGAGGAAATTGAAGGCAGTGTTCAGCACCTCTACGCCAATGAACTCAAGCAACGGATCGAAAGTATTTCCGACGGCAACATCGAGCTGGACATATTCCCCTATGGTTCCCTGGGCACTTCAGCACAGTTGACGGAACTGACCCAGGACGGCTCGGTTCACCTTGCCTTCGCGTCCCCCGGCCACCTGGCCGATACCATCCCGGAAGTGGGCGTGTTCACCCTGCATTATGTGCTGTCCGACGACAGCGAGGTCAATCGCAGGCTTCTGGCCAGCGACCAGCTCCTGACACTGTTCAGCGAACCCTATGCCGAACGCAACATGAAATTGCTGGGATTTGTACCGGAAGGCTGGATGGTATGGACCGCCAACAAGCCCCTGCGCAGCCCGGAAGATTTTGGCGGGTTCAAGATACGCACCATGACGTCCAGGATCTCCGCGGAAACCTACAGGGCCTACGGCGCTGACCCTCACCCTACCCCTTACTCCCAGGTCTACAACGACCTTCAACTACAGCGTATTGACGGTCAGACCAATCCGGTATTCGCCATTGAAGAGATGGGCTTCTACGAGGTTCAAAGCACACTGACGTTTGCCCGCCCGGCCCAGTTCATTGCCTCGGTGGTTTCCAATCGGGAATGGTACGAAGCCCTGCCCGATGATCAGCAGCAATGGCTGGATGACGCTCTGGCCGACGTTGCCCCGCTGATTTACCGTAAACAGGCGGAACTGAACGAATCCAGACTGCAGCAGATTACCGAGGATCGTGACATCTCACTGGTAAGACTGAGCGAGGAAGAACGCGAGCGCTTCCGCAAAGCCAGCCTCGGAGTCAGGGACACCTACATCGAGAATGCGGGCGAACGTGGAGCAAAAATCCTCAACACCATGCTGGATCTGATTTCATCATGGGAGCAGGAGCTGGGCAGGTCAGACCCTGGCGACCGGGACTGATTCTTACAACAGAAAAGGCGCGGCTTATTCCGGCACCAGCCAGTCCATGGTGGCAGATACGTTCAGACACTCCTCACCCGAAACCTCGGCCAGCATCGCCGCGAGGCGCTCATCAAAGCCCCAGGGCGGATTCACCACCAGCATGCCTGACCCGGTCATCCCCCTGTCCGGGGGGCACTTCAAATGGATCTCGCTGCTGAGAACCCGGGTGACCGGCCCGTTCACAACCGCCTGTTTGAGCGTCTGCTCCAGCCCCGATGTCAGTATCGGATACCAGACAAGATAGACACCGTGGCGACATTTGCGCCAGGCCCGCGCGAGCGTATCCGCCACCGCGCCATAGTCCGATTTGACCTCATAGGAAGGATCGATCAGCACCAGCAGGCGTGGTAACGGCGGCGGCAACTGGCGTAACAGGCCACTCAGGCCGTCCTCACGAAACACCCGGACTTTGTCGCGCCCTGCCCAGTCCGCCAGGTGCCGGCCTTCGGTCGGGTGAAGTTCGAAGGTGGTCAACGAGTCCTGAGGGCGCCGGAAACGCCGGAACCATTCCGGTGAACCCGGGTATTGGTCCAGTGCTGATCCGCCCTGATTAATATCCGCCAGGACATTGACCAGCGGCTGCCAATCTTCCCCCAGGGAAGACGGACCCGCCGCCCACAATTTCCGGATACCCTGCTCCGCCTCTGCCGTTTTCTGTGAACGCTCGCTACGCAGATCATACAACGCACTGCCGGCGTGAGTGTCGAAACAGGCGATACCAGCCGGCTTGGCCTGCAACATCCGCAAGGCCAGCGCCTGGGCGCCGTGTTTCTGGACATCGGCAAAGTTGCCGGCATGGAAACCGTGGAGATAGCTGAGCATGAAACATCCTGTGGCGGTCTGACGTCGTATGATCGCATTAGGCCCTAAGATCAAAACGGGAGCAAGCCGGCTGGGGCCCTTGCACCAGCCCTGCTATCATTCCCAACGGGTTCCGGTTTCCAGAGGAGGCGCACTTGTCAGCGAAGTCCAGTCATGCAGCAGAACAACTCTACGCCCTGATCGCCAACGAGGAGGATGCCAGGGTCTGTAAGGACATTCCTGACGAAGCCTGCCGCGAAGTCCCCCGCAATTTCTTCCTGATACTGGCCAGCAATGTGCTGACCAAGCTCGGTGATTTGCTGATCAGCCCCAAAACCGTTCTCGCCTGGCTACTCAGTTCGATAGGCGCACCAGCCCTGGTCGCCTGGCTGGTGCCCATCCGGGAATCCGGCTCCATGGTGCCACAAATGGTCATAGCGGCCTGGGTACGGCGCAAACCCGTGAGAAAGTGGTTCTGGACGCTGGGCAGTTTTGGCCAGGCCATCAGTGTTGTGGCCATGGCCGCCAGTATCTGGTTTTTCGAAGGGTACGCCGCCGGTGGTGGCTTGATCGCGGCACTGGTGGCCTTTTCCCTGGCACGGGGTTTCTGCTCGGTCTCCATGAAGGATGTGCAGGGAAAATGCATTCCAAAAACCCGGCGCGGCCGCCTCTCGGGCCTTGCCACAACCATCGGCGGCTCAGCCACCGTCGTGCTGACGGCGCTGCTGTTCTGGGATCGTGGTGACCCGGGAATTGTCTTCTATACGCTTTTGCTTCTGCTCGCTGCCGGGCTCTGGGTCATTGCCGGACTACTGTTCGCGAACATCCAGGAGCACCAGGGGGAAACCGGCGGTGGCGGTAATGCCATGACGAAAGCGCTGAAGCGCCTGTCACTGCTGCGGGACGACGCCCCCTTCCGCCATTTTGTCATCACCCGTGCATTATTGCTGTGTTCCGCACTGGCCTCTCCCTATTTCGTGGTTCAGGCCCAAAAGGAAGCGGACAGCGATTGGCTGCTGGGCGTGTTCCTTCTGGCCAGCAGCCTGGCGAGTTCCGTAAGCGCCAGTTTCTGGGGCTGGATGGCGGATACCTCCAGCCGGCGGGTAATGATTCGCGGCGCAGCGATCGCCAGCGCAACCTGCCTGCTGGTTGGCGTTATTGCCTTGCTCGCCGGAGAGCGAGCCGGAAGCGTCTGGTTCTACCCGATTGCCTTTTTCATCCTGAGCATCGCCCATGCCGGCGTGCGCCTTGGCCGGAAAACCTATCTGGTTGACATGGCGGGAGGTAACAAACGAACGGACTACACCGCTGTCAGCAACACCGTCATTGGTGTACTGCTGCTTGTAACAGGTGGATTCACAGCACTCATATCCATGGTCTCAGACGTCGCGGTAATCCTGACACTGGGATTCATGGGGCTGGCGGGAGCCGTCAGCGCACTACGCCTGAAAGAAGTCACCGGCGATTGACCGACAACACTGTGATACGCGTCACAACAATCAATGCGTTCAAATGAACAATCCGTATCATTTAGCCAGCAGTGGTAGGTCTATACTCTGCGGGGAAGCAGAACAACATGGATGTGTTGTTTCGTGCAGTAGTTCTGAAGTAAATATCCATTGAGGATTGAACATGCGAGACCCGAAAATTCCTTCGAGCCACACCAATCGACTGGTTCGCACCGCATTCGGCTGGTACGCCCTCACGCGCGAGCAATCCGATCTGGGCCCATTCCCCAGTAAGCAGGAAGCCTCCGAGGCCCTGAGCCGCCATATTCACGTCTATAAGGGCGTAAACACCCGTAACGACCGCGACGGCAAGCCGCATTCCGGAATCTCACTCCATGATTCCGCAAACTGCCAGAAATCCAATTGCGCCCTGTGTGCCGAAGCGTACATTCTGCGCCAGGGCATGATTGCTTCGTGACAACGGATCACTGCCGAACGGCTGAGGGCGAGCAGGAGATGCTCGTTCCTCGTCATCGGCGGTACCGGGTCCTCACTGCCATTCTTGTCTTTGCTGCCGGTCTGACCGCTGTTCATTGGTTAAGTCCGTTATAAGATTGCAAGATAGAAAAAACCCGCAAATCCTGCGGGTTTTTTCTGGCACTTCCTATTCCTGCCTTATTAGCATGTCATAGTGCGTTCTCACTCGCGCAGATCGCAATAACCCCCAACTGGGTCACCACGTTAATACCGCCCACACCGACAGTGACCTCGTTGAAATCTTCCGTGGTATCAAACACAAGGAAGCCCGCGTCACCGTCATTCAACTGGCCGAGGAGATCCAGGTTCGCCAGGCTCAGGTTAGTGAAACTCTCCTGCTCTGTACCATTCAAGCCGGTAGTCACCGTGATGGAGCCAAGTAAATCCAGACTCAGAAGCTGATCAGGGTCAACTACCGCCACGCCCAATCTATTGGGCCCTTCATAGATCTCGCCATTATCAACAGCATCAAGATCAACGGTGCCCACAAGGTTCAGCGGCACGTTGATGGTCGCAGAGTTAAGGAAATTACTGTCGACAACATTATCGGGATTATCAACGCAACCATTCAGGCACAGGAGCGAGGTATCTCCGGTAGCGATCGCATCGGGCGACTGGAAAGGCTTGAACGGCGCACTTTCCGCGGTCCCACATGAGTACGCAGTATCCGGATCACTGTCCACAACGGGGTCACAGGCATCGCCGATCCCGTCACCATCCGTATCAGTCTGACTACTGTTGGACGTGTCCGGGCAGTTATCTTCACTATCGGGCACACCATCACCATCACGATCGCTTGTATCCTCACACGCGTCGCCTACGCCATCACCGTCGCTGTCCTCCTGACCAGGATTGAAGGTGTTGGGACAGTTATCATCAACATCCTTTATCCCGTCACCATCGGTGTCTGCATCAGCCGCAGTGCAGTTCGGATCGGGGTTGCGAGGACAGGCATCAAAAGAGTTGTCGACGCCATCACCATCAATATCCGCATCGCAGGCATCACCAATACCATCACCATCCATATCTTCCTGACCGGGGTTAGGTTCCAGAGGGCAGTTGTCATCAACATTCACAACACCGTCGCCATCTTCGTCCAACTGCTCGACATCACCACCAACAGCTCCATCCGATCCGCTACTGTCAGACCTACAACCCGCCAGAGCCAGCACTGCCGTTATCAGTAAAGCCAGGTACCAATTAAATCTTGTCATTTTCATGGTGTTACTCCTCTTACCGCTCAGCGGGAAAGCACATTGAATTCAACGCGACGATTCCGCTCTCGCCCTTCTTCGGTATCGTTACTGCGAACCGGTTGGGTTTCGCCATAACCGGTGGCAGTCATCTGGTCCGGGGAAACGCCCAGATCAATCAGATAATTGCGAACCGAATCCGCCCTCCTCTGGGAGAGTTCACGGTTGTATTCTTCCGCCCCCACGCTATCGGTGTGACCGGCCAGCTCCACTTCCAGATCAGGCTGACCTTTCAGGGCATCGGCGGTGCGGACCAGCAGATCCCGGGCATTGGCCGTCAGACGGTCGGAATTGAAATCAAAGGTGACGCCCAGAAGAACCACGGATTGCTCCCGGTCGGTCTTGACGCACCCCACCGAATCCACTTCCAGACCTTCCAGCGTATTCGGGCACTGGTCGACACCATCAACCACGCCATCGCCATCGGAATCGGCAAAGTCTTTCTCAACCACCACTTCACGCTCAACAACCGTTGTCTTCTCGACAATTTGTTTGCGAGTGGCGCCGATGGGGACTGTAAGGCCCAGACTGAACTGGATGTCGGACAGACCATCATCAAAGGAGTCATAGAAATAACGGGCGTCACCGCGGATACGGAGCCCGGATTGTGTCAAGGGAGAAGTCATGAGGCCCAGCCCGACATTGGCAAAGCCGCCGAACTCACTCGAAGAATTGTTGGCAACGTCATTTCGGGAAACACCGCCGCCAATCAGGCCGTAGGGCGTAAATTCCTTGTCGCCAAAGAAACGATAGCTGATATCAGCGCCCAGGCCCTGCTGGTAGTAATCCGTGAATCCGGACTCGCCGGTTTCAATGACACCCGCAAAGCCCTGAGGCTCCACCCACCAGTGTTTGTCCAACCGAATACCATAGATCACCCGAACGGCAGAACCGTACTCATCAGTGCGGTCGCTGTCCGGCTCAATATAGACACCCATGACCGAAAACTCACGGGTATGCTGGACACTATCTGTAGCCTTTGCGATTTCGGGCACCAGCGTCACAAGCAAGCTTGCGGCCAACAACGAAGGTATTTGTATCGGCTTCCTCATTCCAAACGCTCTCCCTTATTGTCATTACGGTAGCCACCATGTGAGTAAACCCACACGCTAACTGCCCAGAGTATAGGACAAATATTGGAGAGAATTGGCCTGGCTGCCGCTTACAAAAAGAAACAGATGCCATGACACTTTTGGGTGACAACGAAAGAACTAGAGGGAACTCAAAAGAATGATCAGGAATGAGAGAAGTATGATTCTACATACACAATTGAAAATAAAAGATTTTTTAATTTGCTATGGGAGAAGAAACAAGACGGGTGTTAACGTCGGGGAAACAGGCCGGCAAAAACCCGTCCATATATGGGGTTTGATCGCGACCGTTTTTTGGCAGAAAAAAATCTAAAAAGCACAAAAAAATTTTAATTGTTCAAGGGCATAGATCACATATTTGTTATATTTTGTAACTTACGGTGCCTTACCATCATTCAATGCCAGCGCCCCTTTTACGATCCGGTAAATAAACCAGATCGCGATGCCAAGCAAAAAAAACCAGCCAATGATCAGGGGAGCGGTCAGCGTACCGATTACCAACCACAACAGCCCGATCCAGAAGGTGCGGATCTGCCATCGAAAATGCGGCTCTATCCAGGTGCCTGTTACGTCATCCATCTTGACGTAATTGATGATCACTCCAACCAGCGGCGTTATACCGGCGAAAAAGAACAGGCCCTGGAGGATGTATACGACGACAGCCAGGTTCCGGGCGGGGTCGGATCGGCGGGCGTCGGGATCAGAATCAGCGGGAATGAATTCTGGCTCGGTCACAGGTTACTCCGGTCAATACAATGACTGGAGTCTACCATAAGGCGCCTGGCACGGAAGGAATCGCACCTCAGTGATTGTCCGGACGGTACCCAACCCGGAAACCGCCCCAATGGCGACCATTCACAAATACCGGCACCGACAGGTCGTGCATGATTTCTCCGGTATCCCGCCGATAGGTCTGCAGCAACATGTCTTCGGTGTGATTGCCACAGCGCGCGCCGGTACGGTCATTGAACAACCGCTTACTACGGCTTTTCACCAGATCCACATCGGGGTCGCCGGTCGGGGCATGGGCAAAATTCCGGTTATGGGTGGGCACGTACCCATCTGGTGCGGCGGCAATGGCAAACACCACGGCGTTGTGTGAATCCTTGACGGGCTCCTGTGCCGACGGCAGGTGCTGATCGGTAAACTGGTCAAAGGCACTGGAATATTTCTGTGGCCGGGTATTGGGAATCGGGTTGCGGGTTTTGTCGAACAGCGCCCCCTCCGTGATTCTGCCGTCACGGATAGCCTGCTCGAACAGCTGCCCGATGCGGTCCGCCCCCTCCCTTGCCTGCTGGTAAAAGAAGCGGTGATAGCTGGCATCACTGTTGAGGGCAAACGCAGCGTTTGCCTTCTCCGCCAGCTCCATCAGGGTAGCGGCCTGCTCCGCCAGCGACTCCACGCTGCTGTCGCTTTCGGAAATCTGATCACGCACCGTGCCGATAGCAGTAAACACCTTCTCCAGGCTCTGTTCGTTGTTCTGGTCACTCTCAGCGATGCGGGCAACCTGTTGCTGCAAGTGATCCGACTGGTCGCGGATCTGATCCAGTTGTTCTCCCACACTCTCTACGGACGTCAGCCCTGCTTCCACACTCCGAGCCAGATCCTCGATACGAGACACAATCAATGTGGTGTCTGTGCGGATTTCCTCCAGCGTCTCCGCGACCTCGCCTGTTGCCTGCGCTGTCCGACCGGCCAGTTGCCGTACTTCGTCGGCAACGACTGCAAAACCACGACCCTGATCCCCCGCCCGGGCTGCCTCAATTGCGGCATTCAGTGCCAGCAGGTTGGTCTGTTCGGCGATACCCTGAATGGTGGTGGTTACACCCTGAATACGGTTGGATTTTTCATTCAGTTCCTGGATCAGCCGTAGGTTCTCAGCGGATTGCTGATGGACCACCCTGACGCTTTCGATAGCGCCGGTCAGTGACTGGCGGCCTTCGGCACTGATCTGGCTCGCCTGCTGTGCCATCGTGGCGGCGTCGGCGGCCTGGCGGGATGACTCCCGCACCGTTTCAGTGATTTGACCGGTGTAATCCGCCATTTGGGCAGTTTCTTCCACCTGGCGGTCCAGGCGAAGCTTGAGCTGGTCTGCGGCGTATGAAACCTGGGCGGCGGAAATGGCATTCCTGTCAGCGCTGCCAGAGAGTGTTTCCACCAGAGCACGGCCAACCCTGGCATCAGACACCAATTGGCCACACTGATCCGCGATGGGGTTACCGTCCGACAACTGACCGGAGTTCAGTTCCTTCAGCCCCCGCTCGACAGGCTCCAGCACACGAAGTACCAGATAGCCGGTAGCAACCACCAGCCCGACGAGAATTCCGACAAGCAGGGAGATGGCATCCAGGCCAGTCACGGGTGCCGCCAGCACACCAATGATTGCAACAACAACCGCAAATATCGCCCCTTTCCAAGCCACTGGCCGCAAAAGTAATCCCATGCCAACCTCGATGATGTCATTACTGATTTAGAATTGTTATTGAGGGTCATTCCGGAGCTTACTGAATTGGGCTGGGTTGTGATCTCATACTTTAGTTCATTCTGTCGCTGTTTGACGGCGGAGGTTTCCAGAACTTAAGAAGGGCAACTAAAAGAACGGGCCGCCCCGGTCGGGGCGGCCCGTTCTGACTGACTTTCAGATTTTGCGACTGCGCGGCTCAGGCGCCAACCACCCCGCCATCGTCCCGGGTCACGATGACTGTTGCGTCCCGGGGGCGCGATTCATCCGCGTTGGGCCAATTGCCCTGAGGGTGCTGGATGTTAACAAACATGGTCTTGCCGTCCGGTGTAGTAACAACCCCGGTCACTTCACAGTTGACAGGGCCTACGAAGAACCGGCGAATATCCCGGGTCTGCGGATCGGCGGCCAGCATCATGTTGTTGAGGTATGGCTCGCTCCAGCTTCCGTCTGTCTGAATCCACAGCCGGCCGTTGTAGTCGAACCACAGGCCGTCCGGACTGTTGAAGATGTTGGAGTCATCCAGGGTCACAACCGCTTCACCATCAACGACCGTTTCCGTGCCCTGCTCACCGGCAAATACGAAAATATCCCACTCAAAGGCCGTTGCGGCGTGATCGCTTCCGGCCTCCATCCAGCGGATGATGTGGCCGGTACTGTTCTCAACCACCGGGTTGGCGGCGTTGACGTCATCATACCCATCCTTGCCCCGGTTGCTGTTGTTGGTCAGCGTGAAATAGACCTCACCGGTTCCCGGATCCACGGCACCCCATTCCGGGCGGTCCATCGTGGTTGCACCGGCAATGTCCGCCGCCAGGCGGGTATTGAGCAAAACGTCCTGCTGGCTCTCAAAGCCATCAAAAGCAATATCGCCCACGTTGGTGCCCACCGCAGCAGCCACTTTCGCTGCGAACGCCTCATCGTCCAGTGAGAGGGGCAGCCAGTCTCCGGAACCGTCATCGTTAAAGCGCGCTACGTAGAGCGTGCCTTCGTCCAGGAGATAACCACCGGCGGTTGCCGCGTAGTAGGGTTGCGCGGAAACAAACTTGTAGATGTATTCGAAACGGGAATCATCACCGGAATAACACACCACCGGCTCCCCTTCCCTGGCGGGGGCGAAAATGACGCCCTCATGGCCAAAACGTCCCAGTGCTGTCCGCTTTTGTGGTTTGCTTTCCGGCGTGAACGGATCAATCTCCACCATGAACCCGTAGGTGTTGGCTTCATTGCGGTAGTCGAGATCGGCAGAAGCCTCCTTGGTCGACACATCAAACCGCAGATACTGGTCCTCTGCGCTGTCAGCCAGCTCCCAGTCGTACCGTGATGACGATCCCACACCATGACGAACCTGCTCACGCGGTTGGCTTGCATCACTGCTGGCAAAATAACCGTGCCAGTTTTCTTCCGCCGCCAGATAGGTGCCCCAGGGTGTTGGCCCCATGGAGCAGTTGTTCAATGTGCCCCGGGTCTCGGTTCCCGTGGGACTGTATTTGGTGAAGAGTTTCTCATAACCACGCAGTGGTCCGCGGATATCCATCGGAGTGCCACCGGTAACCCGGCGGTTGAAGGGGCTGCCATGGACGACTTCCCACTCACCATCCGTGGATTGCTTGATATGGATAACGGACACGCCGTGGGCGGCAACCTCTTTGCGAACCTCGTCTGCCGGTCGGGTGCCGTCACCATTGGTCGTGGCCCCGGACGGGTGCAACGCTGACTGGTTGATGTACTCATGGTTCATCACCAGCAAGCCTTCCGTAGAGCTGCTGCCCCCGGCTTTCTGATCAATCGGGAAAAAGTGCATGCCATCGTGGTGCATGCCCACCTGGTTTTCCTGCTCAGCCCCGGAGTTGGACCCATCCGGAAGGTAAGCCGGGTAGCTCCCGGTCAACGGAGTTCCCCACGGCACAAAGGCTGTTGCGGTGTAACCCTCGGGGACCACCACCCGGTTCTGATCGGAAACGGCCACCGCCTTGAAGCCAAGCTCTGTTGTCACCTCGGCGCCGCCAGAACCCCCATCCAGGTTGCCATCGTCATCGTCGCTGTCATCATCAGAACAGCCGACCAGCCCCATGCCCATCAAACTGGTCAGTGCGGCACCTACTGTGCCCTTCATCAGGGTGCGGCGCTCCATTCGCGACGCCAACACGGACGTAAACGATGTGTTGCCGGAATGATTGACCACCGGTTCGTAATTCGGATCCAGATAATTGGGATCAAGGTCTTGCTTGGCCATGAATGCCTCTCTAATCAGGTTATTAGGTGTGTAATGATCAGAGGACAGTGTCAGCTCAATAAATGACAGGCTGTGGACAATAAGAAGTCAGTATCTTTACCGTTTTTTGACACCTCATTTCAGTCGTCCATACACGAAAAAACCCGCTCCATAGTCATGGAGCGGGTTTTCTCTGAGCTGCGGTCAGCCGCTACTTACTTTTCGTCTTCAGTAACTTCATCGTAGCCTTCTTCCATGGCGTCGCCAGCGTCATCGGCTGCCTCGCCAATTTCATCAGCCGCGTCTTCTGCACCTTCCTGCATTTCACCCATGGCGCTCTCGTCCTGACCGGTCATCTCTTCCGCGCCTTCCTCAATTGAATCACCGGCATCGTCCATCATCTCACCGGCGTTGTCGGCGGCCTCATCAAAATCGGCACCCTCGTCTTCCTGACTGCAAGCTGCAAGACCCAGCGTCATAATCAGAGCCAATGCACTCAAAGTTAGCTTGTTCATACCATGTCCTTTCGTTGGCGAATGTAAACAACGGAGACGAGTGTAGGGCCGCCGCTGCATGGGAGGCAATTACCGGGGGATTACTCTTTTGTTAGCTCATACAGCCAGTTAACCAGACTTGAGGGAATATCAGCCAATTCCGCTGGATATTTCCACGCCATCCACCATGACCACATGATCCAGCCGAAGCATCTGCCCCCTGCCGATCAGTACGAATTCCCGACCCGCCCGGCTGAACAGGTCACGGATAACATCGTGGACTATCTGGACCTGACCGGCATCGTCCCGATAGACGATTTCCAGAAGCCGCGCGGACGATAGATGCTCCCGCAGAAACTGGTGAACAGACCAGTGGACCGATGGCGGTGCGCTGGAGAGATTTCCCGAGGCCATAGTTGACGCTTCCCTGTGAGTCGTGACCGTTGCCTTGTCAGTGTGGTCCATAAACCATTGCTTTGCCAATTTCACGATGACCTGTTTCTGACCCATTGTGATAAAGATTACTGTTGCATTGATAGATTGTCCGACATAAAGTGAAATCACATCCTGATGACTGGAGCCCCTACAATGAATACAAAAACCCGTGACAAACTGGATAGCCAGACAGTTGATGCAACCGTCAATGTCAGTGCGAATGAGGAAATGCCCTCCTCCAACAAGGCGGGGCAGGACTGGAAGGACCCCAAACGCTACCTGTGGCTGATGGGGCCGGCACTGCCGGGGATCGGTCTGGCTGCCCTGGCGGGGTATGCCATCGCACCGAAAAAACTCCGGGCCCTGGCCTGGACCGGCCCGGCACTGGTTCACGGCATCATTCCCGCATTGGACCGGGCCGTAGGCGAGGACAAGAGCAACCCGCCGGAGTCGGCGGTGAAGACCCTGGAGCAGGACAAGTATTACGACCGGATCGTGAAGGCTTTTATTCCAACCCAATACGCCATGACGTTCATGGGCGCCTGGCTGGCAAGCCGCAAGAAAACGCCGCTGGCGGATCGGATTGGCATTACCCTGACGGTTGGCGCCGTAAACGGTATTGGCATCAACACGGCCCATGAGTTGGGGCACAAGTCCAATAAGCTGAACAAGCTGATGGCCATGGCGGCGCTGGCGCCAACCGGTTACACCCACTTTGTGGTGGAGCACAACTTTGGCCACCATAAACGCGTGGCAACCCCTGAAGACCCGGCCAGCAGTCGTATGGGCGAGAGCTTCTGGAAGTTCCTGCCGCGCACGGTGGTGGGCGGTATCAAGTCTGCGGTGAAGATCGAGAAGGCGCGCCTGGCACGTAAGGGCAAGGGCTTCTGGAGTCTGGACAATGAGCTGCTGCAGGGCTGGGCGATGAGTGCCGGGCTCTTCGGTGCCACTACTCTGGTATGCGGGCCCCGCGCCATTCCGTTCCTGGCGGCACAGGCAGCCTACGGCGCCAGTCTGCTGGAGACGGTGAACTATGTGGAGCACTACGGCCTGCTGCGTCAGAAAGATGCCAAGGGCAAGTACGAACGCACCCAGCCATCCCACAGCTGGAACAGCAATCACATTGTGACCAACCTGTTCCTGTATCAGCTACAGCGCCATTCGGATCACCATGCGCATCCGACCCGCAGCTTCCAGGCATTGCGTCACTTTGAGGATGCGCCACAATTGCCGGGCGGTTATGCGTCCATGCTGGTGCCAGCCTATTTGCCATCCCAGTGGTACGAGATGATGGATAAGCGGGTGATTGAGCACTACGAGGGAGATCTGGACAAGATCAACTGGGATCCTGACCGCAAGGCGGAGCTGATGGCCAAGTATGCCGATTATGCCGCTGAGGTGGCTGCCAAAGCCAAGGCCCGGAAAGAGTCTTCTGCTTCAGAGGAGGCCGCCTAGAAACCCAGCCCTGGTGCATGCGGCCATCAGGGAGCGTCTTTCCGTAACACGCCCGCAAGTACGTCCATGCAGGGCTCGTCTGTGGCCATCCCTGGCCACAGACGGTTTCGGAAAGACGCTCCCTGCTGTCCGCTCGGACTTGGTTGCCAGCCGCCCGCTCAGAGTCCGGAGTTACCTTCCTTTGAAAACCGCATCCCTTCTTTCCAGGAAAGACTGGATTCCTTCTTTTACATCCTCACTGGCCATGACCGGCCGGAGATCCGGGAACAACCGTTGCTTCGCGGCCTCCTGCCCTTCACTGACAGCGATTTTTGATGACTTCAGGCTGCCCTGAACACCCAGCGGCGCGGCTTTTGAAATTTTCTCAGCAATCTCCATGGCCACATTGAACTGCTCGCCCGGCTCCACCAATTCCTGAATCAGCCCCCACTGGAAAGCCTGCTCGGCGGTCCACTCATCGCCGGTGAGCAAATAACGCTGGGCATTGCCCCAGCCGATTTCCCGCTGCAGGCGAATGGTCGCGCCACCACAGGCAAAGATGCCGCGTTTGACTTCCAACTGTGCAAAGCGGGTGCCTTTGGCGGCTACGCGGATGTCGGTGTTGAGCATCATTTCGACACCGCAGGTGAAACAGATGCCCTGGGCGGCGAAAACAATCGGTTTGGTGAGGCCTTCACCGGTAACGTGGAAGGGGTCGAGTTCCCCCTCCCCCGGTTCAATGCCCGTGCCGTCGGCAAACACGCCCGCCCAGTCGTCCAGTTGCAGGCCGCTGGTGAAGTGGTCGCCTTCGGCGTACATCAGACCGACCCTCAGGTCCGGGTCGTTTTCCAACTGGTGATAGGCCGCCGCGATTTCGTGGTACATCGCCCGGTTCATGGCGTTCATTTTTTCCGGGCGGTTCAGACCGATTAACAGGATGTGGCCCCGTTTTTCCACGTGTACCAGTGACATTTGATGTGCCCTCAACTTTGGGAACCTAGCCTGCTCGCTGCGGGGTGGCACGGTCAACGGGGTGGTCGTGCGCCATACTTCCGCAATATATCCGGCAACAGGCTCGGGAAATGGAATTCTGATCATTCCAGACTCTGGTTGACCAACTTGCGGAACTTTCCATTGCGCTAACTCCAGGACTCTCAGGCCTGGAGTATGGAAGCATCAGGTCAGAACCACTCGGACTTCATGTTCAGACAAGTATCGTCCTGATTCCGGAGCAGAACCAGATCCTGCGCCACTGTCGGCAACTCCCAGTGGAAGAAGTACTGGGCGGCCTGGAGTTTGCCCTGGTAGAAGTTGCGCTCATCGTCACTGTTGGCGGACGCCAGGGCATTGGCGGCGGCGTTGGCCTGGCGGATCCACATCCAGGCGACAATGATATGGCCGAACAGGTGCAGGTAGCAGGCAGCGTTGGCCAGGGGTTTGTCCACGTCGCCACCCATCAGGGATTTGCCCAGGTCCTGGGTGACTTTGACTGCCTGCTGCAGGGTTTCACTGAGTGACAGCGCCCATTGCTGGCAACGATCCGTGGTTGCCGCCTCGAGATCCACCTGCATTTCCTGCATCAGCAGCTGCAGGCCGTGGCTCTGATCCTGCCAGATTTTGCGGCCCAGAAGGTCGAGAGCCTGAATGCCGTTGGTGCCTTCGTGGATGGGATTCAGGCGGTTATCACGCCAGCACTGTTCTACCGGGTATTCCCGGGTGTAGCCGGCACCACCGTAGACCTGGATGGCCAGGTCGTTGGCCTTGGGGCCGTATTCGGAGGGCCAGGCCTTGATGACCGGGGTGAGCAGGTCCAGCAGTTTGCCAGCTTCCAGGCGTTTCTGTTCGTCTGGATGGGTGTGCTGGTCGTCCATCAGGCGGGCGCCATACAGGCACAGGGCCAGGCCGCCTTCGCTGTAGGCTTTCTGGGCCAGGAGCATGCGCCGTACGTCGGCGTGATCAATGATCGGCACCTGGGGGGATTCCGGGTTTTTCTCGCTGGCTTTGCGGCCCTGGAGGCGGTCTTTGGCGTATTCCAGGCTGTGCATGTAGCCGCGATAGCCGACCACAGCCGCACCAAAGCCTACTCCGACTCGCGCTTCGTTCATCATCTGGAACATGTATTTCAGGCCCTGATGAGGCTCGCCAACCAGATAACCGTGGCAAGGAGCGTCATCACCAAAGCTCAAGGCGGTGGATGTGGTGCCACGGTAGCCGAGCTTGTGAATCAGGCCGGCGAGGTTGACGCCGTTGCGTTCGGTGGGATTCCCTTCTTCGTCCACCAGGAACTTGGGGACGATGAACAGGGAGATACCTTTCACGCCGGCCGGAGCACCTTTGATTTTCGCCAGCACCATGTGAACGATGTTCTCGGTGATGGACTGCTCGCCTCCGGAAATGTAGATCTTGGCGCCTTTGATCAGGTAGTGGCCATCGTCCGTGGGGGTCGCGGAGGTGCGAATATCCGCCAGGGATGAGCCAGCGTGGGGTTCCGTGAGGGCCATGGTGCCGGTATAGCGGCCGGAGAGCATGTGCGGCAGGAAGGTGGTTTTCTGCTGCTCGTTGCCAAAGACGCGGACAAGGTTGGCGGCGGCGGTGGTCAGGAACGGGTAGCCTGCGGTGCCGGGGTTGGCGGCGGTGAAGAAGCCGTTGCAGGCGGCCATGACGGATTCCGGCAGTTGCATTCCGCCCAGGTCATAGTCGTAACGGCCGGCGATAAAGCCCGCTTCGGCGTAGGCGTCGAAGGCTTCCTTGACCTGGGGCAGCATCTCTACCTCACCGTTGACGAATTTGGGTTCGTCCTTGTCGGCAGCGCTGTTATGGGTCGCAAACTTTTCCCGGGCCATTTTGTCGGCGGTTTCGATGACGGCATCGAAGGTGTCGCGACTGTGTTCGCTGAAGCGCTCGCGGGTGGTGAGGCTGTCGGTATCGAGAACTTCGTAGAGTTGGAACGCCAGGTCGCGGCGGTCGATCAGGGTGTCGGTCATTCTGGGTCTCCTGTTTGTTGCTGACAAGCCTCTCATACCTCTGTTTTTCTGGGAACCGGCATTTATGACATAATCTTGGTGAATCCCGCCATCCCAAGATTTATCTGGCTCTGCCGGGAGTCCGGCGGTCGGACATGAAAGGGGGAAGTCCTCCCGAGACACGCCGTAAATACATCCCTGTAGGCTTGAGTGCAGCATCCATGCTGCACACAGTCTCGTGAGGACTTCCCCCTTTCATGCCCTGCTTTGGGAGCTAGTATGCGAACAGTGTCTGTTATCGGGTTTGATGGGGCACTTGCCAGTGCCATTACAGGCATTATTGACCTGTTCCGATTAGCGGGTGTTACCTGGGCACGGATCAACGGAGAGCCGCCCGAACCGCAATTTACTACCCGTTTGCTAACGAAGGACGGGGCGCCCTGCCGTTGTATAAACGGCCTGACGATTCTTCCGGATGGCGCGTGGAACGACAGGCAGCCTTCTGAAGACAGCACCGATCTGGTGATTATTCCGACCATTGGCGGGCCGATTGAGCGGGTGTTGGCAGCGAACCCGGAGCTGATTGAATGGCTTGCCGGGTTTCAGTCGTCGGATTCTGGGCAGGTGCGGGTGGCCAGTAACTGCACGGGCGCCTTCATGCTGGCGGAGGCCGGTTTGTTGAACGGACGGCAGGCGACGACCCATTGGGGGTTCAGTCGTCAGTTCCGGCAGCGCTACCCGGCGGTGGATTTGCATCAGGACAAGCTGGTGACGGTGGACGGTCACCTAGCCTGTGCGGGTGGCGGGATGGCCTGGTGGGACCTGGGGGTTTATCTGGTGGAGCGGTATGCCGGGGCGCAGGTGGCGCGGGAGCTGGCGAAGGCGTTTGTGATTGATGCCGGGCGTACGAGTCAGGCGCCTTATGGTGCGCTGCAGGCCCGGCGGTATCATTCGGATGCGGCCATCCTGAAATTGCAGGATTGGCTGGACGAGCATTATGGTCAGCCGGTGACCCTGCAGTTTCTTGCCACCCAATGCGGTCTGACGGAACGTTCGCTGATTCGACGGTTCAGGGCAGCGACTGGCGACACCCCGACCAGCTACCTTCAGATTCTCAGGATCGAGGCGGCACGACAACACCTGGAAAGTTCACGAATATCGGTGGAAGAGGTGACCCGCCAGGTGGGCTACGAGGACGTGAGTTCCTTCAGCCGGTTATTTCGCAAACACACCGGTCTGACACCCGGGACCTATCGCTCAAGATTTGCACGTTAATTCGACTGAAAGGCCCTCCTGGCCCGGGTTATGCATCGGTATTGAGTGTGGGCCATTCCGTGCCACTGAACGTAAAGAATATTGACGGGTGTAAAAATGGGGAGGTTCGCCATGAACGCACCGATCAGACAAAGCCAGGCAGACATTCTGAGCAAGCTGTACGACATGAAACAAAAGCAACTCGCTCAGGCCTGTCAGCAGGGACACAGCTTGCGTTGTCAGGTACTTGAAGCGGAGGCGGAAGCCATTTTCAATGCTCTGAAAGCCATCCGGTAACCGGATAGCCCACCGACACATCAGGAGCTGTACTTTTTCAGTCGTCGGCTCCATCGTTGCTTCGCATAGCGGCGAAGATTAGAGACATTATCGGTTTCGTCCACGATTTCGGTGCCCAAAAGTGTCTCTAATATGTCCTCCAGCGTCACTATTCCGAGCCAGGTGCCCAATTCGTCATAGACCACGGCCAGGTGTTGCCGCTCCCGTAACATGTCCGAAAACACCAGTTCGATGTTCGTGTTGCCCTTAACTTTTTTAACGGTTCTCAGGCTCTTCTGGAGGTCTGCATCGTCAGGCAGGGTGATCAGGTCGGAACGGTGAAGGTAGCCTAACGTCTCGCCATCCTCGTCGATCACCGGATAGCGGGAAAAGGGCCCCGACTTCACTTTTTCCCGGAACTGCTCAATGGTGGTGTCCGGCGAGATGAACTTGCACACTGTGCGCGGGGTCATCACGGAGCTGACTTTGATCTCATGGAATCGCAGAACGTTCTGGATCATCCGCCGCTCGTCTTCATCCAGCGCCTGCTGGTCCCTGCCGATCTCCGCCAGGGCACTGATTTCCGCCCGGACATCCGTCTCCGGCTCACCGGAGGCAATACGTCGGGTGATCTGTTTCGACAGCCAGATAAACGGCAACAGGCATTTCATCAGGAAGCCAAGGATTGCCGGCAGTTTCGGCGCCAATCCCCGCCAGTACTTGGCACCAATAGTCTTGGGAATAATTTCCGAAAAAATGAGGATTGCCAGGGTCATAACGCCAGAGGCCAACCCCAGCCATGCCTCGCCAAACACCACCGCCACTTGCGCGCCCACACCAGTGGCACCAACGGTATGGGCGATGGTGTTAAGTGTCAGAATTGCCGACAGGGGGTCATCAATGTCGTCCTTGAGCTTCCTCAATCGGGCAAACAGCTCGGGGTTGTCCTGTTTGATGGATGCAATGTAGCTCGGCGTAATGGAAAGCAGCGCTGCCTCCAGGATCGAACAAAGGAAAGAGAACCCGATGGACAGAACCGCGAATGCGATCAGAAGTATCATGAATGCCTCAAATACCCGCCGCCACTTCGGTACCCTGGCGGATGGCCCGCTTCGCATCCAGTTCTTCGGCAACGTCGGCGCCGCCAATCAAGTGGGCTTTTACGCCAGCACCGGCCAATTGATCAAATAGTTCACGGTAGGATTCCTGACCGGCGCATATGATCACATTATCGACACTCAGCACTTTGCTTTCCTTTACCTGGCCGTCTTTATCCCTGATGGATATGTGCAGGCCCTCGTCGTCAATGCGGTCGTAACTGCATCCCCGCAGCATGTCTACGTCGCGGTGTTTAAGGCTGTTACGGTGCACCCAGCCTGAGGTTTTACCCAGACCACCGCCAACCTTGCCGGTTTTGCGCTGCATCAGGTAGATCTTGCGCGGCGACGGTGTGGGCTTACGTTCCGCCAATCCGCCCGGCCCTTCAAATTCCGGGTTAACACCCCACTCTGCCTGCCAATCCGCCACGCTGACCTGCTCGCCCTCCGGGTGATGGCCAAAATCGTGGGTCAGAAATTCGCTGACATCGAAGCCGATACCGCCCGCACCAATCACCGCAACACTTTCGCCAACCGGTTTGTTGTGGCGCAGGACGTCGAGATAACCCAGCACCTTGGGGTGATCAATACCCTCGATGTTCGGTGTCCGTGGCTTAACGCCAGTGGCAATAATGACATCGTCAAAACCCTGTTCGGCCAGCTCGGCGGCTCCGACGCGGGTATTGAGTTTCAGGTCAATCTCCAGCAGTTCGATCTGGCGCTGGTAGTATCGCAGGGTCTCGTAAAACTCTTCCTTGCCAGGAATGCGTTTGGCGTAGTTGAACTGACCACCGATTTTATCGTCGGCCTCGAACAGCGTCACCCGATGGCCACGCCTGGCGGCCGTTGTGGCTGCCGCCAGGCCCGCCGGCCCGGCTCCGACCACCGCGACGCGGCGAACCACGGGCGCTACCGTCAATACCAGTTCGGTTTCATGGCAGGCCCTGGGATTCACCAGGCAGGAGGCGCGCTTAGCCTTGAATACATGATCAAGGCAGGCCTGGTTACAGGCAATGCAGGTATTGATCTCGTCGGCACGGTTCTGCTCGGCCTTGCGCACGAATTCGCTGTCCGCCAACAGCGGGCGGGCCATGGAAACCATATCCGCCTTGCCGGCGGCGAGGATTTCTTCGCCTTTCTCCGGAGTATTGATGCGGTTGGTGGTACAGACCGGAATGTTCACTTCACCGTAAAACTTGGCCGTTACGTCGGCAAAACCGCCGCGGGGTACGGAAGTCACGATAGTGGGCACCCGGGCCTCGTGCCAGCCAATGCCAGTGTTAATAATGGTGGCGCCCGCTTTTTCAATGGCCTTGCCCAGGGTCACGATCTGATCCCAGGTCTGACCGCCTTCCACCAGGTCCAGCATGGAAAGGCGATAGATGATGATGAATTCGGGGCCGACCGCCTCGCGCATGCGGCGAACGATTTCCACCGGCAGGCGCATGCGATTCTCGTATGGGCCGCCCCACTTGTCCGTGCGTTTGTTGGTGCGTTCACACAGGAACTGGTTGATAAAATAGCCTTCGGAACCCATCACCTCAACGCCGTCATAGCCGCCGAGCTTCGCCAGTTTCGCGGCATTGACGAAATCGTTGATATGACGCTCCACGCCTTTGGTGGACAGGGCGCGGGCCTTGAACGGGCTGATCGGCGCCTTGGTGGCGGATGCGGATACAATCAGCGGCTGATAGCCGTAACGGCCAGCGTGGAGCAACTGCAGGCAGATTTTGCCGCCCGCTTCATGGACAGCCCCGGTAACGTGCCGGTGCAGCAACGCGGTGGCGCGGTTGTTCATGGTTGAAGACAAAGGCGCCAACTGGCCCGCCAGGTTCGGTGAATACCCCCCGGTGACCATCAGCCCAACGCCCCCTTCAGCCCGCTCGGCAAAATAGCGGGCAAACTTGTGGATGTTCCAGAACCGGTCTTCAAGGCCGGTATGCATGGAACCCATCAGCACCCGGTTCCTGAGTTCGGTAAAACCCAGATCAAGCGGCTTCAGGAGGTTTGAATAGGCTGCGGTCATAGTGCTCTCTCAGATTCTCTGATCAGAAAGGGCCATGTTAGCACAGGGCTCCGGGCCCGATGTATGACACAAAACCCGTCCCGGAGGCATTGTTCAGCCAAGCCCCGATGCACCTCCCGTAACTGCCAATAGTTTTGATTAATCGCAAGCTGACTTGACCTCTGGGGCCTGCCACGTATCATCGGTCCTCGTATCTGACTAACGGAGCACTTATGACCGCCAGGTCCAACGTGTTACACCAACCCGGTTTTCGCCCGGTCACTGCCGATTCGCAGAGACACCGGGGCAGGTTGCCGTACTTTCCAGACCCACCCCGTTTGCTCTGATTCCCCCGCCACAGCCGTTATTGTCAGCGGCATGCACCAATTGGTGCACAATGGCAGGTCGGGAACTAGACTCAGGCACTGACTGCATCTCCATCCATGAAAGAGAAAAACCAATAACGAGGTTGCGATGTCGCTACCGCTGGTCGTTTTACTGCCCTTTATAGGGGCGTTGGCAGCACCTTTGTTTGCTCAGGGAGGCCGCACGGCAATTGCCATTGCCTCGTCGGTTCCCGCCATTGTCGCTTTGGCGGCACTGTACCCGCATTGGTCAACCATTGCCGATGGCGGCATCGTCCTTCACAGCTATGAATGGCTGCCGGCACTGGGCTTTTCATTCAGTTTCCGTCTGGATGGGCTGTCTTTACTGTTTGCTCTGCTGATTCTTGTTATCGGCCTGCTGATCATTCTCTATTCCCGCTATTACCTGAAGGCCAAAGAGAATGTCGGGAAATTCTACTCGATGCTTTTGTGCTTCATGGGCTCCATGCTCGGCATCGTGCTATCCAGCAACCTGCTGCTGATGCTCGTGTTCTGGGAACTGACCAGCCTGACGTCGTTCCTGCTGATCAGTTTCTGGAATCATAAGCAGGACGCCCGCCGGGGCGCCCGTATGGCCCTTGCCGTCACTGGCGGCGGCGGTCTTGCTCTGATGGCCGGCATTCTGATCATCGGCAATATCGTTGGCAGTTTCGAGCTGGACGCGGTGTTGGCCGCCGGCGACCAGATCAAGGCACACAGCCTGTACCCGATTGCCCTCACCCTGGTGCTGCTGGGCGCATTCACCAAGTCCGCCCAGTTTCCGTTCCACTTCTGGCTGCCCCATGCCATGCAGGCGCCCACGCCGGTATCGGCCTACCTTCATTCGGCAACCATGGTCAAGGCCGGCATTTTCCTGATGGCCCGCCTCTACCCGGCACTGGCGGGTACCGAGCAGTGGTTCTATATGGTGAGCTTCACCGGTATGGCCACCCTGTTGATCGGCGCCTACGTGGCCATGTTCAAGCACGACCTGAAAGGGCTGCTGGCCCATTCCACCGTCAGCCATCTGGGCCTGATCACCCTGCTGTTCGGCATGGGCACCCAACTGGCTGCCGTGGCAGCGGTATTCCACGTCATTAACCATGCCATCTTCAAGGCATCCCTGTTCATGGCGGCGGGCATCATCGACCATGAAACCGGCACCCGGGACATGCGCCGCATTAACGGCCTCTGGCGTTACATGCCCCACACCGCCACCCTGGCGATGGTCGCGGCCTCATCCATGGCTGGCGTGCCCCTGCTCAATGGTTTCCTCAGTAAGGAGATGTTCTTTGCGGAATCCCTGCAACTGAATCTGCCGGGCTTCTGGGCCTGGGTGCCTCCGCTGGTTGCCACCCTTGCGGGCATTTTCGCCGTCGCCTACTCGGCACGCTTTATCCACGATGTATTCTTCAATGGTAAGCCGGTGGATCTGCCCGTGTATCCGCCCCATGAGCCGCCGCGCTACATGAAGATTCCGGTGGAAATTCTGGTCTTTGCCTGCATCATGGTGGGGGTGTTCCCGGCAATATCCGTCGGCCCGCTGCTTTATGCCGCTGCTTCAGCCACCCTGGGCGGCAATGTACCAGAGTACCACCTGACCATCGCCCACGGGTTCAACCTGCCTCTGATGATGAGCTTCGCCGCATTCATCGGTGGCCTGCTCATGTACAGCCAGCGTCAGCGTTTCTTCGATTTTCACGCCCGCTTCCGGGAAATTGACGAAAAGGCCGTCTTCGAGGCGGCGGTTTCCCGAGTGGTCGCGGCAGCCCACCGACTCACCAGCTGGATCGAAAATGGCTCGCTGCAACGCTATGCCCTGCTTCTGGTGCTCAGCGTGGTTGCTGTTGCCATCGTACCGCTGTCCAGTCTGGGCTTTTTCGTGGGTGAGAACGGACTGGCTCCGATCGACTGGCCAACCCTCATAGGTATGGGCGTGCTGATCCTTTGCGCACTGGGCACAGCGGTGTTCCACCGTGAACGCTTCTATGCCCTGGTATTGCTGAGCGTGGTGGGCCTGCTGGTATCGCTGGGTTTTGCCCGTTTCTCCGCACCCGACCTCGCCATGACCCAGCTGTCTGTTGAGGTTGTCACCATCGTGTTGCTGATGCTGGCGTTGTTCTACATGCCATCCTGGACGCCAATGGAAAGCTCTACCGGCCGCCGGGTTCGTGATATCGTAATTGCGCTCGCCGCAGGCACCGGTATGACCCTGGTGACCCTGGCGATGCTGACCCAGCCTTTCACGTCCATTTCCGACTACTTTCTCGAGAACAGCAAACCCGGCGGTGGCGGCACCAACGTGGTGAACGTAATCCTTGTGGACTTCCGGGGCTTCGATACCCTCGGGGAAATCACGGTACTGGCGATTGCCGCACTGGGGATCTACGCGATGCTCAAGAACACCGCGCTGACGCCGCCCCCGGGCGATGGACAGGGACATCCCTGGACCCGCGATGCCTACCCGCTGATGCTGCGTCAGATCGCAAGGCCCATGCTGCCGATGGCGCTGATGGTATCCGCCTACATCTTCCTGCGCGGACACAACATGCCGGGTGGCGGCTTCATTGCCGGTCTGATTACCGCAGTGGCACTGATTCTCCAATACATCGCCAGCGGCATGGTCTGGACTCAGGACCGCGTGCCATTCCGCTATCACAGCGTCATAGGTCTGGGACTGTTCTTTGCCGCTATAGCCGGCGCTGCCAGCTATGCATTTGGCTACCCGTTCCTCACCAGCACGTTTGATTACATAAGCTGGCCGATCGTTGGCAAGTTCGAGGTGGCCTCCGCCCTGGTCTTCGACCTCGGGGTCTATCTCACGGTCATCGGAGCCACGCTCCTGGCACTGGTCAGTATTGGCCGCCTGTCACCCCATTCCGCCATTAAAAGCAAGAAGGAGAGCGCATAATGGAGCTGGCATTTGCTCTGGTCATAGGCGCGCTGACCGCGTCTGGCGTGTACCTTTTACTGCGGGCCCGCACCTTTCCCGTGGTAGTGGGTCTGACGCTGCTTTCCTACGGCGTCAACCTGTTCCTGTTCTCTTCCGGTCGGCTGGTGACCGGGGGCCAACCCATTATTGGAAGCAATAACAGCTATGCCGATCCGCTGCCCCAGGCACTGGTCCTGACGGCGATCGTCATCGGCTTTGCCATGACCGCATTTGTTGTGGTGCTGGCGCTGCGCAACCTGGCCGACAACGAAGACGACCATGTCGACGGATACCAGACCGAGGCCAATGCCGAATCAGAGGAAACAGTGGAGGTAACCAGTAAATGAACCATTGGCTTACCGCCCCCATTCTGATTCCGCTGCTGGGCGGGATACTTCAGGTATTTATGGGGTATGCCCCGATCAGCCTGCGCCGCACCCTGGCGATAACCACAACGGTCCTCATTCTGGCGGCCTCCGTGGTGCTGCTGGTTCTCGCCGACGATGGCAGCTACCGCGCCTACGCGTTCGGCAACTGGGAGCCCCCTTTCGGCATTGTGCTGGTACTGGACCGCCTGGCAGCCCTGATGCTGCTGCTGACATCCATCCTCGCGCTGTTCTGCCATATCTATTCCATTGGCGGCGCGGATGAAGGGAATCGTCAGTTTCATGCGCTGTTCCTGTTCCAGCTGCTGGGCCTGAATATCGCGTTTCTTACCGGCGATCTGTTCAACCTGTTCGTCGCGTTCGAGGTTCTGCTTATCGCCTCCTACGGACTTCTGATGCACGGTGGCGGAACCGCGCGTACCGTGCCTGGCCTGCATTACGTTGTGCTGAACCTTGCGGGCTCCGCCGTGTTCCTGATCAGTGTGGGCATGATCTACAGCGTCACCGGCACCCTGAACATGGCGGACCTTGCAGTGAAGGTATCCCAGGTCAGCGAGGAAAACCTGCACCTCGTCAGGGCCGGCGGCATGATGCTTCTGGTGGTATTTGGCCTGAAGGCGGCCATTCTGCCGCTGTGTTTCTGGTTGCCCAAAGCCTATGCCAAGGCTACGGCACCAGTAGCGGCCCTCTTCGCTGTCATGACGAAAGTGGGCATTTACGCCATTCTGCGCGTCTATTCGCTGATCTTCGGCGATCAGGCCGGAGATCTGGCGGGCCTGGGCATGGACTGGCTGTTCCCGCTGGCCCTGATCACCCTGGCCATGGGGGTCATTGGCGCCCTGGGTTCAGAAAACCTCAAGACCCTCATCGCCTGGCAGGTCATTATTTCAGTGGGAACACTGTTGGCAGCGATGTCCCTGGGATCCGTGGAGGGTACCTCAGCAGCGTTGTTCTATCTGCTTAACACCACCTGGGTGGTTGGCGGCCTTTTCCTGGTGGTCGATCTGATCAGCCGCCAGCGTGGCACCGCTGGCGACCGGATTGTCACTGCCCCCAGAATGCGGAACCGCACCTTTCTCAGCGCGCTGTTCCTGACTGGTGCCGTCGCGGCAGCCGGGCTGCCTCCCCTGAGCGGTTTCTTTGCCAAGCTGATGATATTGCAGGCCGCCACCCCGGGCCCTGAAATGGCCTGGCTGTGGTCCGCCGTGCTGATCGGTGGCTTTTGCACCCTCATCGCTTACAGCCGGGCCGGCAGCATTGTGTTCTGGCGAAACGTCGATGGCCATATTGAGGACCCGGGCAAACTCAGCGGCGCCGTGTCGGTGTCGGCCGGAGCACTGATAGCCCTGAGCCTGGTGATCGTTGCCCTTGCCGGGCCGATCACCCGCTATACTGACGCCACTGCCGCACAGCTGCATAACAGCGAGGCATACATCCAAATCCTCGGGACACCCATGGTGGGGGAGGATAACTAATGCTTGATCGCCTGAATTTCCCCCAACCCTGGTTAAGCCTGACTCTGTTTCTGACATGGCAACTGCTGAGCGACGGCATTTCCGGCGCCAGTGTTGTAATGGGTCTGATTCTGTCCTGGCTGATCCCGCAGTTGACCCAGGGGTTTTGGCCCGAACGCCCGGTGTTCATCAAATTCTGGCGCATGCCGGCTTACCTGCTCAGGATGCTGCTGGATATCGTAACCGCCAGCATTACAGTGGCACGGCTGATCCTCAGTGGCCGCCAACCGAAACCGGTATTTGTGTGTTATCCGCTGGATCTGGAAAACCCGCTGGCTATCTCCATCCTTGCCAGCACCATTTCCCTGACCCCCGGCACCGTCAGTTCAGACATCAGCGATGACCAGAAAATACTGCTGATTCACACCCTGGACGCGGACAACGAACAGGACGTTATCGATGCCATCAAAAATCGCTATGAAAAGCCTCTGATGGAGATGTTCCAATGATCACAGTTGCCCTCCACATCACCATTGCCATGGTTGTGCTCGCAGCTCTGCTCAACGTTTACCGCCTGATCAAGGGGCCAGATGCCCCTGACCGGGTGTTGGCACTGGACACCCTTTACATCAACGCCATTGCCCTGATCATCCTGCTGGGGATCACGCTCGGGACGCGCATGTACCTGGAATCCGCGCTTCTGATCGCTGTTATGGGCTTCGTTGGCACGGTTGCCATGGCGAAGTACCTGAAAAGGGGCAGTGTCATTGAATAAGTTACCGGACGTATTGAAAGCATACGGAGGAGACAGGCCATGAGCCCGCTTATCGAATACACGATCGCGGCCCTGCTGCTGATCGGGGGATTCTTCACTCTGGTCGGCGCCATCGGCCTCGCCCGACTGCCGGATTTTTTCACCCGGTTACACGGCCCCACCAAGGCCACCACACTCGGAGTCGGGGCCATTATGCTGGCATCCGTGGCCTATTTCAGCGCCAACGGCGAAGGTATCGGTCTCACCGAGATTCTGATTACCGTCTTCCTGTTCATGACCGCGCCAGTGAGCGCCAACATCCTGGCCAAGTCAGCCATGCACATTGGCGTGGACGTAATGGAGGGCACCACGGGCAACCCCTGGGAACAGTAAAGCGAACTGCAAAAAAATGTCATTGGATGGAAAACAAATTGCCGTATAGTAGGCCCCCACTTTTAATCAAGGAGCCATACCCATGCTGAACGTGAACGAATACTTTGACGGCAAGGCGAAATCCATCTCCTTCCAGACCTCCACCCTACCGGCCACTGTTGGTGTGATCAGCCCGGGCGAGTATGAGTTTGGCACCAGCAAGAAAGAAACCATGACGGTGATCAGCGGTGCTTTGACCGTTCTGCTGCCGGGCATGGAAGAATGGATGACCTACGGTTCCGGGGAAAGTTTCGATGTTGCCGGCCAGGCAAGCTTCAAAGCGAAAACCGATATCGATACAGCCTACCTCTGCACCTACGAATAGGCCAGACCGGCGCTCATAAATTGCAGAGCGGAACAGAATTCCTGTAACACCTGATTCGTTCTGCAATTTTTATGCATTCCAAGGTTCCCGTTTCCGCCAAAGTGTGTCAGATTTACTCCTGTTTCTCGCTATAACATCAACAACCGAGAAAGAGGTAAAAAGTAATGGCACAAACCCGCATTCTTCCACCAGCGGACAACGCCCACCAGTACCCCCTTCTGATCAAGCAATTGTTGCTCTCTGGCCCCAGGTACTCCCCTGACCAGGAAATCGTTTACGCCAACCGCAGCAAGTACACCTATACCGACCTCGTTGAGCGTATCCATCGCCTGGCCAATGCTCTCACTGATGCTGGCGTGAAACCCGGAGACACAGTAGCGGTGATGGACTGGGACACTCCGCGTTACCTCGAGTGTTTCTTTGCAGTTCCGATGATTGGAGCAGTACTGCACACCATCAATGTGCGCCTTTCACCCGAGCAGATCGTCTATACCATGAATCACGCCGAAGACGATGTGGTGCTGGTGCACGATGACTTCCTGCCCATTGTTGAAGGCGTCAAGGATGAGATTAAAACCGTAAAAAGTTACATCCAGCTCACCGACGACAACGAAGCAAAGTCCACCAGTCTCGATGCCGCTGGCGAGTACGAGGCTCTGCTGGCCAGGGCCGGAACCGAATTCGACTTCCCGGATTTTGACGAAAACAGCATCGCGACTACCTTCTACACCACAGGCACGACCGGCAATCCCAAGGGCGTTTTCTTCAGTCACCGTCAATTGGTGCTGCACACCCTGGCAATGACCGGGTCTCTCTCGGCCTACGATGAGATCCCACTGCTGCGCTCCTCATCGGTCTATATGCCGGTCACCCCAATGTTTCATGTCCATGCCTGGGGCGTCCCCTACGCCGCCACCATGTTGGGCATCAAGCAGGTTTATCCGGGGCGCTATGAACCGGAACTGCTGGTGGACCTGCTCAAGGAACACAAGGTCTCGTTCTCCCACTGTGTGCCGACCATCATGCAGATGATGATGGGCACCGAGTCCATCAAGACCGCCGACCTGAGCAACTGGCACGTGTTGATCGGCGGCAGCGCGCTGACCAAGGGTCTGTGCGATGCCGGCGCCAAGCTTGGCATTCGCATGTACACCGGCTACGGCATGTCGGAAACCTGCCCGCTGCTGAGCGTTACCCACATGAAGCCCGAGGATCTGGAGCTGCCACTGGAGCAACAGACCGCCAAGCGGGTCAAAACCGGTATCGCGGTACCCATGACCCAACTGGAAATTGTGGATCCGTCCGGCAACCCGGTCGCCCATGATGGAGAAGCCAAGGGCGAAGTGGTCGCACGCGCACCCTGGCTGACCCAGAGCTATTTCAAGGAACCGGAGAAAGGCGAGGAACTGTGGGAAGGTGGCTGGCTCCACACCGGCGACGTGGCGTCGATTGAACCGGACAACACCCTGGTGATCAAGGACCGAATCAAGGACGTGATCAAGACCGGCGGTGAATGGCTGTCATCCCTGGATCTGGAAAACCTGATCAGCCAGCATCCGTCCGTAGATGGCGCTGCCGTTGTAGGTGTTCCCGATGAGAAATGGGGCGAACGCCCACACGCGCTGGTTACCCTGAAGCCGGGCGAGAAAGCCACCCTTGAGGACATCCAGAACCACTTGAAACAGTTCGTCGACACCGGCGAAATCAACAAGTGGGCTATTCCCTCGCACATCGATTTTGTCGAGGATATCCCCAAGACCAGTGTCGGCAAAATCAACAAGAAGCTGATTCGCGATCAGTTGCAGTAATACCACCATGTGATAACCAGAACGGCCCCGGGATGAAACCCGGGGCCGTTCTGGTTACAGCCCACAGAAAGTGAAATCCACCTCGGGCTTACGCCCGCCGATGATGTCTGCAATCGCCGCCGCGGAACCACAGGAATGGGTCCATCCCAGGGTGCCATGCCCGGTATTCAGGAAGAGATTGCCAAAGTGGCTTTTCCCGATATAGGGCACGTTTGACGGGGTCGCAGGCCGCAGCCCTGCCCAGAATTCGGCCTGGTCCCAGTGGGCAGCATCCGGCATGACTTCCGCCGTGCGCCGGACGATTATTCGACAGCGGGTGAAATCGAGATTCCGGCTGTAGCCACTCAGCTCAGCGGTTCCGGCCACACGAATCCGGTCACCTAGGCGAGAGTACACCAGCTTGTACTCATCGTCGGTCAGGCTCACCTTGAACGCCGCTTCTTCGTTCTTGACCGGTACGGTGATGGAGTAGCCCTTGGCGGGATAGATATTCAGGAACAGGCCCAACTGCCGGGCCAATACCGCGCTGAAACTGCCCAGGCTCAGGACATAAGCGTCGGCACGCAACATTTCATAGTGCCCTTCCTTCAGGGTCTGGACCCCGAGAATCCTGTCACGGGTACGGTCGAAGCCCAGAATTTCCGTGCCATAGAGAAACTTCACACCCGCTTCCTCGGCTTTTCGCGCGAGGCCCTGGGTGAACTTTCTGGCGTCCCCGGACTCATCTTCAGAGGTGTAGGTTGCTCCGGCAATCCGGTCGCGAATCGGAGCCAGGGCTGGCTCCAGCTCAACCGCACGGGCGGGATCAATCACCTGGCGGTCACAGCCCAGGTCACGCATCAACCGGGCAGGCTCCAATGCGGCATCAAATTCCTTTGGATTGGTGTAGAAGTGCAATATGCCCTTCTCCAACTGGTCATATTCAATCCCGGTTTCCTTACGCACGGCCTGCAAGTGGTTACGACTGTAGGTGCCCAGGTTAACGATTTGCCGGAGGTTATGGGCCGCCCTGGCGGACGTGCATTGCATCAGGAATGACAGCCCCCAGCGCCACTGGGCAGGGTCGAGGCTCGGACGAAACAGCAGGGGGGCATCCGGTTGAGTCAACCACCGCAATATATTGAGCGGTGCCGACGGATTGGCCCACGGCTGCGCATGGGACACGGAAATCTGCCCACCATTGGCATAACTGGTTTCAAGGCCGGCTTTGCTCTGTCGATCAACCACGGTGACCTCATGGCCCTGCTTGCGCAAAAACCAGGCAGTGGTTACGCCGACAACACCTGCACCCAACACCAGTATGTGCATTCTCATCCTCCGGTAAGCGATTGTCCCGTCACGGGCCGTTGAAAAGCAGACCTATTCTAGCGTCTGAAGGCAGGTTTGCGTGTTATACCATTAGCCACCGGCACGTTTTACGGTCCAGCCCTTGGCCTGGAGTAACGGGACGAGGATGTCCCGTTGATCACCCTGAATTTCCACCACGCCGTCCTTCACCGTGCCGCCGGTTCCGCACTTGGCCTTGAGCACTTTGGCGAAGGCCTTGAGCTCCTTGTCATCCATGGGGATGCCGGTCACCAGCGTTACGCCCTTGCCTTTGCGGCCCTTGGTTTCACGGCTGACTCGAACGATACCGTCCCCCGCGGGACGGGAGGGCTGACCACAGGTACATTCTTCGACGGGGTTGCGGCAACCGGGGCACATGCGCCCCTGCTCGGTTGAAAACACCAACCCACCCGAGGATTTCGACTTCATCTTTTCTCCGTTGTCGTTGGCAAGTAACAGGCCTCTATTCCAGCCCCGGAGGATACTTGGAAAACATTTCGGCCACCACTTCGTCGATCAGCTTGCGGCGATACTCC
Source organism: Marinobacter sp. DUT-3 (assembly GCF_050379435.1). Classification (NCBI taxonomy): domain Bacteria; kingdom Pseudomonadati; phylum Pseudomonadota; class Gammaproteobacteria; order Pseudomonadales; family Marinobacteraceae; genus Marinobacter; species Marinobacter sp. DUT-3. The sequence continues at coordinate 156,859 of NZ_JBNRMG010000005.1, forward strand.
GGAGACTGATCTTCATTCAGGTAGCGCCGGCTGGCAGCGCGCCAGACCACTTGTTGCGTACGGGTGTCCGCCAGCTCGATCACAAGCTTGCCTTCCTGGACCTCCCGTACCGGCGGTGCGGATGCAAGCCCCCAACCAAAGCGGCCATGTCCGAACCCCAGACCAAACCCCATGCCGTAACTTTCGAGCCGCTCTTCTTCCACGATCTCCCAGGCCACCAGCAGATCGGCTTCATCCGCTCCCACCTTTTTCATGGCCTTGCGATTCAGCTCACGCTCCACCGCATTGCGAATGCGGCTGCCATCCAGTGACACCACGGACTGGCCTTCGCCACGCTCATCCGCGAACGCCCAGGACGAATAGTTCCCGAATACGGTACCGGAATCATAATCCGTCACTACATTACTGGCACAGCCGGCCAGCGCCAACATCAGAAACGATGCGATGATCACTCGAATAGCCATAGCGAACCTCCTTACGGTTGCCTTTCAGGTAGTATACGGACACGTGACGTTCAGAGATGTAACAACCGTTCCCTACCTTTCGAAACGGTAATCCAGCTTCTGGGCATCGCAGAAGCCTCCGAATTGCTCAACATGATCCATCGGCACGGACACCCGGGCGATGACCGTCGAACCATACTCTATGGACTCCACCGAGGCGCCATTGGTTTCACACCAGTGTCGCAACGGCTGTTCGTCGGCGAAGCCCATGGTCACAGAGGCCGTATCCATGGACCGCTGAACCACGCGATCCACTGCAGACAGAACGCTCTCAGCCGCCCCCGCATACGCCCTGACCAAGCCGCCAGCCCCCAGCTTTATGCCGCCGAAATAACGAACCACCATCACCAGGACATCCCCCATATCCTTGTGTTGAATGACATTGAGGATTGGCTTTCCGGCGGTACCGGACGGTTCGCCATCGTCATTCATCGCCGCCTCAGCGGCTGATCCCGGCCTACCAATCTGGTAGGCCCAGCAAATATGGCGGGCATCGGGATGGTCCTTGTGGGCCTGATCCAGCCACACCTTCACCTCATCACGGCTGGCCACCGGAGCGACCCGCGCAATGAATCGACTTTTCTTTATCTCCGTTTCCCGCTCAAGATATCCCGCGGGAACGGGGTAATCCTTGCTCATCAGAGGATGTCCGTAAAAATGGGCAGACTGACGGTAACCCTGAGACCACCCGAAGTGCCGTTTTCCGCCCGGATAGCGCCATCATGAGCCGAAACAATGTCCCGCGCGATGGCCAGCCCGAGCCCCCACCCTTTGCCGCCACGGGACTTGTCTGCCCGGTAGAATGGCTCAAACAGGTGGGGCAGCATGTCCGGGGCCACGCCCGGCCCCTCGTCTTCAATGGCAATCACCAGACTGCCGTCTACCTTGTCCACACCAATGTGAATGGCATGGCCAGGGCCGGTGTGGTCCAGCGCATTCTGGACAATGTTATCAAACGCTCGCTGCAACAATCCCTGATCGCCGAGAACCGACACCTTGCGACATTCGGGGCGGACCATCAGTTGGCAGTCCACCCCCTGGTGTTCGGCGTAATCGGCGGCGTCCTGAAGCACGTTATTGATAATAACAACCGGCTGAACCGCTTCGCGGGGAATGTCAGCGCCTTCCTCGGTTACCCGGTAGAGCGTGAGGATCTGTGAGGTCATTGCTTCCAGCCGTTCATTCTGCCGCAGGATGCTGGCCATCAGGTCGTCGTCAATACCACCCTCACTGGCAAGTTCAATAGCGATACGCTGGCGCGTCAGAGGCGTTCTCAAATCGTGGGAAATATCCCGTAACAGGTGTTTCTGCCGTTCCAGCAAACTGCACAACTGCTCGGTCATTGCGTTAAACGCAGCGGCGAGCTGGCCCACTTCGTCCCGGCGGCCGGCAATCCGCTCACTGACCCGCAATTCAGTGTTCCCACCGGCAATATCCCGGGCGGTGGTTTCCATGTGTTTGAGTGGGCGGGACACCAGCCGTGCAATCCACCAGCAAGCCAGGGTAATCAGCACGAACGCCAGGACCATTTCCAATACCCGGAAGAACCTCGGGTCAATCCAGCCATCGCCGTCCATTCGCGGCCAGGCCACCAGACGATACTTCTCAGTGACATCAATCAGCGCCGGTCGCTGGCGATGCCAGCCGGACTGCATACGTTCACGGATAGAGGATGGCAACCGGCCATCATGCTTGTCATTCTCAATCAGGATCAGATGCAACTCCAGTCGCTCACCCTGGCCCTTCAGGAACCGCCAGGCTGCTCCGCGCCCTTCATCTTCACGCACCTTGATCGCCTCGAATGCCAGCTCCCGCAAACCCACCTGGCGTTCGATGGCGGCCCTTTCCCGATCCATCAGCGCACGGGTGGCCACGTTGCTGATCAGCAAGGTAATCGCCATCGCCAGCCAGATGGACAGGAAAATACGCCAGAACAGCGGGAACATCAGGCGCCGTTTCATACCGGTACCCGATAGCTGTAACCAAGACCGCGCACTGTCTCGATCCGGGGGGGATCATCATTTCCCAGCTTCTTGCGCAGATTACTGATGTGCATGTCGAGAGTCCGGTCATGAGCTTCCAGGCGCCGCCCCAGCGCCCACTGCATCAGGTCAGTTTTGCGTACCACACTGCCGGCATGGGCCAGCAATACCTGCAACACCTCATACTCGGTGGCGGTGAGTTCCAGAGGGTTGTCGTTCTGGTAAATACGGCGGTGAGACGGCTCCACCCTGAGATCACCGTAGGTCCTGGCGGCATCCATTTCCACCGACTGGTCCCAGGCAATCCGACGCAGTAGCGCTTGCAGGCGGGCAACCAGTTCCCTGGGATTGCAGGGCTTGGGAATGTAGTCATCGGCGCCAACCTCAAACCCGACAATACGGTCGGTTTCATCGCCCCGAGCGGTCAGCAGTATGACCGGAAGGTGGGTATCCGCCCGCAGGGATCGCAGCACGTCGAGACCGCTGATATCCGGGAGCATAATGTCCAGCACAACAATGTCACAGTTCTGCCCCCGGGCCAGCGACAGGCCATCGTTGCCGTTTTCCGCTTCCCGCACACTGAACCCCTGGTTGGTCAGATAGCGCGCCAGCAACTGCCTCAGCTCATCGTCGTCTTCTACCAGTAATACCCTGTTCTGCATGGACATCCTCCCGATTAACCGCGTTCAGTCTAACACGTTGCCTGTCGGTGTCTTTTTCCCCGATTTTTCCTTTGCACAACCTTTACACCACCCTGACACCGGATGACAGCGTTCTCCGCTAGCATTAATCCCATCCACAACGGTACTGCTTACCGGCAGCACCACAACCAGAAATGAGGAACGGAACCATGATGAAACATCGCACTTCCCTTTTTATGGCAAGCGCATTGCTGTCCGCTGCCATGCTCACCAGCAGCCCGCTGGCGATGGCCGGCAAGCACGGTGACAGGGACGAAGGCCACCACGGCAAACACAACAAAGCCGAGATGTGCCAACAACTGCGCGAGGGCACCGGCAAGTTCAGCCCGGAAAAGCGTCAGAAGCGGATGGAGGAACGCCAGGCGAAGATGGAAGAGCGCCGCGCCGACATGGCGGATCGCCTTGAACTGACGGAGGAACAGCGGGAAACCTGGGACGAGATCCATCAGGAAAACATGGAGAAACGCGCCCACAAGATGGAAAGGTGGGAGAAAAAGATGAAAGAACGCTGTGAGGAAAAAGCCGAAAACAACAGCGACCAGTGATCAGGCACCGGGTTCTGGCGTATGGTATCGGGTAACACCAAGGAGTACCCCAGACCATGTCCGAACCCGGTTTCCCGTTTCCAAGCGTACGTGTTTGCCAGTCGATCCATGATATTCCCGAAGCTGACTGGAACGCCCTCTGCCCCGGCACCTACCCGTTTCTGAAACATGGGTTCCTGAGGGCACTGGAGGATACCGGCTGTACCACCACATCAACCGGCTGGACCCCGTCACACCTGACGTTCTGGCAGCAGGACCGGCTGGTTGGCGTGGCTCCGGCCTGGCTGAAAACCCACTCCATGGGCGAATACGTCTTTGACTGGGCCTGGGCCGACGCCTACCAGCGGTACGGGGAAGCCTACTACCCCAAACTGCTGATTGCCGTGCCCTTTACCCCCTGCCAGGGCCCCCGGTTGCTGTTGAGCGACGCGTTCAGGGCGAGCCTGTCACCGGACAGGCTTCATCGGATGCTGGATGATGTCAGCACAACCCTTGGCGCTCACTCCTGGCACCTGCTGTTTCCGGATGCCAGCGACCAGCGCCTGCTCGCACAACCGGACAGCCTCCATCGTCTGGGTTGCCAGTTCCACTGGCACAATCGGGGTTACCATTGCTTCGATGATTTTCTGGGCGAGCTGACCTCCCGCAAACGCAAATCCATCCGCAAGGAGCGCCGGCAAGTTTCGGAGTCTGGGATAACCTTCCGGCGATATTCAGGCACCGATATGCCTGATCATGTCCTCCGGGCCTTTTATGTGTTCTATCAGGCGACCTATTTCAAGCGCGGGCAACGACCGTACCTGAATGAACGGTTTTTCCGGCAACTGCTCTCGGAAATGCCGGATCAGTGCCACATCATCATGGCGCAGAAAGGGGACGCCATGATCGCGGGCGCTCTTTTCCTCAACGGCAACGACACGCTCTTTGGCCGTTACTGGGGCAGCCTGGAAGAATACGACTTCCTGCATTTCGAAACCTGTTACTACCAGGGAATTGATCTGGCCATTGAGCTGGGCCTGTCCGTTTTCGATGCCGGCGCCCAGGGGGAGCACAAACTGATCCGGGGTTTCGAGCCGGTGATAACCCATTCCTGGCACGGCATCCACCATCCGGGCTTCCGCGATGCCATCCATCGTTTCACGCTGGAAGAGGCGGATCACGTGCAACAGTACTTTGACGATGCCTGCGCCGCACTACCCTTCAGGCAAGAGTAGTACCTATACTGTGTTGTAATAACCCGAGCCACGAATTCCTGATACTTTCGGGTTACCACTCTCAGGGATTCGAACCGAGGCCACCCATGGACACGGATCAGCTACTCAGCCTCATCGGTAACAACAGCGTTGCATTTGTACTCTCCGCAGCTGCATTGATCGTGGCTGTGCTGACAATGCTGTACGTTGCGAAAAGCAGGCACCGGCAGGACTTTCTGGATGACCAGCTCAAGAAACGGACAGAAACCCTGTGGCGGGACATGGACGAGTTGCGCATCAGCCATTTCCATGGCACCGCGACGCCCTCACCCGGGCCGGGTCAGGGCGTTTTGGAATCCGATCAGTTTGCGGCGGAGAAATCCGCTTATGAAGTGATCTGGCCGCAGATCTGGCTGCTTCATGATCGCCTGGGCATGTTCCTTCGTTCGGTCGAATCCGGGGAACCGGCAGGGGAACTACGCCTGGAAGCCCGGAATGCTGCCCTGGAGGCACGCAGCGCACTCAACCGGAACCGGCCGTTCTGCCATGAGGACGTCGACGATCTGGTGACCAAAATCATCGATACTGACATCAAGGCTCACCTGGCTGCGTGTCAGTACATGGACCTGCTGAAAGACTCAGCCACCTCCAACACCACGCACGAACGCAATGTCCAACGGGAAAAATTCCATTTACTCTACGATGGCGAAGCAAGAGATATGATCAATCAACTCGTTACCACCATTCGCGGACGCATCCTCAGGAAGAGCTGAGGCCTCGCTGCATCCGCCTCAGGGTATCGGCCTGGAGAGCTTTCAGGTAGCGGCTGATGATAACCGGAAAGCGCCCCGCTGGGGCCAGTTCCCGAAGCTCCGGCGGCAGGGCGCGAATGGCAGCCATTGCGTAATGGGCCTGATCATCCGGGGAATGGATGGCATCCAGCAACACCACTCCGTGTTTCATCACCGGGCTCAATAAGGGCTCCCCGTCGAACACCTCCTCTCGCCCGCCGATCACATCCCCCCTCATCTGGCCGTCGGGGGCATGCTGGCGGAACACCTGCTTTGCTCCGGGCAGTGACTGTTTACCTGAGGAATTTTTCATTCGTGGCTGGCCGGCGTACTCGGTCAGCTTGTAAGCCAGTTCCAGAGCCGGTGCGTCATTCGAGACACCTATAGCCGTTCCCACGCCAAAACCATCAATGGGGGCGTCAGCCGCAGTCAGCCGGGCAATTTCATATTCATCCTGTCCCCCGCTGGCCATGATGCGAATGTCTTCAAGACCGGCCTCGTCCAGTATTGCGCGGCAATCCCGCGACTCTGCAACCAGATCGCCCGAATCCAGGCGAATGGCGCTAACACGGGCTTCAGGATCCTGCTTCAGCCACTCGGCAATGCGCCGGACCGCTCTCCGGGTGTCGTAGGTGTCCACCAGCAACGTGGTGCCCGGGTACAGCCGTGCGTATACCCTGAAGGCGTCCATTTCATCGGAATAGGCCTGAACAAAACTGTGAGCCATGGTGCCACTGACCGTCAGGCCGAAATCAAGGCCCGCCAGCACATTGCTGGTTCCCGCCAGCCCGGCGAGACGAAACGCCCGGGCGCTTCTGTGGGCCGCATCCATGCCATGCATTCGCCGCATACCAAAATCAACCACCGGGCGATCACCGGCGGCAAGCTTCACCCGCACCGCCTTGGACGCCAGCACCGTTTCCAGGTGAACGTAGTTCATCACCAGGCTTTCAAGGATCTGGGCTTCGGCAATGGGCGCCTCGATTTCCAGCAGCGGCTCCTGGGGGAACAGCGGTGTTCCCTCCGGTACCGCCCGGATATGACCGCTGAAACGAAACTTGCCGAGCCACTCAAGAAACCCGGGCTGGAAACGATCAAGGCTCTCCAGGCGCTTGATATGCTCGCGGGAAAACTTCAACGTCTCGATGACCGTGGCGACCTGCTGCTGACCGCAGGCCAGCATAAAGTTCCGGCTTTCCGGCAGTTCCCGGAAAAACAGACTGAATACCGCCGTATCGTGCATACCTTCGGCCCAATAAGCCTGGGCCATGGCCAGCTCATAGAGATCCACAAGTAGTGCAAGATCTTTCTCATGCACCATGTTGTCAGGCTCCTGCATCCTGTCAGTGTTGCAAAGACACACCCTGTCCTGTCAGTTCGTCCAGAACTGCCGACGCGTTGTCGCTGTCTACCGCATAGGTACCATCGACGATCAGATTAACACTGAACCCCAGTTGGACGGCATCCATCACCGACGCCCGCACACACACATCCAGCGCCAGGCCAGCCACATAAAGGGATCCATACCCATGCCGGCGCAAATAGCTGTCGAGCTGAGTACCATCAAACGCCGAGTAGGCGTCGGTATCAAACGCTGTGCCCTTGCTGACCCGTACCGCATCGGATGGCAACTTCATGGCGGGGTGAAAGGCCGCACCCTCGCTGTCCTGCACGCAATGCACAGGCCAGGGGCCGCCCCGCTCAACGAAGCTGACATGGTCAACAGGATGCCAGTCACGACTGGCGATAATTGCCCAGCCCTCGTTCCGGGCCTTGCTGATCCATTCATTCACGACCGGGAAGATCGCGTCACTCTGAGGTACCGCCAGGCTGCCGCCTTCACAGAAATCATTCTGGATATCAACGAGCAGCAGGGCGCATTTATCGGAAGACATAATGCCACCCCCTGTGTACCAGTATGGGCCTACGGGCCCGGTAAGCATCAGCTGTCCGCGATACGGAAGCCGATCTTCATCACCACCTGATAATGCCCGACCTTGTTACCCTCAATATGGCCACGGGTCTCAAGGACCTCAAACCACTCCATATTGCGAACGCTCTTGCCACATTCAGTCAGCGCATTCTCGATGGCGTCCTCAATACTTTTTGTCGAAGAACCCACGATTTCCACTTTTTTGTAAACATGATGGTCTGACATGCCGCCCCCCAACGAATATACTCACTGTTACTTCTGAGCCTAGAAGACGGGACTGAACCGGGCAAACCGTGAAACAGTATTATTATCACTGACCCGAATCCGGACACCTGAAATGAGACGACTGTTCAAGTTCACCGCCTGGTCTTTTGCCGCCCTTTTTCTGCTCCTGATCGGACCGCTGCTGGTGGCAACCAGCGGCTCCCTGCATAGTGCGGAGAGCTGGCAGACTGCTTCCCGGGATAGCGCAGGCATCGCCCCGCTGCCCGGGGAGACCGAAGAGGCTATCGTGCATGTATACGGTGCCAGAGCCTGGAGCTGGCGCGGGTATTTCTCGGTACACACCTGGATCAGCACCAAGGAGGCGGGGGCGGATCATTACCAGGTTCACGAGGTGACCGGATGGCGCCGCTACGTGGTCAGCTCCCGGCCCGGCGATCCCGACAGGCACTGGTACGGCGCCCGGCCCGAGTTATATGCAGATATTCGTGGCGAAGAGGCGGAACAACTGATTCCCGCCATTTATGATGCGGTCGCGTCCTATCCCTACCCGACGGAGTACGAAGCCTGGCCCGGCCCCAACAGCAACACCTTTGTCGCCTGGGTGATCCGGAACGTACCCGGCCTGGACGTCGCCCTGCCCAGCCACGCCATTGGCAAGGACTATCTGGGCGACCGTGTGGTTGCCGCAGTTCCGGGAGGGGTAGGCTATCAGTTTTCACTGGGGGGGTACTTTGGCGTTCTCGCGGGCGTCCGCGAGGGACTGGAGCTGAACATCATGGGCCTGTCCCTGGGAATAAACCCGCTGGGACTGGGTATCAAATTGCCCGGTGTTGGCGAGCTGGGCCTGCGCAATACCAATCCGATGCCGGCGGACAATCCCTGACCGCAACACGGCCGGACGCAGTGTTCACTACATCAGGTAGCGCACGACCCCCGCTGCGGCAATGCCCGCTGCTATGGCGGGCAACGGCTTGCGTAGGGCAAGCATGAGGACTGCGGTGACCGTCAGCGCGGCAACGGCTCCGGCATCACCACTGAACGCCATGGGAACGATGATGGCAATCAGTACCGAACTGGCCATGGTATTGATAAAGCTCTCGATCCGCGGACTGATCCGAACGAAGGACATAACGAATACCCCGCCGAAACGGGTGGCCAGGGTCACCACCGTCATGATCGCAATCAGTGCAAGGACGCCGGCAGTGGTAGTTTCAATGGTCATTGGGCGGCCTCCTCTGCCTCAGCGGGTGCTTCCACGTCTTTCGGTTCCAGCCAGAAGAAACCGATGGCACCCCCGGCGAGCGCGCCCACCACAACGTGGGTATTGGCTGGCAGCCATCGCCACGCCGCCAGCGAAGCCACAGCGGCAACCGTCCAGGCCACCAGCACCCGGGGAGATTTCCGTCCGCCCAGGGCCATCGCCAGCAGGAAACAGCCGAGCACCATATCAAGCCCCAGACTCTTCGGGTTCTGCAGCAACCCGCCAAAATAGACACCCAGCCAGGTGCCCACGATCCACGCCAGCCAGAGCACCAGACCACCACCCAGGATGACTTCCAGATTGCGTTTGCCGTTCTGATAGTCCTGGGCTGATACCGCCCAGTTAGCATCGGTGAGAAGTAACAGGAGCCCGTAACGCTTGCCGGGTGAGATATCCTTCAGCATCGGATACAGCGATGCCCCCATCAGCAGGTGGCGGGAATTTATTGCAAACACCACCACTATCAGGGGCAGCACTGACACTTCTCCACCCCACATATCGATTGCGGCAAACTGGGAGGCGCCGGCAAACACGGTGGTGCTCATCAGGATCGCTTCCAGCGGCGGCAGGCCTTTCTGGGTGGCAGCCAAACCAAAGGCAGCACCAAAGGCCACCACGAACAGGGAGATGGGGAGAAGACGGAAGAACTCCAGTCGCACCTTGTGCGGCTGGAGCTTATAAGAATAGGAAGCGACAGACATCAGAGGAAACTAAGGCAGTTTCCCCAGGCAGCGTATAGGTAAATACCGAATCGCTCGCTTAATGAACCACGTGAATCTTGCCGTCGCCCGCCGCCAGCGGGTTATTAACACTGCTGCTCTCGCCCTGCAGTTCCGCTTCCGGGTGATTCAGCGCCATCAACTCTTCCATTTGCGCAACATGGGCTTTGGGCACATCCACCATGACCAGGTAGCGCCCGGCCTCAATATCACCATGGAACTTGCGGATCCGGTAGTTCTCGGTGCCAATACCCCCGAAACCACCGAGCCAGCCACCGGCGACGACGGCAAACACGCCCATGGCCACATAGGCGGATACCGGCCAGCCGAGACCGCCCCAAACAGCCAGGGGAACCACAAAAAACAGGGCAAAGAGTGCGCCAATCAACAGCCCCCGTTCGACAAACCTCGGCAGATCGGTCTTGTCCAGGACACTGGCTGAGTGCAGCCGGTGAGTATACAAGCCGGCCTCATCCTTGCTGACGATATGGAATCGCCAATCTGTAATCCCGCGCTCGTGAAGGTCATCGGAAATGCTCTGAACGCTGTCAATCGAGTCCACCAGATAGAAAAGCCGTTTCATAACTCCTCCTTCACTGCTCACAAACAGGATGGCATGACATAACCTGATTATAAAACAACCAGCCCTACCCCCGTCGGCCTGTTAAAACCGATTTACGATAACCAGACGGACTATATGGCAAATTCCTCTAACAGGGATTTTTGCCCACAACACAAAACCTTGTGACTTCCCAGTCATGAAAATATGCATTTCACAACATTTATTCGTTGACGTTTACGTTAGAAGTAACTAGTTTATTTGCGGTCCGGCCCCAAAAGGGTTCTCAATCGGGAAATACGGACGCTTGAAATCAGAACGCCGGCCACAAGCCGGTCGACAAGAACAAGACATCCACTCAAGTCGCAATCCGGCCAGGTGGAAGAGGATTTCAACATGCTCAACTCCGCACCTTTAGCGGACGAACCTCTCCTGCATGCACAGCCAGAACCCTCCCGGGTTTCCGGCAACGATCCCTATGCCATTCCGCCTATCACCGTGGACCGCGATGCCCCCGGACACAACTCAGCATCAACAAATTGCCCGTACTGCTGTCTAACCCATAACAAAACCGTTGTCGCAGGCCCCAAAAGGGTAGCGGCTGCTTTCTATGAGAGGTGAAACGCCATGAACGTATTCAGCCATCCCGAGTTCGATAACCACGAACACCTGTCCTTTTTCTGCGATCCGGAAACCGGACTGAAAGCCATTGTCGCCATTCACAACACCTCCCGTGGCCCCGCTCTCGGGGGTTGCCGTATGTTTCCCTATGCTTCCGACGAAGAGGCCCTGAGAGATGTTTTGCGTCTGTCAAAGGGGATGACCTACAAGTCCGCGCTTGCCAACCTGGACCTGGGCGGAGGCAAGTCCGTCATCATCGGCGATCCGCGCAAAGACAAGACCGAAGCGCTGATGGAAGCCATGGGGCGACACCTGGAAAGCCTGGGCGGCCAATACATCGCGGCCGAGGATTCCGGCACCAGCGTACCCGATCTGAAGGTGATGAGCAGACACACCCGCCATGTGTCCGGCATTGCCGAGCACACCGGCTTCGATGGCAAACCCAGCAACGGCGATCCCTCGCCCGCCACCGCCTACGGCACATTTATTGGCCTCAAGGCTGCGGTGAGGCACAAGCTGGGCCGCTCCGACCTTGCCGGCCTGAAAGTGGCGATCCAGGGCATCGGAAACGTGGGTTACCGACTGGCCCGGCACCTGAAAGAGGCCGGCGCCGATCTGTGGGTCTACGACATCCACGCGGACAACATGCAACGAGCCATTGATGAACTGGGCGCGAAACCCGCCACTGCGGAGGACATTCTGTTCCTGCCCGTGGATGTGGTTGCCCCCTGCGCCATGGGTGCGGTGCTGAACGATGACAGCATCCCGCAAATCAAGGCCACCATCGTGGCCGGCGCAGCCAATAACCTGCTGGAGCGCCCGGATCACGATCAGGCCCTGTTGGACCGCGGCATTCTCTATGCCCCGGATTTCGCCATCAACGCCGGTGGCATCATTGATGTGTCCTACGAGCGAATCGGCGCTCCCCCCGAGAAGGTCCGTGCCCACGTAGATACCATTGGCGACACGCTGAACGAGATCTTTACCCGTTCTGACCGCAGCGGCAGGCCCACCGGGGCCATTGCCAACGAACTGGCGGAAGAGCGGTTCCGCAAACACACTGCCCGCGTCAATGCGATGTCGGAGCAATTGGCCCATGCCGGGTAATACACCGGGGCCACGTCTGTGAGGCCGCGAATTATTCGCGGCCTTTGCTTCCCCAACAAAAACAAGTACCAAGCAGGAGACAGCTATGTCTGTATCACAATCCGGGTCTGCCACCCATTCCGGTGAGCTGGAAGGCTCCAACGCCAAGCGCGGACTCTGGTCATCGCGCCTTGCCTTTATCCTCGCCGCCACCGGTTCCGCCGTCGGCCTCGGTAACATCTGGAAGTTCCCCTACGTAACGGGTGAAAACGGCGGCGGCGCCTTCGTTCTGGTTTACCTGCTCTGTATCGCCATTGTCGGCATCCCCATCATGATGGCCGAAGTCATGATCGGTCGTCGCGGTGGCCACAGTCCGGTTAACAGTCTGCGCGCGATTACCCAACGGGACGGGCTGAAACCCGCCTGGAAGCTGGTGGGCGCTGTGGGTGTCCTGGCAGGCTTCCTGATTCTCTCGTTCTATTCCGTGATTGGCGGCTGGGCCATTTCCTACGTCGGTACCACCGCCAGCGGCCAGCTCGCAGGGCAATCCGCCGACGCCGTCGGTGCCATTTTCTCCGGACTGCTCAGCAATCCGACCACCCTGCTGGCATGGCACACCCTTTTCATGGCGCTGGTCATGTTTGTGGTCGCGCGGGGTGTGCGCTCCGGACTGGAGCGGGCCGTCAGTATCCTGATGCCCGCGCTGTTCCTCTTGCTGCTGATTGTTGTGGGCTACGCCATGACCACCGGGCACTTCGGCCAGGCTGCCGCCTTCCTGTTCCAGCCGGATTTCTCCAAACTGACCACGTCCGGCATTCTGGTTGCCCTCGGGCACGCGTTCTTCACCCTGAGCCTGGGTATGGCGGTGATGATGGCCTACGGCTCCTACCTGCCCAAGAACATCTCAATCGCCAAGACCTCCATCACCGTCTCGGTGATCGACACCGGCGTGGCCCTGCTTGCTGGACTGGCCATCTTCCCGATCGTCTTCGCCAATGGCCTTGAACCGGGCGCCGGCCCCGGCCTGATCTTCCAGACCCTGCCGCTGGCCTTCGGCCAGATGCCCATGGGCTCGCTGTTTGGCACCCTGTTCTTCGTGCTGCTGATTTTCGCCGCCTGGACCTCGGGTATTTCCCTGCTGGAACCCATTGTGGAATGGCTGGAAGAGCAGAAGAGCATGAACCGCACGGTCAGCACCCTGACTGCCGGTCTCGTCTGCTGGGCGCTGGGGATCGCCTCGATCCTGTCCCTGAACCTCTGGGCCGACTTCGCCCCCCTCGGCTTTGTGCCGATGCTGGAAGGCAAGACCATCTTCGACCTGCTGGACTTCTTCACCGCCAACATCCTGCTACCGCTGGGCGGATTGCTGGTTGCCCTTTTCGCGGGCTGGGTAATGTCACGCCAGGCCATGGAGAAAGAACTGTCACTGTCACCGGCTATGTTCAACCTGTGGTTCGTGACCGTCCGTTTTGTTACCCCGGTCGCGGTCGGCGTGGTGTTTATCTACAACCTGCTGTAACCCCACCAGGAGGCGGCATCTGCCGCCTCCTTCCCTCTCCGTCACTGCGCTCTCTTTGCCCCTTTCCATCTCTGACCGCATTCTGTCCCTTTATAACCGGACGAAGCGCTGGCTGTCCCAGTACAGTTGACCATGTAGGACAATGAATCAGAGAGGTCACACTATGACTGCAGTAACCGCATCGTTTCCCGTACGCCGCCAGGACTTCGGTTTTGAGGAAGTGCCACGGCACTGGGTCGACAGTGACCCGTTCATGACGCACCTGTTCAACGCCCTGTCCGCCCTGTTTCCGGATGGTGAACGTTTCTTCGTGGACAGTGTTCGCGCGGTACGTGATCAGATCAATGACCCGCAGCTGCAGAAAGACATTGGCGCTTTCATTGGACAGGAAGCCATGCACGCAAAAGAGCACGGTCACTTCAATGAGGGTGCGATTGAGCAGGGTTTTGACATCAAGAAGCTGGAACGCTGGACCCGCGGTTTCCTGTCAGCGAAGAACCTGCCGCTGCTGAATAACAAACGGGTTCACCTGGCCGCAACCGTAGCTCTGGAGCATTTTACCGGCATCCTGTCCGCCCAGTTGCTCAAGCGCGAGGATATGGTCAATGCCATCGACCCTTCCATGAGAACGCTGTGGGCGTGGCACTGTATTGAAGAGAACGAGCACAAGGCCGTTGCCTTCGACACCTACGAGACGCTGTATGGCAAAGGCGTGGTGGATTACGCCATCCGCATGGGCACCATGGCCCTGATCACCACCCTGATCATGGTGGCGATTCACTCCTTCATCGTGGAGCTGATGCGCGAAGACAAGCAACTGCTGAACCTGCGCTCCTGGGCCAAGGGCCTGAACCGCGTCTGGGGTCCGAAGGGTATGTTCACCGCGATCATTCCCGAGTACCTGGACTACTTCAAGCCCAACTTCCACCCCTGGCAGCACGACACCAACTTCCTGCTGCGGAAGTGGCGCAAGCAGCTCGGTTACGACTGAGCCAGCCTGTTACAGCCGGTCGAGCGAGGCCCTCAGGGTCTCGCCGATTCCGGCATCAAGCTTCAACGCCACCATTTCATCAGCTCGAGTACGGCCACGCGTCAACGCTGCAATAGGCTTGCCCCACTCCCTGGCATAACGGCAGAAACGGAACCCGGAATACACCATCAGGGACGAACCAATCACCAGCAGACCGTCACTGGCCCTGAGAGTATCCAGCGCCGTCGTCACCCGCTCCTTCGGCACGAAATCCCCGAAGAACACCACATCCGGCTTGAGAATCCCGTCGCACTCGGGACAATTCGCCAGACGAAACTCCGAAAAATCCACCTCCAGATCCGCATCCCCGTCGGGGGCCGTTTCCGCAGTAAAGTGACGGAAGCCCGGATTCAGATCGGCACAGCGATCGTGCACCTCATCCCGGCCACAGCGATACCCACACCCCATACAGACCACCTGATCCGCACGACCGTGCAAATCATTGACGGCCCGCGTACCCGCCCGCTGATGCAGACGATCCACGTTCTGGGTCACCACCAGGGTGCTGTGGTTAAGCAGTTCAAGATCAGAAATATAATGATGAGCAGGATTGGGACGGGCATTACGAATCACCGGCCAGCCAATCAGACTGCGCCCCCAGTAGCGACGACGCACATCCACACTGGCCATAAACTCTTGATGCTGAACCGGTTGCTTACGCTTCCAGGCCCCCTCGTGATCGCGATAATCAGGAATCCCGGAATCCGTACTGACCCCCGCCCCTGTGAGAATCATCAGGCGGGGATAACGATGGATGAACTCAGCCAGTTGCCGGCCGGCCACCTCCGGATTCTCCATCATCACCCTCCTTACGGAAACAGGCGGCCAGCAGAGACCGCATCTTCTCGACACCCAGTTCTTCTACCCGCTGAATATTACGCTCCGGAATCTGCTCCGGATCGGGATACCCCTCAATCGCCCGCTCAAGACTCTCCTCCCGCAACAGATGCAGCATAGGGAACGGCGATCGATTGGTGTAATTCTCAGCGTCATCCGGCTGGGTGCCACCGAACTGATATTCCGGGTGGAAACTGGCAACCTGGTAAACCCCTTCCAGCTCCAGATAGACCAACAACCCATCTGCCGCGTCCAGGAATTCATTGTAAAGCGCAAAGTCCTGCAGCACACCCGGGTGGATCAACAGAGTCGTTTCAACCTCCGGCTCATCCTCCAGACGCTGAAGCTCGGCATGCAGGGCCTGCAGAAGTTCGTCCTCGGTCTCAGCGTCCGACACCACAAACCGCACCCGCTCCCTGACCAGCTCCCGCTTGGCAAACGGACACAGATTAAGGCCGACAACAACGTCTTCAACCCATTTACGGGTTATATCAATAATCTCAGCCTCACCCACGCTCATTTCCCCAGTTTGTTCGAAGGCCACTCACAGGTATGAGCGGACGGGTGGGTAGGCCTTTCCAAAACTGTGCGGAGCCATGGATGGCGGAGCCCAAGCGTCACACGGATGTGCCGAAGGAGCGTGTTTTGGAAAGGCCTACCCACCCGTCCGCCACCACCCATAGTCCAAACAAAATCAGAGGTAACCCTGACTCCGAAGGTAATCGTCATAACTACCACTGAAGTCAGTAATGCCATCAGACTTCAACTCGATAATCCGGGTCGCCAACGAAGACACAAACTCGCGATCGTGGCTGACAAACACCAACGTCCCAGGATAATTCTCCAGCGCCAGATTCAACGCCTCAATGGACTCCATATCCAAATGGTTCGTCGGCTCATCCATCAGCATCACATTCGGCTTCTGCAGAATCAGCTTGCCAAACAGCATACGCCCCTGCTCACCGCCGGAAATCACACTGACCATCTTGCCAATATCATCTCCCGAAAACAGCATCCGCCCCAACGTACCGCGAACCAACTGCTCGCCGCCCGTGGTCCACTGAGCCATCCAGTCGGTCAGATTCATATCCTCAGCGAAGTCGGCCGAGTGATCCTGGGCGTAATAGCCCACCTGGGCGCTGTCGGTCCACTTAACGTCACCACTGTCCGGCGCCAGAGCACCCGCCATACACTGCATCAGCGTCGTTTTACCGATACCATTAGGACCGATAATAGCCACCCGCTCCCCCGCTTCGATCTTCAGGTTGAGCTTGTCAAACAGCGGTTCGGCATCAAACCCCTTGGTCAGATCGTTGAGCGTTACCGCCTGGCGATGCAATTTTTTGGTCTGTTCGAAACGGATAAACGGACTCACACGGCTGGACGGCTTCACCTCCTCCAGCTGGATCTTGTCGATCTGACGGGCGCGGGACGTGGCCTGCTTGGCCTTGGAAGCGTTGGCAGAAAAGCGGCTGACAAACTGCTGCAGCTCGGCAATCTGCGCCTTCTTCTTGGCATTATCCGCCATCATACGCTCGCGGGCCTGGGTCGCGGCGGTCATATACTCGTCATAATTGCCCGGGAACAGACGCAGTTCACCGTAGTCCAGGTCCGCCATATGAGTGCAGACGCTGTTCAGGAAGTGACGGTCGTGTGAAATGATGACCATGGTGCTGTTACGGGCCACCAGGATGTTCTCCAGCCAGCGGATGGTGTTGATGTCCAGATGGTTAGTCGGCTCATCCAGCAGCAACACGTCTGGATCCGAGAACAACGCCTGGGCCAGCAGTACCCGCAACTTCCAACCCGGCGCCAGCGCACTCATCGGCCCCTCGTGCTGATTCAGGGGGATATCCAGGCCCAGCAACAGCTCACCGGCGCGGGATTCAGCCGTGTAGCCGTCCATCTCGGCGAACTGCACCTCCAGGTCCGCCACGGCCATGCCGTCTTCTTCACTCATTTCCGGCAGCGAGTAGATGCGATCACGTTCTTTCTTGACGTTCCACAGCTCCTCGTGTCCCATGATCACGGTGTCCATCACCGAACAGCTTTCATAGGCAAACTGATCCTGGCGCAGCTTGCCCAGACGGATATTCGGCTCCAGCATGACCTGCCCCGCGGACGGTTCCAGATCACCACCGAGAATTTTCATGAACGTGGACTTGCCGCAGCCATTGGCGCCAATCAGACCGTAGCGGTTGCCATTGCCGAACTTGACGGATACGTTTTCAAACAGGGGTTTTGCCCCGAATTGCATGGTGATATTAGCGGTGGAAATCAAGAAACAGACCTGTCTAAGTAGGAGCCGGACGAGCCGGCAGAGAAAAACGGGCATTGTACAGGTTTGGCGAGCCAACCGTGAGACAGAAGAAACACGGATAAAAAGCACTTGCCTCAGGACCGCCGGGCGGGCAGCATTCCTACCCTGAAGTACACATTCATTGAAACCAACAGGACAACACCCATGACACAGGCAACCGCGCGCCACATCCTGGTAGACAGCGAAGCGAAATGCGAAGAACTGAAAAAAGCCATCGAAGGTGGCCAGGATTTCGCTGAAGTCGCGAAGCAGCACTCTTCCTGCCCGTCCGGTCGCAACGGCGGTGACCTGGGCTCCTTCGGCCCGGGCCAGATGGTTCCGGAATTCGACAAGGCGGTATTCAACAGCGACCTGAACACCGTGATCGGCCCCATCAAGACCCAGTTTGGTTACCATCTTCTGGAAGTGACCAGCCGGAGCTGATGAGTACCGAATCTCTGCCATGGAACGCCCACAAGGGCCAGCGACTGAGGTTGCTGGCCCTTGTGGGCGCTCTGGTGATAGCCCCGCTGTTTTTCACCGGTGGTCCTGACTGGTCTTCCGGCCCCCTGCACAAGTCCGTATGGAACCTGGGACACATTGTGTTTTTCGGACTTCTGACCTACGCCATCCATCCCTGGAAGCGGCTCAGTGGCGGGCGACTGTGGCTGGCGACTACCACCGTTGTGCTGATTGCCGGCCTGGTTATTGAGTTTCTGCAATCCGGTTTGGGACGCCAGGACGACTGGCACGATGTGTGGCGAAACCTGGTCGGCGCCTGGCTGATCCTGGCCTTTCGGCCTGTTCTGGACCCTGCCACAAAGCTCCACCTCCGCCAGCGAATGCTGGCAGCGATCGCCTCGGTACTGGTGATTTTCGAACTGGGATTAACCGGCATTGTCGCCACTCAGCAATTCCGGATCAGCCAGCAGTTGCCGATGCTTTACGATTTCAGCCATACCGACCCCACCCCCTTCTGGAGAGGGAACCTTACTCCATCGGACCACCATGGGGACATCAACGGACAAAGCCTGAAAATCTCTCTCAGCACCCGGCTCTATTCCGGCGTCACCCTGGATAACCTGCCGGTCGACTGGCGTGATTACGAACAACTGACCGTGGCACTGTTTAACCCGGATGAGACAGTGCTTCCGCTAACTCTGAGAGTGAACGACGTCGAGCATGAAAGGGGCGCCAACATTTACAGCGACCGCTACAACACGCGGTTGACGCTGGAACCAGGGTTCAACAGCTTCACGCTGAATCTGTCAGACATCAGGAATGCGCCGCGTAACCGGACCATGAACATGGACGACATCCGCAGACTGGGCCTGTTCGCCACCAGCCTGCCCGCACCACGAACCCTCTACCTGCTGGATCTGCGGCTGGAGTGAGCCAGCGTCCAGGGATTGCGGGTCAGGCATTCGGTGCCCTTGTCCGTAACCAGAATCGTCTCGCTGCAGCCAATGCCCCATTGCCCCGGAACTCTCAGACAAATGGGCAGGTGGAAGACCATGCCTGGCTGGAACGCGGATGACTGGCCACGAGCGATGAATCCCGAGCCTTCGACCCAGGAAGGCGGGAACTGTGCGCCGACCGTGTACCCAAAAACACCCGAGAAGAACACCTCTTCTGCCAGCGGCTCCAGGGCTTTCTCGGCGGCCTGGGCGGCGGAATCGAAAGTGGCTCCCGGCCTGATGGCCTTGAGCAGGGCATCCATCACGCGGCGGCATCCGTCAAACACCATCTGCATCTGGCGGGTGGGGTCTCCCACCACCACGGTTCGCATCATAGGTGCGGTGTAACGTTGCCAGGCGGCGCCGAATTCCAGAAACACAACATCTCCGGCCCCCACGGGGCGGCGCTTGTGGTTGGTGTGAATCACCCCACTTCGGGAACCCACTGTGACAATGGGCTGCATACTCATGAATTCACTGCCAGCGGACAACAGGGCTTCCGCCCCGATTGCGGCAATGTCATTGTCAGTCATTCCGGGCCGGATCGCTGAAACAGCCGCTTCCAACCCGATCGCCGTGATTCCGGCACTTTCCCGCAGATACTCCAGCTCAGCGACAGACTTCACCTTGCGGATTTTTTTCAACAGTGACCCACTGTCCACGAAACGGACATCCGGCAACCGCGCCCGAATCCCCTCAATGACGCCATGACGCAGGGAACCGTGCCAGAAATCAACGCCGACCCGATCCTCATAGCCGGTCAACGCATCGATCAGTGGTATCAGGACCTCACCGATCCCTTCCCAACGATACCCCACCACGCGCGACACCCTCGTGGTTACCATGGCCGGCCCCATCTCAATGGACGGCACCTGCAGCAACAGATCGGAAGGAGTAACAACCAGAGCAACATGCACCGACACTTCAAAGGTGCTGTAGCCAGTGAGGTAAAAGATATCAGCAGGATCTGTCATCAACAGCGCACTGATATCTTCTTCCGACATGCGGGTGCGTACCCGGGCCAGCCGCTGCTCGAACTCATCAGGCGAAAACGGACATTCTTCACCTCTGGCGGTACCGGATAGCACTTTCTGGTACGCATTAAAGTCCATCTGGGCACTCCTCAAACATAGCCCTCTATCTTGAGGGTGGACCCATATGATGAGTTATTCAACTATCCACGCACGATCAACTGGCCGGGCTGAGCATTCTCACCATTTGGCTGCCGATGGACTCAATGGGATCGGTAATCGCCTGCTGGATACTGTTGGTCACTACCCGTGAAAACTGCGATCCCGCGTCACTTTCCAGAAACTGGATGTACAGGTCCAGTTCGGCGGCGCTGATATCCCGGTAGGTGAACAGATAGCTGTCATAGACCTGTTGGCTTACCATGCCCTCAAGCATGCCACGCTGGCCTTCAATCTGACGCTGGATCTGATCAAAAGAAGCGCCATTGTCGCCCTTGAACGCAGCCAATGCCGACGCCAGCCCCAGCTGCACGGCGATGGAGGTATCCACCGCACTCTCCGTCGCCCGGGATGCCTTGTCAAACCGATCAAACATCCCCGCCCGCTCACTGCCCCGGAACTGACGATTCAGCTCCGGTGCCCGGGCCTGTATTTCCGCCCAGGCTTCCGGCCGCGAGGCCGCTACTTCCGCTTCCGCAATCTTTTTCGCCACGGGAGTGTCGTACCATTCCATGACCGACTGCAACTGCTGGTCGTTGAGCGATGCTTCCAGGTCGGAGACAATCTGCGCCTGGATTTCCGCCGCGTTATAACTACCACTGACCACCTGGCCGATAGAGTCGGCGACAAAGGGCGGTACCCGGCCGCTTTGTTTGAGTCCCTGCCGTATCCCCTGGCTCATCATCGCCGGGTACTGGGCAACAATGTCGTCAATGGGTGAAGCCTCCAACACGGTTTCCGCGGAAGGGGCTGCGTGGGCGGCAGTGCCCCACAGCAAAACGATGAATACTAAAACGGGTTTAATTTGGGAAAACGCTTTCATGGCCTATCATCCGGAAAGATTGATGGGCGGTTTATGCCATGACGAACTTGCCGCCTGCAAGCCAAAAAGGGGGGAGTTTGATGACAAATTGGTATGGTGACAGGAGGCCGTGGTTCTCCAGCCCATGAGTAAGCGCAAAAAACGTCTTAATGTCTGGAAGTCGCGGCTCAGGTGGTTCGGGCTGCCAACCCTCGGACTGGTTGTCGCCATCTGGGCAACCCTGCGATTCAGTCTACTCGCCCCCAGCCCGCCACTGCGGCAGGACAATGTCTGCGAGATCTTCCGAGAACATCCGGTCTGGTACGACTATGCAAAAGCCTCGCAAGAGAAGTGGGGCACGCCAATCGCTACCCAGATGGCGTTTGTGTACTACGAGTCCTCATTCCGCAGCCACGCCAGGCCGCCGAGAACCCGGCTCTGGGGCTTCATTCCCTGGAGCCGGCCCACAACCGCCTATGGTTATGCCCAGGCACTGGATCCAGCGTGGGGAGAGTATCTGGAAGCCAACGGGGACGGCCTGTTTGTGGTGCGAACCCACATGGAACACGCGCTGGATTTTGTCGGCTGGTACAACTATCTGACCAACCGGAAGCTGGGCGTGTCGTTCTACAGCCCGCAGAAGCTGTATCTGGCCTATCACGAAGGCAGAACTGGCTACGCACGCCGGAGTTACGATGCCAAACCCGAGGTGGTCGACCTGGCATCCCGGGTGCAAACCCGGGCTTTCCGCTACGACAACCAGCTCAAGGCCTGTGAGCAGGAGTTCCAGTGCTGGCGCTGGTACCAGTTCTGGCCATTCTGTGGCTAGCTAGAATGTGGTACTGATTTCGATCACCGACTCCAGGGACTGGAGGCGGTCCACCAGATACTCCATCACGATACGAACCCGCGCCATTTGCTGGGTGTCCTGGTGAACGTGAAGCCACAGGTCCACACTCTCACCTTCCAGAGGATCGGACAGACGCCGCAGCTCCCGGGTGCTTTCCCCCAGGTAGCAGGGCAATACCGCTAGACCGGCGCCGGCCCTGGCCAGGGCATGCATGGACTGCAGGCTGTTGCAGCGTATAACCGATGACACATTCTTCAGGTGCTTGCGATACCAGCGACCGGTCGCCAGATGGCTGAAGGTCTCATCGGGAACAATCCAGACACACCCCTCCGGCTGGTTTTCAACATCCATATTACGATTGCGCCGGCAGTAGCGTGCCGAGCCGTAGACGGCTGACTCAACGGCAGCAATTCGCTCACCCTCAAGCGTGGCCTGGGGTTTGTTTTCCGGGCGCAGGGTCAGGTCCGCTTCCCGGTGACTGAGATTGGCCACATCGTTGTCCGTGAGAACTTCCAGCTCAATGTCCGGGAACTCACGCACCAGTTCCGCGAGAATCGGGCTCAGCAGCTCGTTCATCATCAGGTCTTCAGCGGCCAGACGCACCTTACCCACTGGTGCCGAGTCCTGCCCCACCAGCTTACGTTCGAGATTTTCCATCTCGGTGGACAGCCTTGCAGCTTCCCGGAACGCTGTTTCCCCCACCGGCGTGAGCTGCAAACCGTCCCGGTTGCGTTCAAAAAATTGCACACCCAGCGACTCTTCCATCTGATCAAGTCGTCTTAAAACAGTGGTTTGGTGCACACCCAGTATTTCTCCGGCTTTGGCGAGCGTTCCACCTATTGCCAGCGCGTGTATGTATCGAAGATAGTCCCAGTCCATAGTTACTGCATATTTGCAACGTGAGTACGGATTTTAACGTATTCTAACTGCAAAAAAGAGTCCTTAGAATTAAGTGTAAATTAAAGGTAGATCGCTAATTAACCCACCAGAGAAAAAGGAGGAAGGCGCTATGACTCAAAAGCATATCGCAACCGTTCAACCCCTGCCGTCCAGTATCCTCCACAACAGTGCTGAGGTCAGGCGCCAATATACCCGTGCTGCAGCAAAGCAGGCGGTTCAGTTGATTAGCAGGAAGATGCGCATTATGGGCAGGAAAGCTCAGACTGCAACTCCGGACTTGCCGCAGATGGTTCAGGGCGGCCACTAACACAGGCCGGCAATGGCCAGTGAGTTCGAAGTGAAGTAAACAGGGATGTAGAGAAAGGAATTCTAAAACACCGGTGGCAACGCAAACGCGGGCCACCGGTGTTTTGCGTTAAGGGGTCAGAATTCCCAGACCACCTTGGCCTTCTGGCCGAACCACTCAT
Source organism: Marinobacter sp. DUT-3 (assembly GCF_050379435.1). Lineage (NCBI taxonomy): Bacteria > Pseudomonadati > Pseudomonadota > Gammaproteobacteria > Pseudomonadales > Marinobacteraceae > Marinobacter > Marinobacter sp. DUT-3. The sequence continues at coordinate 180,329 of NZ_JBNRMG010000005.1, forward strand.
CCATTTTCCGGGTGTAGTAATTCTCGATCACGTTGCGCTTGATCTTCATGGTGGGTGTGAGCATGCCGTTTTCCATGGTCCACGGCTCTTTCACCACCACCACAAACGCCAGCTTTTCGTGGCCCTCGCATTGCGCATTCACCGCATCCAGCTCATGCGCCAGCTCCTGTTCCAGTTCGGCACGGCTGCCGCCGGTTTCCAGCTCCTCTCTCGCCTCGTCCGACAGCAGTACCATCAGGCAGGGTTGCGGCTGGTTGGCACCAGCGACACACACCACTTCGGCCTTCGGGTGATTGAAACGGTTTTCGATCGGCACGGGCACCACGTACTTGCCCTTTGAAGTCTTGAACAGATCTTTCACCCGCCCGGTAATGCGGAGACAACCGTCACTATCGATTTCCCCCATGTCACCGGTTTTCAGGAAGCCGTCATCGGTGATGTCTTCCCGGGTTTTCTCCTCGTTCTTGTAGTAACCCAGCATCTGCCCGGGGCTCTTGACCTCGACTTCACCGCCGTCACCAAGACGGTGCTCCACACCCGGGTTGGCCATACCAACGGTGCCCACTTTCGCCTGCCCGGGTCGGTTGGCATGGGAATACCCGAAGTTCTCCGACATGCCGTAGACCTCCAGCAACTCCAGGCCCAGGCTGCGGTACCAGGCAATAATTTCCGCTGACAGAGGAGCCGCACCGGTCAGTGCGGCACGGCAGTGATCCAGCCCCAGTTGTTTGAGAACCTTCTTTTTCACGATGCCGTTGAGAATCGGGATATTGAATAACAGTTTCTGCTTTTTCGGTGGCAGCTTGGCATTGACGCCCAGGTAGAACTTCATCCACAAACGCGGCACTGAGAAGAACAACGTCGGGCGTGCACGCTGCAGGTCTTCCTGGAAGGTATCCAGTGAGTTGGCGAAATACAGATGAAAACCGTAATACAGCGACTGGGTTTCAACTGCGGCCCGCTCCGCGACGTGAGCCAGCGGCAGGTAGGACAGCATTCGTTCGTCCGAGGTCACCGGGAATAGCTGCTGCAGGCCGTCAGCCACCGATATCATAGTGCGGAAACTGTGCATGACACCTTTCGGGCGCCCTGTGCTACCTGAGGTATAGACGATGGTGGCGAGGTCGTCGGGGTTGGGCAGAATCGGCTCCGCCGGCTCACACTCGGCAATAATCTCAAGCCACTTTGGTGTGTCATCCCGCGGCGACAGCGGCAGGGAAATGATGGGCAACGCCTCGGGAATATGCCCCTTGATATCGTTCCAGCCGTCGGCGGTGCCATCGAGTTTGCCAAGGAACAGCAGTTTTGCCTCACTGTGCTCCAGAACGTAGGCGGCGGTATCACCATTCAACGTCGGGTAAAGGGGGACCGAAACATGCCCCGCCGCCCAGATAGCCAGGTCCGACAGGATCCAGTGGGCGCTGTTCTTGCCCAGGATGGCGATATTACTACGCTCGGGCAGTTCCAGACTGTCCAGGTGCGCGGCCATCCGAGACACCTGGTCAGCGGCCTCTTTCCAGGTGATGTCTTCCACCCGACCATCGGGAAACGGTTGTGTGAGGTAAACGTTATCGGGTGTGTGTCTTGCCCAGTGGTACAGGCAATGGAGTGATGTCTGTTTATCTGTATCTACAGCCATGAACGGCTCCTTGTTGTTATTGTATAAGCGCCAGTAATTATTCTGTTTCCACTGCATACTACCGGTATTTCAGCTTTCCTCAATAGCCGGACGTGCCTCCGTAACTGACTGATTCGTACTTTGTTCCACTTCCCACATTTCATTCGTGACACTCCGTCATAATGGTCTACATTGAAGGGCTGTGCGTATACCACGGGTCACTGCAGGAGAAGCCCATGAAAACAACAAGTCGCTCGCCTCTGATTTTCCCGGCCTGGGGGCTTATTCTGATAGGCTCTGCTGCATTCATTTACTGCGCGTCCGCGGGGTTATTAACAACTTGATGCAAGAACTCGTTCTCTACCATTACGCCATGTCTCCGTTTTCGGAGAAAATTCGCGTCATGCTTGGCTATGCCGGTCTGGGCTGGCAATCAGTCACCGTAAAGGAAATGCCTCCCCGACCTGCCCTTGAGGCCATTGCCGGTGGTTACCGCAAAATCCCCGTCGCCCAGAACGGCGCCGATGTGTTCTGTGACAGTCGCAGCGTGGCGGCTGAAATCGCCCGCCTGAGCGGCCGCAATGAACTGATTCTGGAACAACAGCCCGCTGAGGTTCAGGCATTCGTCCGGGAGACCGATCTTGAAACCTTCCTGGCCTGTGTCATCGCAGCCAGCGACGGGCGCATGCTGAAAAAGCTGATCAAAGACACCTCCCTGCTGAATGCGTTCCGATTCCTCAAGGACCGCATCAACATGGGGCGCAAATCCAGGGTCAAGGCTCTCAGGGGGCCGCAGGCAAAAGCCCACGTGCTTGCCCACATGGCAACCATGGAATCCATGCTGGAACAGGACTTCCTGTTTGGCGAGTCCCCCTGTATTGCCGACTTCTCCGCGTATCACGGGCTCTGGTTTGTGTGCGACCTGGCGGGAAAACCCTGGCTCAGGGACTTTCCCCGGGTTCAAGGCTGGATGGAGCGCATGAAAGGCTTTGGCCATGGCCAACCGGCTGAGATTACAGAGGATCAGGCGCTGGACATCGCCAGAAACGCCGCGCCCCGGGAACTGGACAACCAGTCCCACCACCAGCAGACCGGGCAGGCCGTCGATGTGGCGCCGGATGACTACGGCCGCGAGCCCGTCAGGGGCACACTGGTATTCGGCGATGCGGACACCCTCATCCTGCAACGCGAGCACCCACGTACCGGTAAGGTTCACGTCCACTTCCCGGCTCGAGGATTCACCATTACCACGGTGTGACTCCCTGCCCGCCTCTCAACCAGAACACTGTATACACATACAGTCTCCGTGTTGTACACTCACGCCATAAAGCGTAGCAACCACCCCACACCCGATCCTGCGGTGTGGGGGCCCAATGGAGAGATTCATGGCGGTACAAGCACTGTATTACTCGGAAAGGGATGGACTGGAGATGGCGTTGAAACACCCGGATACCCTGCTGTTCTCATCCAAGGCGGAAGCCGATGCCAGAGACAAGGTACTGGAGCTCGCCGAGGAGATCACCCAGTTCCTGCAAGCCCGGGTCCAAGGTCTGGATGAAAACCTGGCGGAAAAGGCGGCATTGGCCATCGCCGAAGAAAAGGACCTGTTTGGCAAGGCCCTGAAGAAGCCGGCCCTGCTGAACCAGAGCACCCTGCCGGAATAAAGCCGGACGACGCGCCCAGGGACGGGCACTCGCCGCTAGCGCCGGAACCTGGTTTCCAGCACCACCGCCGAATTGGTCCGCTCCACCCCTTCCAGATTACCAATCTCATCCAGCACTGCACTCAACTCTTCCAGAGACTGGGCCTGAACAATGGCTATCAGGTCATACTCTCCGCTCACCGAGAACAGCTGCGACACCTGGCTGATGCTATCCAGCGAGGCATTGGTTCGGGCTGTGAGCTTCTGGTAGACCTTGATGGACACGTGGGCCTCAACCTGATTAGCGGCATGGGCATCTCCCAGTTGCACGGAGTATCCCTTGATCACCCCGTTACTCTCCAGCCGGCCAAGCCGATTCTGTACCGTGGATCGCGACAAGTGGAGCGCACGCGCCAGGTCCGAAATACTCATTCGCGCGTTCTTGCGCAACAGCAACAGCAGCTTCTGATCTTGCTTGCTTAGCATATTGTCAACTTACTTAGTCATTTTGACTCATCTTTTCATTATTTCGATCATTTCGCCACTACAAATTACCGCTTACCCCTTACATACTGACCCGCAAGAAAACACGACAAAAGAACCACCAGCCGACTGCGGGGACTGCCGATGATTATCCGCCCAATACAGTACAGGGATCTGCCAGCGCTGCAGGAGATTGCACGGGAATCCGGCCCCGGATTCACCTCACTGGTTGACGACCGGACCTATCTGGAAAGCAAGATTCGACACGCCATCGACAGTTTCGGACGCGACATCCAGCGGCCGGGCAACGAGCACTACCTGTTTGTTCTGGAGGACGAAAAAACCGGTGATATCATGGGCACCACCGGTATCGAAGCCTCTGCTGGGCATGAACGCCCCCTTTGCCACTTCAGACGGGAAACCGGGAATCTTATCCGCTGTAGCCACTATACGGGCTGCAGCGAAATCTGCAGTCTGTACCTGCGCCCCAGATACCGGCAGGCGAACGCCGGCAAGCTGCTGTCAAAGGTGCGCTTCCTGTTCATGGCACAGAACCCCCAGCGGTTTTCCTCCACCATCATTGCCGAGATGCGGGGCGTCTCCGATGCTGGTGGCCAGTCCCCTTTCTGGAACTGGCTGAAAACCCGTGCCGGCGACCTGGATTTTGCCACCGTCACCCGGCTGGCCGGGACCGGAACGCCCGAGTTCATGGATACCATACTGCCGGCTGGTCCGCTTTCCGTAACCGACATTCCACCGGAAGCGCAGCGGGTCATCGGACAGGTTCATGAACAGACGCGACCGGCACTGAAGATGCTGGAAGCCGAGGGGTTCCGCCATACCGGATTTGTCGATCTGTTTGATGCGGGCCCCACGGTTGAAGCGGAACTGTGCGACATCATCAGCATCAAACTCTCCAACCAGTGTCAGGTTCAGGTGGTGGACGACAGCATGACCGCGATTACCCGACATCAGCCTGGCAACCGCAACCAGGCTATGCTGATTACCAATACGGAGATGGCGGATTTCCGAGCCACGGTCACTGAAGCAGCGACCTGGCTCCCCCATCACAACCTGCTCACTGTGCCGGAATCCCTGGCGCGAGAGTTGGGCCTGGTTGACGGCGGCATGACCCGCTTCCTGCCACTGGCGCAGGCCGCAGCAAGAACCGAACTCCACTCCCGGGCACCGGAGGTCAAATATGCACACTGATCGCAATAAACTGTTTCAGCACCTGTGGGACAACTACCGCGAGGTAACCCCCTCAGCCGAGAAAATTCACCGGATTCTCGGGGCTGCGGAAGGTCAGCGCATCGTGAATGACCACATCGCCCTGCGCACGTTCAACCTTGCACCCGTAGGTCTTGAGGCGCTCGCCGAACATTTCACGTCGCTCGGATACCACCAGGGCGGCGAGTACCATTTCGAAGCCAAGAAACTCTATGCCCGACACTATGAGCACCCGGACCCTGTTGCCCCCAAGGTTTTCATATCGGAACTTCTGACCGAACAGTGCTCCCCGGAATTGCAGACCATCGCCAGCGAGCTGGTGGCGCAGATTAACCCTGAGGATGTACAGGCGGACAACTTTCTCTACTCCGGACGGCACTGGGACATTGAGCATGCCACCTATGAAACCCTGCTGCAGGAAAGCGAATATGCAGCCTGGCTGGCCGCCTGGGGGTTCCGGGCCAATCATTTCACCGTAAGCATCAACCAGCTTAACCAGTACCAGACGGTGGCGGAGATCAACCAGTTGCTCAAAGACAACGGCTACCGGGTCAACGATTCCGGCGGGGAGATCAAGGGCTCGCCGCAGGAACTGCTGGAGCAGTCCTCCACCATGGCGGACCGGGTTCCGGTACGGTTTTCCGACGGAACGGCGACCATACCCAGCTGTTTCTATGAATTTGCCCTGCGCTACCCCGAAGCCAGCGGCAAACTCTACCCCGGGTTTGTGGCGGCTTCAGCGGACAAGATCTTTGAAAGCACCAACGCGGGTTGACGGTTGTCAGCCGGGCTCCTCCGGCCAGCCCGCGGCGCCCAGAAGCGGGACAAAGCGCACGCCACCCAGACTCTCCCGTTCGTATCCGGTTGCCGATATCCGGGTAAGACGAACCAGGTCCTGGCTGGTGTGCTCTCCACCCACGGGCATAACCAGCCGGCCACCCACAGCCAACTGATCGGTCAGGGCAGGCGGAATGGATGGTCCACCGGCGGCAACAACGATGCCATCAAACGGGGCCACCTCCGGCCACCCCAGCGTGCCATCGCCACAGCGTACCTGAACGTTGCCAAACGCCTCGTTGCGCAACACCGCCCGGGCACGCTCCGCCAACGCCGGCAAGCGCTCAATGCCAAAGACCTCCCCGGCGATGCAGGCCAGCACCGCGGCGCAATAGCCGGATCCGGTACCGATATCCAGTACTTTTTCCCCACCCTGCAATGCCAGCGCCTCGATCATCAGCGCCACTACGTACGGTTGGGATATTGTCTGTCCTTCACCAATGGCCAGGGGACCGTCCTCATAGGCGAGGTGCTGTATGCCATCAGGCACGAATCGCTCCCGCCGTACACGGCGCATGGCGGCCAGAACCAGCAGTGAGGCAATCCCCCGCCCCTCAATCTGGCGTTCAACCATCGCTAGCCTGAGTGCATTGAAATCGGGCTTTTTCATCATCCCCCCCCTGATTTCACTCCATGGGCCGCGGCCACCTTACTTTAGGTAACAAAACACCTACGTTTAACAATGGACGTCGAGCATTCGCCTGACTACTTTTTCAACCATAGCCTTCGATAGACGTCGCAGGCCACCAACAAAAACAACAAGGCAGTTGCCATACTGCCGCTTGTGAGACAGGAGATCGGGAATGTCCGAACCGGTGAACCATCTGGAGGAACGAACGCGGGATGCCAATGAGCTCCTGGAAGCAATAATGCCTTCCGCCATCACTCTGGCAATGATGCTCAGGCACCGCAAAATGGCGACCTGGCTGCGCACCGAATTTGAGGGCTACAGTGACAGCACACAGGCACCTCCATACCGACGGGGTCTCCCCGGTCACATCGTTGCCCGCTCCCCCCAGTACGGCTGGATTCCCGCCCCGGTGGATGACAAACAGAAACTGGACTACGGCCATCTTGACCTGACGGATGGCATCAAGGCCCTGGAGAAAATCTGCCTGAACTGCAAAAAAGGCAACGGCAACCGGGTCCTGTTACCGCCGGACGACATGGCGGACCTGCAATCCCGGATCAATCTGAGTGCTGAACTGGCCATCAACGTCAGCCGTGATACCTACTCAGGGGTCCTGAAAACCGTTCGGGCCGCCATTTATCTGTGGACCCAGGAACTGATGGCAAAGGGTGTTGGCGGCGAGCACAACTCCTTCAGCGCCGAGGAACGCAGCAAAGTGGCCACACTGGATGAGCCCGAACAGTTCTGGCGTCGCGCGATGTCCGAGTTGGACAACCTGCCCATTCCGGACACCAGGGAGGTTGGCTTTTTCGAACGTGTCTTCGGCCGCACCGGGTGATCTGACCAGGAGCGCCCCGGCTGGTCTTCTGTCGGGGCTCGCATCCCACTTCAGTATGTGACACGGTGTCGATCAAAGATCTCCTGGATTTCCCGCTCCTCCCCCGAGGGAATCAGCACTTTGATCACCTGGTTTTCCTTGTCCAGGTAGACCGACTCTCTAGGCAATCCCGTTGCCAGTAAATCCTCTTCGGTGTTCCTCGCCTGATCAATATCCTCGTAATGTCCGTTCACTGTCTTATTCATTGGGCACACCTCCTTTTTAACCGCCCATTTTAAGTCTAGGATTAACAGCAGGACTGTTCAATTTTTGCCCGCTCTGGAGAGAAAGGATGTCCTCAGGATTGACGGTTGTACGAGGGATGCTCATGCTGGTGCTGTGTCTGTGGTCCCTGAGCAGTCTGGCAAACGATGCCATCCGCGAGCGTGTGCAAGCCATCCACCAGGGATTTCCGGTCAGTGCGCTGGGAGAGCCACTACTGGCAATGGATACCCTGTCGGCATTCTACCGCCACAGGGGCTATGCCCTGGCATGGACCCGGGACGAGGATCGGGAAGCCTTACTCAGAACCATCAGAGAGTCAGCGCGCCACGGCCTGACACCCGCCGACTACCATTACAACCTGCTCGCCAGCTTTGCAGCACAGCCCCCTGACGACCTGGATCCCGAGTCCAGAGCGGACCTGGACATGCTGTTGACTGACAGCCTGCTGCTGCTTGCCTCTCACCTGCTGGATGGCAAGGTGAACCGGGAAACACTGGAGGCGGAGTGGACAGCCAACCGTCACGGTCGCCGCCTGGACGAGGTGGTTGCCCGGGCCCTGGAAAATCAAACCATCGGTACCCTGCTTCGTTACCTGGCTCCTTCCCAGCGTGACTACCAGCAACTGCTGGAAGCACGGACATTCCTGCAATCCCTGCTCACCGTTCCCTGGAAACCGCTTGCCGGAGGCCCAACCATTCGCCCCGGCATGACCGACGACCGGCTGCCAACCATCCGTCAGCGCCTGGCTGCCCTGGGGGACTTCATGCCCACCGAATCACTGGAAGATCAGGTCATTGAGCGCCACTACGATGACAGACTAATGTCAGCGGTGATGAGATTCCAGGCCCGCCATGGGCTGGATACAGACGGATTGATCGGCCCGCAGACGCTTGCGGCCTTTAACATCACCCCGCAACAGAAGCTGACCCAGCTTGATGCCAACCTGGAACGCTGGCGATGGTTACCCGATGAGCTTGGGGAAACCCATGTCATCGTGAATATTGCCGGGTTCGAGCTACGCATGGTGAAAGATGGCACGGAGGTCCTGAACACCCGGGTGATCGTCGGGCGTCCATACCGGCAAACACCGGTCTTCCGCGATCAGATCCGCTACCTGGTGTTCAACCCGACCTGGACGGTTCCCCGCACGATCATGATCGAAGACCAGTTGCCCATCATACGGCGGAACCCGGACTACCTGCGCACGATGGACTTCACCGTCTACCGCGGCTGGGGCGCGGACCGGGAATGGGTTGACCCTGAAACCATCGACTGGTGGCTGCTTTCAGAGAACCATTTCCCGTTTCAGCTTGTACAGGAGCCAGGGCCCCGCAACGCGCTGGGACAGGTCAAGTTCATGTTCCCGAACCAGTTCGACATATACCTGCACGATACCCCCGCCCGGGCACTCTTTACCCGCAGCGAACGCACGTTCAGCTCGGGCTGCATTCGCGTCGAAGACCCATTCCGGCTTGCCAGCCTGCTGCTGGAGGAGGAAAACGGCTGGACCCGGGAGCATGTCGACAAACTGGTCAGTTCCCGGCAACTGACCACGGTCTATCTCAAACAACCAGTGCCTGTGTATCTGGAGTATTGGACCACCTGGGTCGACAGGGACGGCACCCTGCAATTTCGCAACGATGTCTACGAGCGCAACCCACAACTGATCTCAAGACTGACGGCAACGTCGCCAACCCTGTCGCCGGACCAGGCCAGTTCGGATTAGTGTTCAGAGCCTCGCAGCATTGCCTGCATCAACTCGTTCGCATCAAACTTGGTCAATGCCTCATTGGCGCCAACCTGATTGGCATAACTGAGGCTCATTTCGCTGTTCAGGGAAGTGTGCAGAATAATGTAAGGCTGTTTGAGCGACGTGTTATCCCGGATATTGAAGGCCAGCTCGTAGCCGTCCAGCCCCGGCATTTCAATATCACTCACCAGGATATCCACGGGCTGATCGACAGCAGCCGCCTGCAGCATGATGTCCAGGGCGCTCTGGCCGTTGCTGGTCACCTCATAGGAAATGCCCTTGCTGTCCAGTACATCGGAAAGCTGTTTGCGGGCCACCTGGGAGTCGTCCACCAACAGGATCCGCTGCGCGCGCAGGGTTTCACTCTCCACATCCGTCAAGGCTGCGGCATCGGTATTGACGGCAGAAGGGTAAACCTTGGAAAGTAGCAGCTCGACATCCAGCAACTGAATCAGTTCACCCTCCAGATCCAGCAGTCCCGTAACAAATGCCTGGTCACCCAGGGCGGTCGGTGGTGACTGAACCTGTTTCCAGTCAGCCTCAATAATCTTGTTGACGCTGCGCACCACAAAACCGATTTCCTGACGCTGGATATCCGTCACAATAATAGAGCTGACCTTCTGCTCCTCCGCACTCAATGGCCGCCCACCCACGGCCGCCGCCATATCAATCACCGGTACCGCAGCACCACGAAATGACATAGTGCCAAGCACCGCGGAATGGCTGTGCGGCAACCGGGTCAGCCGGGCAAACGGCAGTATTTCGCGGATTTTCAGTGTCCCGATGGCGAAAGGCTTTTGTCCTGTCAGGCTGAACAGCAGCAGTTTCTGGGAATGGGCGGTTTGTCTGGACATAACGGGCGCGAATCCTTTGGCAAGGTAACGATAGCAACACTGTAACAAAGCCGGTCCGGGGGAAGGTACTGGTGTGTCCCCGTTCGTGAGCACAGCTCATCCGGACGGTCAGATTGCCATATTCCCACCAAAAGAGTGTATCGATTTCGTTACACCTGCTCCTGTGCCGACCACCTGCCTGTTACCGGGTTACATTTCCCTCAGATACCCCGGTCCCGACAGCTGATGCATCTGCCTCTCCACCCAGCCTGCACGCTCCCACACATACGCGGAGGGATTGCCCGCACTCAGCACTTTCGGGTTGGGCAGCACTGCGGCAAGCCTCGCCGCCTGGGATGGCGAGAGATAGCGGGCGCTGATACCGAAATACGCCTGGCTGGCCGCCTCGACGCCGTATATTCCCGGACCAAACTCAGCAACGTTGAGATAGACCTCCAGAATCCGCTGTTTTGACCAAAGGGCTTCGAGCCCCAGCGCCAGTCCCGCCTCAAGGGCCTTGCGGATAAAGCTCCGGCCGTTCCAGAGAAACAGGTTCTTGGCTGTTTGCTGGGTAATGGTGCTGGCGCCCCGCAGGCCGTCACCCGCCCGGTATTCCGCCAGAGCCTTGCGGATCGCGGCGAAATCCACCCCCCAATGGTCGGGAAAACGCTGATCCTCACTCGCGACGACCGCCAGGGGCATCCACCTGGAGATGCTGTCGTAGTCGATCCACTGCTGATGGACTTTGTTGTCGGGATAGCTGATGCCATAGGCCAGCATGAAAGCCGTGGTGGGTGGATTGATAAACCTGAACAGCAACAGGACAGCCACCAACAGCACCAGCAATCCGGCAAATCCCCGGACGAGGAACCGGACAATGCGCCGCGGGAAAGTTTTGTTCGCCAAATGGAAACTCCGATGTACACGCAACTATGCTAAGGGTAGACAGTATGTCGTGGTTCTCGTCCCATTTGAATTACGGCTCCGTCAGGCAACGGTAACCATCGATACCGGCCATTCTGGCGTATACGGTTGCGGGGTAAGGCCGATGGTAGAACACCTAGAATCCGAAGAAGGCGTCAGGTTGCTCCTGACACCCAACCAGTCACTGACCTGGCAGGGTAATGTCCGCGTGTGGGCAGCCCTCTTCACCCTGTCACTGGTTATCGCAACAGGCATGGCGCTGGCGGGCGCCTGGGTGGTGATGCCCTTTGCCGGCATTGAACTGGTGGCCCTGGCTGCCGGCATCTACTACACCGCCAGGGCCTGTCAGCTGCGGGAAGTTCTGTCCATCTCCCCCGGCAATCTGACTCTGGAAAGGGGCCGGCGCACAAAACAGGCAGAATGGACAATACCCCGTCGCTATGCCCGCATTCGCGCCGACATGCCACAACACCCGTTTACACCCCCCAAGCTGTTTCTCTGCTATCGGGAACAGAACATACCCCTGGGCGCTTTCCTCAACGTGGAGGATACCCAGATTTTGCTGCGTATCCTCGAAGGAAAGGGGGTGAGCATTGATCGCAGGGCACCGGAACCAGACATCGGGTTCTGGTATTGACTCTCTATCGATCCGAAATCACGGGCTGGACAGAATGGACTGGAGCTTCTGGGTCAACTCCACCGCTTCACTGCCGAGATTGGTCAGATAACCACCATCCTGCTGGGTGATCAACCCCTTCTGGTGCAGCCGTTCGGCGGCTTTCACGATGTCCTCAGGCGCGGAATGCTGGTGTACCTTGATGCCTTCCTGGGTTGAGGAAGAATCGAACTGCGTGAGCAAATTCAGTTCAGCAAGATGATCAGGGGAAAAAGCCATGGACGATCCTCGTAAGATATTGAAGCTACCCTACTAGTTCTATACGAGGATCACCGAATCTACAAAACATTTTTGCACAAAGTACGGAAGCCCCGGTTTCCACCAGCCTCGCCAGCATCACTCCACTTGCGGCTGGTACTGACGGATCAGGTGATCAAGCTCCCCCGCCTCACGCGCCTGGTCAAGAGCCGCCTGCAGGGCTGCCACTATCGCAGGTGACGTTTCGTTACTCATCGCCAGGTACATGGGCGTTTCACGGAAGACCAGGACGGGTTTCAGGCCATTGATACCGTGTTCCTCTTCCGCAACCAGCGGACCGACAAGTCCGTCGGTTACCCACAGGTCAGCCTCGCCCAGCTCCAGCCGGCGGGGGTTAACATTCCCGGAGACACTCATGATTACCTCAAATCCCTGGCTGATCAGATAATTAGACATCACATCGCCCTTGTAGCCGGCAATGCGATAGTTTGCGGCATCCTCCAGGGAATCCAGCGTGATATCCGATCCCGGCGCAGCGAACAACGTCCACTTGATCGGTGCCAACGGCCCTACCCATTGGAACTGGTCTTCACGCTTATCGGTTCGTGCGGTACAGAACAACCCGTGATTTTCACGTCCCTGGATCCAATTGTAGGCATAGCTCCAGTCCCGCATTTTCATCACGTACTCATAGTCCACCCGGGCAAGCATGGCCTTCACCATTTCAGCGCAAATACCGGTAATCTCGTCTTCGCTGTGGGCGTAGCCTTTGCCGGATATCGCCTGATTGTATGGCGGATAGTTTTCCGTAAAGATGTAAAGGCGCTCGGCAGCACTTGTGCCCGTACTCAGGATGACGGCACTGAGCACAACAAAGCCAGGTACGGTGCCTTTCAGCATCCTTGCGATGAGTGTGGTGATCAGGGTAGACATACTCGTGTCCTTATCGGCGATTCTGATAATGTTGTTGGAGTCTGTTGGCCGATGCCTATGATTACCGTTCAGCCCATAAAAGTCTGTGACAAAACGTATCTATGCAAAAGCAAACTAAATCCCGAAAACATTGTGGAGAGTCATGACCAATCGCGTTGATATTCACTACTGCACAGGCTGCCGCTGGCTGATGCGGTCGGCCTGGATGGCCCAGGAACTGCTGACTACCTTTGAAGGCGAACTGGATGAGCTGACACTGCACCCCGGTTCCGGTGGCATTTTCGAGATCTGGGTAAACGGTAAGCAAATCTGGTCGCGGGAGCAACAGGGAGGCTTCCCGGAGATCAAGCAGCTCAAGCAACTGGTCCGGGATGAAATCAATCCGCAACGGGATCTCGGTCACTCCGACAAAAAAGCCTGAGGAATTAGTCTAAGCCAGGGTGTAATTGGCCGCGATATACGCTACAAAACCAGTGGCCATTACAACAAAAATACCCTGGTTATACGGCATGAACGACAGCACAAAACCAGCTCCAGAACACTTCGACTACATCATTGTGGGTGCCGGCACCGCCGGTTGCCTGCTTGCCAATCGCCTCAGCGCCAACCCAGACTACCGGATACTGCTGATCGAAGCCGGCGGGCGGGATAACTACCACTGGATTCATATCCCCGTGGGTTATCTCTACTGCATTGATAACCCCCGTACCGACTGGCGCTTCAGAACCGAGCCATCACCCGGCCTTAACGGCCGCTCGCTGATCTATCCGCGAGGCAAGACCCTCGGCGGCTGCTCCAGCATCAACGGCATGCTCTATATCCGTGGCCAGCGCCGCGACTACAATCACTGGGCGGACGTGACCGGAGACGACGCCTGGCGCTGGGACAACTGCCTGCCGGACTTCATGCGCCACGAAGATCATTACCGGCTCGATACCGGCGGAGATGCCGACGATCACCACGCCCGGTTCCACGGCCATGGCGGTGAGTGGCGAGTAGAACATCAGCGACTGAAATGGCAGGTGCTGGAGGATTTCGCCGAGGCCGCTGTGCAGGCCGGCATTCCCCGCACCCGGGATTTCAACCGTGGCGACAATGAGGGCGTCGACTATTTCGAGGTAAACCAGCGCGCCGGCTGGCGCTGGAACACTTCCAAGGCATTTCTTCGAAGTGCCGCCAAACGACCAAACCTCACGGTATGGCACTCAACCCAGGTCCTTGGCCTGACAATGGAAACCGGCACGAGAGGCCAGCCACGATGCTCCGGTGTTCGTATTGCCCGACCAGCAAAGGGTGAAACCATCGCGATGGCGTCGAAAGAAGTCATCCTTTCCGCAGGCTCCATTGGCTCCCCGCAACTGTTACAACTCTCCGGCATTGGCCCGGCGGAGCTGCTCAGCCAGCACAATATTCCGGTGGTCGCGGACTTGCCCGGTGTTGGTGAAAACCTGCAGGACCACCTGCAGATTCGCTCGGTCTACAAGGTCCATGGCGCCAACACACTCAACACCATGGCCGGCTCCCTGATCGGCAAGGCGAAAATCGGTCTTGAGTACCTGCTCAAACGCTCCGGCCCCATGAGCATGGCGCCGTCCCAACTGTGCGCCTTCACCCGCAGCTCCGATGCCTACGATTACGCCAACATCCAGTACCACGTACAACCGCTAAGCCTGGATGCCTTCGGTCAGCCTCTGCACGATTTCCCGGCCATCACTGCCAGCGTGTGCAACCTGAATCCAACCAGCCGGGGCACGGTGCGCATTCGCAGCCGCGATCCCCGTGAAGCGCCGGCCATCGCCCCCAACTACCTGAGCACCCCGGAAGACCACAAGGTAGCCGCCGATTCGTTGCGGGTCACCCGCCGCATCGCCGAACAACCGGCCTTTGCCAGGTACCAGCCGGAAGAATACAAACCCGGCATGCAGTACCAGACCGACGACGAACTGGCACGCCTGGCCGGAGACATCGGCACCACCATCTTCCATCCCGTGGGCACAACCCGCATGGGCCGGGCCGATGACGACATGGCGGTGGTGGATTCCCATCTGCGGGTTCGCGGGGTCGACGGTTTGCGGGTAGTGGATGCCGGTGTCATGCCCACCATCACCAGTGGCAACACCAACTCACCCACACTGATGATCGCGGAGAAAGCCGCCGCCTGGATACTGGCCGGCAAATAAGCCTGCCAGCAAGGAGAAGGCTCTATTCTGCCAGGGCAACGATGTCCGGATACTCATGAATCCGGACCGCGCCCTCGCCATCCGAGGTCAATGACAGCCCACAGACCTCGTTCACCATAGCTCGGGCAACGGTATCAGCCTCAATGCCACGGTACTTTTCCAGCGGCCCGAACAGTGCCCGGTTAATCAGGGGCATGGCCTTCATGCCCAGGGCCTCGGCGGTACGGTGTTCCTTGCGATCCCCGAGCAACAGGCTGGGGCGATAGATCGACAGCAAAGGGTAGCCAAGACCGCTGACACTGTCTTCCAGCTCTCCTTTTACGCGATTATAGAACACCGTCGAGGATGACGAAGACGCAATCGCGGACATCAGCACAAACGCCCGTGCACCCTGGGAGCGCCCGAGCTCCGCCGCTTTCAGGGGATAGTTGTAATCCACTTTACGAAACGCCTGCTGGGAACCGGCTTTGCGGATAGTGGTGCCGAGACAACAGACAATAACGTCGGTCTTAAACAGATCCGCGTGGTCATCCAGCCGGTCAAAATCCACCTCCCACTGCATCAGTTTCGGATGCTGCCTGTCGGCTGCCCGCCGCACGGGCATCACCACAGAGGTCACCTCATCCCTCGCCAGCAACCCGTCCACCACCTTGCCGCCGGTGAGACCTGTTGCACCCAAAACCGTAACCGTGATCGCTGTCATTTTCCGCAGTCCTCGCATCCATCTTTGCAGAAGGCTAACATTCTACCTCACTCCACACTCAAGAATTTTCGAGGATTAACCTGACATGCCCAACGGGGAAACCACCACCGGCCATTCCGACCTGAAAGCCAGACAGCAGGCAACGCTTGTCCGCCTCGACAAGTTTTCCCGGATCACCGACACCGCCATCCGGATTCCGTTTACCCGGATCCGTCTCGGCCTCGATCCCATTATCGGCCTGCTGCCCGTAGTGGGTGACCTCATCGGCCTGGTGCTGTCGCTGTATGTTCTGGTGGAAGCGCAGCGGGCCGGCGCCAGCAAACGCGTCAAGGCGCATATGGTCAAGAACATGCTGATTGAAACGTTCGGTGGCATGGTGCCTGTGGTGGGGGATGCTTTTGATATCGTCTACAAAGCAAACACCCGCAATACACGCCTGTTGCGGGAGTATCTGGAACAGGAGCTGAACACGGAACCGCAACCCCGCTTTCCCTGGATGCAACTGGTTTTCCTGGTCATCCTTCTGGCCGTGCTGACGGGACTGGTGGCGCCGTTGATTCTAGGATGACGGCGCGGCAGCCACTACGGTAGCGCCAATCACTGACAAGCATTGCGCCCGGCACACCACGTTCAGCGGTGTTTTCCCGGCAATATCCCCATCCGCGGTCACCGTCTTGGGTTGACGGGTAGTCACACGGCAACGCTGCCCCTTGAGGTGGATCACCGTGCTGGTACGCCGGGGGGACTGCCGGTTCAGCTGCAGCAGAACAAAGCTCAGCAGCAGTTGTAGCAGCGGGCGGGGTTTCACCGCGATCACATCCAGGCGCCCGCTGTTGGCTGAAGCATCCGGAACCTCATTGCCACCCCCAAAAAAAGCACCATTAGCTATCGCAACAGACAACCAGCGGCCACGGACATATCCGTTGTCACATCGAATTTCTGCATGAAACCCGCGTTGTTCCCTCAGTTTTCGCAACAGCTCCACGCCATAGCTGAACCGGCCCCACAGTTTCTTCCGGGAGTCGTCAGACTGGCAAACCGGCACCGTCCCCAAGCCGATATGCGCCACATTCAGAAACAGCTGCTCATTGAATTCTGCGACATCAACACGCTGGCTTTCACCGTTGCGAATGAGGGCGCACAGAGCATCCGGCGCCTCCGGCAAGCCCAGGTTGCGGGCAAAATCGTTGGCGGTGCCGGAAGGCAGCACCGCCAGCGTGGCGTCATGCTCCAGGCACAGCCGGGCGCCCATATTCACCGAACCATCCCCGCCGGCTACCATGACCACATCCCCGGGCTGCACCTGCCTGGCCCAGTCGTCATGCTCAAAGTCACAACAGGTCGGATCGTGAATACCGGCGTCCGCCAGTTGCACCAACCAGAAATCACGACCCCGCTGGCCATCGCCGGCCCTGGGATTTGCCACCAGCCAATAGGTCATTCGATTGCTCCCTGCCAGAGGTTGCTATACCCCAACGGTTTTCCGTATGAAGCCCTATCAAAAGATAACCCGGAGCGCCTGTGTGCGCCGCAATTCCAGGTTACGGTTTGGATAACCGGTCCTTATCGCCGGGACCGTGCTCCCGATCGCTGGGTAACCACCAGAGCCACCCCGGTGATGGAGATGGCGCCACCTGCCATGGCCAGCAGGCCCAGCCGCTCGTCAAACAGCCAGAAGGCCTCCAGCGCGGTCACCGGCGGCACCAGGTAAAACAGGCTGGCCACCTGTGAGGCCGCGCCCTGGCGGATCAGCCACATCAGCAACAGGATGGCGCCGATGGATACACCAAACACCAGCCAGGCCATGGATAGCTGCAACTGAAGCGCCCATTCCACCTCCCGGGTTTCCAGCGTGAAAGCCCCTACGGCAAAAAACACCGCCGCAGCGCTGTACTGGATAAGCGTGCCCGCCACCAGGTCCGCCTGGGTGCCGTTGCGTTTCTGGTACACCGTTCCCAGGGATATCCCTGCCAGGGAGAACCCGGCCCAGACCAGCGTCCATAACGGGAAATCCGAGGTAGTGCCCTCACCACCGACAAACTTCTCCAGCAACACCAGCGTGACGCCAACGAGCCCGAAGGCAAGCCCCAGCCATTGCCGCCCCGAAACACCTTCTTTCAGAACAATTACTGCTGCAGCCGCCGTAACCAGCGGCTGCAGCCCGACAATCAGAGACACAATGCCCGACGGCATACCACCCTGAATGGCGTAATACACACCACCCAGATAACAGCCGTGGACCAGCAGCCCGGTAACAGCCAGATGACCCGCAGCCCGCCATCCCGGCCAGCGTGTTTTCATCAGCCAGGCCAGCCCCGCCAACAGCACCAGAGTGAACAGCATGCGGATCAACAGCAGCGTGAACGGCTCAGCATACGGCAGGCCATACTTGGCCCCGATGAATCCGGTACTCCACAACCAGACAAACAGCGCGGGCACCAGAAAGGTAAAGAAAACTGAACGCATGACGATTCACCCAGGCAAAAGATTCCAGAATACAGCCACTTTAAAAGTTAGCAGCCAATCAATACAGATACAGGTAACGGGCTTTACCACCATCACAGTCATGAATTCATGACCCTGTCCTGCCCCGGGCCAACCCGTTATCATTCACGCCATGAAACTTTCGCGAATCCTAAGCAACCAGAACGGCGTCAGCCGCAAGCAGGCCAATGCGTTGATTGCCGCCGGCCGTGCTACGGTGAATGCCGAAGTATGTACCGACGCCTCTCTGGATGTGGACAGGTTCGCCACCGTCGCCGTTGATGACAATATCATCCAGCAAGGCTCACAGGCCCGCTACCTGATGCTGAACAAACCCGCCGGGTACCTGAGTGCCACCGAGGACGACGTCCACCCCACGGTACTGGACCTGATTGCCCCGGACCTGCGGGCAGGCCTGCATATCGCGGGGCGCCTGGACCGGGCCACCACCGGCCTGCTGATACTGACCAACGACGGTACCTGGTCCAGGGAACTGACCGAACCCCGGATCAGGATTCCCAAGGTATACCGGGTGACCACTGCACACCCCATATCTCCGGAAACCGAGGAACGCTTTGCCGAGGGCATCTGGTTTGAATACGAACAACTGACAACGTCACCTGCACACATTGAACAGATGGATGCCACCAACGCCCGACTGACCATTTACGAAGGGCGCTATCATCAGGTGAAAAGAATGTTCCATGCCGTGGGTAACCGGGTGACCTCCCTGCACCGGGAGCGGATGGGGGCCATAGCCCTCGACGGGAAACTTCAACCGGGAGAGTACCGCGCATTGAATCAGCAAGAAACTCAGTCGATCCCCTGCAGATAAGGTTAGCTGTGCAAATACAATGACTGGAGACCCCATCACATTTGCGAATATCGACACTTATCGTTACGTTTCTTCCGTGCCACAACGACGTATACTGACGGTTATCAGACAGTTGTCCGTTCAGGTTTCTCATGAGTTCACAATGACGAGCAGTAATCTTCTCTGCCCACCATTACTGGTAACCCTATTGTTGGCCCTATTGTCCCAACCAGTCGTTGGTGGCAGCGTGAAACGCATAGTTCACCCCGACGGCACGGTGGAATACACTAATGTTAAGGGTGGTGAACAACAACGACGCGCTTCCAGTAAGAATGAGGTGGTCTATCGGTATCAGGATAAAAATGGCGTGGTCGCCTACAGCGGCAACCGGCCGGCAGGGGCGGATTTTGATGTCATTCGCTTCCACTGCTATGCCTGCAACCCCAATTCGAAGGTGAACTGGCAGACCAC
Organism: Marinobacter sp. DUT-3; assembly: GCF_050379435.1. Taxonomy (NCBI): domain Bacteria; kingdom Pseudomonadati; phylum Pseudomonadota; class Gammaproteobacteria; order Pseudomonadales; family Marinobacteraceae; genus Marinobacter; species Marinobacter sp. DUT-3. The sequence continues at coordinate 199,838 of NZ_JBNRMG010000005.1, forward strand.
GCCGCTTTACCGCGAGCCTTACCGTGATGAGATCCAGGCGGCTGCGCGGCAGTTCCAGATAGATCCGGCACTGGTTCGCGCCGTCATTCATGCTGAATCCGCCTTCAACGCCGGTGCAGTGTCCCCCAAGGGCGCCCAGGGACTGATGCAGTTAATGCCGGCCACGGCCAGGGATCTGGCGGTCAGTAACGCCATGAACGCTGCCGAAAATATCCGAGGCGGGGTCAACTACCTGGCGCAGATGCTGAAACGTTTCGACGGTGATACCAGACTGGCCACCGCAGCATACAATGCCGGCCCCGGCGCTGTCGGTCGCCATGGCGGCATCCCGCCGTACGCGGAAACCCGCGCCTACGTTGAACGAGTAGGTATTCTCCATGAACGTTACGCTCGCAACTAAGATCATTGCCGCTCTCGCCTTATTGCTGGCCATCAGCCCGGCCAGCGCCTCGTTTCGCTGCGGCAATGCCCTGGTCAGCCAGGGCGACTGGACCATTGAAGTGGAAGAACGCTGCGGCCAGCCGGATTACATTGCACAATATCCCCAGGCTGTCGTGCCAGGGCTGGGAGTCGTGCAAACCGAAGAGCACTGGTACTACAACCGCGGCCCCCAGAGTTTCATTCGTCGATTGGTTTTCCGGAACGGCAAGCTCCGCCGGGAAGACAGCCTGGGTTATGGTTTTCACCCGGATAATGCCGGCCCCTGCACTACCGGCGCCCTGCAGGAAGGAATCAGCGAATTCGAAGTGATGGCCCGCTGTGGCGACCCATTGTCCAGACAGGTGACCTGGCAGGTCGTGACTCCCCACCGTGCCGGCTCCGGTCTGGCCGCGGAGAGCTACCCCGTGCCCGTCGAGGAATGGTTATACGAACTGAGCAACACGCAATTCCGCCGGGTGATCACTCTGCGCAACGGCCGGGTGATTGATGTGGAGTCCACCAAAAAACCCCATTAACCAACCGTCGCCAATACCGCGGGCCGATGCACACCGGTCAGCGACTGGAAAGCTTCTCCCGGGTCTGCAGGCGTCCTTTGCGTCGGATTTCGGCATTATCGAACCGACGCTGCTGTTCATCGGTTTCAGGAATAACCTGCGGCACATCCACCGGTTTGCCCTCTTCATCCAGCGCCACGAAGGTGAAAAACGCAGACAGAATATGCCGCACGTCCCCGGTATAGCTGTTCTCAGCCTCAACTCTGGCGCCGATCTCCATGGACGACCCCCAGCTTCGGTTCAGGGCCAGGCTGAACAACAGAGTGTCGTTCCCCTTCGCGGGCGCCCGGAAGTGAATGGAGTCCACCGCGGCGGTCACACAGACATGGGCCGAATGGCGCTCCGCCACGACCAATGCCAGGCGATCGCACTTGGCCATGATCATTCCGCCGAACACTGTGTTGTGGGAGTTCATGTCGTTGGGAAACACTTTATAGACATGCTTTTCAATGGCGGATGCGGAAACGGGTTTGGAGTCGGTACTGGGCATGATTCCCTCCTGTGTGGACCAAGTTGCCAAGCGTACTGAAACGCTCCCGTAGATAACAGCGCTAATTGGCAATGGGCCGATATCGGCACTTTCGAAGTATTTACATCAACCGAACGCCTCTGGGATATTAACTTTAACCCCATTGATAACGGCATGTATGGGAGTGCTCCGCATCCAGGTAACTGAGGGAGAACGTCATGAACCAGCATCAAGGCAGCTGTTTCTGTGGTGAAGTGAAATTTCAGGTCAGCGGTGAGCCCGCAGCCATGGGCTATTGTCACTGCGATTCCTGCCGGCGATGGTCAGCAGGCCCGGTGAACGCCTTTTCCCTGTGGCCACCCACCAACTTCGAAGTACTGGCCGGCGAGGATCAGATTGGTACCTTCCACCTAACGGAGCAGAGCTACCGCAAGTGGTGCAAGAAATGCGGCGGACATGTCTTTACCGACCACCCGGCCATGAACCTGGTGGACGTATACGTGGCCAATCTGCCGGACCTGGAGTTCAAACCGGCGCTGCACGTGCACTACCAGGAATCCGTATTACCCATCCGTGATGGCCTGCCCAAGATGAAGGACGTGCCGGCTGAGATGGGCGGCTCGGGCGAGACCCTGCCCGAGTAACCATTACCCCGGACCAGACATCCCGGTCCGGGGTAGACGCCCCATCCCCGGCCTTCGACCTTTTGTCGCGTCACAACCGCCAGCGCAACGAATTCGTCGGTTGCAGCATGCCATCTTCATCCCAGTCATCCCAGCCAGTGAAGGGGATCACTGACTCGTTGGCCAACCCCGGTAACCGGTTTGCCCAAACATCTTTCATGGCCTCCAGGCGATCCCGGAATACCCGCTCATCCTGATAACGGATACCACCACCCTGAACGCCATAGCTAACCTGTGGCGCCAGCACCTCATATCCCACGTAATAGAGCGAGGAGTGCATCGGCCATAGCCATTCCACCATGTTGCCGGCCCTGCCGAAGGGCTGGAACGCCTGCTCCGGAGAGCCCGCCGTTACCGAACAGATTGCGCGCTTGCCCCGGAAATGGCCGCGATCATAGCGTCTGCTGCCGGAATACATTCCGCCATAGACCAGCACCCGGTCGAACCAGCCCTTCAGGATGGCCGGCTGGGAATGCCACCACAGGGGAAACTGGAAGATCACCAGATCCGCCCATTCCAGGCGGCGGATTTCCCGCTGAACATCCGCCGGTAGCAGGGCTCGCTCATAATGAGCTCTTTGCTCGGTCAACGGCGCAAAATAGCTGTCATCAACCCGCCGGGAATAGTGAGAAGCATGTTCCACCGGATCAAACCCTTCACCGTACAGGTCATCCAGCTCAACCTCATGCCCGGCCTTACGTAGTCTCGACACAGCAACGTCGGCCAGACCGCCATTGAAGGACGACCGCTCGGGGTGGGCGAGAACAATCAAGACTTTCATCCCAGGGCTCCCTGTTGCATCCATGTGTGAACAGCCTAAGTTGTTCACAGCAACACAGGAATTCCATAAAACTGAGAATTATCTTTGCATGAGCGAACAACGCGGCCGCTATGGCTGCTTACCTGTCCGGATCTGAGGTGGGTGGCGGGGATCCGACTATTGGCTGTTGCTGAGGCGCTTGGCCACCCATCGATGATACAGCCACGCGAGGGAGGGCCGAACTACCGGCAAGCCAATCAACCACGCCAGGGGCTTCAGTACGGGCACACGTGACATCAGCAGGATATAGGCATCCATTTCCCGGTGTACCCTGCCCCGGTCGTCCTTGACGTGCAGCTCCCTGAGGGCCTTGTCGGGATCGATACCCTCCTGGCGCAACTCATCGTCACGCCCGGTAATGTCCAGCCACTCAACGGATTCCCCGGTCTTGCCCGCCAGCTTTTCGTACCAGCGGCGGTCCTTGATGCAGGCAGGACAGGAGCCATCATAGAAAACCACCAGTTTGCCGGCAGCGGTTGTCATAGTCGCCTCCTTCAGGAAACCTGACGCTACACCCATTATCAGTTCCGGATGGCGGTTCTATCAAATCAGATTAAGCACGTCCCAGGAACCTGCGCTCCTCCACATTCACCTTGATTCTGTCGCCGGTGGAAATGTGTTCGGGCACCTGGATCACCAGCCCGGTCGACAATGTCGCTGGTTTGGTCCTCGCCGTTGCCGAACCGCCCTTGACTGAAGGATCGGTTTCCAGAATCTCCAGGTCCACCGTCGGCGGCAGATCCAGCGCGACCGGGGCGTCGCTCACCAGGATCACCATCAGTCCCTGGGTGTCCTCGCTGATAAACAGCAGTTCTTCGGCGATGGACTCGCGGTTCAGGCTGTACTGCGTGAAGTCTTCGCTGTCCATGAAGACGAATTCATCGCCATCGGAATAGGAAAAGGTCGCCGGTCTGCGAACCAGGTCGGCCAGGTTCAGCATGTCCGAGTCCTTGAAGGTCTCGTCGATCTTGTTTCCATTGACCACATCGTACATCCGCATGCGGTACAGGCTGCCACCGGCACGCCCCTGGGGAACGGAGCGCTCGATGTCCTTTACGAAATAGGCCCTGCCTTCATACTCGACGGCTGAATTTTTCTTGATTTCACTGGCTTTTGGCATGTCTTCGGATTCCGGAACAATAAATGGGAAAACAAAGCTGCTGATATACCACGATGTCGGGCGACATGCGATAACGATCGGTGTGGTCGGTCAGGAAATGTGAGCCGCCCCTTCCCTGGGACGACTCACTATTGGCGGGGGTCGTTTACTCGGAGGCAGCGATCAGACTGGCGTTACCACCGGCAGCGGTGGTATCCACGCAAAGGTGGCGCTCAATCACGAACCGCTGGTCCAGGGTATGTTCCGTGATCAACGGCAACAGCGCGCCGTCACGTTTCGCCAGTGCCTGGCGATATTCCCCCAGCAGGGACTGTTCGGCACAGCTCACCACCGCCTGGAATCCACGTGCCATCGCCAGCGCCTCGGGTTCCAGCAATCCTTCAGCACCGACGATAGGCAGACCGGCCTCGGCGGCACGGTTTACGGTGTCGTTCACGCCAGGTGCGATCACAACCACTTTATTGCCCTGCGACAACGCCATCGTGGCCTGCTCCAATGCGGTTTGCTTGTCCGGGCCGAGACACAGAACAATGCCACGGGCGTGATTGGACAGGCGGTTAAGCTCGCCGGTTGGGCCTGGCAACTCTTCGGCATGGGCATCCAGCGGCTCTGGAACTTCCCCGAAGATCGGCTTCATTGCCTCGATCCGGGCCTCCGGGGCCGGCGCTTTCATGTCACGCAGATTGCCAATCAGCCCTTCAAGCTTCTTGATATCAACTGGCTTGGCGCCAGCGTCCGCCGGGCGCTCAACCGTTGCCCCTTTCAGGAAGCGACGAACGTACTGCGGACCACCCGCCTTGGGACCGGTCCCGGACAGGCCTTCACCACCAAACGGCTGGGAGCCGACGATGGCACCAATCTGGTTGCGGTTGACGTAGGTGTTGCCCACCTTGATCCGGCTTGAGATCCGTTCAACGCGGCGGTCAACCCGACTGTGAACACCGAACGTCAGGCCATAGCCCTTGGCGTTAATGTCATCCACCACCTTGTCGATATCTTTCGCGGCAAAGGTAGCCACATGCAGCACCGGACCAAAGATCTCTTCTTCCATCTCCTCGATACCGCTGACCTTGAGTACCGCCGGCGAAACGAAAAGCCCCTTGTCGGGAACCGGGAGTTTCTTGAGCAGCCGGCCATTGCGCTCGAACTTGTCGCAATGATCAACGATTTTCTTGCGGGCGTTTTCATCGATGACCGGGCCCACATCCGTGGACAGCAACCAGGGATCGCCAATGCCCAGTTCCTCCATGGCGCCGTAAAGCATCTCCAGCAGGTTATCGGCGATGTCTTTCTGCACGTAGAGCATGCGCAGGGCCGAACAACGCTGGCCCGCGCTCTGGAAGGAGGAGGCCAGCACATCCCGCACCACCTGCTCCGGCAGCGCAGTGGAGTCTACGATCATGGCGTTAAGGCCGCCGGTTTCCGCCACCAGCGGAGCATCCGGAGCCATCGTTTCCGTCATCATCTTGTTGATGCTCTGGGCCGTTGCCGTGGAGCCGGTAAAGCACACGCCGGCAACCCGCGAATCGGCGGTCAGCGCGGCCCCGACGGTCGCGCCCGTGCCGGGCAGCAACTGAATGACATCGTGTGGTATACCGGCTTCATGCATCAGTTCCACCGCCCGCGCTGCCAGCAGAGACGTCTGCTCTGCAGGCTTGGCAACCACGGTGTTACCCGCTGCGAGGTTGGCCAGAATCTGGCCGGTGAAGATGGCCAGCGGGAAGTTCCACGGCGAGATACAGCACATCACGCCACGGGCATCACCGCTGCCCTTGTAGCGGACGGCCTCATTGGCGTAATACTGGGCGAAGTCCACCGCTTCGCGAATCTCGGCAACCGCGTCCAACAGGGATTTGCCGGCCTCACGGGTGGTCAGCGCGAACAGCTCGTACGCATGCTCTTCATATAGATCACCCACCTTGCGTACTAATGCAGCCCGCTCTTCAACGGGTGTTTCGGACCAGCTACTGAATCCTGCTGCAGCAGCGGTAATAGCCGTGTCCACGTCCGCATCGGAAGCCTGGGTTACATGCCCGACCAGATCGTCCGGATTGGCCGGATTGCGCACAACCTGGACCTCGGTACCGGCGACCTCGCCGGCAATCACCGGACCTGCTTTCCAACGGTGATCCAGGTAAGCGTCACGCCCTTTGTCGATTTCAGCGACAGTCACCGGATCAGTAATGTCCCAACCCTTGGAGTTGCGGCGGTGTTCCCCGAACAGCTTGAACGGATGCACAATCGCCTTACTGGAAATGTTGCTGCCCATTTCCTCCACGCTGAGGATCGGATCCTTGGCGATTTCTTCCGGCGTAATGCGGGTATCAACAATCTGGTTCACGAACGAACTGTTGGCACCATTCTCCAATAGACGGCGGACCAGATAGGCCAGCAGATCTTTGTGGGGGCCGACCGGCGCATAGATGCGACACGGAACACCGCTCACTTTCAGCACCTCGTCGTGCAGGGATTCGCCCATGCCGTGCAGGCGCTGGAATTCGTAGCTATCCACGCCTTTGACCTTTGCCAGTTCAAGTATCGAGGATACCGAGTGGGCGTTATGGGTCGCGAACTGCGGGTAAATCCGATCGGCCATGTTCAGCAATTTGGTGGCGCAGGAGACGAAAGACACATCGCTGCACGCCTTACGGGTGAAGACCGGGAAGCCGTTCAGGCCCATCACCTGGGCCCGCTTGATTTCCGCGTCCCAGTAAGCGCCCTTGACCAGGCGAACCATGAAACGGCGATCGTATTTCTCGGCCAGCCCGTAGAGCCAGTCCAGCGTAAACGCCGCACGCTTGCCGTAGGCCTGCACCACTACGCCGAAACCGTCCCAACCGGCCAGCTCAGGGTCAGACACCAGCGCTTCGATCACATCCAGGGACAGATCCAGGCGATCCTGCTCCTCGGCATCAATATTAAAGCCCATGTTGGCCGCGGCAGCCTTCCGCACCAGAATGCGGGCGCGAGGCAGCAACTCGTCCATGACCCGCTCCTTGTTACCGTACTCGTAACGGGCCAGTAGCGCGGAGAGTTTGACAGAAATCCCCGGATTCTTGCGCACATCGCCTTCGCAGGCTTTGGCTATGCTGTCTATGGCGTTGGAATAGGCATCGAAATAGCGCTTGGCGTCATCATCGGTGCGGGCCGCTTCACCAAGCATGTCGTAGGAATAGGTGTAGCCCCTGGCCATATACTCTTTGGCTTCGTCCTGAGCTTCATCGATGTCACGACCCAGGACAAACTGGCGGCCCATTTCCTTCATCGCCTGGCCGGCCACGGTGCGAATCACCGGTTCACCGAAACGCTTGAGCAGCTTGCGCAGAGTGTCGCCCACGGTGTGGCGCTCGGAATCCCTGAGCAGGTTGCTGGTCATCAGCAGGGCGACCGTGGCGGTATTGATCAGCGGTGAGGACGCCTTGCCGATATGGGCGCCCCAGGCGCCGGAGGTAACCTTGTCTTCAATGAGTTCATGGATGGTCATGTTGTCCGGCACGCGCAGCAACGCTTCCGCCAGACACATCAGGGCAACGCCCTCTTTGGTGGTAAGACCGTATTCCGCCAGGAATTTTTCCATGATGGTGGACTTGGCGTTCTTGCGGACCCCGCGCACCAGGTCGGCGGCGCGGGCGGAGATGGCGTCCCGCTCCGCCTGGGACAACTGAGCACCAGCAATCAACTCACGAATCACCTGGTATTCGTCAGCCAGGTAGTAGTCACGAATGGCCTGCCTGCTATCGATAAGTGCGGGAGTCACTGACTGCTGCGATCTCATAGTTGTACCCTCTTAGTTGTTTATCTGCCTCGCATTCTACCGGGATCAACAAAGTCTGTTTCTCTGTTAAAACCGTGCCGGCATGATATTTTGTCTTTTTTGTTATCTGTATTTTTATTAATTTACCATCGAACAATTAATATTTAGACAGAACGCCCGAACCAACCCCGACCGTCAGGCTTTGGAAGCCAGTTCCCGAAGCACACCGTGAGCGACCGAGAAAACCGCGCAATCAATCTCGTTGGCGGCCTGCATATCCCCCAGCATCCGTTTCCAGCGCCCCAACAAAGGCTGCTTGTCCTCACGCCAGACCTCCAGCAACTGCTCCGGCGAGCGTTCCCCGACAGCATCTTCGGTCTCTGCGGAAAACACACTGGATGTAAGATCCCGCAGTTTCTGATCAAGCTCATCCCGGTAATGTATCGTTGCCAACACCTGCCAATGGCCATTGGCCCGGAACATACGCATCTGCCGGTCCAGCCAGGTCAGGTTCAGGCTTTCGCCCAACCGGAAGTACACCCATGCCACGGACTCCAGGTCCTGATCCAGCTGACGGGATATCTCGATCATATCCATCAGCCAATACCGGCTCTCGGCGGAAGCGCAATAGGCTGCAAGATGCTCCGGCACCTCTTCCCTATGGTACTCCTCATAACGTTCCTGCCAACGGCTTTCCGGGATCACCGTGGCCAACTGTTCCCGCGACGCCAACACCTCCGCCAGGGGCTCCTGATAGCGGCCCACGCAGTTGTCAGGATCCAGTCCATGCCAGCGATTCTGCAGTAACCAGCGGGTACTCCGCGTCACCAGGCGAATGACATCCGCGAACATCTCGGCCTGGATCTGTGCGCTGACTTTACCGTCCATTGCTTCAATACTAGACCATTTGGCATCTACGCCATGGATGCGCAGGGAGATCAGGTAGGCAGCAGCCAGACGACCACAATCGACACCGGTCGCAGTACGAATCCTGTCTACCCATGTAATACCCATGCGATTGACGATGTCATTGGCAATCTGGGTTGCAGAGATCTCAGCACGCAGCGGATGCGCGTGTATGGCTTCGGGAAAAGCCTCCAGCAACGACGCCGGAAAGGCGGAATGGAGTGCACTGGCAAAGCGGTCGTCGTGCACAATGGGGGCGGTGATCAGCGCCTGCTTGAGCTCGATCTTGGCAAAAGAAACAAGCACAGAAAGCTCCGGCCGGGTAAACCCGGCCGCACGCTCACGCCGGGCCTGGAGCTCTTCATCGTCGGGCAGGAATTCGAGTGCCCGGTCCAGCCTGCCTTCAGCCTCCAGACGCCGCATCAGGCGCTCATATTCGTCTGTCGAGGCCACAACACCACTCTGGGCCAGGCTCAACGCCATGGCCTGGCGGTAATTATTTCTCAGCACCAGGTCAGCCACCTCAGGCGTCATGGCCCGCAGCATCCGGTTGCGTTCGTCCAGGGTGAGCCGCCCCTGCTGGATCAGATCGTTGAGCAGGATCTTGATATTGACCTCATGGTCCGAGCAGTCAACCCCACCGGCATTATCGATAAAGTCGCTGTTGGCCGCCCCACCAGCGCGGGCAAAACCGATTCGGGCAAGCTGGGTTACCCCAAGGTTGCCACCCTCACCCAACACCTTGCAGCGCAGCTCGTCGCAGTTGATCCTTAACCCGTCATTGGATTTATCACCCACGTCTTCGTGGGACTCTTCCCTGGCCTTCACGTAGGTGCCGATACCCCCATTCCACAGCATGTCCACCGGAGCCCTGAGCAGGGCGCTGATCAACTCATTGGGGGATAACCGGGTGGCCTCCAGGTTGAGGGCGGCGCGCACCTGCGGTGACAGCGGAATCGATTTCATGGAGCGTGGAAACACACCGCCGCCTTCACTGATCAGCTGGGTGTCGTAGTCGGCCCAGGTCGATCCGGGCAGCTTGAACAGGCGCTGGCGTTCGGAAAAGGAAGCGCTGGCGTCCGGCTCCGGGTCGATGAAAATATGCTGGTGGTTGAACGCACCTACCAGGCGAATACGGTCAGACAACAGCATGCCGTTACCAAAAACGTCGCCGGCCATATCCCCGATGCCAACCACGGTAAACTCGTCGTTCTGGGTATCCAGACCCTGCTCCAGAAAATGGCGTTTCACCGATTCCCAGGCACCGCGTGCGGTAATCCCCATCTTCTTGTGGTCGTAGCCCTCGCTACCACCGGAGGCAAACGCATCGCCCAGCCAGAACCCGTATTCCTGCGACAACCGGTTGGCGATGTCGGAAAAGGTCGCGGTGCCTTTATCGGCGGCGACCACCAGGTAAGTATCGTCGTCATCATGGCGAACCACATCGACCGGAGGGACAACCACGCCACCTTCCAGATTGTCCGTCAGATCCAGCAGCCCCCGGATAAAGGTCTGGTAGCAGGCAATACCTTCCGCCCGCAGATCCTCTCGGGAACCGTCTCGCGGCGGCTGCTTGACGATAAAGCCACCTTTGGCACCAACCGGCACGATGACCGAATTCTTGACCTGCTGGGCCTTGACCAGTCCCAGGATCTCGGTGCGGTAATCCTCCACCCGATCCGACCAGCGCAGACCGCCCCTGGCGACCGGACCCGCCCGGAGATGAACACCTTCCACCCGCGGTGAATACACAAACACCTCAAAGCGCGGGCAGGGTTTGGGGATATCGGGAATCGCACCCGAGTCGAGCTTGAATGACAGATAGCCCTTGGTCTGGCCACCTTGCTGGCGCTGATAGTAGTTGGTTCTCAACGTTGCCTTGATCAGCACATAGAAACGTCTGAGGATACGGTCATCGTCCAGACTCTCCACCGCTTCCAGGGCGCCAAGGATATCGTTCTCAATTCGCCCGGCCATCACTTCCCGGGTCTCCGCCGGGATGTCCGGATCAAAACGCGCGTTGAAGTAGACCACAAGCATTGACGTAATGTTCAGGTGACGCGCCAGGGTGTCGGCAATAAACGGTTGGCTGAAGCCAAAACGTATCTGCTTGATATACCGGGAATACGCCCTCAGCAGCGCCACTTCGCGCCACCCCAGTCCTGCGGCCATGATGAGCTGGTTAAAGTCGTCATTTTCCGCAAAGCCATTCCAGATTTCACGGAATGCCTCCTGCAACAGTGGCTTGGCCTTTTCCAGATCAGCGTCACGGCAACGGGAATGGCATTCCACAGTAAAGTCACTGACGCCGAAATGTTCCCCGTCCCGCCGCTGAACCCGATACGGATGCTCCCCCAGCACCCGCATTCCCAGGTTCTCCAGGATAGGGATGACGTCCGAGAGAATAACCGGGTTGCCCTGACTGTAGAGCTTGAAGTTGAGCTCTCCGTCGGACGATGGCTGTTGATCGGTTGATCGCCTTCTCTCCGCTGATGGCGTTTTCCCCGCTGACGGCTCTGCAAGCTGGTAAAACCGCATGGGGACATCGGAACTGACGGCGATGGACTGGATCTGGTGAATGTCGCCAATGGCTTCCGCCACAGGGAAACGTGCCCGATAAGCCGAAGGGAAACCGCCACTGAACATCTGTGCACACAGGCCGCCGGAGGCCTCGCCAAGCGATTCAACCAACTGTGCGTGCAGATCATCATCCCAGGACTGGGACTCGGTCATCATCTTCGCAACGATTTCTCGCAGATTCCTCGTGCCCTGGGGATCCGACTCCTGATCCTGAAGGGCCTCAGCGAGTTGTTCCAGCAAGGTTTGTTGTTGTGAAGGGCGGGACTGTGGCATGGAGCGTCTCCGGGTACATTCAACTGGGTATATGGAATGGACGAAGTTCCAGTATACTCAAGTCCCGGAAGTCTCTTTGACCATATAGTTTTAAAATACAGGTATTTTTATTATATTTGGCTCCTTATATAGCCGTTCATCCAGCCAGGAAATAAAGTTATGGTCGAATTGGACAGAATCGATCACGCCATCATTCGTGAACTTCAGAAACACGCCCGAATCACCGTCACCGAGCTTGCCTCACGGGTAGGGCTATCAAAAACGCCCTGCCAGGTTCGCATGCGTCGCCTGGAAGAACAGGGTTACATCACCGGCTATACCGCATTGGTCAACCAGACCAAACTCGGCCAGAGCCATGTCGCCTTCGCGCAGGTCACACTGCACGACACCAGCAGCCAGTCACTGACTGCATTCAATAACGCAGTGAAGCAGATTTCCGCTGTGGAGCAATGCCATATGATCGCCGGTAATTTTGACTACCTGTTGAAGGTGCGCACGCGAAACATGGCGGAGTACCGGCAGGTATTGGGGGAACAGATCTCCGCCCTGCCACACGTGCTGCAGACCAGCACCTTTGTGGTGATGGAGAACATCAAGGATGCAGGGCTGTAGGCCGAAGCCTCTGCCCCGATCCATTACCGATGAACGCCTCCCGGGCCAATATCCAGATGAGCCAGGTGGCAATGGCTGGCATTCAACTCCAGAGGGATGCCAGCGTGGGCACTGGTGCGACCACTGGCCACTTCGGCCACGGCATACTCAAATCCATCAGGTAAATCGATACGTGCCTGGTGTTCCTCACCTGAAATCGGATTGAGTATGGGTTCCCCGGAAGCATCAATCATGTCCGCCACCCGGACGCTGGCACGACGGCGCTCAACGTCACAGTCCACCTGAATCGGACAGAACACCGGGTCGTGCATTTTCGTCAATGTACTGGCAAACACGTTGAAGAACGTGGCCCCGGGTTCGGATGTCTCACCAGACAGGATCGACATGAGCGCCTCGCGCTGCTCAGGTGTCGCCCGCTCATCAACAAAAGCCTGTCCCTGCCCATTGCCCTCGTGAATGGCTCCGGGCCACTGCAGAGTCATGGCAAAAGACAAACCATCCAGACGGGTATCGCCAAAAAAACCTTCCTCAATTCTCACCGCAGCAAACGCCTTGCAGTCCCCTTGAGTCGGCCGGCCCATGAACTGGCAAGGACAGCCCACCTCACAGTTACAGTTTACGAACTCCAATCCCTTAATGCGCCAATCAACCTTGTTCATCTCCGTCACTCCTGTCAGCAACGCAGTGTGTGTGGATAACAGGGTAGTTCAGATCAGGGGATAGTATTAGACGATTACGTATCCAGAATCGGCCGGATATAATCCTCAGCATTACCCGGCCTGGTCAGCGTCAATGTTTATCGGGACAGCACAATTTTGTGCAATACCAGGGATCCTCCCCCCGTCAAACTCCTTACAAACCAACCAAAGAGTAAGGAGCTGCCCGTGACCCTGTCCCTGATTTTGCCCATGTCCGCCTTTGCCCTGGCCGCCTCGATATCCCCGGGGCCGGTCAACCTTGTGTGCCTGAGCAGCGGTACACGCTACCACCTGCACAGGGGGTTGTGGTTCGTTACCGGTGCGACGCTGGGGTTCATTGCCCTCTTCCTGGCCATCGGGCTCGGACTGCATTCCGCACTTTCCTGGATTCCGGGATTTGAACGCCTGCTGACCTGGGCCGGTATCGCGTTTCTGCTTTATCTGAGCTACCGATTGGCCATGGATGACGGAACCATCACCAATGAAACACCCGCCAAAGCGCCCGGTTTCTGGACCGGAGCCCTCATGCAGTGGCTCAACCCCAAGGCGTGGCTGGCTTCTGCTTCTGGTATCGGGGCATACACATCCGGTGGTGACCTGATTCAACTGACGATCTTTGCCGCCCTGTATCTACCGATCTGCTGGCTGTCGCTGTCTACCTGGGTGCTGACCGGGCGCTTCCTCCGGCAACACATCCATCGCCCCCAGCTGCTGCAAACCGTCAATCGCACCCTCGCCGCCCTGCTCGCAGCGAGTTGCCTGTACCTGATTCTCGATTAGCGGTCGACCGTACTGTCCCGGAGTGGCAGCAACCAGGCGCTTGAACACCCGCTGGAAGTGAGGCTGATCAAAGAACCCGGCCGCCAGGGCTGCATCGGCGATTGGTGCGCCTTGCTTCAGAGCGCGCTGCCCAAGCTGGATGCGGCGATTGATCTGATAGGCATGAGGCGTCATGCCGTAGTGTTTGCGAAACACTTTCACCAGGTGTGAGGGAGATAACGCCACACGCTCAGCCATCCACTCAAGGGACAACTCATCCGCACAATGATCATCCAGATACCGGGCAAGTTCCCGGACCGGACCTGGTGCCGGTGGGAATGGCCGATCAGACTTCAGGGACTGGGCCGAAACCGACACCATCACCTCCGACAGAAAAGCTTCCGCCGTGTCTCGTTTTTGCTGTATCGGCATCTGTTCATTCAACAGGCAGTCCGCCAGAGCCCGAAACCCGGAAAACAACGGTTCCGACCGGCTTACATCGCAATCCAGATCCTGCCAGACCGGCTCATCAATCAGCCCCAGACGAAACCGAAGCCTGGCCAGCCAGTTGGCATCCACATACAGCATCAGGTAGGCCCATGGCTGATTTTCAATGGGATTGCAGTTGTGTACCCATTCCGGGTTCATGAATACCAGTGATCCGGCACTGACGCGATATCGCCGATCCACATAGACAAACGTACTCTGCCCGGCCGTAATGGCGCCCATCGACCACTGGGTGTGGGTATGAGGCGCATAACACACCTTGCGGCCATCCTCGACGACCCGAAGCTCGATATGGGGCAGTCGACTGTCTCGCCAGAATATCGGTTGGGGGGTGGATGAGTTACTCATACCGTTACTCGCCTCCGTCTTTTGGGCAGAGCATAGCACCACTTCCGGAGACTTACCCGACTGGCTGGCAGCCACGAACCGCTAGCGCAACATTGGCGCTGGCCTTGATCTGATCGTAGTAACTCTCGGCGGAACTGACGCCTTTTTGAGCCATGGAACCGGCGGTCGGGTTCACCAGGGCCGCCAACTCCTGCAACGACTGGGCGGACTGCTTATCCTGCTGATAAGTATCAAAGGCCTGATAAATTTCACTGCAGGTCACACCGTCGCCATCAGTGGCGGCGGACGTCATGTAGCCGGATGTCTGGCAACCGGCCAAAGCGGTTGTCAGGAAAAGTGGAAACAAAAAAACCTTCTTCAATGGATACTCCTCAAGATTATCGAAAGCGGGGTGGCGTTTTACCCCAACCCCATCGCGCGGGCAACATCAATACACGCCAAAGTCAGCGCCTCGGTTCCCACTGCGCGGCGTTTCCCAAAGACAAACCGATCACGATGGATCAACGTGAATCCGACGAAAGCGCCTCATCATTTCGTTGCAGCCACTTATGGAACCACTCCTCGCGCAACCGGACCGTCTGAGAATACCAACGGTGGTCCCGGATAACGGCATTATCCATGTGTTCCGGTGCTGTTGGCATGTGAGGAAGCATCGGCACCCGGGTCTCCACGTGAAGCCCGACTCGCTGGCGCGCCGAACGCCGCGCGGGACCATAGCTGATCCGGTTCGCCTGGGCGGCCAGATTCTCAGTGCGGGTAGCAAATCCGATAAATTGCTCCGCCATGGCCACCTGATCCGTGCCTTTGGGAATCGCCCAACTGTTAAAGCCAATCAGTTGTCCGTCCCAGATCACCGAAATCGGCGCTCCCTCCCTTACTTGTGCATCGAAAAACCGCCCGTTATACCCCGTTGCCATGGCCACCTTGCCGCTGGTGAGCAACTCCACGGATTCGTCACCGCCGGTCCACCAGACAATCTCATCGCGGATTTCGTCCAGGCGCCGGAAAGCCAGCTCCAGCCCGCGCCGGGTGCTGAGCAAGTCATAGAGCTGCTCTCTCGGCACCGACAACGACAGCAATGCCCACTCGAGCATACCCACCGGCGCCCGCCGTAATGCGCGCTTGCCAGGAAAGGTTTCCAGGTCAAAGAAATCTGCCACCGTGCGAGGCTTGACGCCCGGGAAAGCACGATCGTCATAGGCAATCACGGTGGAGAACACAATCTGGGTGATAAAACAGGGATCAATGGCGCCGGCCATGAAATCTTCTTCCGGCGGTGTACCGTCAGGAGCCGGTGCCAGAATAGCCGGGGAAATGGGCTCCAGTAGCCCTTCGTCACAGGCGGCACTGGCATCAGACTGGATCATGTCGATCACGTCCCATTCCACCTCTCCGCTGGCCAGATGATCGCGAAGCACCTGCAGGCCGCCATTATAGACCACAGTGCGCACCTCGATACCCGTCTGTTCGGTAAACGGCTCAAAATAGGCTGCCCTCTGGCTCTCCTCATAGGCACCGCCCCAGGTGGCCACCGTCAGCACACGGTCCTCCGCAGCCAACAGCCCCGGCAGTACCAGCACAACGCCCTTCAGCCATGTCCACTTACTAGGCCGCTTCATTTTCTTCCTCGCGCAGGTCATGGACAATTTCCAGGTAGGCGCGGATCACCGCTTCCTCGGGCACCACGCCAATCAGGCGGCCATCGTCACCGATCAGCGGCACGGCTTCCCCCAGGAATCCCCGCAGCATCTCCATGGATTGCCAGACCGTGGTGTCATCACCGAACTGCGTCGCCCCAGCCACTATCATGGCATCCAGCGGAGCATCCGCCCGGCCATTGACCAGCTTTTGCAGCCGCACTACACCCCGGAATTTACCCTCACGAGTGAGCACCATGGCCTCGGCCCGGTCATCATCCACCAGGCGCTGACGCACCATCCCCAGGTTTTCATCCACGTAGGCTGTGGTGTAGGCCTGGCTGCAATAATCACGGACCGGATGAGTCTCCAGGATCGCCTTGTCCCGCCCCAGGGAGAGATCAAAACCGCGGGCCCGGAGTTGAAGGTCGAACAGCGAACGCCCGATCACCCGGTAGGAAATCAGGTTCGAGAACACCACGGCAACCATGGCGGCAATGGTCAGGTCATAACTGCGGGTCAGCTCGAACACAATCAGTATGGTGGTCAGGGGTGCCCCAATAACGGAACTGGCCAGCGCCATCATGCCGCAGATGGCATACACCTCCAGCCCTGAATAAGGCAGTGGCAGCAGGTACGGCAGGACAAGGCCGTAGAAGGCGCCGAACAGAATCCCCACCAGCAGGGCGGGGCTGAATACGCCGCCGACAAAACCAAAGCCGATACACAGTGCCGTCAGCACCAGCTTGGCGACAATAATCAGCGCCAGCTCGCCAATACCGAAGGCGCCTTCAATGGTGGCGAACCGCAGGGTTTCCTGACCGATTCCCAGCACCTCGGGAATCCACAGCGCGACCAGGCCCAGCACCAGTCCTGCCGATGCCGGCTTCAACCACTGCGGCACCGGAAACCGACGGGCAGCGGCGGTACTGGCTCGCAACAGCCACATGAAACCACAGGCCAGCCCGGCACTCAGTACCCCTTCCAGCGCGAAAAACACAAACTCATAACTGTGTTCCACATGGCCGAAACTCACCAGGAACAGTGCCGGCCGGTCGAAGATGACGTTGGCAAAGATATAGCCGGTCGCGGATGCCACGGTGACCGGCGCGAACGCCCGCAGGGAATAGTGACGCAGAATCACCTCGTGGGCGAAAACCAGCCCGGCAATAGGTGCATTGAATGCCGTGGCAATGGCTGCTGCCACACCACAGGCGATGGCGATGGAACGCTGGTGACGGAGGTTGAGTTTAAGATGGCCGGCAAGGTTGCCGAACATGGCGCCCAGGTAAACCAGGGGGCCGTACTGACCCACGGAGGCGCCGCTGCCAAGGGAGACCAGAGCCGCCAGGGTCGACGCCAATCCACTGCGAAAACCGGGCCCCGATCGATTGGTCTGCGCCGCCAGGATGGCATCCGGTGGCGCCAGGGCTCGTCGTTCCTTTACAAACCAGCGAACAATCAGCCCGACGATCAGTCCGCCGGACGCCGGTACCGCAATAGTGGCGGCCACCACCAGAAGGTGCCGGTCCTCGGCCTGGATACGGGCGTAAGGCGACACCAGCAGATAATCATTCAGCAGCAGGACCGCCTCAACGAAGGCAATGGCCGCCAGTGACGCCACGGCGCCCACGGCAACAGCCACCACTGTCACCATGGTAACCTGATACACCGTCTGCCGAACGTCCAGTCTGTCCATGATCCCAGTGCCGTTTTTGGACTTCTGTATGTCGTATTTAATGTAGCAACCTCCCGGAATCGGGGCCACATTGAAGCAAAGCCGTGTCTGGATCGACTGGCGGCAGTTCTGGTATTCCTGGTTGGAAGGGGTAATCGATATGGCACAACTACCGAAAAGCGCAAAAGTCGTGATTATCGGGCAAGGGGGGATTGTTGGCGCCTCGGTGGCCCACCATCTGATCGAACGGGGATGGGACAACATCGTCGGGCTGGAGAAGTCCGCCATTCCCACCGACATCGGTTCCACGTCCCACGCCTCGGATTTCTGCTTCACCACGTCCCACGACAAGCTCAACGTCTACACCACCAAGTACAGCCAGGCGTTTTATGAGAAGCGCGGTAACTACGAGAGATGCGGCGGCATGGAAGTGGCACGCATTGATGACGACGAGCGCATGGACGAACTGCGCCGCAAGGTAGGTTCGGGCAAGGCTTTCGGTACCAACGTCAGCATGATTTCACCGAAAGAGGCCAAGGAGCTGTTCCCGCTGGTGGATGAAAACTGCATCCAGGGCGCCATGTGGGACCCGGATGCCGGGCTGGTGGTACCCCGGTCCCAGAAAGTGGCCGGGGATCTGGTGGAAGAGGCGGTTGCCACCGGCAAACTGCAGGTTTTCCCCTACACACCGGCGATCCGCATTGATGTCCAGGACGGCCAGGTACGGGGCGTGGAAACCCACAAAGGCTACATAGAAACGGAATACGTGGTGCTCTCCATAGGCATTTGGGGGCCATTAATGGCCAACACCGCTTCATCCCCCCTGCCGTTGATGCCATTGGAACACCCGCTGCTGTTCTTCGGCCCCTACGAGGCACTGAAGGGCACCGGCAAACAGATCGTCTACCCGCTGTTCCGCGACCAGGGTAACTCCGCTTACGTGCGGGACACCGGAGACCCGACCACACCTGAGGGTGGTCACATGGAGTGGGGTTACTATGAGGCGGAAAACCCCCGGCTGGTGTACCCCGGTGCTATCGCCGAGCCCAAAGATGCACGGATGTCTCCATCCATGCGGGATCTGTCGCTGGATCAGGTCATGGATGCCTATGAAAAAGCCATTGAGATGACCCCGATTCTGGGCGAACTGGGTTGGGAGGAGAAGCATTCCTTCAACGGTCTGCTATCGGTCACACCGGATGGCGGCTCACTGATGGGGGAATCTCCGGAGGTGCGTAACCTGTGGTTTGGTGAAGCGGTCTGGGTCAAGGATGGCCCGGGCGCCGGCAAGGTTCTGGCGGACTGGATGACCGATGGTCGACCGGAGATGGATCCCCACAGCATCGATATCGCCCGGCACTACCCGCTGCAGAAAACACCAGACTATGTGTACAACCGCTGCTATGAAACCGCGAAGAAGATCTACAACCCGGCGGTCCATCCCCGGGAACCCTACCTGACCGGGCGCCAGATGCGTACCAGCCCCTTCTATCTGCGGGAAGTGGAACTGGGCGGCTATTTCATGGAAGCGGCCGGATGGGAACGGGCCCATGGCTACGCCGCCAACGAAGCAACTCTGCTGGAAAAGTTCCGGGACCGGATACCGGTGCGGGAACACGAATGGGACGCCCGGCATTTCTGGGAAGTCTCCAACGCCGAGCAACTGGAGATGAGTGAATCCGTGGGCATGATCAACCTGTCCCACTTCGCCATCTTCGACATCTCCGGCGATGATGCCGAGGCCCTGCTGGAATACCTTTCCGTGGCCAAGGTGGGAGGCACCACGCCCCACGGAAAAGGCGTATACACTCACTTCCTTGATGACCGGGGCGGCATCCGCTCCGACCTTACCATCATTCGCCGGGGCGATAACGACTACCGGGTTATCTGTGGCGGTGACACCGGCCACCGGGACTATTGCTGGATCACACGAATGGCCCGGTCAAAAGGCCTGGACAATGTTCGCGTTCAGGACCGCACCGATGAGCTTGCCACCCTGGGGCTGTGGGGACCCAAAGCGCGGGAGACCCTGGCAAAGCTGGTCAGCAACCCGGACGAACTGTCCCACGAGAACTTCCCCTTTGCCACCGCAAGGGAACTGAACGTCCAGGGCGTGCCAGTCTGGGCGTTCCGGATTTCCTATGTGGGAGAGCAGGGCTGGGAGCTCTATTTCCCATTCAGCTATGGCCTGAAGATCTGGGACCTGCTCTACGACGCTGGCGTCACCCCCGTTGGCATCGAAACTTACGCCAACACCCGCCGGCTGGAGAAGAGCCTGCGCCTGCAGAACGTGGATCTGGAGGTGGAATACAACCTGTACGAGGCCGGGCTGGCACGCCCCAAAGTCAAGGAAGCGGACTTCCACGGCAAGGCTGCCTACCAGGAGCAACGGGCCCTGCCACAGCAGGCCGCCTACCTGTGCACCATGACCATGCTGGAGCACCGTGATGCCAACGGCGTCCTACGCTACCCGGTGGGTCAGTGGCCGATCCTGGACCCGCAAACCGGCGAGGTGCTGATCGATAGCCACGGCCGTCGGTCCTACAACACCAGCGTGGTCTGGGGCCCTTCAGTAGGTAAGATCATCCTGCTGGGTTACATTCCCGCCGACTATGCCCAGGAAGGCCGGGAACTCACCCTGGAATACTTCCAGGAGCACTACCCTGTGCGGATTGAAGCGGTGGGCTATCGGGCGCTGTTTGATCCCGACAATGAGCGGGTGAAATCCTGAGGGAGCAACTGACACAAAACCCGGCGGTCAGCATTCAATGATGTTGACCGCCAGCCCGCCTCTGGCGGTTTCCTTGTACTTGTCCAGCATATCGCGGCCGGTCTCGCGCATGGTCACCAGCACCTTGTCCAGCGATACGTAGTGCTTGCCATCACCACGCAGAGCCATAATCGCGGCATCAATGGCTTTCACCGACGCCATGGCATTGCGCTCGATACAGGGTATCTGCACCAGGCCGCCAATCGGGTCACAGGTCATGCCCAGGTGATGCTCCATACCAATTTCCGCGGCATTCTCCACCTGTTCCGGTGAACCACCGGTCGCGGCAGCAAGTCCGGCAGCGGCCATGGCACAGGCAGAACCGACTTCTCCCTGGCACCCTACCTCGGCGCCGGAAATAGAGGCGTTTTCCTTGAACAGGGCGCCGATGGCTCCCGCCGTCAGCATGAACCGGACGACACCGTCGTCACTCGCCTGTGGGCAAAACTCCACATAGTAGTGCAGCACCGCCGGGATAATGCCGGCGGCTCCGTTGGTGGGAGCGGTCACAATCCGGCCACCGGCGGCGTTCTCCTCATTGACCGCCAGAGCGTATAGGTTCACCCAGTCCAGGGCGCTGAGAGAAGGCGAGATCAGATCCACCCGCTCCTTGTCCATCAGCGACCGGTAAAGCGCCGCAGCCCGCCGCCGAACCTTCAGGCCGCCCGGCAACTCGCCCTCGTGTCGGATACCGTTCTGAACGCAGGCACGCATTACCTGCCAGAGCTCAAGAATACCGTCACGGATCTGCTCTGGTGTGCGCCAGGCCTGCTCGTTGGCAAACATGATATCGGCGATGGTCATGTCGTGTTCCCGGCACAGTGCCAGCAGCTCCCGGCCACTGCTGAAAGGATAAGGCAGCCGGGTCGTATCCTCCCGGATTGTCAGCGTGCCGCCCGCATTGCCATCAACGACAAAACCGCCACCCACCGAGTAATAGGTTTTCTCGAGCAGGCTCCGGCCCAGTTCGTCAAAGGCTATGCAGATCATGCCATTGGGATGCCCGGGAAGGGATTTCCGGCGGAAATAGACCAGATCCGTCTTTTCGCGGAACCTCACGGGCCATCGCCCGGCCAGGGCCAGCGTCCCGCAGTGGCGGATACGGTCGAGGCGGTCCGGCATGGTGTCCGGATCGATACCGTCCGGCCGTTCGCCCTCCAGGCCCATCAAAACAGCGGGGCCAGTGCCGTGCCCCTTGCCGGTCGCTCCAAGTGATCCGTACAGGGAGACTTTCAGGCGCCGGACCAACGGTGTCAGCTGTTCGTTCTCCAGAACGCCGACAAACCGACGCGCCGCCTCCATGGGCCCGACTGTGTGGGAACTCGACGGGCCAATCCCCGTCTTGAACAACTCAAACAGACTGATTGCCAATGGACGGACTCCTGCCGTTGTACCTCCCTGAACAGTAACGCCGCCCACCTTTCTCCGCCTGCTTGCAGGCGACACTGGAAGGCTGATTTACGACAGATCGCCAGCCCGGTCAAAATGCAAAAAACGTCGCATATGGAACATTCGGGGGCGGCCGATGTCGGTTGTGGACCATTCACCACCCAAGCCCCACTTTAAAATGAAATTAAGCCGGAACTGATCATTAATTGCACGATCCAAAGGCAACAACTAATGTTCAGGTTGAGGCGGGGAGAATACACCGTGGCCACAGATACAGATTCGCACACAGCCAAGCCAGTTCAAACGCCCTACCGCGTTGGCTTCCTGCTGATCGATAACTTTACCCTGATCGCGTTGGCTACAGCTGTTGAGCCCCTGAGAATGGCCAACCAGTTGGCCGGCACCGAACTGTATTCCTGGAAGCTGCTGACGGCGGAAGGCGAAGCCGCCCGGGCCAGTGACGGCATCACCATGTTGCCGGATGGGTCCATACGTGAAGAGCATGATTTCGATCTGGTTATCGTGGTCGCCGGCGTGGATGTCACCCGCAGCTTCTCGCCCAAGGAAGTCAGCTGGCTGAAACAACTGTCCCGCCGGCACGTGTTGCTGGGGGCCGTGTGTACCGGCGCCTATGTCCTCGCCAGTGCCGGGTTGTTGGATGGTTATTCCTGCAGCGCCCACTGGGAATGCCTGGAAGCCATTCAGGAACGATTCCCCCGGGTACAGACCAACAACCACCTGTTTACCGTTCAGCGCGAGCGCATTACCTGTACCGGCGGCACCGTGCCCATGCATATGATGCTCAGTTTCCTGGCCCGCAGGCATGGCCAGGAACTCAGCAATGCCGTGTCCCACATGTTTGTCTGTGACCGGGTACGTGAAGAGCAGGAGCAACAGCCCATGCCGATGCTTCCCAAGCTGGCCTGCGCACAGCCCAAACTGGCCGAAGCCGCGCAGCTGATGGAAGCCAACATCGAAGAGCCCATCGAATTGCAGGAACTGGCCGACCTGGCCGGGATCTCCCGCCGCCAGCTCGAAAGACTCTTCCTGAAACACCTGGGCTGCACCCCCTCACGTTACTACCTGCGGATTCGACTCAACCGGGCCCGCCGACTGCTGAAACAGACATCCTGCTCCATCGTGGAAATTGCATCGATGTGCGGGTTTGTCTCCGCGACCCATTTCAGCCGCTGCTACCGAAAAGTCATGGGGCGTGCCCCGAAGCATGAACGAATGGAGGTTGCTACCCCGGAAACCACCAACGGTGTCTTAACCGACACCATGCAGAGCCTGCCATCGTCATCGATGCTGGCCCTGCACCGTGCCCGGGTCGAGCCGACTTACGGCATTTTCAGCCCGAAGAATCCGCCACCAAGATCATCCGGGACCATGAACTGACCTTTCCCATGGTCGCTGTCCAGGCAGCGGGAGGCGTCGAATGCAGGAACCGAACTTCAATGATCAGGATGACCGGATCGCTCAACTGATCGAGCAGCACCAGCACCTGCCAGGCGCGCTTCTGCCATTACTGCATGCCGTGCAACAAGCCTTCGGTTATATCCCCCCTACCACTGTGCCCGCCATTGCCGAGGCACTGGCGCTCAGCAGGGCCGAGGTACACGGGGTCATCAGTTTCTATCATGGCTTCCGTTCGCAACCCTGCGGTCGCAACGTCCTTCAGGTTTGTTGTGCGGAGGCGTGCCAGGCCCGGGGCAGCCGGCAACTGGTCGACCATACCCGGCAACAGCTGGGGGTGGATTTTCACCAGACCACGGCGGATGGCGAGATCACCCTGGAGCCGGTGTATTGCCTGGGTAATTGCGCCACTGGCCCCAGCGTCCGCATTGGCGACCGGATTCTGGGCCGGGTGGATCCGGATACCATGGATCGCTTGCTGGACGAATTGACGCGAGTGCCCCTGCGATTCCAGCCCCCGGCCCCCGAGACCGGTGACACGAAGCGGGGTGCCCAATGACCCACGTCTATGTGCCCCGAGACACCACCGCCCTGTCACTTGGCGCCGATGCCGTAGCGGATCGACTCGAGCAGGAAATCCAGCACCGAAACCTGTCCGCCCAACTGGTGCGTAACGGCTCCCGTGGCCTGTTCTGGCTGGAACCGCTGATAGAGGTGGACACTCCCCGTGGTCGTGTCGCCTATGGGCCAGCAACGCCAGATGACATTCCCGCACTGCTGGACCAGGGGATGCTCGAAGGTAGCGAAAACCATCCCCTTTGCCAGGGCAACACGGAAGCCATTCCCTATCTTCAGCGCCAGCAACGTCTAACCTTCTCCCGCGTCGGAATCACCGACCCGCTCTCAATCACCGACTATCGGAACCATGACGGGTTCCGCGGGCTGGAACGGGCACTGACATTGACGCCGGAACAGATCGTCGACGAAGTAGAGCTCTCAGGTTTGCGCGGCCGGGGCGGCGCGGCCTTTCCCGCCGGACGAAAATGGCGCACGGTTCTGGAGGCAAATCCGGAACAGCCGGGTCACCCCTGGAGTGGCCACAAATTCATTGTCTGCAATGCCGATGAGGGCGATTCCGGCACCTTCGCCGACCGGCTGCTGATGGAAGGCGATCCCTATGTGCTGATTGAAGGCATGGTGATTGCCGGACTGGCCGTGGGCGCCGATACCGGGTTTATCTACCTGCGCTCGGAATACCCGAATGCCCATCAGATTCTCACCGAAGCCATCGCCCGGGCAGAAGCCGAAGGCTATCTTGGCACCAACCTGCTGGGCAGTGGCCGGACCTTTCACCTGTATATCCGCCTGGGTGCCGAAGCCTACATCTGCGGCGAGGAAACCGCCATGCTCGACAGCCTGGAAGGCAAGCGGGGCATGGTGCGCGCCAAACCACCACTGCCGGCCCATCACGGCGCCTTCGGGCAGCCCACGGTGGTCAACAACGTACTGACCCTGGCCGCCGTGCCGTACATCCTGGCTGAAGGCGGACAGGCCTATGCCGATTACGGCATGGGCCGTTCCCGGGGAACCCAGCCCTTCCAACTGGCGGGCAACCTGGCCCGGGGCGGGCTGGTGGAACTGGCGTTTGGCGTCACCTTGCGCAGCCTGCTGTACGATTTTGGCGGCGGCACCGAGTCGGGTCACCCGTTAAGGGCGGTTCAGGTCGGCGGACCACTCGGCGCCTACCTGCCGGAGAGTCACTGGGATACGCCAATGGATTACGAGGCAATGGCCGATGCCGGCGGCATGGTCGGCCACGGCGGTATCGTTGCCTTTGATGACAGCGTGGACATGGCACAGCAGGCCCGCTTCGCCATGGAATTCTGTCGCGTGGAATCCTGCGGCAAATGCACACCTTGCCGCATCGGCGCGGTGCGCGGCGTGGAAGTGATCGACCGCATCATCGCCAACCAGGACCGCACCGATAACCTGGCCCTGCTGCAGGATCTCTGCGACACCATGGAAATGGGTTCACTCTGCGCCATGGGCGGCATGACCCCCAACCCGGTACGCAGCGCGCTGCAATATTTCCCGGACGATTTTGCCCGACCAATGGGCAAGGAGGGAGGCTGACCATGCTGCAATATTACGACCCCACACAAGCAGCTGACATTGATCTTGGCACTCCGCCAGTCACTTCGGACACCGAGGTACAGCTGACCATCGATGGCGTCACGGTTACCGTGCCCGCCGGCACTTCGGTGATGCGGGCGGCGGCGCTGATCGAGCACCGTATTCCCAAACTCTGCGCCAGCGATAACCTGGAAGCCTTCGGTTCCTGCCGCCTGTGCATGGTGGCCATCGAGGGCCGGCGAGGCTACCCCGCCGCCTGCACCACGCCAGCGGAAGACGGCATGGCGGTCCTGACCCAGACACCGGAACTGGCCCGCTTGCGCCGTAACGTGATGGAACTGTATATCTCCGACCATCCCCTGGACTGCCTGACCTGCTCCGCCAACGGCAACTGCGAGTTGCAGGACATGGCCGGCGCGGTGGGGTTGCGGGAGGTTCGATACGGCTACGCCGGCGACAACCACCTGGACGCACAAACAGATACGTCCAATCCGTATTTCAGCTTTGATCCCAGCAAGTGCATTGTCTGTTCCCGCTGTGTCCGGGCCTGCGAGGAAGTCCAGGGCACCTTTGCACTGACCATCCAGGGGCGTGGTTTCGATTCCACCGTGGCCGCCAGCCAGGATGATCCCTTTGTCGATTCCGAATGCGTCTCCTGCGGCGCCTGTGTCCAGGCCTGCCCCACTGCGACCCTGATGGAAAACAGCGTCATCGAGATCGGCCAGCCCGATCGCAGTGTAGTGACCACCTGCGCCTACTGCGGTGTAGGTTGCTCGTTCCGGGCCGAGATGAAAGGCAACGAACTGGTGCGCATGGTGCCCCACAAGAATGGCCACGCCAACCACGGCCATTCCTGCGTCAAGGGTCGCTTTGCCTTTGGCTACGCCACCCACCCGGACCGTATTACCACCCCGATGATCCGCGACAGCATCCACGAACCCTGGCGCGCCGTGGACTGGGACGAGGCCATCGGCTTCGCCGCCAGCCGCCTGCGGGATATCCAGGCTCGCCATGGCCGTGACAGCATTGGAGGCATCACCTCCTCCCGTTGTACCAACGAGGAAACCTATCTGGTGCAGAAACTGGTGCGCACGGCCTTCGGCAACAACAACACCGACACCTGCGCCCGGGTCTGCCACTCCCCCACCGGTTATGGCCTGAAAATGACCCTGGGCGAGTCTGCCGGCACCCAAACCTTTGATTCGGTGATGCACGCCGATGTAATCCTGGTGATCGGTGCCAACCCCACCGACGCCCATCCGGTGTTTGCCTCCCAGTTGCGCCGCCGCCTGCGTCAGGGCGCCAGGCTGATCGTCGCCGATCCCCGCTCCATTGATCTGCTGAGAACGGTCCATGCTGACGAGGGGCTTCACCTACCATTGCGACCCGGCACCAATGTGGCACTGATCAATGCCCTGGCCCATGTGGTGGTCACCGAGGGCCTGGAAGATCAGGACTTCATCAAACGACGCTGCGAGCCCGATACCTACGCTGCATGGCGGGCCTTCATCACCGATCCGCGACATGCCCCGGAAGCAACCGAATCAGTCACCGGCGTACCCGCCGAGCAGGTACGGGAAGCAGCGCGACTCTTCGGCAAAGCCGGCAATGCCGCCATCTACTACGGCCTGGGGGTCTCCGAACACAGCCAGGGTTCTACCATGGTCATGGGCATTGCCAACCTGGCCATGGCCACCGGCAACCTTGGCCGGGAAGGCGTCGGCGTGAATCCCCTGCGTGGTCAGAACAACGTCCAGGGCTCCTGTGACATGGGCTCCTTCCCCCACGAGCTGCCAGGCTACCAACACGTTGCAGTGGACGAGCTGCGCGAGCCTTTTGAACAGGCCTGGGGCGTCACCATCGGCCGCGAGGCGGGGCTGCGCATTCCCAACATGCTGGATGCGGCGGTGGATGGCAGTTTCAAGGGGCTGTACGTGCAGGGCGAAGACATCGCCCAGTCCGACCCCAACACCCGTCACGTGGAGCATGCGCTGGAGTCACTGGAATGCCTTATCGTCCAGGATCTGTTCCTCAACGAGACCGCCAAGTTCGCCCATGTCCTGCTGCCGGGCTCCTCCTTCCTGGAGAAGGACGGCACCTTCACCAACGCCGAGCGACGGATCAACCGGGTACGCCAGGTGATACCGCCGCTGGCAGGCAAAGCTGACTGGGAAGTCACCCAGGACCTGTCCAATGCCCTGGGCTACCCCATGAACTACAACCACCCCAGTGAAATCATGGACGAAATCGCCCAACTCACGCCGACGTTCCGGGGTGTCAGTTTCGAGAAAATCGACCGCCTCGGCAGCATTCAATGGCCCTGTAACGAAGACTTCCCGGAAGGCACCCCGATCATGCATGTGGCGGATTTCCCCATCGGTCTCGGGCGCTTCATGCAGACTGACTACGTGCCCACGGACGAGAAATCCAACAGCCGCTTCCCGTTGCTGCTGACCACCGGGCGCATTCTCAGCCAGTACAACGTGGGTGCCCAGACCCGGCGCACCCGGAACAGCTTCTGGCACCAGGAGGACGTACTGGACATTCACCCCCAGGATGCGGAGGACCGGGGCATCGCCGACGGCGACTGGACCGGCATTACGAGCCGCGCCGGTAACACCGTGCTGCGGGCGCGCATCAGTACCCGGGTCCAGCCCGGCGTGGTCTACACTACCTTTCACCATCCAGTCAGTGGCGCCAACGTGATCACCACGGACAATTCCGACTGGGCCACCAACTGCCCGGAATACAAGGTGACGGCCGTTCAGGTCGAGAAGGTGCACCAGCCGTCCAACTGGCAGAAACGTCACCAGGCTGACGACCGGGAACAGCGGGGCTATCTGGCCGGGACTGCACCGGTCCGGGAGCCATGATGGCGGCACCAAAGCGGGATGAATTGGCCGGTAACGGCTACCAGCCGGTAATCATCCGGGCGCGGGAGCGCCAGGACGACCGCTGGGTACAGCGCACACTCCCCGACTCGGTATCCCAGGAATGCCCGGTAGCACTGGTGTACAACGGCATCTCCCATGCGGTGATGATGGCCACCCCCACCGATCTGGAAGACTTCGCCCTGGGCTTCAGCCTGTCCGAACGCATTGTCACTGAACCATCCCAGATATTCGAGACCGAGATTGTCGATCACGGAGAACAGGGCATCGAACTGCAGATGCATATCCACGGCGCCTGCGCCAATGCCCTCAAGCTGGCGCAGCGTAACCTGATCGGCCCTACCGGCTGCGGCCTGTGTGGCAAGGTCACCCTGGAGCAGATCCGCCGGCCGTTACCCACACGACAGTCCAGGCCACTGCCCGGTCCTGAACAGGTGCAGACCGCCCTCACCGGCCTCGACCAGCACCAGCGTCTGCAACAACTGACCGGCACCATGCACGCCGCGTGCTGGTGTGACAGCGAAGGGCGAATCCAGTTGTTACGGGAGGATGTCGGGCGGCACAACGCTCTGGACAAGCTGGTTGGCGCTCTCAGGCGTGCGGGCCATGATCGGTGCGATGGTTTTGCCCTGGTGTCCAGCCGTGGAAGCTATGAAATGGTGGCCAAGGCGGCGGAAGCGGATCTCGGCACCCTGGTGACCGTATCCGGCGTAACCGCCATGGCGATCCGCGACGCCCGGCAGGCCGGGCTCAACCTCATCGGATTTGCCCGCCGAGGCCGTCAAGTAATCTATACCTCGGGAGACAGCGCATGACTAAGGAATCCACCACTCACCTGGTGAAGATGATCAACCAGATTGCCGCCAACTGTCCCTTTCAGGGGGACCCGGCGGCGGTCACCCAGGCAACCACTAACCATATCCACAAGTTCTGGGCCCATTCCATGAAGGAGGATATTGTTGCCTATCTGGAGTCCGGTGGCGAAGGTCTGAGCCCTGCGGCCGTGGAGGCCATCAGGGCTCTGGATGCTGACCTCAGGCCAACCCGGTAACCTGCTCGTTCTCATCCAGCGAAATATCCAGGGCCGCCGGTCGGCGTGGCAGACCAGGCATGGTCATGATGTCGCCACAGACCGCCACCACAAACCCGGCGCCGGCAGACAGGCGCACTTCCCGCACCGGCAGCACATGACCGCTTGGGGCACCCCGTAACGACGGATCCGCCGAGAAGCTGTACTGGGTTTTGGCAATGCACACTGGCAGGTGGCCGAAGCCCAGTTGCTCGTACTCTTCAAGCTGACGCTTCGCCGCCGGTGCGAAATCGACACTGGCCGCATCATAGATCCGGGTAGCGACAGTCTCGATTTTCTCCGTCAGGGGGATGTCGTCTTCGTATAGCAGCTGCACCTCCGGTGTGCCTTCGTCCATCTGGTCCAGTACCGCCTGGGCCAGATCCGTCGCTCCTTCTCCTCCCATCGCCCAATGGGTAGCCGTCACCGCACGTACACCCCATTCGGCACTGATGGACTGGATCAGGGCGAGCTCTTCGTCACTGTCAGTTGGAAAGCGATTGATACAGACCACCGGCACCAACCCGAACCGCCGCAGGTTACGGATATGTCGTTCCAGATTCACCGCGCCGGCTCTCAGCGCTTGCAGATCCGGAGTTGCAAGGTCCTTGCGGGGCACACCACCCTGCATCTTCAGGGCGCGCACGGTGCATACCAGTACTGCTGCGTCCGGACGCAGGCCGGTCTGGCGGCACTTGATGTCAATAAACTTCTCTGCGCCCAGGTCGGCGCCGAAGCCCGCCTCGGTGACCACCACATCATTCAGCGCCAGCGCCGCGCGGGTAGCGGTCACCGAATTGCAGCCATGGGCGATGTTGGCGAACGGGCCGCCATGGATGAACACCGGATTGTGCTCCAGACTCTGCACCAGGTTAGGTAGCAACGCCTCCTTTAACAGCACCGTCAATGCCCCTTCCACGCCCAGGTCCCGCGCCGTGACCGGCGACATATCCGGACGCCGGCCGACAATGATATTGCCCAGACGCTGGCGCAGGTCGGGCAGACCATCCGCCAGGCAGAGTATCGCCATGATTTCCGAAGCCACGGTGATATCGAACCCGGTTTCCCGCGGCGTGCCATGGGCTGCGCCGCCCAGGCCACTCACCATGTAACGCAGGGACCGGTCGGTCAGGTCCATCACCCGCCGCCAATAGACATGGCGAGGGTCCAGGCCAACCTCGTTGCCCCAGTGCATGTGATTGTCCAGGATCGATGCCAGCAGGTTGTGGGCGGTGGTAATGGCATGGAAGTCGCCGTTGAAGTGCAGGTTGATGTCCTCCATGGGGATCACCTGGGCGCGGCCGCCGCCCGCAGCCCCGCCCTTCATCCCGAAGCAGGGTCCCAGGGAGGGTTCCCGCAGGCACACAGAGGAGCGCACGCCCAGACAATTAAGTCCATCGTTCAGCCCCACGCTGGTGGTGGTCTTGCCCTCGCCGGCGGGGGTAGGCGTAATGGCCGTCACCATCACCAGCTTGCCCCGCGCCGCCCGTGAGGAGGTATCCACATGGGCCATGTTCAGCTTGGCCTTATAGTGGCCGAAAGGGATCAGGCTGTCGGCCGGCAGGCCCAGACGCTGCTGGGCAAGGAGCAGGATGGACTGCGGCTGTACGGAGCGGGCAATCTCGATATCGGGGGTGCCCGGCGGCAGCCTCTCCGGGGTCGGGACGGTTTTATTGTACTCACTGTATTGAAGACCCACGTTTCTCTCCCCCTATATTGGCTGAAGCTCTCCCCCTATGTTGGCTGAGGCTCTTCCCCTACATCCGTTACCACGTATCACACACTGTCGGACACGGGGTCAGACAGGCTGCCCCGAGCCTCGTCGGGCTCTTCGTTCTCATCGGTCTCGCCATACTCACGTATCCACCGGGCAGACCGTTGCAGCCCCCCAAACGGAAACAGGTGTATGCCCGCAAGCCGGGTGTCCGGGAAATCCTGTCGGTGACGCGCCAGGGCGTGCACCAGGCCGTCGGGGGTCCAGGACCGCAACAGGCGGGCGCTGCCAGGCTTACGCCACATCGTCCGCGCGGATACCCCCACGCCGCATTGCGCAGCATAAGCAATCAATGTCTTCAGGTTGGTGGGGCCGGCCACCCCCATATAGACCGGCACTTCCGGCAGGATATCTCCCACGGCCTGCAACCAGCCGGTATAGCGCTCTGCCTCGAAGGCGAACTGGGTCACCACCCACAACCGGGTGCCGGTGACTCTCGCGTAATCGCGCTTGAGCGACAGGGCCCGGGCCAGACTGTCCGGCCCGGCGACGGGGTGTCCATCCGGGTGGCCGGCAACTCCGATGTGCAGGAATTGCTGTTGCTCCAACAGGCCGGATTCCAGCAAAGCCAGGGTGTCCGGGAACGGGCCAGCGACCGAATCACTGTCACCGGCAATCAACATCAGGCGGTCAACTCCGATATCTCTTAGCTGCCCCAGCCAGTCACGCAACTGGTCGCGACTTTCGACCAACCGCGCGGGCAGATGGGGCACCGGCAGCATGCCCTCGTCAATCAGCCGCTGACAGGCAGGCAATGTCTCACTGAACTGACCGTGGGGCAGGAAAGGGACGTAAACCCAGGTGCCGACGGGGAACAGCTCCGTCAGGGAGTCTGTTTCCAGAATCTGACGGGGCGTCGCCTCGATCGTCGCAGCGCGGACCAACTCCCGCACCAGCGCAATGGTCCGGGGATCTTCCGCTTTTTCTGTCTGCCGTTGGTATGCCAGCTTCATGTTTCTGTCACCTCATTCAACCGATACCCGTGAATTGTCAATCCGCGAAATCAATCCCCTTGGCCCTGGCACGTTCCCGGGCATTGGGATTGACCGATGGCCGGAAGGGCACTTCCACCACTTCCGCTTCCACCTCGGTTGAGCCGTCTGCTGCGGCATACTCCACGGGTAGGTGCACGGTGAGCCGGGTGCCAATGTCGCGCAGGTCAAACGGTACGTAGGCCAGTGCGATGTTGGTTTCCAGTTCCGGGGAGTACCAGGGCGAAGTGACATAGCCTTCGGGCTCACCGCCATCAGGACCACTGATCAGCCAGAAATCATTGGCGTAGTCAGTCACCTTGCCACCGCCGAAGCGGATACCCACCATGATGTGGCTGAACGGCGGATGACCGGCGTCGAGCTGCTCGCGAACTTTCTCAAGCTTCTGCTTGCCGATGTAGTCCGCGTCCTTGTTGCGCGGTACCTGGTAGGCCAGGTTGCACTGGAACGGCAGGGTTTCCTGGTCTACATCCTGCCCCCAGGAAAGAATGCCTGCGGCAATCCGGCGATGGTGTGCCGGGGCAATCACCCGCAAGTTGTGGGGTTCGCCAGCAGACAGCACGGTATACCAGAGATCCTCGGCGTACTTGGTGGCTTCCTTGAGGTAGATCTCGTAGCCTTTTTCGCCGGTGAAACCGGTCTGGGAAATGATCACGTCGTGGCCGGCAACCTGACCCTCCATCAGCCCGTAGTAAGGAATTTCCTTCACCGCTTCACCGAACAGATCGGCCATGAGTGCTTCGGACTTGGGCCCCTGGATCTGGACGGGCGCCACATCGATTTCCGCGATACTGACGTCGAAACCCATACCGATGTTCACCCCGCGCAGCCAGAACTCCAGGTCGCTGTCGGAGAGGGAGAACCAGAATTCATCCTCGGCCACCCGCAGCAAAACCGGATCGTTCAGGATGCCGCCGTCCTCGTTGCACAGGATGACGTACTTGCCACGCATAGGCTTGATTTTAGTGGCGTCCCGGGTGATGACGTAGTTGACGAACCGCTCCGCATCCGGGCCCTTGACCTGGATCTGGCGCTCGACCGCCACGTTCCACATGGTGACGTCGTGGATCAGGGACTCGTATTCCACCATGGCGCCGCCGTCCTCCGGACGGACATAGCCGCGGGGATGATACATACGGTTGTACACAGTGGCCCGCCAGCAGCCGGCCTCATACGCCAGATGCCAGTACGGGGATTTGCGAACCCGGGTGGAAATCAGCATTTCCACCGGCGTGGGGCCAGACTGGCGCAGGTTGATCGGCACCTTGCGGTCCGACTGGTCGACACTTCCGGGCTGTCGTGCAGCGCCGGCTCGTTGCTGTGGATGATCCAACAAAGCCTTCTCAAAATTAACCGCCATGGCTATCTCCCCTTTTCTCGGGTTTTCGATAGTTTTAATGTGACGGTGTTTGGTGGGCAGAGGATGGACCAATACGACACGTAAACGTCCAAAAACGGCAGGCAAGCCGTGCGGGTTGCGGTAACACCGGGTGCGGATTGGAGCAAGCCCCGTCCGTTACCGCCTGAACCAAACAGGGCTTGACGGCGACGGCCTATTCGGCAGCCAGCGCCGCGATTTGTGCGGCACTCAAGGCACCGCTATAAATCCGGAAGTCGTCTATTTTCCCGTCCAGGAAGGCGTCGTTCCCATACTGGGAATCTCCCAGCCAGTTCTGTGTGGACACGCCCAGGCGGAACGGAGCCAGTACCATATTGTCGTTACGGCCAACCTCGCCGCCATTCAGGTAGAGAATGCCGGTCGTTCCGGACAAGCTCATAGCCACATGTGCCCATTCACCGACAGGGGCAGGGTTCCCACAGATTTTCTGGTCGGCATGGTAGCTGATCCTGGTAATGAAAAAGCACATCTGGTTGTCACGATCGCGGGGCACCAGGGCCATATATCGCTGGGTGCCAAATCCGAAATCGAACAATCTCGCCATGTCGGTTGTCCCGTCGATGTATACCCAACTGGTGATGCTGAAGTCTGCCAGCTCGGAAACGATTCCCTCCTGCAGGCTCACGTAGTCGTCGGCGCCATCCAGGGATATTGCATTACCGAGCTTGCCCGGCACCAGTGCGGGGCCATTGTTGGGCGTGGCGACGACGGTGTCGTCAACGGAGCTGGCAAACCCGCCGTCCTCCGCCGCATCGAATGGGAAATACACCATGAGTTTGGGCCCCACCCGCACGGTAACGGTATTGGAGGCCGCGCTCTCGCCCTCGGAAGAAATCGCGGTTACCTGGTAATAGTAATCCTCGCCTTCCGAGACATCGGTATCGGTGTAGGTCAGGAATTCCTCTGCCCCACGTGTGGCAATCGTGGCATACACCGCATCCGGAGCACTGGCGCGCTTGAGCCGGTAGCTCTCGGCGCCAGCAGCGCCCCACCAGGACAGCTCCACCGTACCGCCGCTCAGATTCCCGGTTAACCCCCTGGGAGCGCCGCCCAGGGCAGCAGGTTCCAGCGTCTCGGTCAGGGTTCCCCACCCCAGCTCATCGCCGCCCCAACTGCTTCTTTCCGGCCGTTGTCGTGCCGCCATTTTTTCCGTCCAGGGCGCTGCCATGCCCAGCCGGTTGACGTAGTGGTTGTAGATCAACTCCCAGGCCGGCCGGCTATGACCACGCTGCTTGTCGGAAACTGTCCATTGAGGAACGTGCATGACACTTCCGCAGTTCGGTCCATAGGGCGTGTAGGGAACTTCCTCAAGCAGGTTGTAGCGGGCGATGTATTCCGACGCGGCAAGCAACCGGTGGTTCCAGTACTCAAAGACATCCTCACCCTGGTTCCAGGCCATTTTGGCGATAGCCCCGTAGAGCGCGACACCCAGGGTGGTGTGCCCCTGATCGCGGCCGCTTTCCTGATATTGCCCCATGTTGCCGGCGTGAAGATGGAACACCAGGTTGTCGAGCGCGCCGTTGCCCTCACCGGTGTACAGGTAGTCCATTGCTTCCTGGTAGATGTCCGGCCGGTCAGCGAAGACGCCAATGGCCTGTATGCCAGCAATATTGGCCAGGTCCCAGTTAGCCCAATAGTTGGAAATACAGGCATCGTTGTGCTCCCGCAGGAAGCGTCGACTCAGGGGGTAGAACACCGTCACCAGCATATCCTGGAACTGCTTGATATCCGCTTCGGCCCAGCCATCATAGGTACGCATGATTTCAGCGACATTGGCAAACTCGTAGCCATACAGGCCAGCGGCCAGATAGCGACCTTGATCACCCGTGATGGTTTTCAGGGTGGATGACCAGGCATTCAGGTAGTCCACGGCCAGGTCGCCGTAGCGATCGTCTCTGGATATCTTCCAGCGCAGCGCCAGGGCATAGGAGAAGCGGATCTCGGCAACGAGGCGGCCGAAATTCTGGCCGTCGCCGCCACGAATCACGGTTTCAAGGGGCGCCGGTGTCTTGCCAAGCTGGGAAATGCCGTCGGTAACCAGATCGTTCCAGGCGCTTGCCCAGGGCTCTTCTTCGTTCTGTACTTTCTCCCGAATACGGGCAAAGTCCGCTTCCGCGTGCAGCAGGCCCGGGTGATTGAATTGCCGGACCTCATTTCCGGCCAAACCGGTTTCGTCCACCTCCGGTTCGGCCTCGGTGGTGCCTGTGCCGGTGTTGCCTACGAGGTCTTCAACGGACGCGTCCTGTCTACATCCGGCAAGGCTTGCTGCCAGGGCTACAACAAACACCATAATCAGAAATACGGAGCGACACCCGATGCTCCGTAAGAACGCCTGCAAATCCTTTATCATCACAATTCACTCACTGTGGCTTATCCCGTGGGATTTGATAATCCAGACCAGTGGTGGGGTTTGCCCAGCCGCTGGAACGAAAAAAGCCGAGTATAGGAGTATGACGAAACGGTTGTTCCTTCTGTGCGACCATCCGCTATGTGCCAACCTGAAATATTGTGATACGCATCTACTTTTGCGATCTTGATGGCCAGCAGTGCCCCTGCCAGGCCAGGCCGATTTCCCTTATCATCAAGCGCTTGGTACGGCTGTAACATTCCTCCAACAAGGCAGATCTTATGGAAGCCCATGACAACTCCCGTCTGGACACCGTCAGCCGCTATGGCTTGATCATACTGGCAGTGGTGCAGGGCTTCGCCCTGTATCTGTTACACCTGTCCATCGACCACGGGGCATGGCCCGCGACCGATCCACGGTGGCTTATGGCCTTTTACGCACTGGCGGGCGGATTGCCGGTGTTCTTCTATCTCGGCCTGGAACGGATGATGGAACGTCGCAATGCATGGGCGGCTGCCACGGTTGGGCCTCTCCTGTTCGGGCTGGGCTGGCATCTGGGGTGGCTCAGGTGGGGAGCTGGCCTGGAATTGCCGGACCGGCCGTACTTTACATTCATCTTCTTCGTCAGCGTCGGGATATCGCTGTTTATACTGGCGTTATACTTCCGCATCTGGTGTATCAACCGCGCGCCCCGTTTCGACTACCGCCAGTTGCTGGAACACTCCTGGCAGCATGCCCTGACTCTGGCCCTGCTCGGACTTTTCCTTGGGACATTCTGGCTGTTGCTGATCCTGTGGGGTGCTCTTTTTGACATCATCGGTATCTCTTTTTTCGAGGAATTGTTTGAGGAACCCATCTTCCTCTACCCCGCCAGCGCGTTTGTCGGTGGCTGGGGGCTGGTGCTGATCCGCGAACGCATCCGACTGGTTGCCACCGTGCAGTCCATGTGCGAAGTATTGATCAAGGCCCTACTGCCCCTGGCCGCACTGATTGGCATACTGTTCCTGGGGGCGTTGCCATTCACTGGCGTGGCCAAGATCTGGGAAACCGGTCATGCCGCCCTGCTGATGATGTCCCTCGCGATCGTGCTGCTGTTCTTCTTCAACTCGGTGCTGAGCGAGAACCCGGAGCATCCACCTTACCCGAGGTGGATGCACGGCCTGGTGATATTCGGCGTGTTCCTGCTCCCTCTCAATTCGCTGTTGGCAGCCTGGGCGCTGGGGTTGCGTATCGAGCAATACGGCCTGACCGTCGACCGCCTCTGGGCGGCTACCATCCAACTGCTGATCGCCGGCTTCACCTTCAGCTATGCCGTGTTGATCCTGATGAAGCGCGCCCGGGCCCTGGGGGCCATCCAGAGCGCCAACAAGGTGCTGGCGTTTGTGGTCGCCGGGGTACTGATCCTGGTGAACACCCCCGCCGCCGACATGCGCGCCTGGGCCGCCGAAAGCCAGGCCAACCGGCTGTTGAATGGTGAGGTCGAGGCGGACGCATTTGACTACAACTACCTGCGCTTCAAGCTGGGCGCTTACGGGGTCAAGGAGTTAAGAAAGCTGCAGGACTCGGAGTTTGCCAAGCAGAATCCGTTGGTCGCCGATCGCATCGACGCCGTGCTTAAGCAGGACAAACGTTGGCAACACAAGCCCGTGGTGGACAGGAACGATCGCCAGGCGGTGGCGGACATGTTCATGGTCATACCCCGGGAAACAGCCATACCGGAACCGCTGCTCGATATACTGACAAACGACAACGAGTACTGCCTGAGCTCCCCCAAACAATGCCAATTGGTCAGGACGCCATCCCGCGACGGTGAAGTCTACTGGTTGCTGTTCACAAACCGGTACGGCTCTTACATATCGGGAACTGCCTACAGTGATGACTCAGGGACCATGAAAGCCATCGGACGCGTATCCAGCCCCGGCTGCCATGAGTCCAACGAAGCCCGGCTCAACGAGAACACGAAACTGGCACCGGTGGAAAGCCCGTTTGTGGCGTTCACTGACGGCCAGTGCTTTTACCTCATTCAACCAGGTATCGACTATTTCAGGGGGTTGACGGGCCAGCCGTAAGCTCCGATCGTAATCCGACAGCGACCGGATCACGTGCTAAACTGGTAGATGTACACATCATGGAACTTTCACTGAGGTGAAGGAGGATACCGCCATGATTAACCAGAAACTTCGGGAATTTCTCGACAGCAATGCAGTGAACTACCGAACGGAGGCCCACGAGCCCACCGTTGACGCTTCGCGAACCGCACAGGCCGCCCATGTACGGGGCCGCGAATTCGCCAAGACAGTGATTGTCAAAGCAGACGGCCGCCTGTTCATGACCGTTCTGCCGTCTACAGACCGCGTACACGTAGACGAGCTGAAACAGGCGCTGGGCGCCAGGGAGCTGGAACTGGCAGATGAGGCTGATATCAATGCCGCCTTCCCCGACTGTGAGGTCGGTGCCATGCCGCCTTTCGGCAACCTGTACAACATGGACGTCTTCGTCAGTGAGCATCTGCGGGAGGACGAGCACATCGTCTTCAACGCCGGTAGCCACAGCGAAGTCATGCGGATGAGCTACCAGGATTACGATCGCCTGGTTCACCCACAAGTGCTTCATTTCTAGGGAGTACAGGGCCGGTGCAGCAACCCGAGCCGGCCCTTATTTCAGCGCCCCCGGGGCTGGGGCGTTGGCTCGCAGGTTCACTCCCTTGTCCCATCCTTTATCCGCCCTGATGTCAGGTTTCTTTACAGGTTTTGCGACGGAATAGCATGACATGTCGCTGGTTCGTGCTCTTAGAAGGGTTGGTCCATTAATTGCTGCATCTTGAAGAATGGAACTCAGCATCACATCGAGAGGGATTACCATGAAAGGGCTCATGCTGCTCGCAGCCCTGTTTCTATCCATGTCAGCCAATGCCACGCTGATTAGCTATTCATACGATAACACTATCGCAAACCCGCAAGGTTCCCACAGCGCGGTTGGGATATTTACAGTAGACGATCAGAATCGCGGCCTGGTCTCGGCCACGTTTGAGAGTGAACCGGCATCCTTCGAGTGGGAAGGATTTGCGCCGCTGCTGCACGACCAACCCGTTTCGGACGAAGGCGGCTTGTTTGAGAACGGCTTTGAGCCATTTGTTTCCGGTGACTTTGAGTTCTTCCTGTTTTTGGACCTCTTCTTCCTGGAAGCCGGCCAGGATATCTTCCACAACCTTGATAAAACAGCGCCTTTTGAGGGAGCCGGTGTCACAGTTCTAAGCACCGGTGAGACCTACTATCTGACCGGAGGCCTTACCAAGCTCCAAACAATAGACATTCCCGAACCCTCAACCCTGGCCTTGCTGGGCCCTGTACTGATTAGCCTAGTGCTTTCAGGGCTTTTAAAGGGTGGTGCTCAACAGGATGAAGGAACAACCCCGGCTTCCAAATGATCAATGATGCTGGGTGGAACGGCGGTTATTATCGGCGCGATTCTCATTGCGATGGTTGCCGTTGTTGGCATCATAAGGGAACCCGTGTTTTGAAGGCCTCGACCACCGCCTCGCACACCTCATCCTGATCCCGCCCGACACCGGAAACCGTGATATCCGCGTGACGGCTATAAAGTTCAAAACGTTCCTCGAACAGCTCTTCCAGCGACTGGTCCGGTCGACGTGAGATACCGCGCAGGCTGAAATCTCCCAAACGCTGGATGACCAGCTCCAGTGGAATATCCAGGAACACCGCCACGCCATTGTTCTTGAGGTGCTTCATCGCCTTCGAACTGTAAACAGCACTGCCCCCCGTGGAAATCACGTGCCTTTCCACATCCAGACTGAGCAACACCTCTTCCTCAACCGCCCGCAACGCCTGGTAGCCCTCGCTATCCACGATGTCCTGTAGCGTGCAACCGGCGTGTTGCTGGATAAGCAGGTCGGTGTCCACGAAACCGAGTCCGAGGCGCTTGGCCAACAGAACACCTACGGTGCTTTTACCGCTACCCGGCATGCCAGTCATGATGATGTTTGCAGTGGGTGATCTGGT
This sequence comes from Marinobacter sp. DUT-3, assembly GCF_050379435.1. Lineage (NCBI taxonomy): Bacteria > Pseudomonadati > Pseudomonadota > Gammaproteobacteria > Pseudomonadales > Marinobacteraceae > Marinobacter > Marinobacter sp. DUT-3. Next base: position 239,876 of record NZ_JBNRMG010000005.1, read on the forward strand.
ATTCATATCTTCTCCTGAAACTTCCACACGGCCCCCGTGTCAATAGCGCTAGAGCTCCCCGAGGCAGCCAGGCAAATGCTCAAATTCCACAGGTCGCACCCGGCGCCAACCTGTAACCTCGTGACCCTGATGCTCATGGCCTGGGCACTGAGTGGCTGTGCCAGCCAGTCAGCGAAGCCGCCGTTAGCACCCCTGACCAGCGAAGCCTGCACCACGGCCTGGCAGGATGTCGAGCGGCAACTGCAACAGGCCGGCATTCAGGATGCCCAGGATAATCCGATTCCCGGCTACCCCTACCTACGGGTTAACAGGACGCTGGCCGATTTTGACCTCGCCGCCCTTACGCCTGAAGAACGCCATGACTGGTTGTATCATGCACTATACAACGGAGATCGGGCGTTGCGTGTCCGACTCGCTCGGTTGAAAAAACGTCATATGCTCGATCCCGGCTGGCTGATGCACTGCGCCAAACAACAGGTAACTGCGCTGGCGTCCGATTCGCACCAGTGGACCGACCTTGTGTCCAAGGTGAAGGTACCCGACGCCTATCTGGACTGGCGCCGCACCATTGGCGCCTATCCTCTGATGCGGCCATTGCTGGCTTACCAGGTCCGTAGACTCCAGGCGTCACAGGAGGCGCAGTTTGGCACGCAGACTGACAATCAAGGGGCCCGACAGTACTCGCCAGAACCACCGGAACCCGATCCGACACTTATCACGTCCGTTCTGAGCCATGAACACTCCCGGGACCGTCTTGGGTTACCGGTGTTTTCAACGGAAGAGTCCGGAAAACTGCTGGAGTACCATGCCCCCCATCTGATCATGGCCAGTGACAAACCCTATGACCGGCCAGGAACGCCCCTGTGGAATGACAGCCAGTGGGTGGTAGAACCGCCCGCCCGGGCGTATACGCTGATCACCCGGGTTCGCTGGCAGAACCGATGGCTGCCACAGCTGGTCTACGTATTCTGGTTCGATGAACGTCCCAAGCCCCACCCGCTGGATATCTACGGCGGTCGGTTGGATGGGCTTATCTGGCGCGTCACGCTGGATGAGAACGGGCAGGTCCTGATGTATGACAGTGTCCACCCATGTGGCTGCTATCACCAATGGTACCCCCTGTCGGATCGCCTCCAGCTCAAGGCCGACGCGGTGGGGGACGAAATCATGACCCTGCTGCCTCTCGAAGCGCCAGACAACCATCAGGCCATGTCCCGCCCCATTGTGTACCTGGCCAGTGGTACCCATTACGTTGCCAATGTGAGTTTTTCGGCTCCACCGGACCCGATAACAGAGTCGACACCCTATGAACTGATTCACTATGACCGGCTCCGGGCGTTACCGGACAATACGGGCATGCACCGCAGTCTGTTCCTGCCCAACGGCCTGATCGCCGGCACAGAACGCCTGGAGCGATTTCTGCTCTGGGGCACCGGTGTACTCTCCCCCGGAGCCATGCGCCAATGGGGCCACCATGCCACCGCATTTATCGGCAAGCGCCATTTCGATGATCCGGATCTGCTCAACCGCTACTTCGAGCCCACTCAAGTAACAGAAAGAACGCCAGGGTCCGAGCAAAGCAAATAGTTACATTCCCTGTGTCCATATCATTTCACGCCTCTACTGCCACTCCTTGCCAGTAACCGACATTTTCTTGATCTGACGCAAGCCCACCCTGTCATGTCCCATCGGGCATGCCGCATGGCCGTTTCTGAACCGAGAAACCCCGTGATGTCCCCATACACTCGACCTTACACATGACAACATCAGCAAGAGGAGACCGGGTTATGGGTCAACAAAAAACACCCCACACCCCCAGCATCAAAAAGACCGAGGTCGTGATCGTCGGGGCCGGCTTCGGCGGCCTGTGCATGGCGATTAAACTCAAGGAAGCCGGCATCCACGATTTTGTGGTGCTGGAAAAAGCCGACGACGTCGGCGGCACCTGGCGCGACAACACTTACCCGGGCTGTGCATGCGATGTGCAGTCGCACCTGTATTCGTATTCCTTCGAGGGCAAGCCGGACTGGAGCAAACGTTATACGCCCTGGTATGAAATTCAGGACTACATCCGGAACACCACCGACAAATACCAGATTCGCCCGCACATCCGCTTCAACCAGGAGGTCATCGCCGCCGAGTTTGACGAGGACCGGGCGCGCTGGACGCTGACCACGGAAACCGGGGACAAGTTCGACTGCCATCACTGGGTGCTGGCTTCCGGCCCTTTGCATGTACCTCAGTATCCGGACATCCCGGGGCTGGACGGCTTCAAGGGCAAGGTCTTTCATTCCGCCCGCTGGGACCATGACTACGATCTGAAGGGTAAAGAAGTGGTGTCCATCGGCACCGGGGGCAGTGCGATCCAGTACTGCCCGGAAATCGCCCCGGAGGTGGAGCACCTGACGGTCATGCAGCGCTCACCTGCCTGGATCATTCCGCGGGACGAACGCAGCTACAACGGCCTTGAAAAGACCGTGTTCAAGCGCGTCCCGGCTCTGAGGAAGCTGCACCGGGCCCGCCTTTACTGGTCCAATGAATCCCGGGTCTGGCCCATCTTCAACCCGGCACTGGCCCGCAGCCTGCAGCACCTCACCAAGCTGTTTATTCGCTTGCAGGTCCGCGACCGGGACACCGCCCGCAAGCTCACCCCGGACTACACCATTGGCTGCAAGCGGGTGCTGATTTCCAACAAGTTCTACCCGATGTTCAACCGCAAAAACGTGTCGCTGGTGACTGAAAGCATCGACCGGATCACCCCGAACGGCATTGTGACCAGCGACGGCGTCGAGCATCCGGCCGACTGCATCATCCTGGGCACCGGTTTCCAGGTGGACCCGCGCCTGTACATGAAAGACTTCACCCTCAAGGGCCGCAAGGGTCACACCCTTGGCAAGGACTGGAAAGACGGAGTGGAGGGCTACATGGGCACCATGGTCAGCGGCTACCCGAATATGTATCAGTTGGTTGGCCCCAATGCCGGTCTGGGACACAACAGCATCATTTTCATGATCGAGGCTCAGGTGGACTACATTCTCAAATGCATGGAAAACGCCCGCCTGCGCTACGCGGACTACCTCGACGTTAAACCGGAGGCCCAGCAACGCTTCAACGAAAACGCCCAGAAGGCACTCGATGGCACGGTCTGGGCCACCGGCTGCACCAGCTGGTACCAGCAGGCCGACGGTAAAAACTTCGCCGTCTAGCCCTATTCCACCTGGAAGTTCTGGCTCTGGACCCGGCGGGTTCACGAGACCGACTTCGAGTTCGGCGTCGGCCGCAAAGTCTTGCCTTCCGAGCGGGTCCGGGAAGTGGCTGAAACCGAATAACCCCGAACCTTCAGGGCCGGCTCTGCTCCTGCGACCGGTCCTCTTTTTCTCTTCATGTATCACCGAACAGACGGAGACATCACCATGCAATCACCCGAAACCAGGAAAACCTCGCTACGCCCTACCCCCGAAAACGTCAGCATCAAGCCCCAGCGCATGGGTTTCACCTTCGACAGTAAGGTTCCCCGCTATTGGCTAGGGGGAAACCGGCTGATGAGCCATACCATGAACACCATGTCGCTGCTTTTCCCCCAGGGCGAAACCTTCTTTGTTGATGCCGTCCGGCACTTCCGTGCATCGGTACAGGATCCGGTCCTGCAGAAGGAAATTTCCGGCTTTATCGGCCAGGAGGCCATGCACTCCCTGGAACACGTGGCCATGAACCAGCACGTCCACGATCAGGGCATGCCGACGGAGGAAATCGAAGCGCACCTGAAAATCCTGCTCGATGCCGTTCGGATACTTCCCATGCGTCACCATCTGGCCATCACCTGCGCCCTGGAGCACCTGACTGCCATGCTCGCCGACCTGCTGCTGGCACGGGATGATATTCGCGAAGATATGCACGAAACCATGCGTCCACTGTGGGTCTGGCACGCCGTGGAGGAGACCGAACACAAGGGCGTGGCGTTCAATGTTTACAAGGCGGTTGACGGCAGCAACTATATCGAGCGAACAGGGTGGTTGGTACTGAGTACAGCCATGCTGGCGGTGTTCACCACCTATGGCACTCTTCGCATGATGGCCCGCGACGGTCGCCCATCACTGACCGACACTCTTCAGGGGCTTTGGCGAATGTGGGGTATCAATGGGGCGTTCTCAAGCCTGACAGGCGAGTGGCTGCGCTATTTCAAGCCTGGGTTTCACCCCTGGGACCATGACAACAGCAAACTTATTGACCAGTTCAAACGCACCGTGCAAGACAGCATCGCCCCTGAATTCCGGAATGGAAATCGGCGCAAAGCCAGGGCTAAAACAGCAACTGCTCACTAACAGCGGGGACTCTGGTCTGGCAGAAGCGTAGCACTGAAAGTGACCCACTGAATCTGTGGGTCACTTCATTCGCGACGTAAGGAGAAGTCGCCCATTCCCCTGCCAATCAGGATCAATGATCCAGATAAAGGTAGTGCTGCCAGCTCAACATCCTGAGAAGGATTTTGCGCATGATCGACACATGATGAACATGATCGGAATAAACTGCCGCCTGGGCACTGACCCCAAGGGGGAGGTCCTCTATCCCGGCACTTTCATCCATTTCCAGGACAACCAACGCCTCATTATCCATCCTCCGGAACGCCTCACCACCAATCAGTTGCTGCCCCGCTGCTAACTGTGCTTCCGCGATAGTAGGCAACACCTCAACCACCTTGGCGGAAAAAACCTCTCCAGGTAAAGAGGTAAAAGTCAGTTCCGCCTCGTAGCCCGACTTAAGGCGCAACAGTGACTGCTGTCGGAAGGCGGCCACAAATCGGCGTTCCTCCTGATTTACAAAGTTAGCCACTGGCCGCAGGGGGAAAGGCACAGCCATCATTCCAGGGCGCACAGCCAGTTGAGTCAGGAAACCATCTCTAGGTGCCCTCAGAACAGTATTTTCGAGATCAAAACGGGCTTCATCGAGCTGTGCCTCAATGGCGGCCACTGCGGGATCCTGACCATCCACCGAGCCCGTCAGTTGCGTTTCCGCCTTTGCCAATGCCGCCCTGGCCGCATCCAGATCCGCATTGCTGGCCGCCACCTTATTACGCTGGGTGTCGATCTGCTGTTGACTGAAAGCGGAGGCCGCCCCTTCGTAGCGACGCAAAGTACGTAACGCCTGGTCCCTTTTTGCAGTCGCCTGAACCACTCTGGCCCGGGCCTCGGAGACACTGGCCACATTAGAGGCCGCCACCTGGCCCATGTCCGCTAATTGGGCTTCCAGTTGGGCAACCCGGGCCTGATATCGGGTGTTATCCAGCACTATCATGGGCTCCCCCTGTTTCAGGGGGGTATTAGCCGGCGCCGGGATGTCCATCACTCTGGCCTTAACTTCCGGCACGATGGGCGTCACAACATAAACCTGCCTCACCTTATGGGTGAACGGGTGGTTATAATTCATTAACAGCACCAGTGTGCCGACAAGGACCACACCGCCCAGAATGGCCGTAGGAACAGTCCATTTATTGAGGGGGATTCGGAACACCTTGAATATGAAAATACAGATAGCGGCATAGGTAAGAAGCAGTAGGGCATCCATCAGTTATTCCCTCCCAGCTTCTGCTCCAGAGTTTCCAACCGCCTTGCCTGCTGCTCCAGCTTGTCGTTCAGATCCGTCAACAAGGCTTCATCCTCGCGTTGCTGTTTCTCTAACTGTTGAAACCCCCAGCCACGATCAGGCCGGTAAATAGTTGCCCAGATCCACAGGAACGGCCATATCGCATGCAGGGTAAACAAGCTAACCCAGCCTGCCACGTGAATAGCATCCTGATGGGGGTGATTACGTTTTTTAGCAATTTCGTAGGGAATATCATGGATGGCAATAACGCCATAAAACAGAACCAAAACCACGAAAATCAATAACACCAGAGCGACGTAACTGAGCATCAGCGACTCCTCATTTTACGAATAGCAGGTATCTGACATGCGATTGAGTTTGTCCTGGCAATAACGGTCAGCCCCCAAATACCCTATAGGTCCCGAACGCAGCCAGATGGAGCGACTCTCCCAGTAACACCGGCACCCCCAATAAACCTTAGCAGAAACAATAAAGCATATTCAGGAAGTGCCTGAAACTCACTGCCCATGGGTAGATAGTTGCCCACAGAATCTGTGGATAACTGTGTTAGCAACACAAGGATAGGTGCCCCAAAGCGCTTTGGAACGGGCGTTTCAGAAATATGACCGTAAATTGACCGCTTAATACTTCCCGCCCCCTAACTACGCTCTGGAGCCCCCTGAGCTTTTCGGTAGAGCCAGGCCAATCCCAATAATGCAAGCCCCAATCCCATAAAGGCAGCCACCCGCCACAAGCCTTGCAGACCGGCCATATCGATCAGGAAGATCTTGGCAATGACCAGCCCCAGCAAGGCCATACCGGCTTTGTACAGCACTGTATTATTACGCCCGGTGGCGTAGATGATTGCAGCGATGGCATACAGCATGCCCACAACGGAGTATGTATAAAGTTCGCCCTCGGTGATCCCGAACGATAGCCGCATATCACTGCCCTGCCAGAGTTGCCGGATTTCCAGGGCTGTGAATAACAGAAAGCTGCCAGCGGCCACGCAAAGCGACCAGAACCTGGGGACAAGTTCCGGGAACCGGCTGGCAACCACTGCCAGCAGCACCGGCCCACCGTAGGCAGGCAGCAGGATATTGAAGATCGCTGTATCGCCGATGGCACTGCCGCCCCACCAGGGATTGTGCACAGTGACCAGCGAGAGATAGCTCAGGCTGGCAAGGGCTAGCAGAATCCATGAGAACAGCCGGTAGAGCCAGGCCAGGGATTCACTGGCTTTCGCGCGAACGATATAAGTCAGGCTGAGCGCGCCCCAGAGCAGCGTGTTGATCGTCGCTTCGGTGAAGCTGTACTCATGGGCAAAGATGTCGCCGTCGTAGAGCCAGTAACGCATTTCCGAGCCCAGGAACAACACCAGAAGGTGTAATGTCGCCCCTTCCAGCCAGGGGCGGATGCTGTGATTCCGGTTCGCAATCCAGGTGGCCACCGCCGCGCACAGTGTTGCGCCGCCGTAGGTCCACAGTGACCAATGCAAACTGGCATCGTAACTTTGCAGCCACGGATTGAAGGTCAGCCGCGCGACCACCAGGGCCAGCGCTATCTTGAGCAGCAGGTACAGCTCAGGCATGTCATAGCGGCGCGCCAGCCAGGTGAGACTGATGAACTGAACGGACAGGGCCAGCGTGAGTGAGGCTTCACGGAAGACCATCACCGCCGCCAGCGAGTAACTGACATGGGCCGCCAGGATGGCCCAGACCACCCCGCTGCGATAGCGCTCACGGCTTTCCATCAGCCAGGCGAGAACGCCGTACAAACCGCCGAGCAACAGCGTGAACACCGCCCAAAGGGAGGAAGTGCCGTAACCATGCAGCAGCAACCAGCCCAGGATCAGCCACACCAGCGGTGAGAGCATCGTGAGCGACGCCCACCGGCGACGGTCAGGATCACGCACCCAGTGCCACAGGCCGAGCCCCAGGGTCAGTATCGCTGCGGCAATCAGGTAGGCGAGGAAACCACCCTGATGCTCCACGGGCATCTGCACCAGGTACACACGGTCTGCCACCTCACGAACCATATAAGCCAGCCAACCGGCAGCGCTGGCCAGCACTGCCGCCCAGGGCAGATACCAGTACACCCCGCGACTCTGGGGCGCCAGTGCCGCAGCCGGCAGAATCAGCAGCCAACTCCACAACAGCGGATTGTCAGCGGCCTGATCAGCGATCGACAATCCCCAGATCGCCAGCAATGCGAGAAGGGCTTCCCACAGGCGTGGCGCCCCCGCCTTCTGGTGTCCCGGCATGACAGCAAAGATCACGAACAGCCCTGCAAGATACCAGGCAGTCGGCACTCCCACTGGCGCAGCGGACAACGTGACCAGCCACCACAACAACGCACCGGCCAGCGTGGAGTACCACAGCCAGTCCCGATAAACGTAGCGCATTAACATCAGCGAACTGAGGGTGATCAGGAAGCTGTACGACAGCACAAAGGCCAGACTGCCATCCTCACCGCCAATCAGCAGAGGCACAAGATAGGCACCGCTCAACCCCATGATGGCCAGCAACGGGCCATGAACCAGAGCAAGCGCCATGGTGCCGAGGGAGACCACCGCAAGCCCTACCAACCCAATCAATGGGCTGATCAACTCATAGTGGTGAACGCCGGCAAGCAACGCGGCATACAGGGTAATGCTGCCGCCCCCTGCCAACGCTGCAAATACCTGATCCGCGCCCCGGTTGCGGCGACGCAGAAACTCCGCGCCCGCATGCAGGGCAAGACCAGTGAACAGGGCGAGCAGCAGTTGTTGTACCGGGCCGATCAGCCCGGCATTGATGGAATGGCTGACCATGAAGATCCCGGCCAGACCCACACTCAGGCCACCAAGCCAGACCATCCAGTTTTCTTTCAGGGCAGCGGTAATGCGGGAAACACGGTCTGGTTCCGGTCGTTCACTGCGCACCACCGGCTGCGCAGGCTCGATCCAATCACTTGACGCGGAATCGGTGGCTGCTGCGACATCTTGCGGTGGCGAAGCCTGTTCAACGGGTGCAGGTTCTGCAGATTCATCATGTTGCGAGGCCGACGCGTCATACTCACGAGCCATCTGGCGCTTCAGATGGGCAACTTCCTCTCGTAAACCCGACACCTCCCGCCCCAGGGATTCAATGCGGGCAGATTGCGAACTACGTTGTCGAAAGGCCAGAAACCCAAGAACTGAGCCGACAGGAACAAGCAAAACAATGCCGGCAACCAGAATGATGAATAATGCTTCCATGCCCCGTTCCCTCGTTAAAAACTCGACAGCTCATCCTGCAGGTCGCGCTTCAGTTCTTCCGGCTCCGTTATCCACAGGGTTCCGTCCAGGCCAGGAAACACCCCAACATCCAGGCCGTCTTTCGTTAAACCCGGCACCCATTTTTTGAAGAAATCCGGCAGGGAAATACTTTTCGGGGTGAGATCCTCGGAATCTTTGCCATACTCCGCCGCGAACGCCTCGCTGGGCCAGACCGGCAGGTGCTCCACGTTGCCATCGTCAGACACGATTTTCAGGAAGCGATTCTCCGCATTCACCAGAATCCAGATCTCGCGCTCTTCGATCACCTCACTCAGGAAGTAGTCGTATCGCTCTTCACCGTCTAGTTCGAGAATACTCTTTAATTCATCATTGTTCATGGATCGACTCGCTGTTGGGCTTTTCAAGTGGTTCGTATGGGAGGTCGATATACCGACAAAGCCCTCTCCATACTTCATTTATACTGTCGAAAGTGCGGAAAATGCTCGCATTGATGATCATGCCATCGAGAGTCACCTGGAAAAAACGTGCGACGCTCGCGGCATTGTCTACCCCCATCGCCAGGAAGATATCTTCCAACATCCTGGCGACCCACTGTTTGTGCTCTTGAGAGATCGCAAGCAGCTCGGAAGACTCATGGTATTCCCCTGTCGCGCGGATAAACATGCAGCCGAAGAAGTCCAGCGAGAAGAACCAGCGGGCGTGCCAGTTGAATACTTCCCTGAGCTTCAGAGGCGCATCGGGAACCAGGGCAATGGCCTCCTCCAGAGATTCCTTGAATTGGCAATGTCGGAGTTTTAGCACCTCTTCAATCAACGTGTCCTTGTTCTTGAAATGCTTATAGAGCGTCATTTTCGAGACATTGGCCACGTCACGAATGGTATCCACCCCCACCGCCTGATAGCCGTGTTCGTTGAAGAGATGAAGGGCCGTGTAAAGGATATCCTCCCGCTTGCTCATATCTGCATCCTATCAATACCACAACGCATTAAGTCTGAATTTGGTTGACCACTGGCTTCAACTACCATAGTGTACAGACCGGTCTGTACACTATGGTAAGGAGATATCCATGCTTCACAAGTTCAAGGGCCCAGGCACCGCTCCTGCCCGCCCCGATTCGCTGCAAATCCTAACAGGGTTGGTAGGAGGTGTCGCCGGAATTGGTGCCACGGCTTACCTTTCCCAGTTGGCAGGCGTTCCATTGCTGATGGCTCCCTTCGGCGCAACATGCGTGTTGTTGTTCGCTGCTCCAGGCGCACCACTGGCTCAACCACGCAACGTGATCGGTGGCCACCTGATTGCGACCCTCGTTGGTCTGGCAATAATGAATATAGCCGGGGCTGGCGCATGGCAGATGGCCGCTGGAGTCGGAATAGCCATCGCCCTGATGCAGTTTTTCCGAGCGGTGCACCCGCCAGCGGGCGCAAATCCAATTGTCGTGTTAACTGCAGGGATTCAGGACTGGGGATTCCTGTGGACGCCGGTGCTCCTTGGATCCGTCATCCTGGTTTTGCTTGCCCTCGTGATCAATAACGTTGGTCAGCAGAAGCAATGGCCACAGTACTGGGTATAAGTGTGAGCAGTTAGGGATGCCCCTTTCGCGCCCGCAAGGCGGCCTCATATGAGCGACGGGCCCAGGTAGCCGCCTGTTCCGGGTCTTCCAGGACGTCGTCCGGTGCAAGGTAGTAGGACATTTTGACGACCTTGCCGCCCTTGTCGTACTCGAATGGCCCCAGGCCCTCGCGCTCGAAGTCGCCCACGTTCTCCCGATCGGCTTTCAGGTAAAGGGCGTCATCGGCCACCAGCGCGAACATCAGGCCATCATGGTAGATGCCGTAGCCACCGAACATCTTGCGGATGGTGATGGTCCCGAAGTGCTGAAAGACTTCGTGGAGGTGATCGGTGTATTCGCTCATCAGCTTTCCCGGTTCTGTATCCCGACAAGCCGGGACAACGCATTGCTGGAACTATCCGTCAGGATAGAGGCATTCACTGCACTAAACCGGCCAGCCTCCCACCATGTCACCAAAAAGCAGCAGCAATATCGGCAAGGGGGAGATGGCCACCGCAATTAGAAGGATGAATTGAGGGATGGAGAACAAACGGCTTATTCCCGCAACCATCGCCAGCCCCCCGCCGCCACCGATTATCATATTACCCGGAAGGTTGATCACAACCATCAAGGTGAGAAATCGATGCCGTAGAAGCACGGGCACCAGCCTGCGCGGCGAATTTTCAAGCATTAGACTCAGCCTTTGTTGGCTGTCCAGCCCCTGCAGTCTTTCAATGAATCGCCCTGCCCTGAAAAGATGTAAATCCATCAGGAAGCGGCTGATCATAGCCTCGGGAAGGAAGCGCCCTACCAGAAACCCCAGACACAGAGAAGCCAGAGTACAGCTGTAGACCAGCGGAACAATCTTGGGCCCCAGAAGCATCATCAAGGCCAGCCCGATTTCTACGCCAGGAACAAACGGAATTGCCATCAGGAAAACATAAGCAATCATCGAGGTAACGATGACTCGGTGCAGCATTGGCTCATTATAGGGCCGGATCGAAACCTCCATGCCCTCCAGGACACCCCGGGTGAAAAGATTACCAACGACAATCAGCGCGATCAGAATGAGGAGCTTCAGGATGCCAGCCAGTTTTCTTTTAGCCTGCGTGTCCATGAATCCGCCTGTTCCCGTAAAGATCAGTTATTGGTTGCAGTAGCGGCATCCACCAACCGACCTTTAAACTCGAATTCTTTCTCGAACGTCCAGTACCAACGTTTATTAATCCAGGTATATGTCCCTTCTATCTCTTCGCCCTTGATCGTCCCTTCCCAGATTATAATTGCGTCGGATCTCAAGCAGGGCGACTCCGCGAACATCTCAATGGTGTCTCCCTCTGCCCGCACCCAATATTCGGTCTCCGCGTAACCGCAACGCGCCTCGCACTCTTTAGACACAAACAGACCATCCTTGAAGACCAGTAGGTCGTCGATCGGCGCATCGTCCCCCCGCCCCAGCGTGGCCTTAAAGGTCTTACCATCCAGAACCGACATAGGCGCATTATCCGCTGGCTGCGCCAGGACCTGTTCAGCGACAGCAGTCGAGGTTATCATCAGGGAGAGAAAGACAGCTGACAGCCACAAGGAAAACGTACGAACTGCACGCAGGCTCATGGAAGATTCAGAAAAAGCGCCTGAGGAGATCATAGGATTCGTACTCCAATCAGACTGATGGTTAAATTTTAACCAATCAACAAAACTTCCTCAATGAATGGTGATGGGTCCGAAGCGGTGGAAGACTTCTTGGAGATGATCGGTGTATTCGCTCATCAGTTTTTCCGATTCTGCATCCTTACAATCCGGAACAGCGCGTTCGGTGAAATCCGCTTGATCCAGAGCGCAGCCATTTCTTTGCCCTTGCCTACCGGGATCTCCGGTTTCTTCGCTTTAAGACCCTTGAAGATCACTTCGGCGCATTCGTTCACATCCATACCGCCGGCGATATCCTCGTCCTCCTGACCAAAGGCCTTGCCATCGCCCGCCAGGGCATTACGGGAGATGTCCGTCCGGATAAAGCCCGGAGTGATTGTTGAAACGTGAACACCCTGGCCCTCCACTTCCGCCCGCAATGCATCAAAGAAGCCCATGACGGCGTGCTTGGCGGCACAATACCCCGTACGCTGAGGCACGCCCACCTTGCCAGCCACGCTGGCCGTCACAGCCAGGTGCCCGCTACCACGCTCCAGCATGTGGGGCAGTACCGCTTTGGTCAGCGCGATCTGGCCCATCACGTCCACATCCATCAACTTCTGATAGACCGACATATCGGTATCTTTGCAGAGCGAACGCTGGGAAACGCCGGCATTATTAACCAGAAGATCAATGCCCCCAAAGGTATCGAGCACGCGCTGAACCGCCCCCGACAAACCTTCCCAGTCCGTCACATCCAGCGGCAATACCAACACCTGATCAGCCTCAAGGCCGGCCTCACGGCATCGCTCTGCAACCCGCTCCAGCTGACTTTCCCGCCGGGCAGAGAGCACAAGACGTGCACCATCCCGGGCAAACCGGACAGCCAATGCTTCACCAATGCCCGAGGATGCTCCTGTAATCCAGATGGTTTGAGTCGGCATAAATAGTCCTCTTTTATTGTTATTGCGAAGGGTCAATGAGTCCGGAACGCGGCACCAGACAATTCATCATGGTGATCGACACATCCCGAAAAACCGCGTCGGAAGCGATCACCCCCGGGAACGCGTCGTAGATCTCGCGCCGACATGTGGAGGTTCTGGATTCGCCGCGCTCAACGCATTCAGAATACGCTGCGCTCCCCTTCCTCCCACCAGAGGGCTCTTCGCAAAATGCCGGGATCTGAGTCACCACCCAGTCAACAACCTCGCTGCGCTCCGCCGGGTTGGCAGCCAGATTTGTGAAACGGGCGGAATTAACGGGATCTGGCTTGTCGCGGAACTGTTCCCATACGACGAAAGCCAGCGCGGCTGAAACCAGTATGACGGTCGCTTTGGGGAACTGCATAGAAAGGTTTCCAGTTTGATGACATGAGTCCCGGATCATAAGGGTCTTCCGCCCCCGAGCCAAGCCAGAGTTCCCGGGACTCAGTTTTCCCCGTCATTGATGCTCAGTCCCGGCCTCCACCGGTTGGCGGCTGAAAATGCCCACAATAGGTGTGCCATGGGCACGCAATATCGGTTCGATATCACGATGCAAGGCGTGGTACCGGTAAAAAGGCACGCGTGGGAACAGGTGATGAATGGAGTGCAGGTTCTGGCCGAGCCAGAACCACTCCAGCGGCTTCATCCACGTCGGCATGATCAGGCTGTTTGTGTTGCGATAGCGTTTCGCATCCTGATAGGGAATGTGTGGACGATAGGCAAACCAGTACGCCGTGAAGAAGCCGCCGAGCAGGTAGCCCAACAGGATAACGCTGAGGGTCCCGGGCTGATCCACCACCACAACAAAGGCCAGCCGCCAGCCCAAAGAAACCAGCACTTCCAGGCAATAGATGGCGCGATCTTTAAACGATGCCGTACCCCAGTGCTGCTTGACGAAAAAGCTGTTCTGAACCCAGAGAAATTTGATCACTGTCACCACTGCGGGGATCAAGCCCTTTCCCATCCCGCTGACAATATAATCCGGGTCCTTGTCCGGCTGATTGGTGTATCGATGATGAGTGAAGTGCTCAACCCGGTGCGATGCGTAAGGGATCGCAATCAACGGCGCCACCAGGTAGCCACAGAGATCGTTCAGCCACTTCAACTGCTCCAGCCCACCATGGATATTGCCATGCACCGCCTCATGCAAGGGCGTGTAGGACATGTAGGTCAGGGCCCCGAGAACAGGCAAAGCCACCCAGGCTGGTATCACCCCAAAAGCAAACAGCGCCAGATTCAGTACAAATCCGACAAATACGGCGGCTACCAGAACGACCGTGGGCCAGGACACATGCCCCATATAGCGTTTGGCGGATGCAATCGCCTGTTTATTGAGTACGGCAAGATCCTGTGACATTGAAAACCTCCGGATTGGACGTGGGTACGAATGCCAGTCTAATCAGGGCCAGAACAGCCAGACAGAACCGCAATGGCCATTCGGGAGGCATTTATGGCCACGGCGTCAGATTACTGTCCAAGAAGAGAGTGCCGGGGTAGACTTTCCACCATGTCGAACTTTGAACACACATTGCATCCCGTCGCGATCAGCCAGGTGATGATCAACTTTGCCGCCAGTCAGGGGGTGGATCGCGATACCTGCCTGTTAGGCACCGGCATTAGCGACCAGGACTTGCTGGACGGCGAGGCGCTGATTACCCGGGATCAGGAAATGCGCCTGATTGAGAATCTGATACTTGCCCTGCCTGAGACGCCCGCGCTGGGTTTCCAGCTTGGCCTGCAATACAGCCTTGCGACCTTCGGCATATGGGGGTTCGCCATGCGCACCAGCCGGACCCTGCGGGAAGCGATCGCACGAGCCATGCGGTACCTGCCGCTGAGTACCGCCTATTGCAGAATATCGAGAATCGATGAGGGCAACTGCTTCGGGGTCGCGATGGACGCGCAACCCATTCCCCATCATCTGCGCCCGTTTCTCCTGGAGCGAGATCTTGCCACAGGCCTCAATCTCCTGAAGGAGCTCAGCCTGTCCAGTGTCGACATTGTTGCCCTGGAGTTTCAGGGAGCTCCGCCGGAGCATGCCCAGCGCATCGGACAATTGTGTGGCATCACGCCGACATACCACAGTGCAAGAAACGCCATTGTGGTCCACAGCGATGTTGCCGATCAGCCGCTGTCCACTTACGACTCGCACCTTGTCCGCATGCTGGACGACCAGTGTCGCCGGCGCCTGGAACGTTTGCAGACCAGCGGCCTGGCGGGTCAGGTGCGTCAGAAACTGCATGGCCCGCTGGGCCTGGTCGCCTCACTGGACGAAATTGCCCAGGCACTGGCTCTGTCACCACGCAGTCTGCGCCGTAAACTGGATCAGGAAGGCACCAGCTTCCGCACTCTGGTGGAAGACGAACGCCGGCAAATTGCCCTGCAGTTTCTGGACGGCAGCGACATGAAACTGGAGGAGCTGGCCATCCATCTCGGATACACCGATACCGCCAGCTTTACCCGAGCGTTCCGACGCTGGATGGGCTGCTCTCCGGGAGAGTATCGCCAGACCCAACGCCTTGATAGACTCTGAAACCACTGGAAAGACTCATACACATCCATCGATCGGGCCATGACACAACCCTACTTTCTCGGCTGCCCGCAGTGGCAACACCCTGCCTGGAACTCGAAACTGCCACCCGGCCGAAGCCCTCTCGAGCGCTACAGCAAGGTGTTCAACTGCGTCGAGGGCAACACCACGTTTTACGCCACCCCCAGCCAGGAACAATGTCGGCAATGGCGGGCTCAGGTTCCCGGAGACTTCCGCTTCCTGTTCAAGTTCCCGCGCTGGATTACCCACGACCGGCTGCTCGCTGGGCCCGGTTCTGAGGTACGGGACTTTCTGGACATCCTCACGCCACTGAACGACGTACTTGGCCCCTTTCTCGTTCAGCTTCCGGCATCGTTTGGTCCCGAACACCTGGACAATCTGTGGAGATTCACAGACGCCTTACCCGCGCCGCTCACCTGCACAGTTGAAGTTCGCCACCACGCCTTCTTCAGCAAGGGAGAGGCCGAGAAGACACTCAATCGCGGCCTGCGGGAGCGCGACATCGCCCGTGTATGTTTTGATGGCCGCGCTCTCTTTGCAGCGGAACCGGACAATGAGGTTATCCGGGATGCCCAGCGGAAAAAGCCCAGGGTCCCGGTTCATCTGCTCCCTGTCGAAGCACCCCCGGTAGTCCGCTATATAGGCCATCCGGACCTTCAGGCCAACCGCCCCTTCCTGGCGCCCTGGGTAGAGCGAGTGAGCACCTGGATTGAAGAAGGGAAGCAACCGTTTGTCTTTATGCACATGCCGGACAATAGCGATGCCCTGCCCCTGGCCCAGCTTTGGAATGAACTGTTAAGCAAGCGGATGCCGGGGCTGGAGGCCCTGCGACTTGGCGAAGAGCTGCCGCAGCTGGGACTCTGGAGCACACCGCCCCACCCTTAGCGGCGCTGCCGCCGGCAAGCCGAACTCAAAAGTTCTGATCCTAGTCTGCAACGCTTGGGGCAGTCGTCAGCCGGTATGCGTGAACTTCCAGATCTCCTGGTCCCCACGCCAGACCACTTCCACTTAGCCACTCATCAACCTCTGCCTGTAACGCCACGGCGATGTTACTGCTGCCCGGCGCTCCATACACAATAGCCAGAGTTTTCACACAAGAGTAATCAGCCCACTCGCCATACTCACTGCGTTGGTAGCCAGAAGGCGCGTCAGCAGTAAACCACTTCCAATGCGCATTTTTGGCCATTGCACGGCTCCCCTTAGCCTGCTCTGCCACTGTGAGAGTCTTCACCACCCCATCGAGGGTGGTGAGCTTTTGCTCCAGTTCGGGTGTCCGGGCTGCCACTTCCTGTTCCTCGCAGCCGTAGGCCTGTTCACCTCGGGTAACGGTGTAGAGAAAGTCCTCTCGGCCATGGAACTCATTGGCTTCCGAGGCCGGGGTATCAGCGCTGCCCTCCTCGGGAGTTGCATCAACCACCTGCTCCAGACGCTGGCTCCATAGCCCCTGCACACTGAAGCTACGCTCCTCCCCGGGCTGTGCAAACAAGCCAGTTGCCAACTGAGGCAGGGCGTTTCCACTCTCGCCCTCCCCGCTCTGCGGTTGAGTCACGAAGAACGATGTCGTGGCCAGGCCCGGGCCCACCAGGCCACCGTCAAGACCCGCCTGTTTTACTCGACGGACCAGAGCCATCCGTTCCGCGTCGTCGTATTCATCGTCAGTCATGTCTACCGGGAATCGCAGCGTTCTACCGGCCCCACTCTGCATCTTTTGGATGTAGACTCCCGGTGACCACAGAGAATACACCTGAAGCCCGGCTTCTCCTTCCTCCAGGCTCTTGATTTCCGTGCGGATGTCTTGATAGACCCCGGTGGTGAAAACCCCATGGGAAGCCTCGCGATGCTCAGCCGGGGCCAGGGTTGCTCTCACCCATTGTTTGATACGTGGCTCGTTATCGGAATAGTAGGAACGCCGCTCATTGTTCCATGCCAACAGCTGTCGGGTGAGCCAGCCGTCCAGCCTCTGCTGTACCCTCTTTCGGCCCGTGGCACCGTACTCGTCGCCCTCAAACCGGTAATCCATGCCGTCAGACCAACCGAGACCCTGTTCACCTGCAACCACCAGGTTGCCATCAGCGCGTTCGTGAACCGCCAGAATGGTTCCGTGGGCCTGGGCTGAGTCAAGATGGAATTGCTCACCCGACGGCGTCCGCTTCACCACGACGCCGCTGCCGCCGCCTAGCACCACGCTTCCATCAGTCAGGACCCGACCAGCAAAATACGGCGCTTTACTGACCGACTTGACCTGCTGCCAGTTGGCCCCGGCATCGGCGCTCTCATAGATCTGTCCGCCCTCACCATACACCAGCCATTTGTCGCCGCCAGAGAGTATAAGGATACCGTTCAGGGATCTGTAGCTAACCTGACCCAACGCTTCCCAATCATCTCCGTCATCGCCCTGACGATAGACATTGCCTTCGGACGACACCACCAGCGCCCGGCCTGCGGGTGTTACCGCCACTGCGTTCAGGTCCGACGGACGATAACGGTTGGGCAGAGTCTGCCGGGACCAGGTCTCGCCGCCATCGCTGGTAACGATAAGAAACCCGTCCGCTCCCACAATGTAACCATGGCCTTCGGAACCAAATGCGACATCCAGCGCGACAAAATCCGGACTTTCCAGGCCGCCCGGAGGCCGTTGCTGCCAGTTGAGACCTGCATCGTCACTGAACAGTACGGTACCGCGATGACCCACCGCCCAAAGCTCTTTCCCAGAAGCGGCGCTGACTGCCGTCAGCAACCCGCTTACCCCACTGTCAACACTCTGCCAACTCTCCCCGGCATCGCTGGAACGCCATATCTGGCCAGACTCGCCCACCGCGATCAGGGCGTCATCAACGGCGGCAATATCCAGAAAGATGTGTCGCTGACCACTCCCTGAAGGCCACCCCGCTGCCTCATCCGTGATCACCGGAGCGGTATCATTCAGAAAGCCGTTCGCTTTCACCCACCACATACCCGACGCCAGCAGGAGGACGACAAGGGCCACAGTCAATATTCGAGAAACAGTCATTAAGTCCTTCCCTGAACGATAAATTAACGCAGGAAGGAGGGCTGCTGCCCCCCGCCCGCTGAATCCAGACTGATGTTCGCTACCTCTTCGCCGTGGCGGTAAGTCACCTTGCGGACAACCTGCCCGTCATAGCCGGTTTCGATCCATTCTCCGTGACGCTCACCGGCCTGATAGGATTCCTTCGCAGTCATTCGGCCGTCTTCCGTGAAGTGATAGTGAACGCCTTCGGGTTTGCCATTGATGTACTGGCCACGATGCAGCACCCGCCCATCGTCCGTGGTTTTGAGATAATCCCCATGGGGTTCTCCATGACGGTACTCAGCGACCTCCCGATGGCCCAGGTAACCCTGCATATTGGCGGGGCCATGGAGCTTGCCGTCACGGTAGTTGGAGAACTCAATGCGCTCACCCAAGACATCATAACTCTCCTGAAGACCATGCAACTCACCGGCCTTATACCGCCGGGCAACGCGAGACCCATCCGCAGCGGTTTCCACCCAAAGGCCCGTTTTCAGACCGTTCTCGTAGGTGCCTTCCTTGCGAGCGCCATTGTCGGAGACTGTCAGGTGGGGGCCGTGTTTCTTGCCATCCCGGTAATGCTCGCGAATCGTACCGCTCCATCCGGATGTCAGCGCCAGGCCCTGCCTACCGTTCTCGTCGCTTTCCAAACGCTCGGTGAGCTGACCGTCAGCGTTGTAGACTTCCCGAAGCCGATAGTCGCCCTGCTCCTGTTCCCGGAAAGCGAGTTTTCCATTGTCATGAAAACGCTTTTCCGTACGCTCGGTTACCTGCCCGGAATCATCCAGAACCCGGTGGATATGACGTTTTTTGCCGCCGTCCTCCCGGTAATACACATCGTCGCCCTCCGGTTTTCCCCGGTGATTACTGGCCACATAGGTACGTCGCACCTGACCATTGCTGTGGTAGTCAGTTTGCGGCCCGCGCTGGTATCCCTGTTCGTAGCGGTGATCCGTCAGTTGTACACCGTCCCGGAACGTACGCATGACCCCGTGTCGTTTTCCTTCCTGGTAGTGTTCCAGTCTCGTCAGCCGGCCCTGGGCATCAAACCAGCTCTGCTCCCCATGCCGCTGACCGTGCTTATAGTTACGCAGGGACACCAGCTCACCGTCTTCGTACTCCGAAAAGGTGTCGTGATACTTGAAGTGAAGAATGGTGAATTCCTTCACCAGGCGGCCTTCGGCATCGAAGTCCCGATAGGTGCCGTCGGCCAGCCCCCCGCCGATATACTCGCGCTGGCTTTTCAGTTGGCCGTTAGGGTGGTATTCCGTAAAGGTGCCGTGCTTGACCGGGTACAGGTTTCCGCAGTCACAAACTTCGTCACGCGTGACGTAGTGGCCACTGGCTTTTTCCGTCCCATCCTCGAACCACTCCCGGAAGTCGCCTAGCAGCTCCTGCTGGTACCACTCTGGGTGGTGAGTGGTACCCTCAAGCTTCATGGCGCCGGAGGCATAGTATATTTTGAGCCGGAAGAGCTCTCCGTCCGGCTCCAGGGGCAGGTCGTAATACGCACTCTTCCGGTGTGAGAGGTTGTCCGGGTCGTAATAGGCGCCGTCACTGTTCAGCCATACCCGCTGGGCGGACTGGACTGAAGTGGCGACAAACAGAAGCAGAAATAGCAGTACAACGTGTTTCATGGTCTCATCCTGGACGTTCGGCCCGTATCCTTACGGCAATGGCGGAAACTCGATATCAATCTGGCGGGATTCCTTCCCGGCCAGAACCGGAAAGGTCACTTCCTCAACTTTTCCCCAGAACCGGATCCGGCGGGAATCCGGCGCTGCCTCTTCACCCTGGTACTGGTCCATCCGCGACAGGATCACCAGCGGTTGCTGGTCACCATTGCGGCCAATCAGCGGGTATTGTTCACCAAAGTACGAACCGGATCGCATCGCCTGTACCCGATCTATATCGTTGTACAGCTGCTCACTGATTTCGATGGTGAACGGATCCACTCTTTGCAGGAACTCGCTGTCATCCACCGGCTCGGTACGCACGTCAATCCGCGTCAGACACTGGGCCTGCAGTGACACCTGCATGTCGTAGAAGAAACGGACGCCGTGATCTGTAGACAGAACCTTCTCGCTGTGGCCATAACCTCCTGCTGATTTCAGGGAAAGGGGGCGGCCCTGGTGCTCAAGCGGCGAAAGCAGTCTGACACTGCAGCGATTGCCCCCCTGGTCCGGCATCTGCACGCTCAGGCGGTTGTTCCCCGCGCCCTCGGCTGAAACGCTGTCCATGTCTATTTCGGCGAACTCGAAGGTGGGCACTTTGTATTCATCCAGCACCCGGGTACCCACTACTGGCCCCCCCTTCAGAGTTTTCCCCGCACTTTGCACCGAGAGCACCTCCCGGTGAGGCTTCATTGGCAGAACATGGATCATAAGAGAGCTGATCGGTTCGCGCGTTCTCACTTCAATAATGCGGTCGTTCCCCACCCACTCGTCGCCAAGCGGGTGCAGCTCTGGCCGAATGAAGCGGGTAAACGCCATAAAATCGGAATCTCGGTCGGTTGCTTCAAGAAAATCCGAGCGCAATGGCTCCAGTACCGAGATGCTTCGGCGGTATCCAAAATGGGTGATGGGCTCTCCATCGCTCCCCTGGGGCAACGCCGAGATTTGACTCCAGCGACCAAACGCTCCGTCGTCGGCGTGCGTCAGTTTTACCCTGGCCTGCTCGTTAGTCCAGTCCAGTACCTCCGCCTGATATACGCCTGCATCACCAGCAATCACGCCCCCTGACCGATCGATCTCAAACGACACCAGTTCCCCGGGCACCGATAGGGCCAGATCGAGCTCAAGGCGATCAATAGCCTCCAGCTCCTGTGCGGACAACTGGCCCACCTGAAACGGATTCCGATCCCGGGGCTCCTCCGTACCCAGCCCAGCCAGGGCCCCCGGGCGGAATCGCGGATTGACTTCGATGCCGGGCTTTATGGGGTTGTCGTCCTGATCCCACAAGCTCACTCCGTGCAATGACGTAAGCTCAACAAAGCTGTCCATCATCACCTCTTGAGACAACTGCAGGCCGCTGTCCCGGCCGCCTGGACCCGGCGGAAACCAAAGCATGGTGTCTTGCAATCGTGCCAGTCGCTCATCCAGGGCATCAGTAACAAATGGCGGCACCATATAACGACGCATGTCGGGGTCGTCCAGATCGACCGGGAATCCATTCAGAGCATTGATGGCCCAGCCTTCCAGCACCTGATCCGTCACCTTCATCGGATGACCCTGCTGGTACATACTCAGATAGGAGGTAACCTCATAGGTCCGGTCTCCATGGGACTGGCTCTGCCTGACCAACAGCCGGCCCTGCAAAGGCCAACCGGTGGCCCGCTCGAACACCAGGAAGCCGAGGCTACCGGGCTCTTCGTCAGCAACACCAGACTCCCTGAGAGTCACGGTAATCCGCTCCGGTGACAGTGCCACCACCTCATAATGCATGGCCGGCAGCTCAACAGCGCCACCTTCCAGCGGCTCAGACTGCCAGCTTAATCCCTTGCGCAAGGTTCCAGTCGGGAACTCCGGCTGGTACAGGCCCGCCAGCCCCATGGCTTTCCCCAGCTCACCGATGGCTTCGGGAGCGGAATCGGAGAGCTCCGAAAATGCGTCCATATCCGCGAACGAAAATTCCTGTAACTGGCCACGTTCGTCCACCACCTCATTGAGACCGGCACGCATCAATCGGGCGATCAGGTTCTCCTGCTCATCATCGGGATTAATGTCGTCGGTATCGAAAAGCACGCGTCGCCCATTGCCCATCAGCGCATGCACAACCGACGTGTTCAGCGACGCAGCACCATCATCCACTTTTTCTACGCGTGTATTAAGCACGTTTGAAATGGTCAGGGTCTCGGCACGGGCGTACCGGCCGCCTTTCTGGGGCTCAAGGTGAGTTTCGGAGGAAATAACGAAAGTGCGAGAGGTGCCCGGCTCCGGACTGAATGTCAGGCGCTCCTGGGAGAGCCAGACCAATACCCCTGCAGACACTGCAGCAAAAACAATACAACCAAAGCCAATCGCAACCTTGCGAGACATGCTAATCGCCCCTCCGTGGACAAACTGCCAGATTCTTGAGAGCAGCATTGTAGCGTCTACGCCCTGCTTTTCAATGACCCGTCTGATTGTCACTGTGTTGTGAAAATGTAAAGAAGAAGATTCCGGCATGTCATGTTGGGTCCGCGTTCAATATCATACCGCGCTCCCAAAATACCGTAACCAGACAAGTGGAGTGGGTTCATGAAAGGAAAAGTCGGGCTTGTAATGGCCCTGTTGATGATGGCAGGTTGCGCTACTGCTACCGAGGAACTGCGGATCTATACTGAACAGTATCCTCCTTACAACATGACCACCAACGGCCAGCCGTTTGCCCACTCGAAAAAAGACATAACCGGCCTCTGTACGGACGTGCTGAAGGCACTGGTGGAACAGGCCAACCTGGAATACAGCATCAAACTCCGGGATCTCAGTTATGGCCTTAACCGCACCGAACGCCACCCGGACCACGGCATCTATTGCGTATCCAAAACAGAGGATCGTGAGCCGTCATTCAACTGGGTGGGCCCGCTGTCGTCCATCAAGTGGACGTTGTTTGCCGAGCCGGGATCGTCGATCGAGCTGAAGAATCTGGAAGACGCCCGGGAGTACCGGATCGGTGGCTATAAAGGCGATGTCATGACCGGCTACCTGACAGACAAGGGCTTCAACGTGTCTGCCATCAGTAATAATGGCCTTAACGCTCGCCGTCTGGTTCAGGATCAGATTGATCTGTGGGTAGCGGACGGCCTGGCAGGCCCGTACCTGGCCGCTGATGCCTCAGACGTGACCGATCTTGAACCAGTCCTGGTCTTCCGCGAAACCCCCATGTACCTCGCGGTTCACAAAGACACCGATCCTGAGATTCTGCGCGCCCTGAATGAAAGCTATCAACAACTGGTTGAATCCGGGGAAAAGGATACTATTTCTCAGTCTTACGGCTTGTAACAGAGCCGGGCGACGACGAATAGGCCGCATGCAGCTGATTGTCCTGCTCAGCCAATACGGTAGCCATGCTTATGATTGCCCGCGCCATGCCGCGACCCAGGTTTAACAGGATAACGCCGAAAGCTTCCGGGTCGCGCTGGTGAAGCTCTATGAACTGAGCGCAGCTGATCTCAAGCACGACCGAGTCCACATCCGCCGTCGTGCTGGCAGGGCGGTCCCTGAGGGCGATCATTGGCACGAAGCCCATGTCGTCGCCCGTTTCATGGCTGCGCGCGAGTGTCCAACCGCCATCATGCCTCGGCATGAAGGTATTAACCCTGCCGCTCAAAACAATATAGAAGGATTCGCTACGCTCACCGGCGCTATAAAGACGTTCTCCGGCGTCGAGCGCAATCACCCGCCCGCCTTGCATCAGACGCAGTATCACCTGGTCAGGAAGAGCGCCTAAAGTGGAAAGTTCACGAAAATAGGCGGGGCCCTGCGCCTGCCAGAATTCCAGGGCATCGATCTCATTCATGCGGCTGCCACTCGGTGTTTCTGGTTCCCTGCTCTTCTGAGTATAGCCTATCGTCCCAGCCCAAACAGGGCTCCGCCGCCCCCGAAATGTTCCCGGAACTCCCTGTTAGTGAGGCAAATGCGAACTGCCACTAACAAACCGAATGTTACAGTTCGTAACCATCGAACTGTGAAGACATTCCCTACCTGGCTCGCACATTCCGGGCACAATCTTGGTCCCCCTTGGCGCAAGGGGTCATCAGGGAGTTTTTCAAAATATTCCTGGCAAAGAACCAACAAGGAAAGGTCATGCAGTCCCCTACCGAACGTGCTTTATCCCAACCTCAGAGCGCTCTTACCCTGATTCTCACCTCCAGCCTTCTGCTGGCTGGCTGCCTGGACAGTGGCAGTGGTGACAACAAAAACGACTCATCCCATGGCACATCTCCGCCGGCGACCTCAACACCGCAGACGACAAGCTCACCGACACTGGACGAACAGCTGCGCAGCGCCAGTCCCTGGCAAGCCATACCGATTCCGGAACCAAACGAGCTGACGACGCCGGATGTCATGGACCTGGAAGACCAGGAAGCCATCCTTGTGGAAGCAAGGCCGGGCCAGTGCCTGTCGAGTCGCAACGACCCGCCAGTACCCGGTAGTACCGTTACCCTCGCAACCTGCAATGGCTCTGCGCGGCAGCAGGTATTGCGCGTGGATAAGCTACTCAGCTTGGGCGGGCTTTGTATAAGCGCCCGAACCAATAAACAACCCATATTGGAAGCCTGTACAGCGGGCAAGGCCAGCCAGCAGTTTGAACTCAAGCCGGACGGGGCCATGGGCCTGGTTGGTTCCAACCAGGTGTTTGATGTGACCGGTGACCAGCGTATTGTCACCTGGGCCGCCCACGGCGGGCACAATCAGCGCTTCAGCTTTCTGAGCGACGTTCAAGACAAGGTAGACAGCTACCCGGTAACCGTCGACTTCCCCATCACCGACAGCACCCAAGCGACCCAACAGGCTGAACTGGATGCGCTCAATGCCATGCAGCCACCAGCGCCCCAACTGTATGACCGCAGTGACTTGCTGCATCTGTTTGCCGGCGATGTGCCCACCGATGCCGAGCGGGTTGCCATACGCTTTCCCGTGGACCGTCGCTTCGACAATGGAAGCGTGCAGGGCTGGAGCGCGCAACTGAAAAACTGGACTTTCAGCCGCACCTACGCTGCGCCGGGAGAGATTGTCCGCATTCACGTCGAAGATGATAAAGCACAGGCCGAGGGCCTTTTCGCCATTATCAACGTACGTACAGACAACCTCCGCCTCGGACATGGCAACAGCGATGACGAGCTCAAGCGCCCCGGCAGCCTG
Source organism: Marinobacter sp. DUT-3 (assembly GCF_050379435.1). Lineage (NCBI taxonomy): Bacteria > Pseudomonadati > Pseudomonadota > Gammaproteobacteria > Pseudomonadales > Marinobacteraceae > Marinobacter > Marinobacter sp. DUT-3. The sequence continues at coordinate 265,300 of NZ_JBNRMG010000005.1, forward strand.
AGCCTGCGGGTCGCGCTCCAGGCTGGGGACAATTATGTCCGCAATCCCTATGGCGGCAGCATCGTGATCGAGTCTACCGGCAACGATGAACATACTTCCTGGGTCCGGGTTCTCGGCGGCATCCGCCAGCCCTTTTTTGACCTGACGAGCCAGGATCACGAGGACTGGCTGGAAGCTCGCCACCACCCCGCACCCTTTGCCATATTACAGGCCCCGCAAATTGCTATAGGCCTGTACGACCGCGAACGCTGGGAAGCCATAGACCAACCTGTTGAACTGATGCAGAACTACGAGAGGGTAATGGAACTGAGCCGCCACATCACAGGTTTCGACCGTGACGGCACCGGCGTTCACCGCTGGCCGGATGGCCGCCAGTTTCTGGTCCAGGATGTGGAAATCAGCGCCGGATTCGCCCATGCGGGCTTTCCCATCATGGCGCAGCCCGGATTCCGCATCGATCGGCTGTCGGACAGCGTCTTCAGCTGGGGCGTGGCGCACGAAATTGGCCACAATTACCAGCATCAGTGCCTTTCATCCTACCGCTATGGCGTAGAGTCCACAGTCAACCTCTGGAGCAACTACGTTGAAGAGCAGGTGGGACTGCCCGCGCGCATTGAAAGCGATAACCGATACGACAGTGCCATCAGCCGTCTCAACGACGTCAGTGACTTTAATGATTTCGATGTGTGGGAAAAACTGATTTTTCAGATGCAGATGATCTATGGCTTGCCTGGTCACTGGGACAACTACCGTAACGCCCTGCGACAATTGCGCGAACTCCCCGGGGACCGTCGCAACCAGATCTGCAACAGCGAGCAGGCTCAGTGGGATATCTGGTACGAAGTGATGAGCGAAGTCAGCGGCTATGACCTGACAGACCACTTTAACACCTGGCAGGTCCCCATCAGTCCGGAAGCCATTGGGAGAGTCGAGGCCCTGAGCCTCCCCAATCCGCCGACGGACCTGTCGCAAGTCCGCGGCAGGCCCTATTGAAACGTGCTTCCACTCAACCGAAGTAATCCTGCATCCAGTCAAACAGCGTGCCCACATCCATATCGGACAGGGGCACCTGTTTGAAATCGTTGCCAACCTCATCATCCATAGTCACAAACTGGTAGAGCACCATACCGGGTTGTCCATCGTGCAGGATGAGTGTGATGCGGCGGCGGGTGCGCAGGCAGTCGATGGTCATGACATCGGCGGGGATACCGGAATCCCGCATGCCGCGGCGCACTTCCACCACCGGGTTAATGTGCTGGTGAGTGGCCTGGATTCGGGCATGGGCATCACTGGCCATGTCGGACAGGGTTTTCAATGGCTCTTCTGACATTGGCCGAGTGTCTCCTCTTGCTGGCTCGCAATATGAAGGGCGTATTCTGCTAGAAGCGTGCCCTGCCCCGCAACAGCACCTGCATGTCGTCGATGCTGTCATCCCCATCCAGCGGAAAAGCAAAATCCAGGTGCAGCATCCTCTGCACCTCAATCCGGCTCGACGCCAGCCGCAGCCCAAAACCCACGTCTTTCAGCACGCCTTCATCCGGACCGTTGTTCCGGCCGTCACTGAACCAGGCTCGCCCTATGTCCGAGAACAAAACGCCGCCAAGACGAAACAGTTTGAAAGGATGCCAGTCCGGGAAGTAGCGCCGCTCGATCGTCCAGAGCGCCCGCCGGTTACCCTGCTGGTACTCGCTCGGATAACCGCGCAGGCCGGTATCACCGCCGATCAGTAGCTGCTGGTCCACGGTCAGGTTGTGGGCAGCAGTAAAAGACAGATTGGTGTACCAGCTGTTCCAGCGCACCGAACCACCATGGAAGTATTCCACACTGAGTGTCCCCAACAGGTTCTCGACCCGGCTCTCATCGAATCGCCAGGTGCCACTCTGGCTGAACCCGTAGCTGGCGTAATTGGTATCGGTGGTCAGAAGCGCGTCGCGAAAATCCATATTCAGTACGGCGCGGTCCTCGGTGGCACCAAGCCCGGGGGAGGAATAACCCAGTTCCGTGCGCCACACAAAACCGTCCCGCACGTCCTCCACCCGCTGTAGTCGGGTCAGATTCGTCATTTCCCGGAATCGGTTCTCGCGGTAGTCAAAGCCAATCCACGGGTAGCTCACCGTTCGATCTTCCGGTAACACGTCAAGGTTGGGCTCATCCGGCAGACGTTCGAAATCCAGTGCTTCATAGCGGTAGCCGGCCAGCAGCCTCACCTGGCGATCATTGCGCTCCGCCAGCCGCCATCCCACATCGACACTGACGTAGTCGCGGCTGCGGCGGTAATCCGCAATGTCTTCCGCACCCACAAAGCGGGACTCCTCGCGCACATCGTCCACGCCACTCAGTCCAACACGCCAGTTCGCCTGCTCGCTGTAGAACGGGCGTTCCAGGTAGGCACTGCGACCACGGCCATCGCTTCGTCTATCGTAGGCAAATCCACTCTGCCAGTGGGAACCGAAGACGTTCGGATCATCAAAATACACACTGGTTTCGGTGCGGTCGGAATCCCTCGTGTAGGACACCCCCACGCTTTTTCCGGACCCCAGAAAATTCGGGTCCGACAGCCCGGTGTTGGTCGTGTTGTCGCCGCCGGACCGCGAAGCCCCAACGGTGGGCAGCAGCGTCCAGGTGTCCCGCACCAGAACACTCACCTCTACCTCATTGCCGCACACATGGGTCACACCGACCCATGCAGCCGTCAGGTACTCGCGTTGACGGAGGATGCGTTCGGACTCGGCGATCAGGCCCGGTTGGTAGACATCACTTTCTTCGAATACCAACTGGGCGCGTAAAGCAGACTCCCAGGTGGGCGTATTGAGTGCGTTCAGCATCCGGTAGAGAACATTGTCCTGTTCCGGATCACTGACATCGAAAATCGGACGGCGAACAACACGAATCCGACCAATGCGGGCCCCCTCCGGAATCACCAGGTCACTCTGCCGCGCCAGCTGGTCCCGGGGCTGATCAAGATCAATCGCCTCCGGCTGAACTTCGCTGGCAACACAGTTTTCTGTAGGGGTCTGGGCCCCGGCAGACAGGCTGAGAAGAGATATCCAATAAACCAGCAGGGGGCGACACATTCTAAGCATCATCCAACTATAGCGCCTGTTCCGGCCTGCGTCAGTGACAAGGCATGCCTTGAACTTATAGACATCGGCGTTATCAACTGTTCCAGGTATGTTAGGGTAAATGCTTTGATTTCTGGAACGTCCGGCCCATGCGCATCCGAATCACCCACCAAAGAATCACCATTGCACTGCAGCTGATTCTGCTGGCAGAGACAGTCTTCGCCATATGGGGCCAACGCTGGTTTACCGCGTTCCTGACCGCCATGATCATCGCGATCACGTTCTTTCCGGTGCTATTTGAACGTCGGTTCCGCATACACATCCCGCCAGAACTTCAACTCGCAGCTATCGGGTTCGTGTTCGCCTCCCTGTTTCTGGGCGAGATACGCGATTACTACACCCGATTCTGGTGGTGGGATATGGCATTACATACCCTGTCCGGCTTTTTGCTTGGCATTCTCGGCTTTCTGCTTGTACACATAATGAACGAGACTGAGAAAATCCAGGTCCACATGAAGCCTGGTTTTGTGGCCTTTTTCGCGTTCATGTTCGCCTTGGGCGTGGGTGCGCTGTGGGAAATAGTCGAATTCACCATGGATTCCGTGTTCGGCATGAACATGCAAAAGCCCATGCTGGGTGACCCATCCGGGCTGACGGATACCATGTGGGACCTGATCGTCGATGCCCTGGGCGCTCTGGTAATTTCGGTACTGGGCTGGCGCTACCTCAAGAATCCCGGTGCGAGATCATTCCTGGAACGCTGGATCGACGCGTTCATTGAGCGCAATCCCCGGTTCTTCAGGCCGTGAAGGTACAACGGCCCCGGTCAACAAAACAACAAGGAGCTAACGAAAATGACCACACTGATCGTAGGTTTGGTTCTGTTTCTCGGTCTGCACTCGCTGTCCATCGTCAACGAGCCGCTGCGTAATCGCCTGCATGCCTCCCTGGGCGAAGCCACGTTCAAGGGGCTCTTCTCGCTGGCCTCCCTGATCGGTCTGGTGCTGATCATCTGGGGCTATGGGGCCGCCCGCCTGGATCCGACGGTGGTCTACATGCCGCCGGGCTGGCTCCGGCATCTGGCCATGCTACTTCTGATTCCGGTTTTTCCGCTGCTGTTCGCCACCTATTTCCCGGGCAAGATCAAGGCAAAACTGGGGCACCCGATGCTGGTGGCGGTCAAACTCTGGGCGCTGGCTCACCTGCTGGCCAACGGAATGCTTCATGACCTGTTACTGTTCGGCTCCTTCCTGGCATGGGCCGTGGTCGACCGGATCTCCCTGAAACGCAGAGCCCAGCGGCCCATTGCCACACTCCCGGCCAGCAAGGCGAATGACGCCATTGCCATTGTCGGCGGCCTTGCAGTGTATGTGGTGACGGTGTTCTGGGCTCACCAGTGGCTCTTTGGTGTGGCGCCGGTCTGATAAACACGTTCCTGCATCCTGATCAGTGGCGTTGGGTTGAGGTGAGCAGTATTTAAAGACTGTCCGACAGCAGCTCCAACGCATACTGGGCCGCCACCGAATTGCCGTTATCGTCGAGCGCCGGCGACCAGACACAAACGGAGAAGCGGCCCGGCACGATCGCCACGATGCCGCCACCGACGCCACTCTTGGCCGGTAGACCGACACGGTAGGCAAACTCACCAGCAGCATCGTACATACCGGAGGTAAACAGTAGAGAATTGATTCTGCGTGCCAGTTCCGGTGCCACGAATTGCTCGTCCGCCTGTCGCGAATATCCCTCCGCGGCCAGGTAGTTCAGCGCCACCGCCAGATCAACGCAACTCATGTTTAGCGAACAGCAGGCGAAATAAGCGTGGAGCACATCATCAACCTCGTTATGGATGTTGCCGAACGCTTTCGTCAAATAGGCCACCGCGGCATTCCGCGAACGGTGTTCCCATTCCGAGGCCAGAACACTCCGATCGATCAGGATGGACGAATTGCCAGACAGACGCCGCGCCACATCCTGGATGACCTGCGCCGGCGTCGCGAAGGCGCTGACCAATGAGTCGGCAACGACGATTGCACCGGCGTTGATGAATGGATTTCGCGGCTTGCCCCGTTCCGCCTCAAGCTGCGTCAGGGAGTTGAACGGCATGCCCGAAGGATTGAGCCCGACCCGCTCCCAGAGTGCGTTGCCGATGGCGCGTAGCGACAGAGTCAGCAGAAACACCTTCGATATACTCTGGACCGAAAATGACTCCCGGGCATCGCCAGCCGCGTAAACGCGGCCGTCGTTGGTGCAAATCGCAATACCGAAGCGATTTGCATCCTGCTTTGACAGCGCCGGAATATAGCTCGCAACTTGCCCTTGGCCGAGCCGGGTACGCGCCTGTTGGTGAATACCTTCCAGCCACTCCTGCATGTTTTCAGGTCCGTCAATCGTCGATGATTTGCCCAGGCGCGAAGCCATCCTCACGCCCGGAAATTGCGCCAACAGATTCATCGCGTAGCTGCAATGCTTTCAGCAACGAACGGGGCAGCCCTTTGTCGGTCTTCAGGTTCGATCTTCCAGGCTGCCGCGTCGATATCGAGATCGGCAAAATTGGCAGCATCGAAAACCGGTTGCTTGATGCCTGCTTCTACCTGGTCATCGAAATCACGCAGGATCCTCAGTCCTGGCTGCATCAGCATGATCAACGCAAGCAGGTTCGCCAGTGCCAGCAAGCCCATCGTCACGTCTGCAAACCCGAATACGGTTCCCAGGTCGGTAGTTGCCCCCCAGCCACACAGGCCGATAACGGCGATGCGGAAAACGTTGAACAGCGTGCGATTCTCTTCGCTAAAGAAGTTGAGGCTGTTCTCGCCCAGGTAGTAGTTGTAAAGAATGGTGCTGAAACCGAAAAGCAGCAGCGCAATGCTGACGAATTCGCGGCCCCACTCACCCACATGACTGGCCAGCGACATCTGGGTAAGCGCCACCCCGCCGATATCGCTGCCCTGGGTCGGGTCGTAGGCGGTGCCCATGAGAATGATTAACGCGGTACAGGTACACAATACAAGGGTATCAATGAACACCGAGAGCGCCTGCACCCCACCCTGGTTTACCGGGTGCGGTACATAGGCCACGGCGGCGACGTTCGGCGCACTGCCCAGTCCCGCTTCGTTGGAAAACAGCCCCCGCTTCACACCCATCAGTATGGCAGCGCCAATACCACCACCGACCGCAGGCTCCAGGCCGAAGGCGCTCTTGACGATCAGCGCCAGCATCGTAGGCACCTGATCGAGATTCATTGCCAGTACGACCACCGCGATCGCCAGGTAACCAAATGCCATGACCGGCACCAGTACTTCAGCCGTCCGGGCAATCCGTTTGACGCCACCAAAGATGATCACCCCGACGGTGATCGCCATCGCGATGCCGGTGTAAAGCACGGGAACACCGAAGGCATCCTCGAATGACGTAGCGATGGAGTATGACTGCAGCGCAGTGAAGCCGAAGCCAAAGGTCACTAGCAGCAGGATTGAATAGACCACCGCCAGCCAGTTCCACTTCTGCCCCAGCCCGCGTGAGATGTAATAAGCCGGGCCGCCACGAAAGGTGCCATCAGGTTCGGCCTTCTTGTAGGCCTGCGAGAGAGTACACTCCAGGAAACTGGTCGCCATGCCCATCAGGCCGACGACCCACATCCAGAATATGGCACCGGGCCCACCGAGGGTGATGGCGACCGCAACGCCGGCGATGTTGCCGCCGCCGACGCGACCGGCGACAGACAGCAGCAACGCCTGGAACGAGCTCAGGTGGCCTTGCTTGTCACGACTGAACACTTGGCCTGTGCCAAAAATTCGAAACATTCGGCCGAAGTAACGAAACTGTACGAAGCGCGATGCGACGGTAAAACCGATACCGACCGCGATCAGCATTGCGATAAGGACATAGCCCCATAGGATGTCGTTGAATAGTTCCAGCATCGGGAACCTCCACGTTTGTTGTTGTGAGTGTGCGGCACCCCTCTAACGACGGTGCCGCCACAGATAGAGCAAGCACTGCGCCAGGCTCGAAGAACTTCCTTAAGCCCTTGTTAAAAAAGAATAAAAAACGGAGATGAGCGGAAGTCGCTTACGTGGAAGGGGTATAACCTGAAGGGGCAAAAATCGACGCAGGCAAACATCAATCTTTAATTATCAATTAGTTACTAATGTTTCGCGAGGTTATAGCAGATCGAAAGGTTATAGGGGTTCAGCCTTCACCATGGCGATCAGGACTGCTGCTTTTTTATTCGTTTGCTCAACGCCGGCTGGGAGATGCCCAACAGCCGCGAGGCAATGGACTGGTTACCCTCGGCACGCCTCATCGCCTCCTGAACCAGCAAATCTGCCACATCACTCAGCGCCGGCAACGGCTCATCAGCAACGAAAACAGAGCGGCGCTCGACAGGCGCGCAAGCGGTTTCCGAATCATTAAAATCGATGGCTCGCTTGAAAACAGTCATCGACAACATGCGGGAACGATGAACGCTTACGGCGTCATACACCATCGCCCGCAACTCCCGCACGTTGCCGGGAAAGGCGTAGTTGGACAGAAGCACCGGCAGTTCACCTGGAACAACCGGCTTGGTTTTACCCATCTCCTCGGCAGCCTTGGCAAGAAAGTGCTCCAGCAACAGCGGGATATCCTGCTTGCGATGCCTTAACGGAGGTATCTGCACATGGTGGGTACGCAGGCGGTAGTATAGATCCTTGCGAAACTCGCCCGCGGCCTGCTTCTTTGCCAGGTCCTGATGGGTTGCAACCAGCACCCTGGCCCGCAGCTGTTTCGGCCGGTCGCTACCGAGGGGATAGTATTCCCCCTCCTGCAGCAGCCGCAGCAGCTTGACCTGGGAGGCCATACTGAGATCGCCAATCTCGTCGAGGAACAGCGTCCCTTCCGCTGCCTGCTCGATCATCCCGGCACGCGCACTGTCGGCACCGGTAAACGCACCACGCTGGTGGCCGAACAGGGTGTCCGCGAACATGTTGTCATCGAGCCCGGCGACATTGACACAGACCAGCGATCCCGGGCGTTCGCTCAGGGTATGTGTCGCGCGGGCGATCAGTTCCTTGCCGGTCCCGCTTTCGCCGCAGACCAGGATCGGCTCGCGGCTCACCGCCACCGACTCCAGGTACTGGAACACCGAACGCATACCCTTATCACCAGTGATAATAGGCGCGAAAGCCTCGGGGTAATCCAGCGTGTCATTGAGGACATGTCGGCGCAGGGCCTGGTTTTCCTGCCGCAACTCCTGCAGCCGGATAGCCCGCTTGATACCCTCGATCAACCGGTCCTGCTCGTCGGTTTTGACGAAATAGTCGAAAGCGCCGAGCTTGATACAATTGACGGCTGTTTCCACCTGGTTCAGCCCACTGATGACGATCACACCCACATCCGGGTGCTCCTCGACAATCTGGTGCAACAGCTTTTCGCCACCAATGTGCGGCATGGTCAGATCAAGCGTCACAAGGCCGATATTTTCCCGAGCCAGTATACCCATCACGTCGCGGCTGTCCTGACAACGGTGAATATTGGTGATACCACCGCCGCGTTCCAGTGCAATCCCGAGACTTCGCAGAAACGAGGGCTCGTCGTCTACCAGCAACACACCAAACGTGGGGTACAGGTTCTTCGTCATCGAACGTGGCTCCAGTCGCATCTGAGGATATTCACGGGGTTGTGTCGGAACTTTCAGGCTGCAGTGCCGGCAGAGACAGTCGAACGGTGGTTCCCTCTCCTGCTTTGGAATCGAAGGTCAGTCGCCCCTGATGTTCGTGCACAATACCGGCCGACACCGAAAGCCCGAGACCGGTGCCACCACTCTCGCGTTTGGTGGTAAAAAACGGATCGGTCAGACGGTTCATGACGTCGGGGGCCATACCACAGCCCTGATCCCTGACCTCCAGCAATACCTGGGGCTGCCCCATTTTATCAGTATCGGTATAGGTTCTTAGAAATATACCCTGCTGCGGATTTTCCAGCGCCTGGCAGGCATTCACGATAAGGTTGATCACCACCTGCTCGATCCGCTGGGCATTGCCCCTCACTGCCGGCAGATCCGCACCGTAGTTAACCTCAAAATGACATGTCGCTTTGCGGATTGAATTGTCCACCAGCCGGATTGCGGTCACAACGATGGCGTTGAAATCCGGGATCTCGGTCAGGTCCGTACTGCCGTCGCGGGAGAAGTCCTTCAGGTCGCCAACAATTCGTTTGATGCGTTGGCTGCCTTCCAGCATTTCGTCAAGCATAAGGGGAATCTCATCCCGCATACGCGAGTACTCAAGCCCTCCGAGCATGAAATCTCCATGCTCGCGATAGTGAGCATCAAGTATGTCCAGGCAATCTGCATAGGCGTCCTGTAGCACCGGCAGGTTCAGCAGCAGGAGGCTGCTTGGGTTGTTGATCTCATGAGCGACACCCGAGACCAGCACACCCAGTGACGTCATCTTGTCGGCCTGGATCAACTGCTGTTGATGTTCGCGCAGAGACCTGGAACGGCTGTCCACTTCCCGCTGTAATGTCCGGTTCCAGATCACAATACTGCCCAGGATCAACAGCAGTGTGCCGGACACGGCCGCGCCGACCTGACCGATCAGCTTCCATGGAATGCCGCCATCCTCTTTAAGCGGCCCCAGCCATTCGTCGTAGATCTCCTGATAACGGCCCGTATTCTTGAGAATCGCCACCCCCTCGGAAAACTGGGCCAGCAGATCGGACTGCCCCTTCCTGACAGCATATCCATACGACAACGAGAAGGGTCTCGCCACCGGCACGATGTTGGTCAGGCCCAACTGCTGTGTCAGGTAGAGCGCCGGCAGATTGGCAACCAGCGCATAATCCCCCTTCCCCGAGGCCAGCAAACGTAGTGCGTCGGCGTGGGTGTCGACAGGAAGCAGCCTGGCGCCGACCTGATGCTCAATCAGGTAATCCTCCATGATGTCGCCACGCTGTACGATGACTTCTTTTCCCTTAAGGCCGCTCACATCGACAACCGGATCGCCACGCCGGGCAAAGATTGATTGATGCACAATCGCATGGGGTGGCGAGAAGTCGAAGACCTTGGCGCGCTCATCGGAATACGACATCCCCTGAAGCACATCGATCTCGCCATCGACAAACCTTTTGCGCATTTCAGACCACTCGCCCAGCTCGAATTTGACGTTGATGCCCATGACCTCGGCAATCGCCCGGGTCAGCTCAACATTGTAGCCAGCGGGCTCGCCGTTCTCGTCGATAAACTCATAGGGAGGATGATAGTGGTCTCCGCCCACAATGATCTGCTGCTTGCTGCGCTCAAGCGGGGCTGCCTCAATCGACAACGAGGTCACTACACACAACAGCAGTGACAACAGCTGAAGCCAACGAATGGCGGCCTGGTCCGTTGAGAAAAACTGCACTCGTTTCATTGTCTGCGTCAGCCCAGTGGATGATAAAAGGCGCCAGATGGGCAAGATTTCGTTTCAGCCTTGTCCGGTAATCATCGCCTGTATGCCTGCCTGTTTTATGGAGACAGACGGAAACGCAGACTAGCACCCGTCCGGGCTCTCGGAAAGATACTGTACGCAATGGAAAGCGAAGGAGTCGGCAACGGTTGCCCCGGGAGCAGACTCCCGGGGCCCTGTATATGACTTACCGAACAATCATATTGGTTGCTGTCGCGTGGGCATACAGCTTACCTGCTTCATCGCGGAGGTAGCCCTCAGAAATCACCAGCGAACGACCGGCGTTGATGACTTTTCCCTCAGCAATCATGTTGGTGTTGAACGGAATGGGCCGGCACATCTTGATATTCAGGTCGGTTGTACCGTAGCCCTCCCCCGCCTGCAGCACCGTGTGGGTCGCACACCCGGTGACAGAGTCCAGAACCGTTGCGGCAAAGCCACCATGCACCCCGCCCAACGGGTTGGTATGGCTGGCATCCGCCGTGGCAATAAACACAACGCGACCATGCTCCACCTCAGAAGGTTTCATCGGGATGGTCTTGGCGATTCCGGGCGTAGGAAATAAGCCCTCGGCAAATGCCTGCATGATTTCGAGGCCGGTCATCTCTTTTGGATCAATCATCTTTCGATACTCCTTCATTCAATTACGT
>NZ_JBNRMG010000006.1:0-129439 GCF_050379435.1 Marinobacter sp. DUT-3
CGCTTTAGCGGCCTCGCCGCCCAGACCAATCATTTCCCTGGTTCGCGCAACCAGATCGGATTCATCCACATCGTTCGGGTGAAAATCCGTCCGGTAGTAATCCAGAAACTGAGGGATGAATATTTTGTAGTGCTGCTGGGCAAAAGCAGCGAACCTGCGCCAGGATTTAAGATTGAACAGCTGGCCATCACGCTTCATCAGCACAATGTGATACACCGTCGACATGGTCGTGATCAGTGCAAGGCTCAGCGTGAAAATGGCAACCCGCGGCAGGTAGGCAGCGAGCCCTTCACCGTAAAGGTACTGGTACAGATCGTAGGCGACCGCCTTGTGTTCAGTCTCCTCAATGCTGTGCCACAACCACAGATTACGAATGGTCTGGTCGTTCATCAGGGTGTGGGTGCTTCTCATCATGGTGGTCACCAGCACGGCGGTGTAATGCTCCAGACCCACCGTTATCAGCAAGTTCCATTTTTCAGGAAACAGGGATTCTATCCCCTTCAGGATAATACCGGTGACGCGCTCCAGAGACTCCGGATCCAGGTCATACTGCTGAGCACTGACATGAAACGCATGATGTTCCTTGGAATGCATCGCCTCCTGGCCGATAAAAGCGCCAATATCCCGATCCAGTTGCTTGTTGGCTTTCGCCAGGGGCCGCAGTGCACGCACTGAACGTACAAAGTAAGACTCGCCTTCTGGGAAGAGCGTGGATAGCCCGGTGAAATAGTGTGTAAGGGATGGCTCGTTATCACACCAGTACTTTGGCATGTCGTCGAACTCATAATCCATGCGTCGCACCGGGAACGAAGTAGAAGCTTGGTTGTTGGCTGTAGGCATAACGGATGTCCTCATTGCGTTCTAAAATGGAACTCACCGTCACAAACCTATCCTGTGGTACTATTCCAGTCCATACCTTTTTAGAACGTGCATAGCAGTTGTCCCAATCTGAACGACGCCATCACTGACGAGACTGTCCTGAGACAGCGAGGGGGAAATCAGCATGAAATGGCATGAACTTGGAGAAAAAAACTGCCCGGTCGCGCGCAGCCTGTCTATTCTGGGTGATCGCTGGACGCTACTGATTATCCGTAATGCATTCCTGCGCACCTGCCGATTCGAAGACTTTCAGAAACAGCTCGGCATCACCCGCCATCTGCTTTCGGATCGTCTCAATCGGCTGGTGGAGAAAAAGGTCTTTAAGAAGGTTCTGTACCAGGAAGCCCCAAAACGTTATGAGTACAAACTGACCGAAGCGGGGCTGGCGCTTTACCCGGTCATGCTGGCGCTTACCAAGTGGGGGAACACCTGGATGAACGAAGACGGCAGCCATCCGCAGCTGGAGTATGTCCACAAACCCTGCGGCCATAAAACCAGCCCGGAGTTACGCTGTACGGAGTGCGGCGAAGAAATCCACCCCAGAGACATGATGCCGATGCTGGACGGCGTGCAAGATAACGCAGATCTTCCCCTCGCCACCCCAGATTTCCAGGGTGGCTGAGTTCGATAGCACATAAGACGCTCCGGTCTGATCTGGCGGATCATCGGTCACATCCGGATCACCACATCATCATAGTCAAACCGCACCTTCGCCAGCCCGGCGCTTTTATCGTTGGGGCTCCGATGTCCCAAGGCCACAATCGCTGAGGCTTCAAGGCCCTGCTCTGTTAACCCCAAAACCTGGTCATAGGCCCCGTGATCGAAGCCTGTCATGGGGCAGCTATCGATCTTCAGCACTGCCGCTGCGGTCAGCAATGTCCCCAGCGCGATATAGGCTTGCTGATGCGCCCATTCCCTTTTCTGTGCCGGCGACTTGGAGGCCAGGGCCTGCTTCATGTGCTCGGCATAGCCGGAGACATCGTCGTAGGGAACGTCCCTGACCTCCATCAACTGCTTCACGTAACGATCCACGGTTTGGTCGCCGATGACCGTATCAGCGGCAAATACGATCAGATGGGAGCAGTCCAACACCTTTTGTTGCCCAAACGAAAACGGCAACAGATCCTTCCGCACGGCTTGAGATTCAATCACGATCATTTTGTAGGGCTGTAAACCATAGGAGGAAGCACTTTTCCGTGCCGCATCGACCAGTGTTCCAACAACCTGATTGCTCAGCTTATCGGACGAAAATTCACGGACGGCATAGCGCCAATCCAGAGCTGCATGTATATCCATTAGCCATCTCCTCAGTTTGTTGAAGGGGTACAGAGATCCGTTGGAGTGGCCACTCTATGAAATTGCATAGGTCTGTTAAACGGACAAAATAGAACTACATAATTTCCTTAAAGGAAATAATTGGTGCAACCCTACTCCCAATAGGGTTTGTCACCGAGATGTTGATCGAGATGATCCAGCAACATTCTGACTTTCACCGGCTGTTTGCGCCCTGGCGGGAAAAGCGCGAATACGGTGTACCCGTTCGGTGGAAAATCCTGGAGCAGGGGAACCAGCGACCCACTCTCTATATCCTGCTGCACCAGGAAGCGCGGCAGCAACCCCACTCCGATCCCCCGCAGCAGGCTTTGGCGGATCGCCAGGCTACTGTCGATTCGTAGATTACCGTTCACGGTGACTTCCTCGCCACCCAGCTCCCAGATTCTGGGGCGGTCGTGAAGGGTAAACATCAGGCAGTTATGTCGGGCGAGATCGGCGGGCGACCGGATCTCTGGCGCCCGTTCCAGATACTGCGGCGAGGCACACACGATGTTCCTGGATTTCCTGAGCGGCCTGGCCAGCAGGCTCGAATCCGAGAGCGCACTGCGCACCCGAATCGCAATATCAACGCCCTGCTCTACCAGATCGACCATGCGATCACTGAGCTGCAGATCAATGTCAATGTCCGGGTAGCGGCTCAGGAAGCTGTCGATGGCTTCGGTGATGTGGGTCAGACCAAACGACATGGGCACATTGATCCGGATCGTTCCCCGGGGCTCCGCCTGAATCCCCCTGGCCTCCAGCTCGGCATCTTCCAATTCGTCCAGCAGGGCCTGGGTTCGTTTCAGGAAGACCAGGCCGGCATCGGTGAGATTCATCCGGCGCGTGGTCCGGTTAATCAACCGGGTGTCGATGTCCTGCTCCAGGAAGGCAATGTGCTTGCTGACCGTCGCAGCGGTAATGTCCAGATCATCCGCCGCCCTGGTGAAACTGCCCAGTTCCGCGACGCGTCGAAAAATCCTCATGGCAACTAGCTTGTCGGTGGCCACCTCAACTCCTGTATTTTTTCCGATTTGGAATGAGTGTTATTCAGATCTCTCCGATTATCAATCGAATCCATTCCAGCAAACTAATGCTCAGGCATTACACACTCACACGCAGGAGCAGATCGATGATGATGGCCTTGAAGCAACACCTGACGTTCCCTCCCCTCACTGTGGTCTGGGGCCTGTTAGTGGCCAATGGCTTTCTCATTGCACTGATGCTGGCCCTGGCGAAAACGGCAACCGCGCAAGGCGTACCGGCCATCACCTATGCCTTCTGGCAAACGCTCATTGCCGGTTCGGTTCTTCTGTTGTGTTCCGCGAAGCCCAGAGCGATGTTCGAAAGACGGCTGACGACCTACTTCCTCATCAGTGGCCTGACCGGAATTGCAATCCCCAACGCCACCGCCTTCTACCTGGTCACCAAGCTGGGTTCCGGCTTCACCGGCATCATGTATGCCCTGCCGCCGATATTCACTTTCCTGATTGCGACAACCATGGGCCTGGAAAAACGCAGCTGGGCGAAGCTCATCGGCCTGTCGGTCGCAGTTCTCGCCTGCGCCTGGATTGTTCTGCAGCGCCATTCGGAGATGCCCCAGGCGAATGTCCTGTGGTTCGCCCTGGGCCTGCTCATCCCGGCCATGCTGTCGATCGGCAATGTCTATCGCTCCGTAGCCTGGCCCGGCGACACAAAACCGATGACACTGGCTGCCGGCACTCTGCTCGCCTCCGCAGCCTCACTTGGCCTGTTCGCTCAGGCAATCGGAACACCGCTGGTCTCGAACGACTTCGGCCATCAGTTCCTGGGGGTCATCATCTTGCAGGGGCTGTTAACCGCGTTGACCTACTTCTGCGCCTTCGAACTCCAGAAACGCTCTAACCCGGTTTTCTACAGCCAGCTTGGCGCCGTTGCAGCCGTGTTCGGATTAATCATCGGCGTGGTGTGGTTTAACGAACAGTACTCGTTGAGCATCTGGCTTGGCGCGTTGATAGTGATCGTTGGGCTGAAGATGAGCAATCGCGTATCGGGCGGATAATGGCAGTTTTAAGGAAGAGCCCACTGGCAGACTCCGTATTCCTAGACAGGTTGCTCCGGCAGACAATCAGACAGGTGCCGCAATTTGTCCGGATTACGCACGACATACACCGCCTGGATTCGACCATTCGCCACATCCAGAGTCATGACCTGGGGCAGCCCGTCCTTTTCGATGGTTAACCACCCCGGTAGTCCATTCACGATTACGGGGTTAGCCCAACGCGGGTTTGGCGATGTCGACTTGCGGGCAAGCCCTTCAAAGAACCGGCTGATCTTATCGGCGCCGAAGATCACACGCCGTGCTGCAACTCTCTTACCACCGCCATCGGTATGCAGAGTGGCGTTCTCGCTCAGCAACGCCTTCAACGTGGTAACGTCGCCACTGCGGGCTGCGTCAAAGAATCGGTCAGTCAGTTGGCCGTGCTCGCCAGGCGTCACCTGATAGCGAGGCCGCGCGGCCTGCACCCTTTTCCGCGCCCGACTGGCAAGCTGACGGCAGCTTGCTTCAGTGCGTTCCAGACTGACGGCGACCTGACCGAAATCCAGCCCGAATACATCGTGCAGCAGGAACGCAGCACGTTCCAATGGCGACAGGCGCTCCAGCGCCAGCATCAGGGCAAAGGACACATCACTGGCCAGGGCTTCAGCGTCCGCCGAAGTATCCGGAGCCTCCAGAAGAGGCTCCGGTAACCAGGGGCCAACATAGACTTCCCGTTGCCGGTGCGCGACCCGGAGGCGATCAAGGCACAACCGACTGGTGACAGTCGTCAGGTAAGCCCGCACGTCAGCGACTGACAGGTGGTCAGCATCGTGCCAGCGCAGGTACGCATCCTGCACGACATCCTCCGCCTCGGTCACCGAACCCAGCATGCGGTACGCAACACCGGTCAGGTACCGGCGCCAGTGGTTAAACTGGCGCGCTGGCTGTTCCGTCATGGCCTTAGGCTCCTGGCAAGGTTAGTCATGAATCACAGTCGTTCGGATGGACCGCACGAAACCCCACACTGATCCGGTTCCAGACATTAATCGCGCCGATCAGCAGCGTCAGGTCGACGAACTCCTTCTCGGTAAAATGCGCAAGGCCCTGTTCGTAATCCTGGGTCGGGGCTCCGGTGTCTGGCAAGTTGGTCAACGCCTCGGTCCAGGCCAACGCAGCCCGTTCACGTGGCGTATAGAGCCTGGACTCACGCCATGCAGACAACAGGTAGAGCCGTGCTTCGCTCTCACCCGCCGCGCGGGCATCGCTGGTGTGCATGTGCAGGCAATAGGCGCAGCCATTGATCTGGGATGCCCGTGTTTTTACCAGGTGGATCAGGCTGTGCTCCAGCCCACAATCGCGAACGTACGCCTCCAGTCCGGTCATTGCCGCGATGGCGTCCGGGCCGGCCTTATAAGCGTTCAGGCGAATTTCCATTGTCTTACTCCTCTGTGGTGGGTGGAATGATATCCACGGATAGTTTCACAGAGGTAGACGAATCAGCCCCGGCGTTTGTGACATACCGGGGCGTATTTTCTATGACAGGCAAGCGGTGGAGGCTTTAGGCAGGAACCGTACTTTCCGCTGACTCGTCACTTTGCGGTGGGGTCTTTGTCAGCAGAACATCACGAAATGAGAAATAGTAGGCGCCACCAAGTACCGAGCCCCAGACCAGCGAGGTCAATAGCGCCAATACACCCATAACAATCGTGGAAACGCTGGAAACCCCGATAGCAAACACCGGGACTAGCACCAGATTCATGAACACAACGGCATTCACCGCAAAAAAGAACAACACAAAGAGGTTCTTGAAGCTCGCCCGAAAGCTGTTACCCATCGCTTCCAGCACCCCCTGTCGTGAAACAACCACAAGCGGAATCACATAACAGAAAAGTGCCGCATACACTGCCAGCACGGCAAACCCGCCAACAGCTGTAAAGATCATCATGATCACCGCACCCTGTGGGTTAAATCCACCATTCGTAAAGCCGCCCATACGGGCTGAACCAAACATCGAGCCTGAAAACCCGGTGACTTCCATGATCATGTAAACAACAAACCCCAGTACCAGGGTGGCCAGCGCCATCGCGATCATCATCAGAAAGAGTGAAAGAATGGTGTGGCCATTGAACCCTGAAAAAACGTCTAAAAACCGAGGGCGCTTCTCAGCCGCGCCATGAAACACGACCATAATCCCGGCGTTCAGAACAAGACTCACCAAAATGCCGACAACCACAGCCAGCGCAATTGCCACAAAACCACCCCGGGAAACCAGCTCCATAGCACCGAACTGGATCAAGGTCGTTACCACCAGCACGAGAAAGTACGCCGACAGAATCACGGCCCAATTCTCGCGGAGCAAACGGATGGATCCCGAAATCCAGTTAAGGGGCGGGCCAGCCTTTACCTTGCGGGGGGCGGCGGAAGGCGGTTGGGAGGAATAAGATTCAGACTGCGCATTCGACATTGGACGTCCTTGATTTTGCTTTCCATGAATTGTGACCACCCAGGTGGTCGATACGAAACCCGGGACCGTAACAAAACATGCCGCCGGTCAGTGCCCTACATCGCCCTCACCTCTTGTGAGACATTGACCATCCAGTCTCTCTGGCTCAGTACCCGAACATAACTTGCTCAAAGGCCAAACCCGAATAGAGACCGCCCCGCCTTCTCAACAAACGCCAATATTCGCGAAAGCGACAGCGCGACAACCCGAATAGAGCCCCCACAAGGGGATTGCTAGTGTGATCGGTCACCACGACATCTACCGAAAACCTGACGAAATCATACGGAGCATGCTATGACCCAACCCGAGAAACCTGGATGGAGGTGGGGGATATTCACGTTTCGCCTGCCGTTTCTTCACACCCGATTTTACTGGCCGGAGGCATTCCAGGGCTTATTCGTTGCAGCCGCAACCGGCATGGCACTGGTCCCCCTGATGACTGCCTTCTTCGGACTTAGCTTCGAAGAGGCCATCGCCATTTCGATGATCCATATGATGCTTCTGACATCCGCACTGATCGTCTTTGGTGAGCCTTACGCACCCGGCTGGATCACACCCGCCCTGCCCCTGGTTCTGGCATTCGTCCTTGATAGCTACGATGAACCAAGCCAGCGTTGGCAGGCCATGACGGCAATATCACTCAATTTTGCCCTACTCTTGTTCGCTCTTGGCATCAGCGGGTTGGGGAAACGCTTTGTGCTCTGGCTGCCAGATACCCTGAAGGCGGGCATCGTTCTGGGCGCCGCTATTGCAGCCCTGAAGCGGGTCTTTATCGATGACGCAGACCGTTTCCTGCTCCAACAGCCTGTAGCCACTACCCTGGCGTGTGCCGTATGCCTGGTTTTTGCGTTTTCCCTTCCAATGCAACGCCTGAAAGAACGATCCCGCCTCATCGCTCTGATCGGCTCCCTGGGGTTGCTGCCAGGATTCATCATAGCCGCTACCGTAGGGCCGCTGGTTGGTGAAGTGATCTACAACATTGAGTGGGGAGTGATGATCCCGCCGGTTTCGGAGGCCTGGAACAAAGTATCACCGTTCGCAATTGGCTGGCCTTCCCTGGCCATGTTCATTGAAGGTATGCCGCTGGCACTGATTACTTACGTCATTCTCTTCGGCGACCTTGTCACTGGCAATGAAGTCATCAAGGAGGGGTTGCGGGATCGCAATGACGAGCATATCGACATTAATCCGACCAGGTCGCATTTGTCGATTGCGCTTCGGAACGGCGTCATGGCACTCTCGGCTCCCTTCTTCCCTACCCAGGGGGCCTTATGGACCGGAGTACATGTCATCATCATGCAGCGTTGGAAGCAGGGGCATCGTTCCATGGGAAGCTTGCACGACGGCCTGATCTCCTACTATCTGATGGGCATACCCCTGCTGTTTATTTTTCTGCCATTGCTAACCGGACTCAAGCCGTTGCTGGGTGTTGCGCTGTCGCTCACTCTGATCCTGACAGGGTTTGCCTGCGCCTACATCGCCATGTCTATTCCCAAAACCAACGCTTCCAGAGGAACCGTACTGCTGGTTGGTACGGCACTGGCATTCTTCGAACCCTGGGTCGGTCTGCTATTCGGTATCGCTGCCACCATGTTACTGGTTGGCTGGGACCGCGATGTCGGAGCATTGCCTCAAGAAAGCTAATCCACTGACTTACTCTGGTCCCATTTTTTTGGCCTCCCGAGCCTTTCGGGACCAGGGTCCCTCCAAAAACCTGAATAGAGTTCTATCCCAGCTTCAGAATGCGCACTACCACGCCTGCCAAGTGCATTCGTTTACCCGAATAGAGAGGAATCAGTTGCTTCCATAGCATTCCTGTAGGGGGTAACCAATGCCCCCGGAACCACAACAACACAACCTTGCAGGTTTACCTGCCCCCAATAATAACAAGGAGTCGAACCATGTTACGCAGTACTGTGACCGCCTGCCTTCTGGCAGCACTCTATTCTTCCCAGGCAAACGCTTTGCAGCCAAGGGACTACCTCCCGCGACCGGATGGCGTATCTGCCATGCAGTTTCTGTACACCAGCACATCAGCCAACTCATTTTATGTGGATGGTGAGAAGGCGGGCGACAACCTGAACCTGGAACAGGATATCGGGGTGTTCCTGCCCGTCCACTATTCCACCTTCATGTCCATGCCCACGATCTTCGAGGCGGTCATTCCTTTTGGCCGTGTAAGCATTGATGGGGCGGATGTTGGCAACAATGCCTTATCCACCTCAGGACTGGCTGACCCCACTTTCCTGGCTGGAATCTGGCCGGTCAGCGACGATGAATCTCAAACCTGGTGGGCAGTAGCCGGCTGGCTGACTGCACCCCTGGGTGATTACGACAACGACCAGCCTCTCAACCTGGGCCGTAACCAGTGGTCGTTCAAAGCGCAGACCGGACTGGCCAAGGGCTTCGGAAAACTCATTGTAGAAGTAATCCCGTCAGTAGAGGTCTTCAGCAACAATACCGATTTTTCCTCCGCAAGCATTACCTTGAAACGCGACCCTCTATACGCGGTAGAAACCCACGTCAGTTATGACCTGACTCCCTCCGTGCTGGTTTCTCTCGATCACTTTTACCTGAAAGGCGGCGAGTCCGAAGCAAGCAACACCATCGTCGAAAATGAGCTTGAGACTCATGCATTGCAGCTGACCACACGTCTCGCAATGGCTGCAAATCAATTCCTGAGCCTTCAGTACAAAAAAGACATCAGTGTGGAGAACGGCTCGAAGACCAACACCTTCAGTGCCCAGTTCACTTTCGGCTTTTAACGTTATCAGCGTGAAATAGAAACAGACATTCAATCGCCTGGAAGTGAGGTCTGGATTCTCATCCGACACAGAGAGTCCAGATTATCCCGGAGCATCTCTACAACGAGGTCAACAATGTTAGGCAGCATGATGGACGTACCGATGAACGTCATACAAATCATCGAAAGAGCGAGCCGCCATCACGGAAGCACAGAAATTGTCAGTGCGCGGTCACACGGTGAGGAAGCGCACCGTTATACCTATGCCGAGGCGTATCAGCGAGTCTGTCAACTTGGCAAGGCTCTTCGAGCACTCGGGCTGGAGCCCGGAGACCGTGTCGGCACTCTGGCCTGGAACAGCCACGCACATCTGGAGGTCTATTACGCCACGGCCGGCCTGGGGCTGGTTTGCCACACACTGAACCCCAGGTTTTCAGCTGTCGACCTGGAATGGATTATCAACCACGCAGAAGACCAGGTGCTGATTGTCGATATCGACTTCCTGCCCTTGGTCAAAGATCTGCTTCCCAGGCTTGAAACAATCAGGCAGGTCATCGTAATAGATAGCCAACTGGCCCCGGCCGCCGACAGAATTCCCGATGCCTTGGACTACGAGGCATTACTGGCCACTGAATCTTCATCCAGTCCGGACTGGGCCACCGTGGATGAACACCAGCCCTGCGGTCTTTGCTACACTTCAGGCACCACGGGCATGCCAAAGGGTGTCACTTACACCCATCGCTCCACTACGCTGCACGCCTACGCCAGCTCACTTCCGGACAGCTTTGCACTGTCGGCACAAGATGCCGTCATGCCGATTGTGCCAATGTTTCATGTCAATGCCTGGGGGCTTCCATACAGCCTCCCGTTGGTCGGTGCCAAGATCGTTTTACCTGGCAGAGCTCTGGATGGTGAAAGCCTGTTTCAACTGATGGAGGCAGAGCAAGTCACCATGGCGGCCGGTGTGCCTACCGTCTGGCTCGGTATCCTTGAACACCTGAACCAGAAGAGCCGAACTTTCTCCTCACTCAAACGCACGGTGATCGGCGGTTCTGCAGCGCCGGAATCGATGATTCGGACGATTGAAAGCACCCACAAAGTCAGTGTCGTACATGCCTGGGGAATGACCGAGATCAGCCCGACCGGTGCAGTGAATACTCCGACCCGAGCCTTGCGGCAGACGGATGAAGAACTCTCCCTCAGCTTGAAAAAGAAACAGGGCAGGGCCATCCCGGGTATCGACATTCGTATCGAAAAGGCAGATGGCACAACTCTGCCCTGGGATGGCAGCTCGCCCGGCCATTTACTGGTTCGCGGCCCTTGGGTCGTGCAGCAATATACTGGTGGCGTCGTTGGCGCCAGATCAGACGGCTGGTTCGACACTGGCGACATTGCCACAGTGGATACTCAGGGATTCATACATATCGTTGATCGAAGTAAAGATGTGATCAAATCGGGCGGAGAATGGATCAGTTCGATTGCCCTGGAAAGCACCGCTTGCGAGCACCCTGGTGTTTTCGAAGCGGCGGTCATTGGCCTGCCCCACCCCAAATGGATGGAAAGGCCGCTACTCATCTGCGTACCACGCCCCAACAGTTCACTTTCACCCCGGGAACTACGCGATTTCCTGGCAGAGCGCCTGCCGAAATGGTGGCTGCCAGACGCCATCGAGCTGGTGGATAGCTTACCCCATGGCGCCACTGGAAAACTGCTTAAAACCGAGCTCCGCCAACAGTTCTCCCACTATTCACTGGCACCAGCTGACAATGAACGCACCGCAGGGGGTGTTTTATGAGTGATATTTTCTCCAACCATTTGCTCACGTCCAGGCACGCCCTGATCCTGGGGCTGCTTCTGGCAGTCCTTGGTAGCATATCGGCTTCGCTGATTCAGTCAGACCTGGGTGATGTGGAGGTAACAGACATCACTATCGCCGCACACAACGGCGAAACCATAAGCGCACTCATGTACCTGCCACCCAATGCCACGGAAAAAACGCCAGCACCGGCGGTCATAAACGTCCACGGTTACGTCAATCAGAAGGAGGTCATGTCCAACTTCAGCATTGAGTTCGCCCGCCGGGGCTATGTGGTGATCGCAATGGACATGTCTGGTCACGGTGGAACCGGCGTTATTGAAAACGACGGTTCCAGAGGTGTGAGCGATGTACTCAAGTACGCTCACACCCTGCCATTCGTAGACTCCAACCATATCGGGCTGGTTGGCCATTCCATGGGAGGATGGTCGTCAGTGACCGCTGCGGTTAATCACCCAGAACTGGTGAGAACGCTTATTGTAGCGGGCTCCGCCCAGGGCGGTCACGAAGTCGAGTTTATGTTAGGCGCACCCACCGTCTCGGATGATGCGAGCTTCAATTTCGGGGTGGAATTCGGCAAATACGATGAGTTCGTGGCAATAAACTACTTTGATCAGGAACGCGCCGTTGATTTCGTGGAGAGCCATTGGCTGATGGCCCCTTTCGGAGCCAGCGAACCCGTCATTCTGGACCGAGCCTACGGCGATTTTGCCAGCGGTACCGGTCGCATGGCAACGCAATCGCCGGAGACCCACGCAGGTGTTCACCAATCCTCCGTCGCAATTGCAAACGTTCTGAAGATGATGAACCTGTCGTCCCCCGCTCCCGTGGATCGCGATGAATCAAACCAGATCTGGCCCTACAAGGAGGTGGCAACCTCCATCGCCTACCTGGGGTTGCTGCTCTTCATGTTCGGCCTTGTTGCCCAGCTTTTCAGAACGTCGATGTTCCAGAAGCTGGTGCAGCCAATGCCGACTACCCAGCCGATGCATCCGACGTTGTACCTTGGATTTGCCGGGCTGATCATCGCTGCGGTAGCTTTGCTGATGGTTCCCCTGCAAATGACGGCCATGCACGTGTTCGGCGCCAATAGTCTGTTTCCAATGCTATTCGCCAATACCTCAATCCTATTTTTTGGCACCGTTCAGCTCATATTCCTGGCCCTGTTCGTGGCCTATCGCGTGATCCGACGCTCAGAGTCTTCGAACTTTTGGGTAACTCACGGCCTTTCAACTAACTCCGCAACTGCAGAATTTGACTGGCGCTATATCGGCAGGGCCTTCGGTCTGTCATTCCTTGTCGTTGCTGCTGGTTACCTTCTGGTTGCTACGGTATACCAGGCCCTGAATGTCGATATGCGCTGGTGGATGCTGTTGATCCGACCGATGGAGCCCCATCGCTTCCTCTCTGCCCTCATCTACCTGATCCCGTTCACCGCTATTTTCCTGGTTAACGGACTCCTTGCGTTTGGATGGCTTCGGCTGCGGGATTTTGGTGGTGGCATCCAGACCAGTGTTATCTGGAGCAGCGCGTTATTTTTCGTGAATGCTTCCGGTATAGCCATCATCATTGGTATCCAGATGTTCTCGCTGTACACGTACGGTAAGCCCTATTTTGGCGAGGTTGGGTATGACACGTTAATGGTTATTCTCGGCAACGGTTTCATTCCACTACTGGCAGTGACGAGCATTGTATCCACGCTCTGCTTCCGTAAAACCGGAAATATCTACACCGGCGCCTTCCTCAGTGGCATGCTGGCCACCTGGATGATTGCCTGCTACCAACCCTATTGAGCACTAAGCTACGCTCTCAAAAGAAAAGGCCGGGACATAGCTCCCGGCCTTTCTATGACAATCACCCCCTTTCAAACCAACTTAATTATCTTCCCTGTTGAAAATAGGCTTTAGCCAAAACCAGGAGTTCGTCCTTGAGGTTATGGTCAAAGAAGTCCTGATCAAGAACAATGGAGCGATGAACGAGAGACTCCACAACACACTCGATGACATAAAGCATCTGACGTGTTCGTTCCCGTGGCAGACTCTCACCGCTGCTATCAAGAGCGGCTTCCAACAGATTAATGATGGAATGGGACACCCGCTTGTAATGGCGAGGTTTGCTGACACGTCCGATATGTTCCAGCAATACACGTTGCAGCTGTATATGGGATGCATAGGAGTGATGGGTCGCTTCAATAAACACTTCCATGACCCGGTACGCCCCCTGCCCCCTCACGTTAGCGAGATGCTGCGCAATATGACGGAGCATTTGGTCGCAATGGCTTTTCACCAGGCTGGCAACAAGGGAGTCCTTATTGGGAAAGTACTCGTACAGTGAGCCCACGCTCACCCCCGCAAGTTCCGCAATGCGGGTGGTACTGGTTTTCTCGAATCCATCCCGGGCAAACAGGATGGCCGCAGCCTCCAGAATGGAGTCTACCGTCATGATCGCGCGATTCTGCCGCGGAACGCGGCGCGGCCGGGTTTCCTGGCTTATCTGACAGAAGGCCATAGAGGTAACCTCATTTACCAGTGTTGTTGTGTAGTCTCTTCACTGGTGATTCTATGGCTATGCATATATCCAGAGATTGTACATTCTGAGGTTGTCCCGCCGAGAGAAAGAGGTAGGATGAAAAAGGTAGCCTCCCGAACCTTCGTTTCAGGTGGCATCAGACAATGGGACAACAATAAATGCATACCTATTGCAGAAATCTGAAATCGGCCTACATGTACCCGTGGGCGAAACGAACTCTCTTTATTGGCCCACTGCTTTCGCCTGTGACGGTTGCCTATGGAGCGGCAACGCTCATTGTCAGCCTGGGCGACAAATTGCATCTGTCTGATGGCTCTACCCACCATCACGCAATGGCTTTTTTGTTGCCTCCAGGGAAGACATTCTACATTGATGCGAAGAATAACCCTGTCGCTATTTGTCACCTGGATGTACTGGGCCAGGATTTCGCCGGATTTGTGCGCGAGTATCAACAACTGTCAAAAGAATCCGAGTTTGCACTGCACGAGGAAGACGATTACCGAGATGTTTTCAGCAGCCTTTACAGAACCTCCCCGGATTCCACCGATGCCTATGAGAAGGTGGACAACCTGCTGCGGATAAAACTCGGCCCCCCGCCGGTGAACACATTAACGGATGTACGCATTGCACGGCTGGTTGCTTACGTTAAGGAAAATTTTCAGGAGAATCTTTCCATAGAAAATCTGGCAAATGTCGCGGGTGTTTCCGTGCCCCATCTGGTCGACATATTCAAGGAAACAACGGGAATAACCCTGCGCAGGTTTCGTATGTGGCATCGCATGTATGAATCCGTGCTCTCCGTTGGCCAGGGAGAAAAGCTTACAGACGTCGCCCAACATGCAGGCTTCTTTGATGCCTCTCACTTCACCCGAACCTTCGCTTCTATGTGGGGACTGCCTCCCAGTAAATTGTTCAGTGGTGATATCAGCGCTGGTGTCATACTGCCTTCACGCGACCATTCCGAAGCACCAGAAAACCACCATTGACGACTCTTCTTCGGATCAACCAGGGTCGAGAGGAAGATAAATCGGTCCAGTGTTTCGCGCTTAAAACAAGGAGCGACACATGAGCCATACATTACCCCCAGCCAGACTCGGGTTCCTGTATCCAGGCCATGCGGCGGAAGATGACTATCCTCTGATGGGCGCCATGGTAGAGCCACCTGCCCAGGTCACCCTGATCCACACCGGATTTCTCGAAGACGCCCACACCGTTGAAGCACTCAGTGAAATGGGCAGTATCGAACGCCTGTCAAAAGGCGCGGAAGCCCTTGCCGGCTCGCAGATTGAGTCGGTTATGTGGACCTCCACCAGTGCCAGTTTCGTGCTCGGCCTGGATGGCATCAGCAAACAGATCGACGCCCTGGAAAAAATGCTCTGTGTACCCGCTTCCACAACAGCAATGGCGTTTGCCCGGGCGGTCAAAGCCATTGGCGCAAAAACGGTGGCCATTGCCGCCACCTATCCGGAAGACGTCGCGCAACGATTCTGCCGGTTCCTCAATCACTTCGATATCAACGTGGTTCACCATGCGAGCCGTGGCATTGTGACCGCAGCCGAAGTTGGTACCCTGGGCAAAGAAGAAGTGGTCAACTTCGCACTGGAGAACACCCGTCAGGACGCTGACGTACTGCTTATTCCTGACACCGCTCTCCACTCCGCCGCTTGGCTGACCGATCTGGAAAGCGCTACGGGCAAACCCGTGCTGACAGCGAATCAGGTCAGTTTCTGGGAGGCCCTGCGTTTATGTGGGAAACTGACACCCCAGTCCGGACTGGGCAGACTGTTCGAGGAAGTTCCCACACAATAATGAACAACAAGGCAAAGGTTATGGAATTCGTAAGAACCCCGGATGCACGCTTTGATCGACTGCTCGATTACCCCTTTGACCCACATTATGTGGAGCTGGACGGCCTGCGGATGCACTACGTGGATGAGGGGCCAGACGAAGCCAATCCGATTCTCATGATGCACGGGGAACCTTCCTGGTCCTACCTCTATCGCCACATGATTCCCGTGTGTGCAGCGGCCGGCCATCGGGTGATTGCTCCGGACCTCATCGGCTTCGGCAAGTCCGACAAACCCACGTCCATCGATGACTACAGCTATCTACGGCATATGGAGTGGATGCAGCTGTTCATTGATAAGCTCGAGCTGAACAACATTACACTGGTATGCCAGGACTGGGGCTCCCTGCTCGGCTTGCGGCTTGCGGCAGAAAACCCTGACCGCTTCCGCGCCATTGTGGTCGGCAACGGGATGCTGCCCACCGGTGACCAGAAAGCACCAGCGGCGTTTAAGATCTGGAAAAACTTCGCGCTACACAGCCCATGGTTCCCGGTTGGCCGGATCATCAATGCGGGCTCGTTCCGAAAACTGGGCCCGGATGAACTGCGAGCCTACGATGCGCCCTTTCCGAGCAAGAAATACAAAGCAGGAGCGCGGGCCTTCCCACGCCTGGTGCCGATGCATCCGAACGACCCGGCCAGTGAAGCCAATCGTAAAGCGTGGAGCGTTCTGGAGCGCTGGGAGAAACCCTTCCTGACCACCTTCAGCAACGGCGACCCGATTACCCGCGGTGGCGACGCGTACATGCAAAAGCGGATTCCAGGCGCACAAGATCAGCCCCACGTCACCCTCAAAGGCGGTCACTTCCTGCAGGAAGATTCACCGGTGCCCTTTGCCCGGGCGATCAACAATCTGCTTGCTACGTTAGCCTGAAATCACGATCAATTCTCATCAACCAGTCGAGCCCTCAAACGAGGCAACTGGGCTGGGTAGTGTTCCTGGATAAACGTAACCAGCCCCTCACGAACAGCACACCTCAGGTCCCAGTTATTGCTGGAACTTGAGGCGCTCATAAGAAACCGTACCTGCATGGCCTGGTCACTGGTGTCCGTGACCTGCACCGTCGCTAATTTACCGTCCCAAAGATCCGATTTACCCAACAAACGGTTGAACTCCTGTCGAAGCGGCTCAACCGGCATGGTGTAATCCACCCACACAAACACCGTACCGAGCAAGTCGGAACTGTTTCTGGACCAGTTCTGGAACGGGTTCTCAATGAACCATTGTAACGGGACGACCAGCCGGCGCAGGTCCCAGACCCGTAACACGACATAAGTGGCAGTCACCTCCTCCACCCAGCACCACTCGCCCTGCACATACAGCACATCGTCGATACGGAATGGCTGAGTGAGTGCAATCTGCATCCCGGCCAGCAGGTTGCTCAGCACCGGGCGGGCTGCGAACCCGAGAATAAGGCCGCCAACACCGGCGGAGGCAAGCAGGCTCGCCCCCATATGCTGAACCGACTCAAAGGTCATCAGGGCCGCGCCCAAACCAATAATCACAATGAGAATGTTCAGGGCCCGGACCAGGAATCGGGTCTGGGTTTCAACCTTGCGCGCCCGCTTCCACTGCCCCTCAAGCGCCGGGTTCAGCACGACTATGACGTCACCAATGGAGGAAGTCAGCCGGACCGCCGCCCAGGTTAAAGCAAGAATGAGCAATAACGTCGTGAATTGCTGAATTCCGGCCATCCATGGCAAATCGTCTGGCGCCGCATTTAACGCCCCTGTCAGTGCCAGCAGGCAGACCACCACACCAAGAGCCCTGGCTGCAGCATCGAGAAACAATCTCGGCACCGCTCTCGACTCGGAAAAATGACGAACCAGTGCCAGAGCCAGCCGGTAGATTACAAACGTAACAACCACGGCAAGAATGGCCGATAAACCGGGCCATAACCATACATTGAAACCGAGCTCAAATACTTCCAATAACAAGCCTCCTTGAGCCCACTGATATCTAACCTGAAAAGATATCCGCAAACTGACTGCCATAGCGCTCAATCCATTCACGCGCCGCAGCTTCAATATCTATTTCACAGCCATCCCGGCAGAGTTCCCTGCGGAAGTGCTCTATCTGACAGACCTGCTCGACCATTTTGCTTTTAAAAGCCTCGGTTTCATCGCTGAACTGGATCCCGACCCTGTACCCCTTGCCACAGCGTCTGCATCTCACAATCTGGCCCGAAATCCGGTAGTCCTGTTGTAGTGAGGGAATCCCCAGCGCGACCGTTTCACCAGGCCGGAGCTTTCTTTTAAGACTGCAGGCCAGGCCACCCTGACTAATGTCACACAAGCTGGCTTCGTCGCCGCGGGAGCTATCATTTGAGAAAACAAGAATCGGGAAATCCGTGGGGTGACGTATAAAGCGCCGCATATGCATTCCCCCTTGCCGCTATACTCCCATGGCGAGCGAAAGCCCGGGACAGGTTTATGGCCCTACCACGGTAACGGGGCCGGTGGCGTGCCTGACTATCTTTTCGCTTACGCTGCCAAGCGTTAGGCTGCGTACCGCCGAGTAACCGCGTCGACCCAGTACCAGGTGGGTGCCGGGGTTGCTGTGTATATACTCGATGATTTCATGCGCCGGATCTCCGCTGAGTAGAATCTCTTCCGCGGAGTCAGCCCGACCACCCAGAGCCTCCTTGGTGGTATCGAACACTTTGCGGCCATATTGTTCCTTGGCAGCATCAACCTTGGTTTGCTCGTAGCCGGCAATCACCAGTGTCTCGGTCTGTGAATAAGGCGACACCGCTAACAGTTTCAGTGGATGACCCGTGGCATCAGCCAGGTCAGCGGCCATTTTTGCCGCGCTTAGCGATTGATCCGAACCATCACAGGCAACAACAATGCTTTGGGTACCTTTGTCCATGACGAGACCTCTTTCCTGTGCATGTGTTATCAGAGTAGCACTGATCTGGAGATCGCAACGTTGATCGGAGTCAACACAAACACTACTACCAGCAACTGGCAGCCCCCATTAAGGCCGCCAGCGGCCGCGATGGTGCCGCCTGCCTTCATTTTCTGATGCAATGCCTGCAGGCGCTGAACGACACCTTTCAGAAGGGATAATTAACAGCCGGGCAACAACTCACCCGGCAATCTGGCAAGGCTCTCAGCCGTTCAACCCCAGACTCTCGGCGTCCTGCTGGATACACCGGTCCAGCAACGCCAGGTAGTCCGCCTTGGCTTTCACCTTGGTTTCGCGGTGCGCGCGCATGTTGAGCTGCTTGAACTGAGTGGCCAGCGCCCCGGCCCGTTCAAGCAATGCGTCCTGGGGGACCACTTCGTCCAGAAAACCGGCTTCGACGGCACCTTCCGGGTTGTAGATTTCCGCATTCACCACCGAGCGGTAGAAGTGCGCCGGCGCCAGTCGATGACGTGCAATCTCGATGCCTGCATGGTGCATGGTCATGCCTATTGCCACTTCGTTCAGACCCAGCTTGAATGGCCCCTCGACCCCGATTCGGTGGTCCACGGACAACAGGATAAACGCGCCTTTAGCGATCGCATGACCACTGCAGGCACCAATCACCGGCAGGGGGAAGGCTGCCAGGCGACGCGTCAATGTGGAACCGACCTTGACCAGTTCGGCGGCTTCCTGAGGGCCCTTTTGCATCTGTTTCAGATCATAGCCAGCGGAGAATACTCCCGGCTGACCGGTCAGGATAACCACCGCCTTGTCCTGTTCCGCCTGATCCAGTGCGCTGTTCAAGCCCTCGAATACGTCATGACTCAAAGCATTAGCTTTACCGTTGGTCAGCGTAATCGTGGCAATTCCGTCGTTCAGTTCATAACTAACAAGTTCGGTCACGGGTCCATTCTCCTGCGCGGCTGGCATTAAAGTGAGTGTTTGGATACACAGTAGGCACAAAGATCCCAGCACGCCCCTTTTCCGTCAAGTTGTTTGCTCTGATCAAACTGGCTGGAACCCCTGACCCAGCGTTCTGATACAAGCCAGAGGCTGGTCAATTAAAGGCACATGACCGCTGTTCTCAAGCGTCACCAACCTCACGTTGGGCATCAGATCCACCATGGCTGCCTGACCGGGCCAGGGGTACATTTCCGAGCGACGGCCTGCCATCACCGTGGTGGGCACCGTCAGTTCCGGCAGAAAAGAGCGGAAGTCGTACTCCCGTTCAGCGTAAGCCCGCATGTGCTGGTACAGGGTGTACCAGTTGTCGACCGGCACCAGCTGATGGGCAACGCCGGGGATGCGCATCAACCGCCCCGCTGCCCATTTCATCCAGCGACGGCTGAGGGCAACTTCCATGAAGTCGGCCAGATCCTCACGAAACTGCAGGCGCAGGGGCCTGGGCAACTCCGCAAACGGCGTCTGCGGATCAATCCTTTCAAGTTTCTCCAGCAGTGGCCACCAACCGCGGATTCTCTGGGGCCCGTGCTCGCCAAAAATGCCCCAGGGCCAGCCCGGGCCATGGGCGATGCGAGGCGACTGATCGATATGAACGTAGTGACGAACAGCACGTGAGCCAAACAGCTCCATGTAGCGCAGTGACGTGCTCGCGCCCATGGAAATGCCCCCTAACCCAACCGGCTCGCCAACGCTATATTCGCGAATCACAGCGTCGAGATCCCGGGCGTGGCTGGTCAGCACACAGGGTTCGCTACAGGTCAGGTGGGAAGATCCACCAAACCCTCGCAAATCGGGAAGAACGAAACGGAAGCGGTGCGCCAAAGGCAACACAATTGGCAACCAGTGGCGGCTGTCCATTCCAAAGCCGTGAAGCAGGATGACGACCGGGCCGCGCCCTACTTCCCTTACCTTCAGCCTGGCGCCATCGTGCGTTGTAACTCGTGCCATGTCTGTCTGGACTCCGCCTGAATGAAGGCGCTATTGTCCACATGGAGATAATCCCCGCCATGGGTTGCAGGGCCAATGACACACCTGAGAGCGAAATGAAGAACAATGGAATTCACCTTCCTGGGCACATCCGCCGCAACACCAACACGGGCACGCAACGTGACCGGCCTGGCCCTGTGCCACGCCAGCCCCAAATCCTGGTATCTGGTGGACTGCGGTGAAGGCACCCAGCACCAGTTGCTACGCACCCGCTACTCGGTCATGCAGTTGCGGGCCATATTCATCACCCATATCCACGGTGACCACACCTTCGGCCTTCCGGGACTGCTGACCAGTGCCTCCATGCTTGGCCGCACGGAACCGCTGGATGTCATCGCACCGGTCCAGGTACAGCGTTTCATCAACGCGGTGATTGAAAACAGCGACTCCAGCCTCAGCTATCCCCTGAACTTCATCGATTCCGAAGCACCGGACTTTCACTGGCAGGATGAACACGTCGGGGTTACCAACGTGGCGTTGTCGCATCGGGTGCCCTGCCGCGCCTATGTGTTCACTGAGCGGAACCTGGAGCGACAGCTGCTGCAGGACAAGCTCCGGGCGGATGGCGTGGAACCCGGGCCCGGCTGGGGTGAATTGCAGAAAGGACATGACATAACGCTGGAGGATGGCCGCCTGCTCAGGAGTGAAGAGTACACGCACATTCCCCGCACGGCCCGCCGCCTGATCGTCGCCGGCGACAACGACACCCCGGAGCTGCTGAGCGATGCCTGCAATGGCAGCCATGTGCTGATCCACGAGGCCACCTACACTCAGGACGTGGCCGACCGGGTCGGCCCCTGGCCACAACACAGTTCCGCCGAACAGGTGGCCAGGTTTGCGCAACAGGTCCAGCTACCCAACCTGGTGCTGACCCACTTCAGTTCCCGCTACCAGTCCGGAGCCGGCGGCGCCCCCCATATCAACCAACTGGCGGCCGAAGCCATGAAGCACTATCAGGGCCAACTGTTTCTGGCCCGGGATTTCGACAGCTATCGGCTGGAAAAGGACTTGTCGCTGAGCTGCCTGTCCACCAACACCACTAACTCATAACCAGTTGATCCGCTGCTATTTTGCCATGGGCCCCACATAGGCGGCGATCAAGCGAGATGACCCGGTCACAGCTTTTCTCGATGAGCTCCGGATGATGGCTCACAAGCATTACCGCACACCGGGTTTCCCGGGCTATATTGACCAGCCAATGGGTGACATCCCGTGCCGTCATGGGGTCCAGCCTGGAGGTCGGCTCATCGGCGAACAGGAACACCGGGTCCAGAATCATCGCGCGTAGTATGCAGAAGCGTTGCAACTCGCCTCCGGACACGCCGTCAGCCCTTCGATCCAGCAGTTCGTCCGTAAGCGCAAGCCGCGTCATCCAGCTTTTAACGACGCCTGAACTCACGCCATATTTTGCGACCACATCCTGCAACAGCACTCGCAACGTAACCGCCTGTGAGACCGCCGCCGTCGGATCCTGATAGAGTTTCTGCCAACGATGGGCGGGGGTTTGCTTCAGCCGCGTCACCTGGCCTGCCAGGGGCGCGCGCACCCCCAGCAAGGTGTCGCCCAGCGTGCTTTTGCCGCAGCCACTGTCGCCCACCACGCCAATTACCTCTCCGGCGTGCACTGTCAGTGACAGATCCCGCAGCAGGGCCCGTTTTCCGTGCCCTACCGAGAGACCTCTGGCTTCAATCACCGGTGACTGGTCGATCTGTTGTGCGGGGCGATCCGGCCACTGGCTCGGGTCGGCTGCCATCAATTCACGGGTGAAAGTATGCTGAGGCGAAGACAGGACCGTCTCGCACCGCCCCTGCTCCACAATCTGACCCTCTTTCACGACCATCAGTTGGCCGCCAATCTGTTTCGCCACTTCCACATCATGAGTGATGGTCAACAACGCCCCCTTCGCCGATTGCACAAGTAGCTGTCGCACCACCTGGTCACGACGGGACACATCCAGGCCTTTGGTAGGCTCATCCGCCAGCAACAACGGGGCACCGCCGGCCATGGCACAGGCAATCGCCACCCGCTGAGCCATACCTCCCGAGAGCTGATCCACCCGCTTTTCAGCACTGGCTTTAAGGCCGAGCTCCGCCAGCGTTTGCTGCGCCTGTTGCCGGGCTTCAAGTGCCCCGCGACCGCACACAAACCGATAGGTTTCCGCCAGTTGGTTCACACTCGTCATCAGTGGATCCAGGGCATTCCAGGGTTCCTGGGGGAGCATGCTGAGCTGCCGCCCCCACCACTGCCGACGGGACCTGGCCGGCGTTTCCGAACCGAACAGCCAGACATGCCCCCGGCTTACGAGGGAATCGGGAAGATTCCCCATGATGGCCTGTGCCAGCAGGCTCTTACCTGATCCTGTCTGCCCCAGAATCGTAAGCCGCTCGCCCTCCCCCAATGCAAAGCTCACCGGAGCAACCAGAGTACGGGAGCCGACATGAACCGACAGGTTCTCAACACGAATAATGGTCATGATTCGCCCCTCCCTCCGATCAGGTGAAAGCTGAGAATCAACAGCGCCAGGGCAATCAACGGCTGGACCAACAGCCAAGGGGCATCACTGTAGTAGGGAAAATGCTCCACAATCATCAGACCAAGCTCGGCAGTGGGCGGCTGGATACCAACGTAGACAAACCCGAGCGCAGCCATCATGAGAATGGCGTTGGCAGCGCCGAACGCGGCGAGTGTCATTAACTGTGGTGCGATGGCCGGCCAGAAATGACGCTTGAAACGATACCATTGGCCAAAACCAAGCAACCTGGACGCCTCAACCTCCGGCGAGTGGGCCAATCGTTGAGTGATCACCCGGGTTACCCGGAAATACTCGATCCACTGAATCAGTGAGATGGCCAGGTAGAGCATCCAGAAAGAGCCTGGCGAAATCGCCGCGAACAACAGCACCAACACCAGTCCGGGCAGGGCCAGAATCAGCGTTGTCAGCCCATCAAGCAGCCGGTCCAGCCACTTCGGACCGATGGCGGCCGCAACCCCGAGGCTCACGCCCAGAAACGCGGCTGTCGCGACGCACAGCAAGGCCATGGTCATTGAGCGCTGCAGGGCATCGGCCAACCGAACCCACATATCCCGACCAAAGTGATCCGTACCAAGCCAGTGCTCGGCCATCGGTGCCGCCAGGATATGGGACAGGTTCTGCGCACTGGCGTCCACGCCACTCAGGGCCGGGGCCATGACGGCATAGAGCACCAGTGATGACAACAGGCCAATACCCAGGGCCTGGCTTACGGACGGCTTTAACTCACGAAGCCTCAACTGATTGCCCTCCCGCGTGGATCAAGGAAATGGCAGGCAATGTCCACCAGCGTATTGATGATCACAAACAGAGCGCCCATGGCCAGAGCCGCCCCCTGAATCACCGGAATATCGCGGCCAAAGACCGCATGGGCAAGGCCGTGACCAATCCCCGGCCAGGAAAAGAGCGATTCAATCATCACCATGCTTTCCACCACCGTGATCATCTGCACCCCGAAAAATGCCACAACCGGAGCCGACAGGTTACGCACGCCATGGCGAAGAAACGTACGACGAGCTGACAGCCCCTTGGTCTGGGCGAACTCATAGTAGGGAGCGTTGATCACTCTGATGGTTTCATTGCGGATTACACGACTGGAGATGGCAGCGAGGCTCACCGCCAACGTCATCGCGGGAAGAATCAGGTGCTTCGGTTCACCAAAGCCTGCGACCGGCAGCCAGTTCAGATTCAACGCAAAAATCATCACGGCAATCAGCCCGATCACAAATACCGGTACTGCCCGAATACCGGTTGAGAGCGCCAGGGTCAGCTGATCCAGCCAGCCACCCCGGAAGGCGCTGGCCGTACCGACGGGAATCGCAATCAGTGCAGACAAGACGACACCGGCCGCCGCCAGCACCAGCGAGTGACCAAGCATGTGCCAGATTTCCCCGGCCACGGGCAGGCCACTGACCAATGACGTGCCCAGATCCAGAGAGGCCAGATCCACCAGCCACTGCCAATAGGCATCCCAGGCACCGGTATCCAGGCCCAGCTCCTCACGAACCAGTTCAGCGGCCCGGGCATCCACCGCATCCATGCCATACCGGCTGGCCGCAATCCGATACGCCACATCGCCGGGCAGGGCCCGCATCATGACAAACGTCAGTGTGCCAACACCCCAGCACACCGCCAGTAACTGCAGAAGTCGTTTCACAAGCAATCGGCCCATGATTACTTCCAGGCCAATTCGTTAAGGAAGAAGCTGCGCTCGTAGGGATCAAAACGGAAGCCCGTCAGGCGCCGGCTTACCGATGTCTGCTGCACATAACTGGCAACAGGAATCAGTGGTTTGTCGTCGTAGATAGACTGTGCCACAGCCTGAGCCTGCTGACGGTAAACCGCATCGTCGGATTCCCGAATCATGGAGTTCAGCGTGGCCTGGATTGTAGGGTTCGACCAGTTCATACTGCCCCAATCACCGCCCTTCTCAGACCCGAAATCCCGGATCATGATCGCCAGGGGGTCGGCGATGGTGCCATAGTTGCGGGCGATAAGGGCCACTTCCAGAGAACCGTCCTGATGGCCGGCGGGAATGCTGCTGGAGTTGGTTATATTGACGTTCAGCTTGACTCCCAGCCGTCGCCATTGATCCTGAACAGCAGTTGCCACGGTCGTCAGTTCCGGGCGATCGGCGTAAGTGATCAGATCCAACTCGAACCGGTCGCCATTCTTTTCCAGCCACCCCTCTGCATTTTTCTCCCAACCCAGGCCGGCCATCAGCGCTTCGGCCCGGGCCAGGTTGAAGCCGGCTTCGCCGGTGTCCAGGTGCCAGGCCCCCATATGCGCGGGAAACAGTTGAGTCGTGCCAGCTCCCGGCGTGCGGAGTATCGCCGTTGCTATGCCGCTGCGGTTAATGGCGAGGCTTAGTGCCTGACGCGCGTCCCCATCCGACAAGTAAGGGTGCGCCAGGTTCAGTTTCAGGGCCAGGGTGCGCGGCAGCTCGGAGCGGACAACCTGCAGATTTGGCTGGCGCTCCAGCATCGGCACGGCGGCCGGATCGAGCCCGAACACCAAATCACCCTGACCACTGCGGGCCTGCAATACCCGGGCCTCCGCGCGATGCCCCGTCAGATAACGGGCGTATTCAACCTCTGCGACCTTACCCCAGTAGTCCTGGAAACGCTGAACAACCAGGCGATGCGGTACCGCAATTTCGTATACCTTGTACGGTCCGGTGCCGATCAGAGCTTTCACGCTGCCCTCTTCATCGTAGGCCCCGGGAGCGAGAATAGCGGTGGAATAGTTGGCAAGCACCCCACCCAGAGGACGATAAGGTTCGGCCAGGGTGATCCGGAGAGCTCGCTCCCCCACCGCCTCAATCCGCTCTATCGGCACACCTTGCAACGCACCCGGCCTGGTTCGGGCCAGATTGAGGTTTTCCGCAACCACCCCGGCCGTCATGGGGGTGCCGTCGTGGAAGACAACGCCCTCCTGCAACTGGATATCCCAGATCCGATTGCCTTCGCGCTGCGACCACTCCGCTGCCAGCCCCGGTATCAGCCTGCCAGTTTCATCAACATTGAACAGAGTTTCCAGAACCTGCATCCGGGTAAAGATATAGCCGCTGCGCGTGGGATCCAGGCTGGAGAACTCAAAAGCGGCCTGGATATTCACAGTGTTGGCAGGGGTTGGCTGGGCTTGGGCTACAGAACCGGACAGAATCCAGAAAAAGCCCGGAATAAGCAGAATGCGGCAGAACCAGGACATGTTGACGAGCGCCTCTTTAAACGGGAACGAGGCGACGAATGATATGTTATAACATTATCAAATTAAACCACCGAAAGTCGAAAGCCATCGCAGCCTTCGACATCTACGTATAACGAGGCCGCTCCGCTGACTCCAAGGCGCTATTTCGCCATGTGCCCCACATAGGCTGCGATAAAGGCGGTTTCCTGAAAGATCTTCAAGCCGGTCTCGGCGAAAGGAATCGGCAGCGGATTGGCTGCCAGCGTGGACTTGATCTGCGCCGGCGGGAGCAACCTGACCTCCAGCTCACTACCGTCAATCAGTTGAATGGCTGCCTCCAGCTTGAAGCTGATGGCGCCACCGGCAAATTTGCCTTTCGGCATCCGCTCCTTGATCACGACACGGGTCACCCCGTGCTCTGCCATCAACTCAGCAAACGCCGCCTGGAACTGTTTCAGGTCTTCCCGGGTGTGGTGTTTGTTCAGCGACAGCTTTCGCACCTTGCACTCCGGCAAGCTGAACTGCCCCCGATCCAGGTTCAGCATACACACCACGGCATCGCTGCCGGTCAGCTCCACTCCGCAAATAATCATAGCGTTCCTCTCTTCACCTTCGTCACCTTCATCAATCCCATCGCCCTCAGCCACAGCACTTCTTGAATTTCAGGCCACTGCCGCAGCTGCAAGGGTCATTGCGGGAAGGCAATTTCGCCGTGGTAACGGTCGCCGCTTTGTTCAGGAGCGCGGTCAGTTCGGCAATGGATTCAACAGCGCCCTCACGATTATCAACCGTAATGTTCGCATGCAGTTTGGCCTCAGCCACCCGGGCTTCGATCTCCTGCTTGCGAGCCTCACTGGTCACCACCAGCGTTAGCGGGTACTTCTTGCTGCCACTCTTTTTAATGGCCTTGGTCTGAAAGCCACCGTGAGCGGTGTGGTGCTGGCGCGCGTCCTGCCGGCCTTTGTAAAAAAATTTGTCTGACATGCTGAGATCCTGATGATCGGAAGAATACCCAGGCGCTCCATGGCGACCGCTGGGCGAAAACGTTTTAGCATGCTTACGGGATTGGTTATATAGCCAGGAGCAGAAATTCAATGTGGCCCGTTCTGAAGGTGCGTGGGGCCGTTGGAAAATGGCGGCATTCCCAAGTTTGGTCCAGACTAGAAGTTTAAAGTAAGTATCAGATTCGACAGGGTGTCGGGAGCCAGCGATGATAAGGATGCATGGAGAGTATCGCCGGCATTTGCGATCCGGGATCAGGATCCCGGTGATTCTGAGTTATGCCAATCACACCATTGAAACCCAAACACTGGACATATCGGCTGGCGGGTTACGCCTGAAAAGGCCGGATCGGGTGTATATCCGCCCCTGTGAGGTCATTGACGTGGACTTCCCCGGCAAGCCCGGTATGAAGGTAACGGCAACGGTGACGCACACCGGCAGATCTCACATTGGTTTGCAGTTCAATCGCAGACGTTTTTCCGAAAACGAGCTGAGCAAGCTCTATGGCACCGCCCCCACCTGGCAGCGTCTGACTGCCAGAAGCAAACGTGCACTCTGGAGAAACAGCCGCCGGTTTGCGGTGTTTCTGGCCAATACCTATCTGCGCACCTTCGTTCACGCCCTGGCCAGACCGCATTTCCTGTTCGCGGTGTACGGCAACAAGCAGCAGGTAGGCTCCTATTTTACGCCCGGCATGGCAAAGCGTATGCCGCCCAATATAGTGCTTGGCTTTATTCGCAATGCAGACATGCGAGGCCTGCTGGTCGCGTCGCAGTTTCTGGAGCATGAGTTACAGGAAGATCCCGAAAAAGTCCGGCTTTACCTGGATCAATTGCAACGGGACTACCCCGATGTGCAGCGGATTGCCCTGGTTGGACGACTCCCCAACTTCGCCATGAAAGCAGGGATCGAAATTAACGAACCGCTGGTGGATGGGAGCCTGGGAACGAGGTACATGATCTGGGACGTGGCGCGGCAAATGCGCGAGCGCCCCCAATACAGCCAGCAGACCAGCATTGTCGTGCTGGGAGGCGCCGGGCGCATCGGCAACGCAGTGTGTCAGGATCTCACCGGCATGTATGACAAGGTGATCGGGTTTGATCCGCGCTATGAGGAAGACAGGGAAATCACCACCGAACGGGGGACGGTATTGCAGACCTCCTCTTTGGCCCATCTACAGGACGAAAAGCTTTTCATCGGTTTAACCCATCATGGCGATGCCATACTGGAACTCCAGCAGCACATAAGCCCGGGAGCCCTGATCGCTGATGACACCCACCCCTGCATCAGCCTGACAGCCCGGGAACGCCTACGGGTGCGGCAAATCACGGTGGAAAAGGTGGTGTTGTCCCACGAAGAATTCCTGATGTGGCCACGCATGCCGGCCTGGAACAACCGGGATATTCCCGGGTGTTTGGTCGAGGCACTGGTCCTGCTTCGCCAGCCGGATGCGGGGGAAGGCGATTTCTCCGCCTTTTGTCAGGAGGCCGAGTTTCTCGGTTTCACCGGCCGCCTGATCAGTCCCCTGGACGAATAGGAAGGCACCATGGCGAAAATCCACAAATGGTCAGCGGGATTCGTTGTGATATCCCTTTTATTCGCTATTACCGCCAGTGGCAAGGAACTGACAATTCAGGATGACGCTGTCCGTTTCAGCTTGAACCACCACATCGAGTACTTTCTGGACAAAGACCTGCCCCTTGATCAGATCCTGCAACGGGAACAGTGGCATAAAAAGCACAATGACAGCGTATTGAACCTGGGCTTCACCGGCCAATCAGTATGGCTCAGGACATCCCTGACCATCCCGGAACCGTTGACCCGCCAGTGGTACCTGGTGATTCCATATCCACTTCTGGAGGAAGTGGATCTCTACATATTGCGTGATAAACAACAGCCAGCAATCTACCACACCAGTCGCCAGGAGACCGAGAATCAGCGGGAACGGGCCCACAGTTACCAGGTAGCCCTGCCACTACCGCGTGACCTGAACGGCCAGGTGGAATTATTCCTGCGAGCGCGATCGGCCACGTCACTGCAAGTGCCGCTCGAGCTTTGGCGTGAGGACCATCTGCTGAATCGATTTTCACTGGAGAGCCTCTATTGGGGAGCCTATTTCGGCGTTTTGTTTGCCCTGGTGGTCTACAACCTGTTCCTGTTTCTCTCTATCCGGGATTCAGCCTACGGCTATTACGTGCTGTACATCGGCTCGATCAGCCTGCTGATGCTCTGCATCTCCGGGGTCGGCAGCGCCTGGATCTGGGGCGGGCAGCCGTTGCTGACCCGTTATGCCCTCCCCATCAGCACTGCACTTGTGTCTCTGTTTGCCTTGATGTTCGCACGCAGCTTCCTGAAATGGCAGGAAATATCTTCCCGCTGGGATCGCAGCATGAAGATTGCGGCCGTACTGGCCGGGTTGCTGATCGTCTACACATGGGCTTCCCCCATACACGGTGCGCTGTTCGCGGGCCTGCTGGGTACGCTGGTGATTGTGCTGCTCATCTCCGTGGGCCTGGCGGGTCTGAGAGCCGGTGTCACCATTGCCCGTTATTTCGTGCTGGCCTGGACTACCTTTGCCCTTGGGACCGCCCTGTATTTACTGAACGTCTTCAACTTTATCCCGGTGAACGTCGTCACCAACCATGCCATGCAGGTCGGCTCTGCCGCCGAGGTGCTGCTGCTTTCGTTCGCGCTCGCCCATCGCATCAAGGACGAGCGGGCACGCAAATTGGCCGCACTGCGAAGGCAGCAATTGGCCGAGCGACAGGTCCGGGATCTGGAAATGCAATCCCTTGAACAGGCCATGCACGATTCGACCACCAGATTGCCCAATGCCTCCCTGCTCAATCAGCAGTTACAGACAATGATGAGCCAGAACAAACAGGTCGCACTCACACTGGTCCACTATCCACAGATCAAGGACATTGCGTCCAGCATGGGCCACAGGCTGGCGGAAGAAATGTTTTGTCAGTTGATGAATAAGCTCAACCATACGCTGGCCGGGCAGGACGGTGTGATCTGCCTGGAAAGTCGGCAACTCGCCTACATTGCGATTCCCGAATTCGGATCAGCGGCATTCCTGATTGACGTCAAGCAGTTGGAGGGCCCACTGGAGCCCTTGATCAACCAGATGGTGGGTAATCATGACATCTCTGTCCATTCCGTCAGGCTGCCTGTGTTCATGAACCTACACTGCGGCGTGGCTGTTGCACCGGAGCATGGCGACAGCGCGGAGATTCTGTATCAACACGCCTCGGCGGCACAGGACCGCAGCGAATCAAGCAAGGTTCCCGTACAGGTCTATAACAACGAGATTTCCGATTTCGCGCGTCGCCGCCTGAATCTGGTGACGGCCTTGCCGCCGGCCATCGAAGCGGGCGAACTGGAGCTCTACCTGCAACCGCAAATGAACAGTACCGGCCAGGAGCTGGTGGGCGCGGAGATACTGTTGCGTTGGCACAGTCCGAATTTTGGACCAGTGCCCGCCGGGGAAGTGATCGAAATCGCAGAGAATGCCGGTTTGATGGATCTGCTATCGCGCTACATTGTGAATCAGGCCTGGAAGACCATGCAGACGCTGCGGGAACGACAACTGAACATTACCTGCAGCATCAACCTGTCGGTTCAGAATCTCACCAACAGCCACTTTGTGTCCTTCGCACTGGCGGGAATCAGGGAACACGGCATTCCAATGAATCGCGTGATCTTCGAAGTGACGGAAACCTCCATGATGCACAACATGGACGCAGTGATCGGGTCCCTGCTTCAGATTGCCAACAGCGGCTGCAAGATTGCCCTGGATGATTTTGGTACGGGCTACTCCTCCCTGGCCTATCTGAGCCGCCTACCCATCCACGAGCTGAAAATCGATCGTTGCTTTATAAGCCAGATGGCTTCCAACGAGAATGACTTGAGAATTGTCCAGAACACCCTGAAACTCGCACGCACCCTCAATCTGGAAGCCGTAGCCGAAGGCGTGGAGGACAATAACACCAGGGAGCTTCTAACCCAGTTGGGCTGCCACCGGCTGCAGGGCTACCTGTTTGCCAGGCCGATGCCGTTGGAGAAATTCTGCGATTGGGCAACGGCGCAAACGACGAGCTGAAAGGCAGACTGGTTGACCAGTGCGAGGAACACGGTGCTACATTGCCTGCAGGCGGAACAAGGCAATCTTGTTGATTTCGCTCAGTGCGCGCTGGAATTCCTGCTCGGGGGAGTTGTGCATGCGTTCTTCGAACGAGGCCAGTATCTGGTGTCTGTTACTACCTTTTACCGCCATGATAAAAATGAAGCCAAACTTGTTTTTATAGGCCTCATTAAGCCTGACGAAGCGCGTAAACTCTTCCGGAGTGCACTCCTGAATACCTGCACCCGCCTGCTCGGAAGTACTCGAGGCTGTAAGCTCTCCACGCATAGCAGCTTTGCCTGCCAGATCCGGGTGAGCATTGATCAAGGCCAACTGGGTGTCCCGATCCGCGTTGAGAAGGATGTTTGACATCCGCTCGTGCATGACTTCGATCTCGTCAACTTTTTCATCCACGCCCATGTCATAGGCCTGCTCTGCTACCCATGGCGAATGCTCATAGATGTCAGCAAAAGCTGCAACGAAGGCCTCTCGCCCGAGGCTGGATGGAGTCAGGGTTCGAAAACGGCTCATTCTTTGCTCCTGATATCTGAATGAATAACGCCCGGTCAGCCTGCATCGAAAGCTGGCACCCGCACATCGTATACAATATTCATAGACTATATGATGTTTCAACCGCCGGCAATTCTTTTGTGGGTCCGGAGAAATCCTGGCCTCAACACAGGCCATGGCCACTGAGCCCAAGCCTGGCCATCACTTAAGCGTGCGATAACCAATCCAACAAACTGAATACAAAACGAATGACAACTGTATCCATAAAACTACAGTATGTGCTATGCTTTCATCAGGTCTTCGTGGCCAGGGGCAGGTTTTTCAGTACCAGTCGTGCCTGCCCCGCTGTTTCACACGCCTGACTTACACACTCGATTTGCCTCAGTGTGTTTTTACCCGCCTTCAGGCGGGTTTTTTTTAGGTGATTACGTGGCTCGATCAGGTTCGGCTAAACGGCGTCGTTTCTCGTATACTATTCATAATCAGATTCTGTACTTCCACTACCTCATTCGCGAGATATTATGAACAAACAAGCGCAACCCACCAAAAGCCCGAACCGAACCGGAAAAAAACGGACCGGGACGACAAGCGAGACGATATACGCCCACATGTTCGACGCTATTCTTGAGCATCGCCTGGCACCCGGCACCAAATTGAGTGAGGAAGCGTTAGGGGAAATATTTGGTGTCAGCCGCACGATTATCCGGCGAGAGTTGTCGCAGTTGGCACATGAAGGTGTCGTCTCCATTCGCCCTAACCGGGGCGCGATGATAGCCAGCCCGAGCGTGGAAGAGGCCCGTCAGATTCTGTACGCACGGCGCCTGGTTGAACGTGCTATTACAGAGTTAGCGGTCCAGAACGCGACTGAACAGCAGCTCGATGAGCTGCGGGACATGGTGGTGGAAGAGCAAAATTGCTTTGCTCGCGGGGATCGGGGTGCGGGTATCCGCCTGTCAGGCGAATTCCATCTGAAATTAGCGGAGGCGGCGAACAATACGCCCTTTATCGGTTTCCAGCGCAGCCTGGTTTCTCAGACCTCGCTGATCATCGCCCAATACGAAAAGGGCACCCGCTCCCATTGCTCCTATGATGAGCACAATCAGTTGCTTGATGCCATATCCGCCCGTGATACTGACAAAGCGGTGTCATTGATGATGCATCACATGGATCATATCGATGCAAAACTGAACTTTGATGACGACAGTGCAACCGATGACTTGCATGCGGTGTTCTCGCACATAGGCCTTGCCAAGGGAAAGGCCCGTTCCAAGCAATAGACGCGGTTAGCTTTAGATCGTGTTCCGTGTTTCCTCATACGGACCTT
The DNA here is from genome assembly GCF_050379435.1 of Marinobacter sp. DUT-3. Classification (NCBI taxonomy): domain Bacteria; kingdom Pseudomonadati; phylum Pseudomonadota; class Gammaproteobacteria; order Pseudomonadales; family Marinobacteraceae; genus Marinobacter; species Marinobacter sp. DUT-3. The sequence continues at coordinate 33,193 of NZ_JBNRMG010000006.1, forward strand.
GGGAGCACCAGTAAGGCGCGGAAATCATTGACATTGGTACGAGTGGGACCCGTGACGATCAAGCCATCGAGCGCCTCGAAAAAACTGTAGGCGTCATTACCGGCGAGATAATTCGCAGGGTCCAGCTTCAGGGCTTGAACCCGGGACCAGTCGTTAGGCCCGAAAATAGCGCCGGCGTTATCCTCGGAGCCGTCGATACCGTCCGTGTCGATGGCCAGAGCGTAAATATTCGGCGCACCCTGAAGGACCGTGATCGCTCCCAGGAGGTATTCGACGTTGCGGCCTCCGCGCCCTTCGCCGAGCACAGTGACACTGGTCTCGCCACCTGACAGTATCAGGAGCGGTTCTTTGACTTCTTTTTGAAGCTTCAAAGCTAGTGCCGCATGATCACGCCCCAGCTCTCTCGCCTCGCCTTCAAGATCGTCACCCAACACACGAACGTCTACACCGGCTAACTCTGCAGCGGCCCCAGCTGCGCGAAGCGCATCACACGCCCGGGCCTGAACCACGGCGCGGTCGCGCTCAAATTCAGGCGAATGCGGCTTGGGCGCGGTATCGTCGCTGACCAGATGACGACGAACAGCATCTGGAATTTCGATCGAATACCGTTCCAGAATTTCCAACGCATCGAGTGGCGTTGTCTCGTCTGGCAGGGTCGGTCCTGAGGCGATCAGCGTAGGATCGTCGCCGGGCACATCGGAGATCAGATAAGTAACCACCTCCGCCGGATGAGCTGCGGCAGCCAATCGCCCGCCCTTGATGCGCGAGAGATGTCGCCGCACCGTGTTGATCTCACGAATCGGCGCCCCACAACGCAACAGCACTTTGTTGATTGCTTGCTTCTGGTGCAGCGTCAGTCCTGGAGCAGCCAGCGTCATGAGCGCGGAACCCCCCCCCGAAATCAAGGCAATGACAAGATCGTTCGCGGTAAGCCCGGTCACTGCATCGAGCATACGCTGGGCCGCCTTCTCGCCCAACTCGTCAGGCATCGGGTGGGAGGCTTCCAATACCTCGATGTGCCGACAATCAGCGCCATGACCGTAACGAGTGACGACGAGGCCGGAGATTTCGGCGTCGGGGTAGTTATCAGCCCATGTGCGCTCAAAGGCTGCGGCCATGGCAGCGGCAGCTTTGCCGGCTCCGATCACTACCGTGCGTCCGGATGGGCGCGACGGCAGCTGATCAGGCGAAAACAGGGTGTCAGGATGTACGGCGGATACGGCAGTTGCGGCCAGCTGTTTGAGCCAGGCATTCACTTCTGTCGGATCGTCAAAAGACAGCGAACTGGACGGGGCGTTCATTAGCGGCTCCTCGCAACGGATAGAAAATAAAGAAACGGGCCGGCCCGGCAGCGCGCAGCCATGACAGACGCCGATACGACGTCTGTCATGGACCATCAGGATGCGCCGGCTGCTGCCGGGGTGACTGATTAGCTGCCGATTTCGTGGTCAGCCAGTTTTTCCAGAGCCCTGACAATGCCTGCGTGATCCCAATCCGCACCATTGTTGGCTGCACAGGCCTGGAACAGCTGCTGGGCGTTGGCCGTGCCAGGCAAAGACAGGTCAAGGGTGCGCGCGCTTTCCAGGGCCAGGTTGAGATCCTTCTGGTGCAAGCGAATCCGAAAGCCCGGCTCAAAGGTGCGATTGATCATGCGCTCTCCATGCACATCAAGTATCTTCGACTGGGCCAGACCACCCAGCAGGGCCTCACGGACTTTCGTCACGTCTGCCCCGGCTTTTGAAGCAAAAAGCAGGCCTTCAGCAACCGCCTGGATCGTCAAAGCTACAACAATCTGATTGGCAACTTTGCAGATCTGACCGGCGCCGTGCTCGCCAATATGGGTGATCGTCTTGCCCATGACCTCAAGGACTGGCAGGGCCCGGTTAAAGCCTTCGGTGGAGCCGCCGACCATGATGGTCAGCGTCGCGTTAACAGCGCCACCCTCGCCGCCGGACACTGGGGCATCGACGTATTCACCGCCGGCCTCGGTGATGCGCTTCGCGAACGCCTGGGTTGGGATCGGCGCGACAGAGCTCATATCGATGACCAGCGTGCCTGGTTTGATGCCTTCCACGATCCCCGCTTCGCCAAGCAGCACTTCCTCCACATCGGGGGTGTCCGGAACCATCGTGATGATAATCTCCGCCTGTTCGGCTACCGCCCTGGGGCTATCAACCTCTTTCATGCCCTTGGCGGCCAGACCTTCGTCCAGAGTGCCGTACTTAACGTAGGTCACCAGCTCGTGGCCTGCGTCCAACAGGTGTCCGGCCATGGGCCGTCCCATAATCCCGAGACCAATAAATCCAATCTTGCTCATAATCCTCTCCTTACTCACTTTTGTTGTGGTTTGGCTCTATCGTGCGCTGTCCAGCCAGCCGAGCCCCTCGAGCGTCGTCGCTGCTGGCTTGTATTCGCAGCCGATCCACCCCTGGTAGCCCAGGCGGTCAAGATGGGCGAACAGGAACGGGTAATTGATCTCTCCCGTACCGGGCTCGTGGCGACCCGGATTGTCGGCCAACTGCACATGGCCGATGCTTGCAAGGTGCGTCTCCATGGTTCGGGCCAGGTCGCCCTCCATGATCTGCATGTGATAGATGTCGTATTGCAGCTGTAAGTTGTCGCTACCCACTTCTTCGAACAACGCCAGCGCCTGCTCAGTCCGGTTGAGGAAGAAGCCGGGGATGTCGAGGGTATTGATTGGCTCGGCGAGCAACAGAATGCCTGCCGCTTTCAGCTTTTCGGCGGCATATCGCAAATTGCCGACCAGAGTCTGACGGGCCTGCTCTTCGCTAACTCCCTGGGGTTTGATACCCGCGAGGCAGTTCAGCTGCTTGCAACCGAGAACGGTGGCGTAATCAATCGCTTTCTCTACGCCTTCCCGAAACTCTTCAACTCGATCCGGATGACAGGCAATACCGCGCTCGCCGGCGGCCCAGTCCCCTGCCGGAAGATTGTGCAGCACCTGTGTGAGGCCGTGAGCGTCCAGCCGCTTTTTGATGTCTACGGCAGCGTAATCGTAGGGGAAGAGGTACTCTACTCCGCTAAAGCCTGCCGCCGCGGCGGCCTGGAAGCGATCGAGAAAATCCTCCTCGGTGAACAGCATGCTTAAATTAGCTGCAAACTTAGGCATTTTGGGTCTCCTACTCGTCCATTTTTAATGCTTCGCCCCCTGACCCTGATGCGTTCCCTCAGGCCGGGGGCGGGTGATTGCGATGCTTAGGTCAGACTGGCAATTGAGGTCGGCGCATCGGTTACGTTCTCAACCAGGGCTTCGAACTCGTTGACACCGTCAAGATCGGTGCCCATAGCGATGTTTGTGACCCGTTCAAGAATGATCTCGACCACCACCGGCACGCGGTGTTCGCGCATCAATTCGCGCGCCTGCTCAAACGCAGGGCCAATGTCATCGGGCTTGGTGACCCGCAACGCCTTACAGCCGAGGCCTTCGACAACCGAGACGTGGTCGACGCCATAGCCGTTTATCTCGGGGCAGTTAACGTTCTCGAATGCCAACTGCACGCAGTAGTCCATGTCGAAGCCGCGCTGCGCCTGGCGGATCAGCCCCAGATAGGAATTGTTCACCAGGACATGTATGTAGGGCAGGTTGAACTGTGCCCCGGCAGCCAACTCCTCGACCATGAATTGGAAGTCATAGTCCCCGGAGAGCGCGACAACCTCAGCCTCGGGATCGGCCCGGCATACGCCGAGGGCCGCGGGAATGGTCCAGCCCAGTGGCCCGGCCTGGCCGCAGTTGATCCAGTGCCGCGGCTTATACACGTGCAGGAACTGCGCCCCGGCAATCTGGGATAACCCTATGGCGGTGACATACCGGACGTTCTTGCCGAACACCTTGTTCATCTCTTCATAGACGCGCTGCGGCTTCACTGGCACGTTGTCGAAGTGAGTCTTGCGCAGCAGGGTCCGCTTGCGGCTCTGGCACTCCTCGGCCCAGGCGCTGCGATCCTTCAGCTTGCCGGCAGCGATCCACTCTTTGGCGACTGTAATGAAGAGTTCCAATGCCGCCTTGGCATCAGAGACAATCCCGTAGTCTGGCCCGAAGATACGGCCAATCTGGGTCGGTTCGATGTCGACATGGACGAACTTCCGGTCCTTGGTATAGGCGTCAACGTTACCTGTGTGGCGGTTCGCCCAGCGGTTACCGATACCCATCACGAAGTCAGAAGCCAGCATCGTTGCGTTGCCATAACGATGGGAGGTCTGGAGCCCCACCATGCCTGCCATTAACGGATGGTCGTCGGGAATCGCCCCCCACCCCATCAAGGTCGGAACGACTGGGACGCCGGTAAGCTCGGCAAACTCAACCAGAAGATCGCTGGCATCCGCATTAATGACGCCTCCGCCGGCAACAAGCAGGGGCCTGTCAGCCTCGTTCAGCAGGGTCAGCGCTTTCTCGATCTGCGCCCGCGAGGCGGCCGGCTTGTAGGCTGGCAAGGGTTCATAGGTGTCTGGGTCGAATTCAATCTCACTCATCTGCACATCAATAGGCAGGTCAATCAGGACCGGTCCGGGACGGGAGCTGCGCATCAATTGGAATGCATGCTGAAAAGCGCGAGGCACCTGAGCCGGCTCAAGAACGGTAATGGCCCATTTGGTAACCGGTCCCGCAATGGCCTGGATATTTACGGCCTGGAAGTCTTCCTTATGCAGCTTGCTTCGCGGCGCCTGCCCAGTGATGCAAAGAATGGGAATGGAATCGCCGGTGGCCGAGTACAATCCGGTGATCATATCGGTGCCAGCAGGTCCGGAAGTACCGATACAGACGCCAATGTTGCCGGCTTTTGTGCGGGTATAGCCCTCAGCCATGTGGGAAGCCCCTTCCACGTGGCGGGCCAGGACGTGGTCAACCCCTCCAACCTTGCGCATGGCGGCATAGAACGGGTTGATGGCCGCTCCTGGGACGCCAAACGCAATATCTATCCCCTCTTTCTTCAAAACGTGAACGGCAGCTTCTGCTGCAGTCATGATAGTCATGGTGTTTCCTCCGAAATAATGTTGTTTTTGTAGTTGAAACAGTCCTCGTCCCCAGCCACTGGATCAGTTCGTTTGGCTGAGGAGTACTCGCACCTCCAACGGATACTCGTCGCAGTTGTTCCCCGAACCGCCGCGATCGACAACCAAAAACTCCCCTTCCCGATCCAGCACTGACTGAACTGCGTGCCAGGTACCGGCTCGGTAATTCACCCCCTGCAGACCGTCTGTAACAAAGGCGCGAACCTCATCAGGGCTTATCGTTTCGCCTGGCGGCGCCACAACAATCAGAAAGCGCTCCCCGTGTAAGGGCATAAATGCCTGACTGCCTTGCGGGTGGCGCTCAAGGAAAGAGATTTCCAGGGGTAACGTCACCGGCTGGCTGACGAAGATACTCACCAGAACCCTTGCCTCGTCGCCGAAGACCTCGACTTTCGCCAAATCATGGTGGCGCTGGGTGCGCCCTCCATTGATGGGAAAAGAACTGGCCGTGCGCCTGTCAATGACATCTCCGAAATCGGCAAAGGCTTCGGGGCTCAGCGGTTGTGCCTGGAGTTCCAGCATAAAAATGTCCTCGTCTCAGCTCAGCGGGAACCGAATCCGCCAAGTTTCATGTGCCGATTGACGTCCTTGTAAAGCAAGTAGCGGAAAGGGCCCGGACCGCCGGCGTAGCACGCTTGCGGGCAGAAGGCGCGAAGCCACATATAGTCACCCGCTTCGACTTCGACCCAATCCTGGTTGAGGTGGTATACAGCCTTTCCTTCCAGAACGTAGAGGCCATGTTCCATCACATGAGTCTCGGCAAAGGGAATGACCCCACCGGGTTGGAAGTTGACAATATTGACGTGCATGTCGTGGCGGATGTCCTGGGGATCAACAAAGCGTGTCGTGGTCCAGCGCCCCTCGGTTCCCGGCATCTCAGTGGGCGTTACATCATTTTCATTGGTTACAAAGGCCTCCGGCACCTCGATGCCATCCACCTCTTCATAGGCTTTTCGCACCCAGTGAAAGCGCAGCGGAGTATCCTTTTCGTTGTATACCTGCCAGGAGGTCCCCGGCGGGATGAAGGCGTAGCCGCCCTCTTGCATCCGGTGCTGATGGCCGGCAATCGTCAAGGCCATCTCACCCTCAACCACAAACAGAACCCCTTCCGCGCCAGGGTCCAGTTCTGGCCGCGCGCTGCCGCCTCCCGGGGACACTTCCATGATGTACTGAGAAAAGGTCTCGGCAAATCCGGACAGCGGCCGTGAAAGCACCCATAGCCGGGTTTTATCCCAATGTGGCAATGCGCTGGCGACGATATCCCGCATCACGCCCCTGGGAATGATCGCGTAGGCATCGGTAAAAACGGCGCGGTCAGACAGCAACTGAGTCTGGGGTGGATGCCCGCCAGCGGGAGCGTAATAGGTATGTTTGTTCACAGATCGGTTGCTCATTACTGCTCCTTGGATGAAAACGGGGAGTGGTGTTCAGCCCAGTGGCGTGCAATATCCACACGTCTCGTAACCCAGACACGATCATGGGCTTCTATGTGATCGAGGAATCGTTGCAGGCCCCGGAAGCGCCCTGGCCTGCCTATTAGCCGGCAGTGGAGGCCGATGGACAGCATCTTCGGCGTATCCCCTCCCTCGGCATAGAGCACGTCGAAGGCGTCTCGCAAATAGCTATAAAAGTCCTCTCCCGTGCTGAAGCCGTGGGCAGAAGCGAAGCGCATGTCGTTAGTATCCAGGGCATAGGGCACAACCAGGTGAGTGTGCATTTCGCCCTGGCTATCACGCTGGGAGGTCCAGAATGGCAGGTCGTCCCCGTAGTAGTCGCTGTCGTAGAGAAAGCTTCCTTCGTCCAGCACCAGGCGCCGGGTGTTCTGGCTGTCGCGACCGGTATACCATCCGGCCGGCTTCTCACCGTAAAGGTTCTGGAAAATTTCGATCGCTCGGCGCATGTGCGCGCGCTCTACGCTTTCCGGCACGTTCTGGTAGTGAATCCAGCGCCAGCCATGGCAGGCGATTTCGTGGCCCAGCTCTTTAAAGGCATGGGCAAGTTCGGGGTGACGCTCAAGCGCCATTGCCACCCCGAATACCGTAAGCGGCATCCCACGGCGCTGAAACTCGTTCAGCACTCGCCACACCCCGACCCGCGAGCCGTATTCATAAATGGACTCCATGCTCAGATGCCGACTGGAATAGGCTTCGGCCCCGGCGATTTCAGACAGAAACTGCTCCGAATGGGTATCACCATGCAAAACGCAGCTTTCTGCGCCTTCTTCATAATTGAGAACGAACTGCACGGCGATACGGGCCCGGCCAGGCCAATTAGCCTGAACCGGCGAGGAACCGTATCCAATCAGGTCCCGGGGGTAGTCATCAGGGTTAGCCGGATTCATCTAGCAACTTCCTTCTTGCGCTCTGGCTGGCAGGCTGCTCGTGTCTGCATCCCTGCCAGCGAATGTTGTATACGATTATTATAGTACATTGTATCCATAACTGGCGCAACATTCACTCAGCCCAGTTTTTGATAACTTCGCGCTCCTCTTTGGTCATGTTCGTCGTGTTGCCCAAGGGCATGTAACCATTCGCCACGACTTCCTTGATCTTGGCTTGATGGCTGAGAATCTGGCTAACCGCATCAAACGCAAATCCTGCCGGCGGTGCTGAAAAACCGGGATGCTCAGGCTGCTTGGAGTGACAGCCCAGGCAGTGCTGTTCGATAGCTGCGCCCACGTCTTCTGCCAACAATGGTTCGCTCACTTCAGGCTCCGTACTGGCGCCAGTGTTTGCCTGCGATTCAGCTACCTGTGACTCCTCTTTCTGCGCCCCAACCGTAGGCGCCGCTGCCCAGACGGTCAGCAGGACCAGCACCCCGCCAGTCACCAGGTAACCGGGCTCGGTTCTGCCTGTGTGTTTCAGTACAAAAAACTGGCGGATGACAGCTCCGGCAAAGATGAGCAGCGACATAACCAGCCATGCCTGAGCCGATGTATACGCAAAGGCATAGTGGTTGCTGATCATTAACAGGACGACCGGAAGCGTGAAGTACGTATTGTGGACGGAACGTTGTTTGCCGCGCTTGCCATCAAGCGGGTTGGGCTCCTCCCCCGCCTTCATGGCATTGACCATTCGGCGCTGGCCCGGAATGATCCAGAAAAAGACATTCGCGGACATGGCTGTCGCCATCACGGCCCCGGTCAAAAGGAAAGCGGCACGACCGGAAAAAAGCTGGGTACTGAGATACGCGACAATCACGACCATTACCCCGACCGCAATACTCAGCATGCCGTCCCGCTCCATGTTGGGACTGATACGCTTGCACAGCTCATTGTATACAACCCAGCCAAAGACCAGGAAAAGCAGTGCAACGACGTTGGCCTGCCATCCGCTTAACTCGGCAGCCCATTTCCAACTACTGTCCGGGTTAACCAGATAGAATTCTGGATTAACCATGTAGAGGATGACGAATAGCGCGAAGCCCGAAATCCAGGTGGTGTACGATTTCCAGAAAGACCAGTGCAGGTCTGCCGGCAAGGTACCTGGGCTAGTGGCGTACTTTTGGTTGTGATAAAAGCCGCCTCCGTGCACGGCCCACATCTCGCCAAAGACCCCCTTCTTCTTGCAGTTTTCGTCCTGGGGCGGCTTGAGGCTGTTATCCAGCATCACGAAGTAGATTGACTCACCAATCCACGCAATTGCCGCAATCACATGAAGCCACCTCAGCATTAAATTCCCGAAGTCCAGAATGAAAGCTTCCATAAGCCTGTTCTCTTACTGTGCTGTTGTATTGATTGATTATGAAAACACTCAGCTACCGCGGTAGGTGGAGTAGCTGTAGGGTGAAAGCAAAAGGGGCACATGGTAGTGCTGTGAGGCGTCAGCCACGCCGAAACGCAATGGGATTACATCAAGGAAACGCGGCTCGGCGGCTTCAACGCCCTGGTGCCTGAAATAGTCACCGACGTGAAAGACCAGCTCAAACTGGCCTGCCGCAAAGGACTCCCCCTCAAGAATGGGAGCGTCGCAGCGGCCATCATCATTGGTGGTCACTTCTTTCAGCCAGGTGCGTGACTGGCCCTCCAGTCGGTAGACCTCAATACGAATACCCTGCCCGGGGCGACCAAGTGAGGTGTCCAGAACGTGTGTGGTAAGGCGTCCCATAAAACTCTCCTGTAATAGTGTCAGAAGTGGAATTTGACCAGTGCGCTGATAGCGTTCTCTGTATCTATGTTCGGACTACCGAATTTATTGCGCCAATAGGAGTACTCTATCCCGGCATACAACACACCGGCGTTTCCCGTGAAATGGCCAAGATCCAGTTTGAACTGAGGATTAATGTGTAAGTCAGCACTCTGACCGCCGCTTACGCCTGACGAATAGTCGACGAAGCCGTCGAAGAGAAACGCAGCGCTGCCCAATGTGAACGGCGCGCCCCATGTCACGGTTAATTGCCAATCATCTGGCGTATCGAAATCCGTGTTGTTTTCGACGTAGTAAGCGTTCGTGTTGAAGTACTGGAAGCCAGGGATATCCCAGCCCAGCCCTACCCCGTACATGTAATTGTTGGCCCCTACCCCACCATCAAACTCATATTGGGTTGCCAGGAAAACGTCTGTTACCGGCCCGAAGCCCAGGTCCTGGCCGCTAAGCCAGCTCAAGCTCAAGCGTGGCGCAAACTCCCCATAAGTGTTGTCACCGTTACTTGAATCCCCCTGAACCTGATAGCGATCAATGAAGAAGAACGTATCCCCCCAGTTATGGGCCGTTACGTTTTCGAAGGTAAAGACAGTCGCAGACTCTTTCCGGGAGCCAAAAATTTCATAGTCGTCACTGTAAAGGAGCGAGACACTGGAGCTGCCGAAAAACTTTTCAGCATGGACAGCCGGGGTGAAAGCGAAGAAAACACAAGTCATCAGTAAGACTTTTTGCAACAACTTCATCTTGCTACCTCTCATTGTTGTTTTTAGGTGGTATGGATATCGTATAGAACTGAATAAGCATCACTTTGCGGCCGCACCTGGCCGCCGATTCGGGTCATCAGTGCACCTTTCGCTCACAGGAAGGCAAACTTGGCGATAAACACCACGCACAACACATAGAGGCTAACGGAGACTTTTTCCCGCTGTCCGGTGAGTAGCTTCAACGTGGCATAGGTAAGAAAGCCCAGTGCAATACCATTGGCGATCGAGAAGGTCAGAGGCATCATCACCACGGTAATGATTGCCGGAATAGTGTCGGTTATGTCTTTCCAGTCAATGTGAGCCATGCCGCTCATCATCAACATGGCGACGTATATCAGCGCGCCCGCAGTGGCATAGGCCGGGATCATTCCTGCCAGGGGGGCAAAGAATGTCGCCAGAAGAAACAGCACGCCGACTGTCACAGCCGTCAGGCCGGTACGGCCGCCAGCAGCCACGCCTGAAGCGCTTTCAACATAGCTGGTCACGGGCGGGCAACCAATAAAGGCCCCCGCGACACTTGATGTGCTGTCCGCTTTAAGCGCTTTGGAAAGGTTCTCTATCTTGCCGTTCTCACCAACCAGATGCGCTCGGTGCGCGACGCCCATCAGCGTTCCCGCTGTGTCGAACATGTTCACGAAGAGAAACGCGAGGACAACGCTGATCATGCCCACGTTGAGCGCGCCAGCAACGTCCATCGCCAGCCATGTTGGCGCGAGGCTCGGCGGGGCGGACATAAGACCGTTGTACTCCACCAGCCCCATGCTCCATCCGATCGCCGTCACGCTCAGCATGCTCAGCAGGATTGCGCCGAAGACGTTGCGATGGCTGAGCACGGCAATCAATAGAAAGCAGATTGCGGCAAGCAGTGCCGGAGGTTCACCAAAAGACCCCATCGTAACCAGAGTTGCGGGACTGTCGACGACAATCCCGGCTGTCTTCAGGCCAATGAGCCCGAGAAACATTCCGACCCCTGCCCCCATGGCAAAACGCAGGCTCATCGGAATACTGTTGAGCAACCATTCACGAATACGCGACAGACTCATAATCATAAAGAGAATGCCGGAAAGGAATACGGCACCCAGGGCAACCTCCCAGCTATGGCCCATCTCGCCGACCACGGTATAGGTGAAGAACGCGTTGAGCCCCATGCCAGGCGCCAGTCCCACCGGCCAGTTGGCATAAAACCCCATGAGCAGACAGCCGAGAGCCGCCCCGAGACAGGTGGCAACGAACGCAGCACCATGATCAAGGCCGGCCGCGGCCATAACATTCGGGTTGACGAAGATAACGTAGGCCATGGTGACGAAAGTGGTCAGGCCTGCCATCAGCTCGATCTTGACTGAGCTGCCATGCTGGCTGAGCTTGAAGATGCGTTCGAGCCAGTCCGTTCTCGCTGACGCTCTGAGTGAGCGTTTCTGCTGATCGATGTTTTCCACAAGGTATTCCTCATCATTGTTGTTTTCTATCACCCAGAGCAGAACTCTTGAGGCAGGTGATGGCTGATCTATCCCCATCTGGATTTCCTGTCCCACAGGTCAGGAAATGACATCTTCGATTATGCGTTTGTATACAATAATTGCAACAAAATTCTTATAACGATTGTACACAAGAGAAAAGAATAAGCGACAGATGTACGGCAGGCGTGCAAACTCAGCGGGAACAGTTCCGTATTCAGTCGTTGATCCGACTTGGTGTCGAACTTCTATTGCATCAGGCCCCCTATCGCCGATGAACAGATACACCGGCGCTAAAGGTCTCCTTCACCACACGGTCATCTCCAAGGATCATAAGGGCGAAGAGCTTTTCCTCCAGGCTCCTGGCGCGGCTCAGGCGGCGGCTGATCAGGGGCGTGGCATCGTAATCCAGCACCACAAAGTCCGCCTCTTTCCCGGGGCGCAAGTTGCCAATCCTGTCGTCGAGGTAGAGGGACCGGGCTCCACCCAGGGTAGCGAGGTACAGGGCTTTAAAGGGGTCCAGTTTCTGTCCCTGCAGTTGCAGCACCTTGTACGCTTCGTTAAGGCTTTGAAGCTGGGAAAAACTGGTACCCGCTCCCACGTCTGTGCCCAGGCCAACGCGCACGCCATGTTCCTCCAGGCGTGCCAGGTCGAGTAAACCGCTACCCAGAAAAAGATTGGACGTCGGGCAAAAAGCAACCGCCGAGCCAGTGTCACCCAGACGCTTACACTCTTCATCATGCAGGTGGACACCGTGGGCAAACATCGATCGCTCGCCGATCAGGCCATGGTGGTCGTATACATCAAGATAGCCATCCCGCTCTGGAAACAGCTCCTTAACCCACTCAATCTCCTTCCGGTTTTCAGAAATGTGGGTATGCATATACAAGCCGGGGAATTCTTTGAAAAGCTTGCCAGCGAGCTCAAGCTGCTCATTGGTGCTCGTCGGGGCAAAGCGGGGCGTCACCGCATAGGATAAACGTCCTTTTCCGTGCCAACGCTCGATCAGATCCTTGCTATCCGCATAGCCTGATTCCGCTGTATCGACCAGGTAGTCCGGGGCGCAGCGGTCCATTAACACCTTGCCCGCAATCATCCGCAGGTTCAGTTTGGAGGCCTGCTCGAAAAAGGCATCCACCGATTGTTTGTGAACGGTTCCGAAAACCAGGGCAGTCGTGGTTCCGTTCCTCAGCAGTTCGCTGAGGAACAGGCCGGCCTGGGCACGGGCATGCCGGGGATCATCAAACTGCCCCTCGCAAGGAAAGGTGTAGGTTTCCAGCCAGTCCAGCAACTGGGCGCCATAGGAACCTATTATTTCCACCTGCGGGTAATGTATATGAGTGTCGATAAAGCCCGGGGTTATCAGGGCATCGGTATAGTGAACGACGTCGACGTCAGGAGACAGCGAAGGCAACAGGCTTTCCGCCCTGCCAATGTCGACGACAATACCGTCCTCGACCACTAGCAGGCCGTCTTCAAAATACTCGTAGGACTCTTCCGTGCCCGCCAGACGTGGGTCGGCAATGCTGTGGAGGACAGAGGCACGGTAGGCTTTGCGATGGGACATGGTCACTCTCGTCAGTTTTGTTGTTGCATTGTTTTTGGCTGTCGCATTGTTCTTTTTTGTTGGCGACTGGTTTGAGTGTACTGAGGAGAATTTAAACAGGATGGGCGTTTCGGTCAACAAAAACTGACCAATAAGTCAGGAATTTTCAGTGCGTCAAAATTGGGGAGGCATGCAACAGCGGCAGGCCGAGCGTGATAGAGGTACGTTCGGGGATGATCGAGTGTGCTAGTCGGAACCCGTCGGTTCGGCAGGTTGTCCTTGTGGGACCTCCAGACCGCAACCGCGCAGAATGACCGACGTCAAAAAATCCGCCGCATGCTGATAGTCACTCTCTGTGTATTCACACTTGTCCTCAATAGCGAGGATTTGGACTTCAAAGTCGGCGTAGTGTTGTGTTGACGACCAGATCAATAGGATGAGCTGTACCGGATCCACCGGCGCCATTCGACCAGCGTCTATCCATTGCTGAATGACGTCTGCTCGCGCCCTCACCCATTCCCGCATGGTTGTGGACAGGTGATCTTTAAGGACCGGCGCCCCCTGAATGATTTCCAGAGCGAACAAGCGCGACGCCAGTGGATGAGTCCTGGATAGCTCGACTTTGGCGTGAATGAAGCTGGCCAGGGTCGTGGCGGGATCGTCTTCTGGCTTTATCTTCGAAAACATCTCATTCCAACGCTCCATGATGTCATCCATCAACGCATAGTAGATGCGCTTTTTATTGCTGAAGTAATAAAGCACGTTGGATTTCGGAAGCCCCGCCCTGTCGGCAATATTCTGAACGGTCGTGGCGCCGAAACCGTTCAGGGCAAACTCGTTTTCAGCTGCTGCCAGAATACGCTCACGATTGCGCTCGCGGATGCGGCCAGGGCGTACTTTCTTGCTTCTGCTACCGGATGAGGGCGCACGCTTCGTTTGGGGAGCTTCTGATTCAGTTTGATTGGTCATGGTGTCGAGTAGGTTCAGATTAGGGCATCGAGGTCCCGACGATAGCTGATCTGTGCACGGCAATCAAAGAAACAGCAGCCGCACAAAAAACTGGACTATTTGGTCAGGAAAATGTAAAAAGAATGACGGTCCCAAGTGACGCTTGGCATCCGTTAGGCGGAACTGCCTGCGAAATTATTAAAACAAATCAAGGGCTTGCGTCGATCTCTCTCAGGCTTGGTCTCAGCAAGGGAAAAGCAGAGCGGGACCGGCGCAAGTGCAGAAGAGCGGGAAAATTTGTGATCAAATTCTACTTGAACGGCCAACTACAAAAACTTAACCAAGTCGACCCGAATCTAAGCATCCTCGACTGGCTGCGCACCAAAATGCGCCTGACAGGCACAAAAGAAGGCTGCGCCTCTGGTGACTGCGGGGCTTGCACCGTTGCGATCGGCTCGCCCGACCCTATGCAGTCCGGACAGCTCCGCTACGACAGCGTGAACAGTTGTATCGCGCTCGTCGGGAGCCTGCATGGCAAGCATCTGGTCACCGTCGACGCACTAACGCAGGAGCCGGCCCATCCGGTACAGAAGGAGATGGTGGAGTGTCACGGCGCCCAGTGCGGCTTCTGCACGCCAGGCATCATCATGTCGCTGTTTGCCCTGCATACGGAAAGTGCGGCAAGCGGCTCCGCGCCCGGCGACGAAGCCTTATTGGAGGCGCTGTCCGGGAATCTCTGCCGCTGCACGGGGTACCGACCAATCATCGAGGCCGGGCGCCGGGCCTGTGTTCAAACATGGGAACCCGGCACGGGCAACGCCGTCCTGAACCGCGGCAGTGCGCTCAGCGGTCCCGTTAACGCGGACTCGGGCGTTCCCGGACCCGGTCCTGGTGGTCCAGCCTGGCTGCAGAATCCCGAAATAATCGCCGATCTGCTAAGCCTGCAGGGAAGTGCCGGCGAACTCGCTGACGATCAGGGCTATCGATACGACGCACCAGCATCCCTGGACGCCCTGCGCGGGTTGCGTCAGCAATTTCCCGAGGCAAGGATGATTGCGGGCGGCACCGATCTGGCTCTCGAAATCACCCAACAACTGAAAGACCTCAAGCACCTGATCGGTCTGGGTGGCGTCGAAGAACTCCAGGAAATCCATGAGGACGAGGACGGGATTTACCTGGGAGCCGGAGCCACCTACCGCGCCATGTTCCATAAGCTCGAGGGGCGCTGGCCCCATTTCGGGCCGATGCTGGAGCGCCTGGGATCACGCCAGATCCGAAATCGCGGGACTGTCGGGGGCAATATTGGAAACGCATCACCTATCGGCGATATGCCTCCCGCGCTGATTGCACTGGGGGCGGAGCTGGATCTGGACAGCGTCGATGGCACCCGGCGGCTTCTCCTGGAGGACTTCTTTCACGGTTATAAGCAGACCGATCTCCAGCCCCACGAATTCATTCGCGGCGTCTGGATTCCGAACCCGGCGCCCGACGAGAAGTTATTCATCTACAAAGTCTCCAAGCGCATCGACGACGACATTTCCGCCGTACTTGGCGCATTTTGGCTCAAGCGTGACGGGGAGCTGATCAAAGACTGTCGGCTGGCCTTCGGCGGAATGGCGGCGACGCCAAAGCGGGCGAATGGCGCGGAAGCGGCGCTTCGCGGGCAGCCCTGGAACGATGCCACGGTCGCTGCCGCGATTGCGGCGCTGGAACTCGAATTCGAGCCCATGACCGACGTGCGGGGGTCCGCTGCCTACCGCCTGCAGGTGGCAGGCAATCTACTGCGCCGCGCGTTTCTGGAAAGCACCCAAGACACCACCCATACACACCAGCCGCTCATGGTGACTGATTATGCGTAAACTCCCCCATACTTCGAAGCCCACCACAACGGCGGAAGGGCTGACCGGCACCCAGGCTTTTCACGACAGCGCCTGGAAACACGTTCGAGGCCAGGCACGCTATATAGACGACCTCCCGGAGCCCGCAGGGCTTCTGCATGCAGCCGTTGGCCAGAGCACGCATGCCCATGCCCGTATCACGGCAATGGACCTCAGCGAGGTTCGGGCCTACCCCGGCGTAGTCTCAGTCATGACTGTCAAGGACGTGCCAGGCCATACCGATATCGGACCGGTCTTTCCCGGCGATCCTGTCCTGGCTGGCGATTTGGTTGAACACGTGGGTCAACCGTTGTTTGCCGTTGCGGCAACGAGTCACCGTGCGGCCCGGCAGGCGGCTCGGCTTGCGAAAGTCAGTTATGAGCCCCTTCCCGCAGTGTTGACGGCTGAGGCCGCGCTTGAAGAGCAGCTGTTCGTCCGTCCCGGACACACCCAGCAGTGTGGTGACCCGGACAAAGCGCTTACCGAAGCGCCGAATCGCTTGCAGGCTCAGATGCACGTCGGCGGACAGGAGCATTTCTATCTTGAAGGACAGGCGTGTCTGGTAGAGCCGACCGAAGACGCGGGCGTGTTTGTTCATACCTCCAGCCAGCACCCTTCCGAGGTGCAAAAGCTGGTGGCGGAGGTCCTTGATCTCCCGATTCATGAAATCCAGGTAGAAGTTAGGCGAATGGGTGGTGGTTTCGGCGGTAAGGAAACCCAGGCCGCGCCTTTAGCCTGCATCGCAGCCCTGCTTGCCCGGCGCACGGGGCGGCCAGTCAAATACCGGATGGCGCGCTTCGACGACATGGTACAAACGGGCAAGCGACACGATTTCTTCAATACCTATGACATCGGCTTCGATGACGAGGGCGTGCTGCAGGGTGCGGACATCATGGTCGCCGGCCGCTGCGGCTTCTCACCCGACCTCTCCGATGCCATCGTCGACCGCGCCATGTTTCATGCTGACAACGCCTATAGCCTGGGTCAGGCACGAGTCGTTGGTCACCGCTGTAAAACCCATACCGTTTCCAATACGGCCTTCCGCGGCTTCGGTGGTCCTCAGGGCATGATGATCATTGAGCGGGCGATGGACGACATCGCCCGCCATCTCGGCGTGGATCCGCTGGACGTCCGCAAGCGCAACCTGTACGGCCCTGGCCGTGACGTGACCCACTACGGCCAGACCATCGAGCAGCACGTTTTACCAGAGCTGATTGACACACTCGAGACCAGCTCGGACTACCGTCAGCGTCGTACTGAAATTTCCAGGTTCAACAAGGAGAATTCGGTACTAAAACGTGGTTTGGCGCTGACGCCTGTGAAATTTGGCATTTCCTTCACGGCAAAGCACCTCAACCAGGCCGGCGCATTGGTGCACGTCTATACCGACGGTAGCATTCATCTCAATCACGGCGGCACCGAAATGGGCCAGGGGCTGTACATCAAGGTGGCTCAAGTCGTGGCCGCGGCATTCCAGGTAGACCTGGATCGGGTGAAAGTGTCCGCGACACGTACTGACAAAGTACCCAACACATCACCGACGGCCGCATCCTCAGGCACCGACCTGAACGGCATGGCCGCTCTGGATGCCTGCGAAAAGATAAAGCAGCGTCTGGTCGACTACGCCGCCGAAACCTACGGTGTCAGCGCTGATTCGGTATGGTTCGAAAACAACCAGGTTCATGTCGGCGAGCAGCAATTTGGCTGGGCGGAATTCGTGCAGCAGGCTTACATGGCACGGGTATCGCTGTCATCCAACGGATTCTACAGCACACCCAAGATTCATTATGATCGTGCCACCGGTCAGGGTCGGCCCTTTCTTTATTTCGCCAATGGCGCAGCCTGCGCGGAAGTGGTCGTTGATACCCTCACCGGAGAGTACAAGGTCATGCGGGTGGATATCCTCCACGATGTGGGCCAGTCGCTCAATCCGGCCGTGGACATCGGCCAGATTGAAGGGGGCTTCGTGCAGGGCATGGGCTGGTTGACCACCGAGGAGCTGGTTTATAGCGCCGAAGGTCGGCTCTTGTCCAACGGCCCGGCGACCTACAAAATCCCGGCCGTCTCTGACGCCCCACCGGATTTCCGGGTAGCACTGCTGCCCCACAGTCCAAATCGGGAAGCCACTGTCTTCCGCTCAAAGGCGGTGGGCGAACCGCCCCTCATGCTGGGCATGGCGGTATGGTCTGCGCTGCGCGACGCCGTCTCGAGCCTGGGGGACTACCGCTACAGCCCGCCCCTGGATACGCCTGCGACGCCAGAGCGGGTTCTCCAGGCTATCACTGCAACTGAGCGTTGGGTCGCAACACAACCCACGCCAGCCCAAGGAAAAGCAGCGCAAGGGGAAGCGACATGCAAGAACGCCTGACCTGGATCCAAGCCGTTGCTGACTGCGAGCGTCGTGGCCAACCCTATGTATTGGTTACGGTGCTAGGGGTAACAGGTTCTGTTCCGCGGGAGCCGGCCAGTAAAATGGTCGTCACCCGGGAACACAGTTACGACACCATCGGCGGCGGTCACCTGGAATACCGGGTGATCGCCCGTGCCCGCGAGCGCCTGGCAAACCACGAATACAGCTACGAGCTGGCGCATTTCCCCCTGGGCGCCAGTCTCGGGCAGTGCTGTGGTGGCAGTGTGGCCGTGCTGCTGGAAGCCCAGACGGGAGGCGATGCCCGCCTTGTGGTCTTTGGTGCGGGTCATGTCGGCCAAGCCCTGATGAGCATCGTGGGTGAGCTGCCCTGGCAGATCACCTGGGTCGACTCCCGAGCTGACAGTTTTCCGACTGAGGTCCCCGCCAACACCACCGTCCATTGTACCGACGATCCGGTTGGGGATGTCCCGGACCTGTGCAGCAACGCCCATGTGCTGATTCTTACCCACAACCACGCGCTGGACTATGACCTCTGCCGGGCGCTACTAGAACAGGATGAGGTGCTTACCATTGGCCTGATCGGTTCGCAGACCAAGGCAGAGCGCTTCCGCCAGCGCCTTGGTCACCGCGGGTATGCTCAAACAGATATCGACCGTATTCGGTGCCCCGTGGGGCGTAGTGACATCCCGGGTAAGCGGCCAATGGAAGTTGCAGTGTCCATTTCCGCCGAACTCCTGAGCCTGGTCGCCGCCGATGCCGCGGCGAAGCCAGCGCGACGGGGGCTTTCCTGGGGCGCGCTCAAAGCCCTGACGAAGGAAGCTAACCCCGGCGCGGCTGAAGTAACGGGACATCAACCGTGACTCTGAGGCTCACCTGAAACTGGTGCCGGTCCCGGGCCGGCGCTCGCCAGAGCGCTGGCCCGACAAACGCTCTGCTGTTTCCGCCCCTATTTTGATCACAATTTTTCTTGACAATTAATACACAACTGTACGACATTGTCATGAAATAATGTATACAAAAATAGAGCTGACAGTATGACTGACATAGGCCACAGATTGTGGATTCGTAATCCGCTTGCCTGCACTGACCCAAGCGCTGCCGGGGGCATTGTCGTCGCAGGGGCAAGAATTGTGGAAAAGGTGGCCGGGGGGCAACAACCTCGCCAGCCCGTAGATGAGACCTTTGACGCATCAGAGCATGTCCTGTTACCCGGCTTGGTAAATACCCACCATCACTTCTACCAGACACTGACCCGTGCCTATTCCCCGGCGCTTAATAAAGAGTTATTTCCCTGGCTGACAACGCTTTATGATGTCTGGGCCAATCTCGATGATAGCCAAATGGCCCTGGCCAGTGAATTAGCCATGGTCGAATTGCTGATGTCGGGATGCACCACCGTAGCCGACCATCACTATGTCTTCTCCGGAGCGCTGGTAAACGCTATCGACTGCCAGGTCGAAACCGCGCAGCGTCTCGGCGTCCGTGCGGCCCTGACTCGCGGGTCGATGAGCGTAGGGCGCGACGATGGCGGCCTGCCGCCGCAGACAGTGGTGCAGGACGAGCAAACCATTGTCGATGACAGCCAGCGCCTGATCGACCGTTACCACCAACGTGCTGACGGAGCCATGACCACCATTGCCCTTGCCCCTTGCTCACCGTTCTCAGTAAGCCGGGACTTGATGCGTGAGAGTGCGCAGCTCGCAGAGGGAAACGACGTTCGCCTACACACACACCTTGCCGAGACCGAAGACGAGACCGCTTACTGCCAGAAGCTGTTCGGCATGCGCCCTCTGGATTATCTCGAAGACTGCGGCTGGCTAACCAATCGCACATGGCTGGCTCATGGCATTCATTTCAACGACGGGGAGATCCAGCGCCTCGGTCGTGCAGGCACTGGTATAGCCCACTGCCCCTCGTCAAACATGGTTCTGGGCTCGGGGCTGTGCCGCACCCTGGAACTTGAAGCCGCAGGCGCACCGGTTGGGTTGGCGGTCGATGGTTCAGCCTCGAACGACCACTCAAACCTTGCTTCGGAAATGCGTCAGGCACTGCTTCTGGGGCGCTTGCGTTATTCCCCGAGTGACGTGACCCACGAGGCCGTAATCCGCTGGGCAACAGAAGGCTCGGCCCGATGCCTGGGACGAGCGGACATCGGCGGACTGGAGCCGGGCCAACAGGCTGACCTGGCACTGTTCAAACTTGATGAGCTGCGCTTCTCAGGCGCAGAGAATCCATTGGCTGCATTGCTGCTGTGTGGCGCTCACCGCGCTGACCGGGTCATGGTCGCCGGGCGCTGGAGAGTTACCGGCGGTCAACCCTGCGATATCGATCTTGATGCGCTGATGGCACGCCATGACGAGGCTGCCCGCCAGCTTAGGAGGGCTATGTAGAACCATTGGTAGCCGACCGTCAGGAATTCCTACAAAAACAACATCAGGAGAGACCCATGACCATAAGCACATCCGAAGGGCTGGACACCCGGCCGAGCGAGAATTACAGCACCACCGCCAGCGCCCGCGACGTCAATTCCATGCCACCATTGAGTCGCGCGATACCCTTGGGCATCCAGCACGTTCTGGCGATGTTTGTTGGCAACGTGACAGTGCCCATCATAATCGCCAGGGCAGCGGACCTGCCTCCCGATCAGACCGCTTTTATGGTTCAGGCAGCGATGTTTGTTGCAGGCGTCGCCACTCTATTGCAATCGCTGGGCGTCGGGCGAATCGGTGCTCGCCTTCCAATCGTCATGGGGACCAGCTTCGGATTCGTACCAGTCCTCATTCCCATCGCAGTCGGCATGGGGCTCCCTGCCGCCCTGGGGGCGGCGCTTTGCGGAGGCGTCGCGATGGCACTGGTGGGACTGTTTCTTCCCTGGTTTCGATTTCTGTTCCCGCCAGTGGTGACCGGAACCTTTGTCGTTATGCTGGGCATTTTGTTGATGCCCGTTGGCCTTGCCTACGCTGGCGGCGGTTTCGGCGCATCGGATTTCGGCGCTCCTCACCATCTGGGGCTGGCATTTCTTGTTCTTATCGTAACAGTCGGTCTTCATCAGTTCGGCCGAGGTATCTGGAGTGAAATTGCCCCATTGGCCGGCTTGCTGGCTGGCTTCGCCGTTGCCACGGCTTTCGGCTATGTGGATTTCTCCAAAGTGGGCAGTGCAGACTGGGTGACGCTCCCCTCCCCGCTTAGCATTGGGCTTGAGTTCCATATGGCGGCCATCATCCCCGTGGTGCTGCTGTCACTGGTGACCGTTGCCGAATCCATTGGCGACATAGTGGGCACCACTGCGGGCGGACTGAATCGTGAGCCCACCAAAAAGGAGCTCTCCGGCGGCGTAATGGCCGACGGTATCGCCAGCGTGTTTGCCGCCATTTTTAATGCTTTCCCCCAGGTCAGCTTCAGCCAAAACGTCGGCATGGTCGCGCTGACAGGCGTCGTTAGCCGCTATGTCGTCGCGATCGGCGGCGGATTCCTGATGTTGGCCGGTCTCCTGCCCAAACTCGGCGGCCTCGTTTCCAGTATTCCGAACGCCGTACTCGGCGGCGCGGTGCTCATCATGTTCGGCATGATCGCCAGTGCAGGCATCAAAATGCTCAGCGGCGTCCCGTTCGACAAGCGCAACATGCTGATCATCGGCACCTCTCTCACAATCGCGGTGGGTTTGCCGGCGCAAGAGGGACTCTACGCCAACCTGTCTGAGAACCTGCAAGCCATGATCGAATCCGGTTTGATCCCCGGGGCCATTACCGCCATCGCGCTGAACCTGATCCTTCCGAAATGCCCTGAATCAAGGAGAACACAATGAAGACAAAACCGGTACTGGACCTGACAGACGTCAATCTGATTCTTGATGCGGCTCAAAAAGAAGCCGAAGCCAACAGCTGGCCGGTGACCATAGCGGTGGCTGACGACGGCGGCTATTTGCTGGGCCTGCGCCGGCTGAATGCAACGGCACCATTCACCGCGGCTGTCGCTACGGAAAAAGCCCGTAGCGCCGCCATCGGCCGGAAAGAAACCCAGGTCTTTGAAGACATGATCAACAACGGGCGAAATGCGTTTCTTTCCGCACCGCTTCAGGGGCTTCTCGCCGGCGGCGTGCCGGTGATCCTGGACGGTCAGGTAGCCGGGAGCGTGGGCGTCTCCGGCGTTAAGCCCGACCAGGATGTGCAGATAGCCAAGGCCGGCATTGGCGCGATCACCTGATCCTCGAAGCGCCCTGAAAAACCGGCTTTCATGCTGGGTATCGACGCAACCGCCCTGGAGTATCAATGAGCATTCGTCTAAAGCTAATAACAGGAATGGGGGCAGCACTGTTTGCCAGCACTTTAGTGTTGGTTGCCCTCAATATCTTCCAGATGCGGGAGCTTCTGGATCGGTACCTTCTCAATTCAGCACTTCCGGCCAACCTGGAGGCCGTAGCAAACTCCGTTGAGCGAGACCTCCAGGCCCCTATCACGGCCTCGCGCTTGGTTGCTGAGAACAGCTACCTCAAAGAGTGGATCAACGACCGCGAGCCAGAGCAAGGTCTCGCGCCTGCAACCCGTTACCTGGAAGGCGTACGGCACAGCCAGGAAGCCGCTTCTGCCCATTTCGTGTCAGTGGAAACGGGTAAGTACTACACCCACAAAGGCATCGACAGAGTAGTGACCCGCCAGGAGGACTCCTGGTTCTACGATTTTCTGAACAGCGGCGAGAGGATGGAGCTTTCGCTGGACGTGGACAAAGCGACGGGCAGGCCCACCCTGTTTATCAATGCGCGCATGGAGGATCGCGGCGAAGCGGTAGGGGTAACCGGGATCGGGATCGGGCTTGATCAGATGGCTGAACGGATCAGAGCGTTCCGCTTTGCCGAAACCGGCATCGTGTACCTGGTGTCTGCAAAGGGCCAGGTCAACATAC
This sequence comes from Marinobacter sp. DUT-3, assembly GCF_050379435.1. Classification (NCBI taxonomy): domain Bacteria; kingdom Pseudomonadati; phylum Pseudomonadota; class Gammaproteobacteria; order Pseudomonadales; family Marinobacteraceae; genus Marinobacter; species Marinobacter sp. DUT-3. The sequence continues at coordinate 56,225 of NZ_JBNRMG010000006.1, forward strand.
ATCCAGACCTGCAGCAAACAGACCAGCCCCTATCGAAGGTTATTTCTCCGACTTCCGCCGAAGAGCTGCTGGAAGGCTCGACATTCCAACTGACGGAGTTTGATCGTGAGGGCAGTCGCTACATCGCCGCCAGCTTGCCTCTGTCGATAACGGACTGGCGCATCGTAGTAGAGGTTCCGTCTGCCGAGATCTATGGCGAGGCTAACCGTGCCAACCAGATCTCGTTACTCGTTGGCGTCCTCGTTGCCCTCGTTTTCCTGGGCATCATAGCCCTGGTCGCCACCCGCATGACGAAGCCACTCACAAAAATCACTCGGGCATTGACCGAAATTGCCAAAGGTGGCGGTGATCTCACCCAGGAACTGACGGTCGAAAGCAAAGACGAGCTGGGCCAACTGGCGGATGGGTTTAACCGCTTTGTAGGGGCTCAACGAGAGATGGTTCGAGGTCTTTTAGAGACGGCGGTCCGGCTCAAGTCATTTGTCGAGCAAACCTCCACCGTCATGTCCGCCAACACCGGTCGAGCCAAGGAGCAAAGTAGCCTGACCGACTCCGTTGCCACGGCGGTATGCGAAATGGAAGCCACGGTTCAGGAAATTGCCAGAAGCGCTACGGATACTGCAAACCAGCTGGAGCAGGTCGGCAAAAGCGCAAATGATATTCGTGAAGGTATGTCTCGTTCTATCGCTCAGGTCGGGGGAATGGCGGATAATATTCGCGAGTCAGCCTCGGCGATCCAACAGCTGGCTGTGGAAGCGCAGGATATCGGGCAGGTGATTGAAGTGATCAATGCCATATCCGAACAGACCAATTTGCTGGCTTTAAATGCCGCTATCGAAGCAGCCCGGGCCGGCGAGCATGGTCGTGGGTTCTCCGTAGTCGCTGACGAGGTTCGCAGCCTGGCACAGAAGACGCAATCATCGACCCAGGAAATTCGAACCATCATCGAACGTTTGCAGGAGGGCTCCGAGCAAGCGGTCAAGGCAATGGCCGCCAGCGAGAAAGCGACCGAAGAGACCGTCAGCACCTCTGCAAGCATGGGCGAAGCTCTGGACAGCATAGGCGAGAACGTAGACCGGATTGTCGAGATGAGTCATCAAGTGGCTGCGGCAACCGAGGAGCAAAGCTCCGTCACTGAGGACATTAGCTCCAACGTTCAAAACATCTCTCATCTCAGCGCCGGTTCAAGCGAAGACATGGTTGCAGCCAGCCGTGAGATTGACGAGTTACGTGCAATGGCAGAAAAGCTTGAAACACAAATGAAAGCTTTCCGGCTCGACCGCCAGCGCTAATGAGGGAAAGAGTCGGTCGGAATGCAGCTCATCCAACAATTATAAGGAGCCATCATGAAACACATACTCGCCTGCTTACTGTTTGCCTTATCGGCCCATGTGGCTGCGCAGACGTACGTGGTTGGAGTGGAGAAAGGAAGCTTCATGCCTCATTACGGGGTTGATGAGCAAGGCCAATATAGCGGCTTCGCCCGTGAGTTACTGGACTTGTTCGCCCAACATGCCGGAGTAACATTCACCTATAAACCATTACCTGTCGATCAATTAGTGCCGGCCCTGGCCGAAGGTAAGGTGGATTTCAAATATCCGGACCATCCCGACTGGGCCCATTCGGCTCAAACCGCTGATCGGATGAGCTATAGCCAACCCATTGTAGAGTATGTGGACGGCGTTCTGGTGACCCCGCGGCGCGTTGGCCGGGATCCAGATCATCTGAAACGGCTTGGCCTCGTCGATGGCTGGACGGCCAGGGGGTACCAGGAAAAGATTGAAGCCTCACAGATACTCGTGGTGCCCAGCGACAGCCTACCCGAGATGATTCGCCAGGCACTGCTGAAGAATAGCGATGGGGTTTACTACAACGTGGTGGTCGCCCTGCATTATATCAATAATATTCGGGCCAGACCGGGCGTCCTCGTATTCGATCCAACTCTCCCGCATACCCGGAGTGCCTATCGGCTTTCAACGATAAGGCATGCCGAGTTGCTACAGCGTTTCGACAGTTTTCTCACGGAGCGCCAAGAGGCGATCGCCGCGCTTAAGGACAAGTATCAGGTAGAAGCCAACATTGGATCCGAATACTTCGGCATGGAGCAATGGAAAGTGGACTTTCTCAAGCGGCAAAAAGCGAAAGACGCCAGTGCCCCATCTGACTAATTCGTTAGCCTACTGAGCCACTGGCCAGCATGGGCGAGAACTGTGCCTCAGGATCAGGAGAAATCGTGCTACCAAACTGGCGGGTTGGTTGAAAGCTGATACGCTTAATGCCGCAGTAGAAGGTTCTGAAACTTGAAAACGCGAGTTGTATCCAGGGAGAGATAAATAACAAACTAGCAAGGAGCAACACTCATGTTGAAAGTACAGCTTAGACGTGCACCTCTCACTATTGCAGTAGTCGCAGCCGCGACCAGCTTACCCATCCACGCAGCAACCAGCGTCGAGACCTACACACTACGGGAAGCCGTTACCGTAGAAGGTGTCCGGAGCCACCAGGCCGCCTTTCAGGCGGCCGCTGATGCCCATGGCGGAACCCGCGAGGCATCGTCACCCGGCTACCAGGCGTCCGTCGACTACGTGGTTGGGCAGATGACAGCCGCGGGTTATGAAGTCACCATCCAGGACTTCGACTATCCATTCTTCGAAGAAAACAGTCCCGCGACTCTGGAGCAGATAGCGCCCACCCCCACCGTCTATGAATACTTTGGCCTGACTGGCTTTGCCACTATGACTTACTCCGGCAGCGGCAATGTAACAGCGTTAGCTGAAGGCGTAGATTTGGTTCTGCCTCCCGCACCAGACGCCGATACCTCAACCAGTGGCTGTGAGGCCTCTGATTTCACCGGCTTTACCCCCGGAAACATCGCTGTGGTCCAGAGGGGGTCCTGTTCGTTTTCCATCAAAGCACAAAACGCCGTGGATGCCGGGGCCAGCGGAGTCATCATATTCAACGAAGGCCAGCCCGGGCGCACAGACAACTTCCTGGGAACACTCGGGGGTCCCGGGTTTACGGTGCCGGTGGTCGGAGCAGCATTCGATGTCGGTGCTGAACTCGCTGCCGGTGGCGTTGAAGTCAACATGATCGTGGATGCCAGCTCGGAAATCCGCACCACATCCAACGTCATCGCCAACTCACCAGCGGGCCGGGATGATCGTGTCGTGTTAGTGGGTGCTCACCTGGATTCCGTAGCGGAAGGCCCGGGCATTCAGGATAACGGCAGCGGCTCCGCCGCCATTCTGGAAACGGCTATCCAGATGGCAAACCAGCAAATCAGCCCCAGAAACCAGGTTCGCTTTGCCTGGTGGGGAGCGGAGGAAGCCGGCTTGTTGGGAGCACAACACTATGTTGATCAGTTGAGCGCACGCGAGATCAAGGACATTGCGCTAAACCTCAACTTCGACATGATCGGCTCACCGAACTTCGTCCGCTTCGTCTACGACGGCGATGGCTCAGATACGCCTGTAGCCGGCCCGAATGGCTCCAAAACCATCGAAAGTGTCTTCCTTGAATACTTTGAGGAAGTGTCTTTACCGGTCGAGCCTACCGCCTTCGATGGCCGTTCCGATTATGGGCCGTTTATTGATGTCGGCATCCCGGCGGGTGGACTATTCACCGGTGCGGAGGGAATCAAAACTCCGGACGAAGCCGCCCTTTACGGTGGCACGGCAGGTGAACAGTACGACCCTTGCTACCACCTGGCTTGTGACACCTTTGACAACATAAGCCTGCAAGCGCTCGACGAGATGTCCGATGCGGTTGCCCACTCCGTTTTGACCTTTGCCATGACCACCTCGGCTGTCAATGGAACCGACAAAGGTAAGGGACTTGGCAAGGTCAGGAACGACATGGAATACCGTGGATCACGCCTGGTGAAATAACCCAGCCCACCACGGAAGAGCGGTCAGGGATGGCCGCTCTTGTCTCTACCAGCACCGGAGGTGGAAGTGCGTTCAACACCAGGAAATCAACTCAGCAGGCACTCTTTGGCTTCATTGATACGAGCTGCCAGATAGTTACTTCCGCCATGGTCCGGGTGCATTTTCTGCATCATCCGGCGGTGGGCCTGGATGATCTCTTCCCGGCTGGCACCGGCCTCCAGCCCGAGGATATCCAGGGCTTCGCTCTCGGTCAGAGGACCGCCGGCGTTTCCACTATCACCGGATTCCCCGCCGCCAGCGCTGGCCTCGTCGTCAGCACGCCAGGAGTCCCCAAATCGGCGGTCGAGGTAGGTTTCCAGCAGTCGGGCAGAGTCCTCGTCATGTTCCCGGCAGTATCGTAACAGCTCGATAAACTCGCTCTCGCCCAGGTCCGCCAGCTCTCGCCCGGCCATGGGGCCTTTCAGAATCTTGCCGCTCATGGTTCCGGAGTCATGGTCCAGGCTCATATCAAGGATATCGCTGGAAACATGGGATTGGTTGCCCGGCTTGGCTTTTGCGTCGCCCCTTCCTGCCCCCGCCATGCGTCCCATCAATAGCGATGGCAGCACCCGGCGCAGCAGCGGGAAAAGAAACGCCAACAACACAAACAGAAAGTGCAATCGGCCGGTCAGGGCCAGCACAACCACCATCCCGATACCGGCAATCAACGCCAGCTTGATAATGGCCGGTTTGCGTTGGCTGGGCGGCTGGTTGCGCAGCCAGACCCACGCGACAACCGACAATACGATAACCAGCAGTGTTACTAGTGGCACTCAGATACTCCGGGCTCACCGGCCCATTGATGGATTGAAGATAATTGAAACAAGCGCTATCGGATCTGCCGGGTCAGGCGCTTCACTTCCGGGGAGCTGTGGCTGGAAAAGTCCTGCAAAGCCTTGGCTCCCCCGGAAGCATAGACCGCAACAGCGGCCATAAGATCCTTGAGAACCTGCGGGCTGTTACGATCAAACGGGGCGTAGGCGCCTCCGGACAGCTTACTCACCTGCTGGAACACCGCCCGGGCATGGGCATCGGCGCCCTCATGGAACATGAACACCGGCGTTCGCAGCATGCCCAATTCGCCGGCGGTATGGCAGAGTTCGTCCACCGGCTCCTCGCAACAATCCCCGATAAACACCACGGCTTTGACGGCCTCTGCGCGGGTTTCTTTCACGGCGTGGGCCAGCACCCGGCTGATCTGGGTGTGGCCACCCAGGCAGGAAACGCCGTTCATCAGGTTCAGCAACTGACCGGTCTCGGTAACAAATCCTGTGGCCTTGAATTCGCCAAAGCCACGGTAGTAGCAAAGCTGAATGGCCAGGCCGCCCAAATCCCGGGTTGCCATGAACAGTTCACTCTGCAAGTGGCATGCTTGATCCCAGGTTGCCTCCCGGCTTGCGGTAGCGTCCAGGGCGAAAATCAACCGGCCCTGCCCGCCCCCCTGCTTTGGCAGCGTGCGGACCTGGTGGATAAACTGGTCGATAGACTGTTTATCGGATTTGGTGCGTAACTCTTTATCAGACATAAGCTTCTTAAAACCACCTGGGCTGGCTCAACCATTCGCAGCCTTAAACCAACTATAAACCCACATCGGAGGGATATTCAGCAGTTCCAACGTACAGCTGGCAGGCGCCCCCATGATCGGATCGGTAATCCAGGCCACATCCCGGCGGAACTGATAGGCAATGAACCGCCCGTCTTCGGCCAAATTGTCCTTCACCGCCTGCGCCACCCGGGTAGCAACGGATTCCGGCATTTTCGAGAAGGGAATGCCAGAGATCACCACATCCGGCTTCCCCATACTGTGCAACGCCAGAATCTCTGCCATATCCTCAGCCCTGCCCAGGTGGTTGGTAAAGCGCGGGTCTGCGATCTCACCAAGCAGCTCATGAAAGTAAGGACTTAATTCGATTGAGAGCAGCTGCGCATCCTGAGCAAGGTGCCGCAGAAACGTTCGCGTGGTACCGCCGGTACCGGGCCCCAGTTCCACGACCCGCCTGGCGGCAGACAGGTTCGACGCCTCGACGATTCGCTGCTCCAGGAATCGCGAACTGGGGATCACCGATCCCACCTGACGCGGTTCCCGCAAGAATCCACGGAAGAAAGCCGCCGGACTTGTTCTCCGGTTTGAATCGCTCTTCGGGCCGCTGCGTTCTCCTACCATAGCGCTATCTCAACCTTGCCGGCGGGATCGTTAATCGATTATAGCAGTGCGACCTGTACACAACGCAGTCAAAAGCGGAAGCCCGAAAAAATGCGAAGCTATACTGGAAGTGATCCCCGACACCCGGGACGGACGCTAGTCGTGTGCATGGCGTTGCCAACGATATTGTGGGTAAGCAAGTCTGAATACCTCTGATGACTGGGAGCAGCATGGTGTTCAAGGGCCGTTGTGTCAAAACCATAGGTCGTGCGACATCGTGGTTATTCCCTCTGGTGGTTCTTCTGGTAGCCGCCCAGGCCCTGCCGCGCACCGTTCAGGCCTCAAGTGATGTCTACCTGCTGTACCGCCAGTGGCAGCCCTACGACTGGCCGGACGATGTGCCGTCGGCCACCGAGGTGAGCCGTTCCCAGCGTGGACTGGGCTGGCGTCGCCAGGGTGCTGCAGGCGCGTTCGGCGTTGATTACGACTATCAGCCTCTGCGCATACGCACCGGTGAACCCGCGCACAACGGCCACTTGCACCGGCTGACCTTCGGGGGTCACTGGCAGCATCCGCTTTACCGCGTGGAAGCGCGGGCTGGCCTTGCCGGTACATCCAATATGTTCAAGCATCAAGCATTTCATAGTGATGTGGTGAATGGCCGTGTGGCGATGTTCCGGGCAGTAAGTGAGGACTCGCCCCTGAGCCTTGGGGTCGGCGGCGATCATCGCTTCGGTTCTTTCCGCTGGCTTCCCAGGGTGCGTTGGGAGCACGCGGGGGATAACGGCCACTGGCTGATGGACCTGCCGGTCATGCTGCGATGGCAAAGCCCCGATGAACGCTGGGAACTCCGACTGGAACGCGAGGGAGATCGCTGGGCCACGCTTGATCCGGCTCGGGAGGTCAAAAGCGCGCTCTATCTGCGCGAGTGGCGAACGGAGCTGACGTACAGGATCGGCTCGGGTGACAGGTTATGGCCAGCGCTCGTTCTGGGCATTGGCGCGAGCGTGGACACCCGTGTCCGATACAGGGATCAGGACGCAGGCACCCTGGATCTACGTCTGGGCGATTCCCTTTTTGGGAGTGTAAGGCTCGGCTGGTAGACCTTACAGCTTTGCCAGTGCTTCAGGCACCGGCGTATCGCCGGACACCACATCAAAGACGCGGTTAGTGGTTGTATCCGAATCCAGCACCGCCAGCAGTACGCGGGCAACATCCTGCCGTGGAATCTTACCGAAATCCTCAAGCCTCGCACTCACCGCAACCTCGCCCGTACCGTCATCATCGGTCAGCTGACCCGGACGAACAATGGTGTAATTCAGGCCGCTGTTCTTCAGGTGCTCATCGGCGTTGCGTTTGGCACGAAGATAATGGCGGAGTTTTTCCGGCCCCTTTTCCGGCTCTTCAGCCCGCATACTGCTCACCATGATAAAGCGCTTTATACCCATGGCCCTGGCGGTATCCACCAGCCGGATAGCACCGTCCTGATCCACATCGATGGTTTTATCCGGCCCGGTATGAGGGCCTGAGCCAGCGGTAAAAATGACCGCGTCGCAGCCTCTCATGGCCTCGCTGCAGTCCTGTTCCAGATCGCCCAGCACGGTTTCCGTAGCGCCCAGCTGCTGCAACTCCGGCCCCTGACCCGGGTGCCGAATCAGGGCCCGCGCCTCGTGATCGCTGTCTGCCATTTCCCGCAACAAGTGTTGCCCGATCTGCCCGTTGGCTCCTGCAATGAACACATGCATGGCGGCTCTCCTGGTTAGCTAATTAGAGTTAATACCTTTTGTCGAAGCGTTTTCTTCCGTGTCATAAGTAAACGGCTCGCCCGCCTCATCCTGAAGCTGATGATCGTACGCGGCCTGGAGGCCGGAGTCTTTCCCTGCCTCTTCGTCGGACCCTTGTTCAATGTTGCGCGGGTACAGTGGCGACAGGAGTGCCACCACGATGCCGATCGCGGAGAACATGGAAAACGCATTACTGTAGCCAAAGCTGTCCACCAACATGCCGACGACGGGTGAACCGGCTGCCTGACCGAGCGAGACCGCCATGAATGGCAGTACCGGCCCCATAGAAAGCCGGCCCGGCAACAGCCGGATACCTGTCATCAAATAGAGCCCCGTCAGACTCATGTAGGCCAGGCCAAAGACCAGTCCGGAAAACGCCGCAAGCACCAATTGCCCGGGACTGGCCGCCAACAATGCCAGGCTCGCGGCCAGCATCATCAGCATCAGTGCCTGAGTGATGGGCGGGTTGTTTCGATCGGCCAGGTCCGCCACCACAGCCCCCCCGAGCCCGGCGGCACCCACCGCCAGCCAAAGCCACCCGGTTGCCGCGGGAGGCAGCTCGCCGAGAGTGACCACAAGATCGGGCGCAAAGATCCAGTACGCAGAAGAAACGAAACCCATCACAAAGGCAAACAGCGAGAGCCTGAACAGACGCCACCACTGCAGCGCGCTGATGGGAGGCGGCGGCGCCGCGTTCGACGGAGTGACCCGGGACACCGAGGGAATAACATACCAGGCGGCGAACACCCCGATAACCGCGAGAACGGCAAAAGACATGTACGCGTAGCGCCAGATACCGGCCATAAACAGAACGGCAGGTACCGCGACCATGACACCGATACTCGTACCGGCATTCATTACAGAGCTGACGCGGCCATGTACGGAACGATCGACCAACACCTGCATGGCAGACGTAAGCGCCGGCATCATCAGGCCGGTACAGATGCCGCAAGCAAACACCCCCACCCCGAGCGACAGGGCACCAGAGGACTGGCTGATCAATGCCAGACCCACCGCTCCGAATACACCGGACAGCACCGCCGTGTTGCGGGCACCAAGGCGCACAGCAGCCACCGGTGCAACCGACGTAGCCAGCAGGAAACTGATGAGCGGCAGTGCACCGATGATACCGACCAGATAGGGTGTCAGGCCAAGCTCTGCGCGGATGGGCGGTACAAACAGACCAAAAGCAAAACGCGCAAGCCCGTAACTGATCGCAATCAGCAATGCGCCGAAAAGAGCAAACCCTGTACTCGAGACGGACTTCACAATACGTTCTCCAACGGTAGCGCGCTGAAAACCCGTCATTCCAGAATAGGAGTTGTTATTGCCAGCATCAAACTCTTTTGATTGTTGTGGAAAAGATCTGTCCCCGCTCCTCAATATCGGCGTAACAAATCCCGGTACAGACGATTATTCCAGTCCTGAACAATGATCTGAGATCTGAAAAGCTCCCACAGTTCCCAGGCATAGACGATGGAGAGCAGGCATACCCCAATCAAAACCCAACCGGACATGAAGAGCCCCACGGCGATCAGCAGGGAACAGAGATTGATCATCCCTCTTCCCCAGCGACGTAAATAGAAGTGGTGCAACCCAACGACAAAAAACCAGTTTAATACAGCGTAAGTGTCCGGATCTTTGATCGCTGTCCTGGCACGCTGATAGAACTCACTCTTTTGTTCGTCCGACAGTTCGCGGATGGCCCGGCGAAGAGATTCCTCTTCGGAATCAACGTCTGCTTGTCTCAACATACTCAATATCCCGTGGAACGGGCTCCAGACATTTGCAAATGGCATCAGGCCTGTTGCATCTGCGAAGACGGCTCCACGTCAGTTTCAGTCCAGGGAAGAGGCCAAAGCGTACAATGGCCTCTTCGGAATAGGCTGAACAACTCGGCTCAAAATTGCAGTCGATTCCGAACCATCGGGTTCCGCCCCCGGTCTTTCGGTAAAAACGGATCCCTTTGAGTGCGATCGCCTTCAGCACAAATTACCGCCCCAAAGTAACGATGACGGCTTCACGCTGCCAGAATAACCAGAAGCGTTTCATTTCAAGTACCTGGAAAACAACCTGCCAGCCTTCAGAAGCGTAACGGTTTAACTCCGCTTCGATTTTCTTAAGGGGCAGCCCGGAAGATCCAAGAAGTAGCGTGCCACACCCGCCTTCCGCAATATGAACCATCTTGTATTCCGTAAATCGCTTCTCTGTCATGTATCCTCCATGTTTTTAACAACGCGAGCACGATCACTCACTTCCAAGCTGTATAGGGTACCGAAACCCAGGCCATACAAGCACTAAAAGTCTCACCCGATTTACAAAAAATTGCAATTTAATCATTGGCTTGACAATAGAGATCACTGCACAACCACCTCGCTGACCATCATTGCGGGACACCCCATCCGAGTCGTAACGCACCACAATGCGCACCGGCGAGATGTGGAGCAAAGTCACGACTTTTCCCAAAAAAGCGACTCAAAGCACGATGGCGGTGAACCAAAAAGCCATTAGCAAAGTACTCTGCTAATCTTCTCATTCTTTTGATGCGAACGGAGTTTCTGCATGATTACAGTTCACCACCTCAACAATTCCCGCTCACAACGCGTTCTCTGGATGCTGGAAGAGCTGGGCGTGCCCTACGAGATCCAGCGTTACGAGCGAGATCCCCAAACCATGCTGGCGCCGGCAAGCCTCAAGAAAATACACCCTCTGGGAAAATCACCGGTGATCACCGACGGCGATCTGGTGGTGGCGGAGTCCGGCGCCATTATCGAATACCTTGCCCACACCTATGGCAAAGACAGCATGCTGCCGGAGGCCGGCGGCCAGGCATGGCTGGATTACACCTACTGGTTGCATTACGCCGAGGGCTCTTTGATGCCGCCGCTGGTTATGCGCCTGGTATTTCAAAAGGTAAAAACCAGACCGATGCCGTTTTTTGTCAAGCCCGTGGCAAAAGGCATTGTCGACAAGACCAATGAAACGTTCATCGGGCCGATGATCAAAACGCACCTGGATTTTATCGAATCACACCTGGCGAAAAACACCTGGTTTCTCGGGGATAACCTCAGCGCGGCGGATATTCAGATGAGCTTTCCGTTGGAAGCCTCCGTGGCACGGGGTATCGTCGGCAAGAACCGCCCCCATATCAACGCCTGGGTGAAACGAGTACACGCCAGACCGGCCTACCAGAAGGCGCTCGAAAAGGGGGGAGAATACGACTTTGCCTGAGTTTTCGTTTTCCCTGCGCCCTCAAAAGCTGCCTTTCCGGCGTCGCCTGACCCGGGCATCCGTCGCTTTAATCTATCGGCGCACGAAGGATGGCGGAGTGGAGTTGCTGTTTATCCAGCGGGCCCGCCGGGAAGGCGATCCCTGGTCCGGGGATATGGCCTTTCCCGGCGGCCGCATGCAACCGGAGGATGCCACTCCCCGAGCGGCCGCCGAACGGGAAACCCTCGAGGAAACCGGTGTCGACCTGATACGCCATGGCCGCTTCCAGGCCCGGCTCTCTGACCTGATTACCCGCCATCACAGCCGCTGGCGACCGATGGTCGTCACGCCCTACGTTTACGAATGGCAGGGAAAACAGAGTGTCACGCTGAACCATGAAGTCGAGCGAGTGGTGTGGGTTCCCCTCGACTACCTCGCAGCCAAGGAAAACCAGAGCAGACTGCCCTGGCGCACGCCCATCGGCACCTTGAAATTCCCCTGTTGCCGATATCAGGATTACTGCATCTGGGGGCTGAGTTATAGCATGTTGCAGGAGCTGCTGGCGCTGGACATGATCGACCAATAACCAGGATGCCCGCTCCTGATTCTGTTTATGCCTCGTAGACGTCGCGCAGAGTCAGCATGCTGAAATCCGGAACCACGCCCAGCCCGGGGCGATCACTCAGCGTCATTCGACCACCGGACACTTCGGGGGCACCGGTGGCAAGCTGATCGGTGTTGTAATTGTGAAGATCCGTTGTATTCAGCAAAGCCCTGGCCGGTGTACTCGCTGCCAGATGGGCATAGGCTGCCGTGGCTATGCCGCTGCCCCACGCATCTTCGATTGTCATGGGTATTCCGGCATCCACGCACACATCCCTTATGATTCGGGAGGGTGTCAGACCACCGAACTTGCTGACCTTCAGGGCCATCGCATCCATGGCGTCGTCGCGGAGCGCCCGTTGTACATCTGCCAGGGAGTTGAGGCTCTCATCCAGCTTGACTGAATGCCTTATCCGACGCCGGACCAACAGGCATTCCTCATAGCCCCGGCAGGGCTGCTCCAGATAAAGGTCCACCCCGCCGATCGCCTGTGAAAAGCGTACGGCCTCATCCCGCCGCCAGGCTCCATTAATGTCTCCAACCCAGAGCTCATCGGACTGCTTGAGCTTGCTCAGAACCCGGATGAGATCGATGTCCTCCTCAACCCGATGCCCCAGTTTGATCTGAATGTGCCGGAACCCTTCAGAACGATAGCGTTGCAAAGACGCTTCCATCTCTTCCAGCTCCCCCAGAGGAATAATCCTGTGCAAAGGCATGGAAGGCACCTGGAGCCCGCCCAGTAAAGTGTAGACGGGCAGTCCGGCCGTTTTTCCCAGTATGTCCCAGCAGGCGATATCAATGGCAGCCTTGGCAACAGCGTGCCCGGTCAGCGCCTGATCCATGCGCTCATGGATGAAAGAAGTCTGGCGTGGATCTTCTCCGATGACAACGGGCGCCAGCAATGACAAGCACGAGGGAAGCCCCTCGGCGAAAGCGGCCATGTAGTTGGGACCGCAGGGACAAACCTCGCCATAGCCAGCAACGCCCCTATCCGTGGTCAGCACGACCACGGTACTGGTAAACCTTTTATGCGATCGCCCACCCGCAAAGGCATACGCCTTGCCGGCGTATTCCAGGTCTGCGGTATACACCTCCACACTCGTGATACGCATAATAAGCCTCCCGGTCCAGGCCGATGTGGCCTCTTATCATCATAGCCGGGGCCTGGACTTGGGCGCGGTGTATTCGCCATTACCAGATAAGAGGCTGCAAAGATTTCGACAAATCAAATCCCAATTGCTGCCGCAAACTCATTGCCTCTGGGGCAACAAGCAGCCAACCCAGGTTTGCCAGAACAGCGAAAAACACCAGCACAACAGCACCACCTTTCAGCACCCTATACCGCAACTTTTCCCACAACGCCGAGCAGAAAACCCGCCAGCGCACCCAGTGACGGCGCCCAATGCCTCTTGAGCTTTGCCTGTGGCGCAATATCCTGAAAGATGATGTACAGAATGCCCCCCGCCGCAAACAGCATAATACCGGACACAACCTGTGGGGCATCCGACAGCAGAAAGTACCCGACAGCACCCGCCGCCGGCCCTAACAGCGCCATAAGGGCAAACCCACCAACGATTTGCAGGCTGCGGTAATGGGTCGCTCGCGCCAACTCGCGATAGGAATTGAAACCCTCCGGAAGGTTCTGGAGGGCAATGATGCCTGCGAGCAGAACGCCGCCCTCACTGGAGACCGAAAACGTTGCGCCCAACGCCATGGCCTCCGGCACAAAATCAGAGAGCATCGCCACCAGTTGGCTTGCCGGGGTATCGTTTGCCGACAACCACATATCCAGACCCATGAACGTGATTCCGCCAGCGGCAAAACATGCAACAATCGCGGGCAAAGGCAGATTGCTGGTGCCCTCGGGCACCAGAACCAAGGCGACGGCTGCCAGCAACGCGCCTCCGCCGAAAGCGATCACACTGTGACGAACCTCCGTTTCCAGCCAGCGCGGGTGAATCCTCTCAACAGAGGCAATCGCAGCCCCCAGGGGCATCGCCAGCCCCGCCATGAGCGTCAGCAGAACAATCTGCAGCAGGCCGTTCGTTTCCAGCATCGAAACCATGCACAATACCTACCTTATTCCTTGTTTCCGTCAATTGAACAACGCTTCCATACTCAAACCCCGCCGGGCAAACTGAGATCCTGGCAACACCAGCAACCGATTGAGTTTTGGAATAATGCGGTTAAATGCATCAGAAGAGCAACTCCATGCCCTATCAGTTTGAAGACCTCAAAAAAAACTGCCCAACCGAATGGCGCGACTACATTGAGCACAGCTTTGTTCGGCAGCTGGGCGATGCCTCACTGACCCCGGAGGCGTTCCAGCATTACCTCAAGCAGGACTACCTGTTCCTGATCCAGTTTGCCCGCGCCTTTGCCCTGGCCGCCTACAAAAGCCCGACCCTGTCGGACCTTCGGCAAGCCAAAGACGGGTTGCAGGCCATCCTGGATACCGAGCTGGACCTGCACATCCAATACTGCAACGAGTGGGGAATTTCAGAGGACGAACTGGCCAACCTGCCGGAAGCACGCGCCACCCTCGCCTACACCCGCTATGTGCTCGACACCGGCAACCGCGGCGACCTGCTGGACCTGCACGTGGCCCTGTCCCCCTGCATGGTGGGCTATGGCGAGATTGCGAACTGGCTGAACCACCGCGCGGAAACCATTCGGGGCGAAGCCAACCCGTATGATGCATGGATCGCCATGTATGAAAGCGACGAGTTTCAGGACGCCATGCAGGCGGAGATTCGCTGGCTGGATGAACGACTGGCCGACGTGTCCCCCGCCCGGTTCGAGCAACTGACCCGAATCTTCCGGGACGCAACCCGTCTGGAAATCGACTTCTGGGACATGGGATTGAACCTGAGCGACTGAGCCGTCTATGCCTGAACCAACCCCACTTCAAACCCTACTCGACACCCTCCCCCAATGCGGCCGGGTGGAATGGATTGGTATCCGCCCTGCCCGTGGTGAGGCCATGAAAGCGCTCGACAGCGTGACGGTCACCCCGGGTAAGGGCCTGGAAGGCGATCGCTTCAAGGGCCGCGAGACCAGCAAACGACAGGTCACCCTCATCCAGAAAGAGCACCTGCATGCCATTGCCTCCTGCTTGCATCGGGAAGCCATTGGCCCCGAGATGTTCCGACGCAACATCGTGGTTTCTGGCCTGAACCTGCTGGCCCTGAAAGGCAAAACCTTCCGCATCGGGGGTGTGGTGCTGGAATACACGGGCCTTTGCCACCCCTGCAGTAAAATGGAGACCGCACTCGGGCCGGGCGGTTACAACGCCATGCGCGGGCATGGGGGGATTACTACGCGGGTGGTTGAAGGAGGTGAGGTGGTACTTGGTGACAACGTACAGGCCTGTCTATAGGGCAGAAAGTTTGACTACCCAGCAAGCCAACGACGAAGCGGCTAAACAAGTTCCGAAGGGCTGTACTGCACTACTTTTCTGACGCGAGCGACGTAAATGGACGTTTACTTCCTGATTTTGCCCAACATTCATCTGATGGATTTATCAGGCCCGGCCCAAGCACTGGCAGACTGCAACGAGCTACAGGGAGAACAATTTCGCTGCCACTACATCAGCCACCAACAAACGGTCTCTAGCTGGCAAGGTTTGGCCCTTTCCACAATGTCGGCACTTCCGGAGGTAGTCCAACCGGGAAGTCTAATTTTTATTCCGGGCATGAAACTTAGCGCTGGAAAAATAGATCCAGGGCTGAATCAAGAAGTTCTTGATTGGCTTCAAGAAATGGATAGGCAGAACGCACGGCTGATTGGCGTTTGTACCGGATCTTTCATACTCGGTGCAGCCGGGCTATTAGATGGCCGAAAATGCACAACGCATCATCGGCAGCTAAGGCGGCTGGCCGAAGAATTCCCGAATGCTGAGGTCCTTCAGGAGCGTATGTTTGTCGAGGATCAGGGTTTATATACCTCGGCAGGTGTCAGTGCCGGCATCGATCTAACCCTGCACCTCATCACCGAAATCGTCGGCCCTGATGCTGGCGTTGCTGTTGCCAGAGAAATGGTCGTGTGTAGCCGACGAATGGGGGATGATCCTCAGATTGCACCGCAATTTCTTTATCGCGATCACGTCCACCCGACGATTCACGAGGCCCAGGATATTATTGCCAGCAAACTTAATCGGCCGTTAACTGCAGAGTCGGTCGCGCGCCAACTCAATATTTCAGCCCGCCACTTCCAGCGGTTGTTTCGTCAGGCAACGGGCGTGACATTCAAGCAGTACGTGAACGAGCAGCGAATTCAGAAGGCCGATCAGCTACTAAAATCCACAAATCACTCGATCGAATGGGTGGCAGAGCTCGCTGGTTTTCAAAGCACCAAGACTTTTAGAGACGCATGGGGCAGAAAGTTTGACTACCCCCCCAGTCGACGACGCACGTCCAGTCGTAATGACAATCAAGACGAGGTGGCCCCGTGACCTCACAAGACGCTTCATGCTGAATCCCTCTCTTGCAGGTAGGTTTTCGAAAATGCACTGTCCAGGTCAGTGATAATGTCGTCTGGAAACTCCAGGCCGATCGATAGGCGTATTAAGCCTGGCGTAATACCTGCCTCTAGCTTCTCAGCATGGCTATACCGGCAATGAGTTGTAGACCACGGATGCGTAATCATTGTTTTCGCATCGCCAATATTAGTACAGCGTGAAACCTTCGAAAGGTGATTGATAAATTGCCATGCAGCTCTTTGCCCTCCTTTTACTTCTGCGCTGAGCACCCCCCCATGACCGGTCTGTTGCCGATTCACGAGCGCCTTATCGACGCGATCGGGCAAACCTGTGTAATGGACTTGATTGACTTCAGGATGCTCCTGCAAATATCGCGCTACATGCAATGCGTTGGTTTCATGCATCAGCATTCGAGCATGTAACGTCTCAAGACTTTTTGAAAGTAGCCATCCATCAAACGCACCCAAACTCATACCGCCACTGCGAAGCGCAGTTTTTATCGGCGCAATTAATTTGCTGCTTCCAGCGACTGCACCACCAACGCAACGGCCTTGACCATCAATGAATTTCCCTGCCGACTGAATAACGAGATCAGCGCCCAGCGTTAAAGGCTTTTGATAAATCGGCGAGAGTATCGTGTTGTCGATAACCAATAATATGCCGGCACTCGTCGCAATCTCGGACAACGCCATGATGTCCGCGACTTCCATGGTCGGATTGCCCGGAGTCTCTAATATCATCATCCGTGTGGAAGGACGGATAGCCTCGCGCCATGCGGCGGTTGCCGTTAATGGGAGCGGTTGGCAGGTGATGCCGAACTGCGAGAAGTAGTGCCTAAACAAGTGGGCGGTTGAACCAAAAATCCCATTTCCCATTAAGACGTGGTCACCTTGTTTCAGGTAAGCCATTGCAAGCGCAAGGTACGCTCCCATGCCCGAACTGGTTGCTACGGCTTCCTCTGCTTTTTCCATTATGGCCAGCCGACGTTCGAAATTCGTCACCGATGGGTTGGTAAACCGTGAATATACGTTGCCCGGAGCGCGATTGTTAAAGCGATCACTCGCCTCCTCGGCAGACTCGAAGTCGTACGCAGATGTTATATAGAGTGGTTCAGAGTGAGCATCTTGCCCGTAGGCGAGCGACCGGTGTAAAGCTTCTGTAGTCTCATGGGAATGGGTCATAGTAAATCCTGTCCATTTTTCGGATGAAATATCATCACTGATTTTCAGTTACGGCCCGTTCAGCAATGCGGTTAGGTTCCGGCTCTACAGCAAGATTGCTCTGGCTTGTCTTGATACCCTTGAGAGACAGTGCTGCAAACACTGACAGGAGGCACACAGTCGTTACAGCTAGCGTCGTCAGTGTGTAATCACCCGTTACATCTCGAGCAAAACCTCCAAGCCAAGCGGTTAGGAAGACGGCTACTTGGTGAACACTGAATAGCAATCCAAACATTTTTCCTTTTATCTTTGGACCATAACAATTCAAGCAAATCATGGAGGTCAGGATGACTGTTCCCATGTACGTCAGCCCGAACAGTACGGCAAAGAGGATGAAGAGAGCCGGGGAATGTGTAACAGAGAGCATTCCCAGGGATAAGGCGCGCGCACCGTAGAGAATCGCGAGCAACCGGGAAACATTGAGTTTGCCGGCGATATAACCGACGACTACCGCACCTACCAGCTCGAATAGACCCAAAACACTGAGCATCAGCGCAACCGTGGATGTTCCTCCCCCACCCAGCGAAAGCGTTCGTTCCTGGACGAGTGGCACCAGATGGATATCAATGAACGCCATTGAAGAACCACATCCAGCGAAACTCATGGCGAGTAGCAAAAACAAAGGTTTCCTCAGGTGTGCGCGGACCTTGTCGGAATTTTTATTCTGCTCAATTGCGCTTGTGTCACCGGGGACCGGGAAGACTCGGCTTACGAGAAGAACAGGTATGGTTATGAGCAATGCGAAAGCGATGGCGAGGTAGTTTGAAAGACTGTTCCAAGTCATCCAGTTATTCAACCATACCCATAATGGAGAAAGGACAATGAATCCTATTGCCACACCATTGCTAACGGCTGCAAAGATCAATCCCTTGTGACGCCGGGTGAAAACCCTATCAATCAGTATCCCCACAGGGACAAAACTTAATGCCGCTAATGCATATGCGGCAAGAACGCCGTATGCAAAGAGGAATACTCCGTACTCGCTGGCATTGCCGAGAAGGAAAAACGCTAGTGAGGCTACCGCCCCCCCTGAGAGCAAACACAAGTACGGGCCATATCGGTCACACACCGCACCTGCAACTGGAGAAAAAAGTCCAAGGCTCAGCCCAAACAGAGCCCCGGACAAGGCAAAAGCACCTCTGCCAACGCCAAAAAAATCGGCCAAATCGCGAAAGTATATTTGGTAAGTTCCTTTAATAGAGGAGCTTAGAAACATAACGATGAAGCCAATCAGTGCGACACCCCACATTACGCCAGCAGTGTTCACCTTGCTTGATTCAGGCATACGAGGGTTCCTCTGTCTCGATCGTGTCGTAGATGCCTTGATACATGCCGTAGAAAAGGTTGCAGGTGTGGTTCACGGACTCCAGAGCTTCTTGCTGCATTTTTTCGGTTGTACATAGATCCGCCACGAGATCGAGCCCTTGCTGCACATGCCCAACATCCTCCTTCTGGTGGACAGAGAAAAACAGCATGTCCGACTCTTTCAGCCCAAACACTCGACCGAGGATTGTGTGTCTCGCTTCCTCGCCCAGGGTCTCAAGATTCTGGCCTTCACTGGCGATCAACACCGCTGCTGCGCCAATGTGGTACCGGTCAGTATTGGTACAAGCTTCCATTCTGAAATCTATTAGCTCTTGAGTAGCGGGAAGGGCAACCACAGCGTCCCGTTCCTGATTACTGATACCTAATGCTTTAATGAAATCCTGCATTAGCTCAACGTGGTTTTTTGTCCTCGACAACCTGCCCGTCTCCTCTTCGAACATGTTAAAAAGAAGGCGCCGCTTGTGTTTTTCCATCGGACAATAGAAGAAAAGATGTTCAATGTAGGTCAAGAAGTGTTTTGTAAGCTGATAGCCCTGGAGAGAAACCCTTTTCAGGAGCTCTTTATCTGCGCTATTCTCATCCAACAATAGAGAAAATAAAGGATGGCTAAGGGTGAGCTTTTGATGTAGCTTTTCTTCAAGTTCATTTCGAAATTCATCTCGGGTTTTCAGCATATTAGATTCCTCACAGTATTAGCTTGATTTCACATTGCTGAATGTTTTCTCTTTCGAGTATTTTGGACAGCTCAGCTTTCTCTCAAGATCATCAACAGATTGGTGCATGAAATGGCCACGATACGATTTGCCATTGTGGCGAGCGTAGTCATCCAGTACGCCAAAAGATTCGAACCCCCAATACGACCAGAGCTTGTGTGCGACCGTTCCCTCTCGAACATCAAGCGTTAGTCGACTGACGCCAATTTCCTTTGACTTAATTACAATGCGTTGGAGAGCCTCCTCTAAATACCCCTTTCCTCGATAAGCGTTTGCAATCACGCCTTTCTGTAACTCCGCGATATGGTTCGTCGTTTGCAGCGATTGTTGGATAAGCAAGCAGGTCACAATAATCTGACCTTCGATGCTGCCAACGAGTAAGTGCCCACGGCCTTTTAAGATGTGCTTTAGATTATTTAGATAAACCGATTTGGCAGCGCTATCTGCTTCATCGCTAAAACCCAGAATAGCCTCATCTTGAGCAGTGCTTCTTAACAGGCTCCAAAGGTCATCACCAATGACATCAATTACCAAGGGAGAGTCAATCCACGAATAATTCATTTGCATTTTCAGCTCCTTTTATTGCCTTATGCTGCAATTGTTTTTAATGCCCAAAAAGGCTAAAAACGGACTCAAATGCGGCGGAAAGATGACAAGCTGTGTAACCGAAGAAGGGCGGGAGAGCCCGATGCCCCCCTGGGTACGCTGGATCAGTCCCATAAATACTTCCAAGAGTGGCCCAGCTTGCTCAATTGCGGTTTAATGCGCCAGACACTCACTCGCCTGCAGACACGCCTGCCACTATGCACACGGTCACATCGCCCGAACAAAACGTCTCCGAAGCTGAGATAGACCTGGCAATCCGCACAGGCATTGAGCGCTACTTTGACGACTGCCGGGCGCGGGTACCGGCGTTTATTGATCGTCATTTCCATTACCCCGGCGCCATCGCGACCAACCGGAGGGCGCTGGGATGGGACATGTTGCGGGCGCCCATCAATCTACTGTGGGCGCCGGTGTACGCCCTGGCCTGCCTGGTAAAAATTCTGACTCCCAAACGAACAGGCCTGATGTGGCTGCACGGTCTGGTAGATCGTGTACCCGCCGGCTTCACCACCCGGGTACAACAACACATCTCGCACCTGATCCTGGTGGACCTGTTGAACAATGGTCAGGAAGACCCGCTGCTGGAGAGCTATCTGATAGAGGCGCTGGAGGCGGTTTATGAGCGCCATACCTGTGAGCCGGTCAATCACCAGCGGTTCAGCAGGCTGATCGAGCCGCTGGTCGCGGACGCGCTCAGCCAGTACCGGGTAACCCGCACGGCGTCTGCCGATATCACCAACAGTATTTCATGCACGGTGTTGGGCGCGTTTGCGTTCCAGAAGTTTACCCCGGGTGGTATCGGGCTCGGAGTGGTGCTTGCGTCCATGGTCGCAAAGACCCTGGCCGCCAGGGACTTTATCCTGGGTGAAACCATCGGCGGGTGGTACTACAGCGTATTCCCACCGGAGCCTTCGCTGGCGACGACGGCCATCGTTATGGTCGCTGTGATGGCCGCATTGGCGGCGTTTGCGGCCTTGTCCGGTGTTATCTTCGATCCCGTACAGGCGGCGGTCGGTTTGCATCGCCGGCGCCTGCACAAGCTACTGGATCACCTGCAGAGGGACGTGACACTCAGCACTCAAAGCAGCTTTCGCCCGAAAGACCAGTTTGTAGCGCGGATTCTGGACACGTTCGACATGATCAGATCGGGTTTACTCTAGCTCACGGCGCTCGACCAATACCGGTTACCCCAGGCTGGATGGGGCTGAGTGAATAATTGAAAACTAGGCTATGCAATGCCTCTTAATTAGCGTACCGTCTCTCTTGTTGGAAAGATTTAGCAAAGCATTTCACGAATAAGACCTTCTGTGTTGTCACACCTTTTGTCCTGTTTTTGATTCCGCACGTTTTTTTGTTTCCCGCATACCGCTGATCAAGGATCACAACGATCTCTTGACGGCACATTATTGATTAATCTCAGGATATTTATTATGTCTACAGTTAAAGGCAACGTTAAGTTTTTCAATGAAGCAAAAGGTTTTGGCTTTATTACTCGTGAAGGCGACGCGGACGTTTTTGTTCACTACAGCTCTATTCAGGGTAGCGGTTTCAAAACTCTGGCCGAAGGCCAGGAAGTTGAATTCAGCGTGACCCAGGGCCAGAAAGGTCCACAGGCAGAGAACGTTATTGGCCTGTAAATAACAGCCAATACGTGATGAAAAAAGGCAGCCTCAGGCTGCCTTTTTTATTGAATACCGAAAACCGGACCACTCATTAGCCACTTTTCAGGTTGATCTGCTTTGAACCTGTAGAGGCGAATTGTCCACTTTTCCCTTTGCCCACATACTCAACGACCCCGCCGGACTTTAAAAAAGCAGCCGTCTGTTCCTCAATCGTGGCAGTCGTTAATGTAGCTTTTACGGGTTTCTTGCTCATCATATTCCCCAGGTTAAATTTGGCTTTTTCGCCAACATCAAACAACCATCATATCCGAAACAGGAAAAAATTGTTGATCAGTTCTCCTCGAGGGCCTGACCGACACTCTGCTCTGCGTTCTGCCAGGCCTCAGAGAATTTTTCGAAGGCGTCGGTGAAGCCTTCCTTCATGGACTCCCAGGTAAAATCAGCGCTGTCCTGCATACGCAGGTGCCATTCCGTCACCCGCGCCCGCTCCCGGTGCAGAGACGCCAGCGCAGTCTGCGCCTGGGCCCCGGCTATCTTGTCGGCCTCCTTCCGCCCCCCTTTCAGGCGATTCTCCAGGGTTGCGATACGGTCATCCATGGCGCCAAGCACGTCCTCGATGTCCGTCATTAACCGTTCACGCCGCTCGGCGGTGAAATTCGACAGCTCCTGATTGAGGCTCTGAACCTCCTGCCGCAATGATTCTACGGTCGCCTCGCTGTCATCCTCCGCGGCCTGTGCCAGTGGCATCACCATGGCCAGCAGCAGGGCACTGGCCTGTAATCGCAATGGGAATCGCACTATCTGATACCTCTTCTGAATAAAAATTGAAAATTCCAGTCCTCTTAGGAAACGATACCCGATCAAGAACAAAGACAGTAGGCTAAAGCCTGTTGATCCCTTTACCCTGCTGGAGCAACCAACGTCTCCAGTCCAAATCCAGCATACTGACCCCGCCAATGTAATTATCATCCACCAGGTAATACGCAAGGGTACGATCACCCCGGTTAAAGTTGTGCATCAGCCGCACCACAAAGTTACGGCGGGTCGGTTTGGAAAGCAGGAAACCAACGAACTGGCCGGCCTGGGCCCGCAGGCTGCTAGCTCCCGACATATCTGAATGTCGCCACTTATTACTGGGTAGTTTCAAAAACTGTTCGATGCCCGCCAAACGGCCCTGTTCACGGGCCTGAGCGACAACCCGCCGGTTGTCCTCGTGACGCTCAAAATACAAACCCGCTTGATCATGCTCCAGCACCTCCATCTGCTCGGCAAGCCCTTCATTCAACCAGGCAGGCGCATAGGGAACAATGGTATCGACCACCGCGTGACTCACCTCGTGCTTGATTGTTTTGAAGGTACGGCTCCTGTTTTCCTGTACATAAACGACGATCTGATGTTCTGACGATATGTACACGCCGTACGACGCAACCGCCATGCCTTTTTCCTTGCGAACAAGGTAGTTCTGGTATTCCGTTCTATCCTTCAAAATCAATATATTGACGGGCACCGTCCGGTACATGTCAAAGGACATCACACGATTAAAAAACTCATAGACATTGTTCACGCCGTCAACAATCTGCTGGTTTTCCTCGTCGCTCAGCTCCACATCGACTGCATTAATCCGGATATCAAAACGCGACCATTTCGACGCGCCAGGCTTTACGTTGACCACTTCTTGCTCAACGCTGCGATCTTCCCGGTCACTGAAATGAACCTTCCCGTCTTCATCAACCCATTTATAAATCTTTGCATAACCCATGTTTGCAGCGATCATAAAGAGCGAAAACACAAGGACCGGATGTACGGCTTTTCGTAACTTTTTAAACATTGCGCTTCACCCGGAGCCGCCCGGCTCGGACTTCTCCTCATCAAGCCAGGTACCGCAGTATTTACAGTAGTTGGCGTCGGTTTCATGTCGATGTTTACCGCACCCCGGACAGGCTTCATCGGAGTAACGTTCCGCACGCAGGGTGCGAATAACTTCCGCGGAAAAAACGCCGACGGGAAGCGCGATAATCGAGTAGCCCGTCAACATGATCATCATGGAAATAAACTGCCCCCAGGGCGTAACCGGCGTTATATCGCCATAGCCCACCGTCGTCAGTGTCACGATTCCCCAGTAAATGGATATAGGAATACTGGTAAAGCCTGCTTCGGCCGGCTCAATGAGATAGAGAAGCGAAGAGAAGATGGTCACGAGCATCAGCACTGTGAACAGAAAAAGCAGGATCTGGGCCCGACTGCGAAGCAGTGCGTCCAGCAGCAGCCGGCCCTCGCCCACTACCGTCATCATTTCCAGCACCCGGAACAGGCGCAAGGTACGCAGCAAGCGCAATACGACGAGAGTCTGCGTACCCGGGAACAACAGTGCCAGCCAGGTCGGCATGACCGCCAGAACATCAATAACTCCGTAAAAGCTTTTCAGATAGAGCTTCGGTTTCTCCAGGCAATAAATACGCAGGCCGAGTTCAAGCGTGAACAGCAGCGTTACACCCCATTCCAGCACATAAAAGAGCTCACCGAAGCGGGCATGATATTCCGGAACACTGTCCAGAAGAATAATCCCGACGCTGAGAAATATCAGCAAAGCCAAACAAACATCAAAGCCTTTGGCCAAGCGGGTGTCTGATTCGAAAATGATTTGAAACAGGCGCGTTTTGATTCCCTGGCCGTCCGGTTTTTCTGTCGCCATCTAAGCTGCCTCTTTACCTGTCATTCAACATCCCGGGATTCCGATGGACTTACAGATACCGGCCGCCGGCACCGACCGCCACCACGATCAGCCCAAAAATCAGGTTGATGCCCACCAGCTTACGGATCTGCCCCACCTGGCGCCCACCTTCCTGGGGATCCTGGTTGGCAACGGCCTGCTTCAGCCGCCGAAAAGGGGCGAAATAAACGTGAAAATAAATCAGGATCATCACAATCCCCAGCCCCTGCATGACGTGGATATGCCAGCCGGCACCCGCCATGCCACCGAACACGCTGAAGATCATCCAGTAACCGGTCACCAGCAACAGGATCACGGCCACCCATACCCACCGGAAAAACCGGGACAGGGTGTGACACCAGAGCACGCCCCGCTGCGACGCATCAATCACCTCAACCACCGCCGGCCGCATGGCCATGTAGGCGAAAAACATACCGCCAACCCAGATCACGGCAGAAAGAACATGCAGTGCAACAGCCAGACTCATAAAGCGATTCCCGAATGAAAAATGTGTGTGAAGAGCATAAGCCTCATCTCTCCTCAGAGCCAGTGTGACACCACGGCGGCGATATCGTCGGATACGCCGGCGCCAAGCCCATGCTGTCACAGGCCTCATGGAACATGGCCTCGCCAGTTGGCTGAGATTCGTACTCACTGTCAGGAAACCACACTGACCTCTCACCCGTGAGGTGCAACCAGTTTCCACTCCTGAAGGTCGGCCAGATAGGCCTGGAGCCCCAGTATCCAGGAGCTCCAGGCCAGGGGAAAGCCACTGACCTCAGGAACCAGTGCCCGAGGATTCAGCCGCCAGCGCCAGCCTCTGGCGATCAAAGTAGTCCCGGGTCAGCCGGAACACCACCGGGCTGAGCGCGACAATGGCGATGAGGTTGGGAAGAGCCATCAACGCATTGAGTGTGTCGGCCACCAACCAGACGAAATCCAGGTTGAGAACGGCCCCCAGGGGGACAGCGAGCACCCACAGCACCCGGAACGGCTTGATAGCCCTGGTGCCAAACAGGTATTCCACGCATTTTTCGCCATAGAATGACCAGCCCAGAATGGTGCTGAAGGCAAACAGCGCCAGTGAAATCGCGACCAGGTAATTGCCCACCCCTGGCAAAGCCAGGCCAAAGGCTGTCGAGGTCAATGCAGCCCCAGACTCTCCGGAATCCCAGGCGCCAGAGGTAATGATCACCAGGCCGGTGATGGAACAGACGATCAGGGTATCGATCAAGGTGCCCAGCATGGCGATCAAGCCCTGGCGAACTGGGTCGTTGGTCTTGGCAGCAGCATGCGCAATGGGAGCGGAGCCCAACCCGGCCTCATTGGAGAAGACGCCACGGGCCACCCCGAAACGAATGGCGGCCCAAACGGCCGCTCCCGCAAAGCCCCCTTGCGCGGCATGGCCGGAGAAGGCACTATCGAGAATAAGGGCCAGAGCCGGGCCAATCTGGTCAGCATTGATCGCCAGCACCACCAGCCCGGCCAGCATGTAGGCAACCGCCATAAAGGGCACCAGCTTTCCGGCTACCGCTCCGATACGCCGTATTCCTCCCATCAACACAGCCCCCACCAGCACCATCGCCACAAGTCCGGTTACTATCACCGGTACACCAAAATTGGCGTCAATTACCTGGGCGATGGAGTTGGACTGAACGGTATTGCCAATGCCGAACCCCGCCACCGCGCCAAAGATGGCGAAGGCGGTGCCCAACCAGGCCCATTTCCGACCCAGGCCATTCTTCAGGTAGTACATCGGGCCCCCAACGTGGTTGCCCTCGTCATCCACCTCACGGAATCGGACCGCCAGCACCGCCTCGGAGTATTTAGTGGCCATGCCCACCAGGGCAGTCACCCACATCCAGAACAGGGCGCCGGGGCCGCCCAGGAACACCGCAGTGGCCACACCCGCAATATTGCCGGTGCCAACCGTTGCTGCCATCGCCGTCATCAGCGCCTGGAAAGGCGATACTTCGCCAGCCTGTTCGTCACCATGGCGGACCGGTTCGCGACTGAACAGCAGCTTAAAGCCAGCGCCAATCCGGAGGATGGGCATCAGCTTCAGGCCAAGACTCATAAACAGGCCCACGCCCAATATAAGAATGAGCATGGGCCAACCCCAGACGATTCCGTTGATGGTTCCCAATACAGAACTCAGTAAATCCATGGGATCAATACCTCTTGTTGTTGTCGTGTAATGCAGGGAGCGTTATCGACCTTGCCGATAACGAACTCGGGTAGAACCGTTCTGCGGGCAGCATCCGCCCGCAGAAGTGGCACGGTCAGTTCATCAGCGCCAACCCCTGTTCGGGGGTGATGGATTCGATGCCCTGGGCGACGCCCACGGACGGACAGGTCAGCACTCCGTTGAACACATTCAGGCCCTGCAGCAGCCCCGAGCTGTCCTCCAGCGCCTGACGCGGGCCTTTGTTTGCGATCTGCAGAACATAGGGCAAGGTGGCGTTGTTCAGGGCATAACTGGAGGTCCGGGCAACCGCGCCGGGCATGTTTGCCACGCAGTAGTGAACCACACCGTCAACCATGTAAGTGGGCTCGGCATGGGTGGTCGGCGTCGACGTCTCGAAACAGCCGCCCTGATCGATCGCCACATCAACCACCGCCGCCCCCGGCTTCATCCGGGAAATCAAGTCACGGTTGACCAGTTTGGGTGCCGCAGCCCCGGGGATCAGCACGCCACCGATCACCAGGTCCGCCTGTAAAAGCACTTCCTCGACCGCCTTTGACGACGAGAACAGGGTCTGGACCCGGTTGCCGAACACCGCATCGAAACGGCGCAGGACGGCAATGGACTTGTCCAGCACGATGACGCGGGCTCCCATACCCACCGCCATCTGGGTGGCATTGAAGCCCACCACGCCACCACCAATCACCACCACGGTGACGGCGTCTACGCCGGGCACCCCGCCCAGCAGCTGGCCCCGCCCCCCTTGGGATTTCTCCAGGCAGTGGGCACCGGCCTGAATACTCATACGACCTGCCACTTCCGACATGGGCGCCAACAGCGGCAGCGCTCCGTTGCTGTCGGTGACGGTCTCATAGGCGATACAGGTCGCGCCGCTGGCCAGCAGCTCGTTGGTTTGGGGCACATCCGGGGCCAGGTGAAGGTAGGTAAACAGGGTGTGATGAGGTCGTAGCAGGGCTCGCTCGACGGCCTGCGGTTCCTTGACCTTGACGATCATTTCCGCCTGTTCGAAAACCGATTCCGCAGTGGCGGCGAGTTTGGCGCCTGCAGCCTGGAACTGATCATCAGTAAGCTCGATACCCGCTCCGGCACCAGCCTGCACAACCACCTGATGGCCATGTGCAACCAGCTCGTGGACCGCCTCTGGGGTCAGTCCAACCCGGAATTCATTGTTCTTAATCTCTTTGGGTACACCCACAATCATAGGGTTTTGCTCCTGTCAGGTAATGAGTTAACGCGACACAACGGTCACGGTGACGCATCAAAGTCTAAATAGGCCGGACAGAAGAAAATGCTGAATTTTGCTATTTATTAGCTGTTTCAATCTTTAATTTTCTCACATACAGTATTCTCAACTACTTTCAACAATTTCACTGGTAAAAGGAGCAAAACGCGTGCGAAAACTCGATCGAATAGACCTGTCCATCCTGGACGAACTGCAGAACAATGCCCGGATCACCAACCACGATTTGTCGAGCCGGGTGAACCTGAGCCCAACCCCCTGCCTCGAAAGGGTCCGCAAGCTGGAACGGGATGGATATATCCGGAACTTCCGGGCCATTCTCAACGCCCGCAAGCTGGGCATCGGACTCACGGTTTTTGTCGAGATCAGCCTGACCCGTACCGGTCCGGATGTGTTCGCCCAATTCAAGGAAGCGGCCATCGACGTTCCGGAGGTGCAGGAGTGCCATCTGGTGTCTGGCAACTTTGACTACCTGATCAAGGCCCGGGTGGCGGATGTCGCCCACTATCGCTCGCTTCTGGGGGAAACCATTCTGGCGTTACCGGGGGTGAACGACTCCCGCAGCTACATCGTGATGGAAACCGTGAAGGAAGGGCAGTTACTGAGTATGAAGAGCGTTACCGAACATGGCATCGGCTAGGGGCGGATTGCAGGTTCTGGGCCCGACTGCGAATCAGTACGTCCATCGGCAGACTGCCCTCGCCCGCTACCGTCATCATTTCCGGCACTCGAAACAGGGGCGAAATACCCAGCAAGCACAGTTGACATGTCCTGAGGTTCACTGAAGGATAGGGAGGTATGACCAGAGCCAACGACGGATCCAAAAACCGGAATAATGGCGTGTCAGACGAGCTCCTGAAGGCACTTGACGAGGCCATCAGCCGCCTTGCCGAAACCAATGCCACTGAGGGCGTCTCGCCGGTATTCGAGGTGATCGATGCGGCAAAACCCCTGATGTTCAGCCCGGAAGGTCTGGAAGCGCTTTACGAACGCGTACCGGATATTGAGTCGGCCGGATTCTTTAGGGGCAGCGACTGGGACTATCCCCAGACACTGGTACCCTCCCTGGCCGCACGCACGGTCCGCCACGGGGAGCCGGCGGCAACACTGGTTGAAAGCCTGAGCCAGATTCGCCTTCTGGCGGTGGTCAAAAGCGATTACACCCACGCTTCTATCTCGGCGGAACACGCCCATCACTTTCTAGCCCAGGTACTGGCGATGAACCTCGACCTGGTGGTGGGCGATCTTAATGAGAGCGACCGGCTGAGGCCCGATCAGCTCGGCCACGCCGTTCAGACCCTGTACCACTACCTGCTGCAGCATCTGGGCTACGAAAACCTCCTGGAACATCTGGTGGCCGAAGTCTGGCGGATTCTGGCGCAACGCCCTGTCCAGGTCGCGGGCGTTAAACACATGGTGACCCAGATAGCGGTCTGCCTGGAAAAACCGGACGCGCTGGATGGCGAAGTCAGCGACGACGCGGTGCAACTGATCAACGCCGTATTCAGCCCCACCGAGGGATGCCGGGAAGATCCCGGCTTTGATGTCTACGCTGAACGACTGGCGGAAATGGACGACGCCACCCTGCTACAGGAGGCCATCGCCTTCGCCCAGGCCATGCACTCAACCGGCCTGGTGTCAGCCTACATGCCGGTATTCATACGCTACCTGCGAAACCGCTGGAACGAACTGATTCCCACGGCCCTGGGGCTGAGCAACACAGGTGCCGACGCGTTTCACTGCTACCCCGCGCTGATTCATCGCCTGATTGACGAAGCCCTGTATCCAGAGACCAGCCAGTGTGCCTATGGCCTGGCCATGATGCTCGAGCGCGGCATTCTCTACGCACCTCCCGTGGCGCCGTCTCTGTGGCGCCAGATACGCCTGCCGCTCTGCGACGCGGCGGCCGAGAAGATTGAGGCGGTCTTCGGGAACAGCCGTTCCCCCGAATGTTTTTTACTCGCCGACGTGCTCAATGTGCTTGGGCGCCCACTCGGCATCGGACAGGGGAATTATCCCACCTGTCAGTCTACGCGCGCCCTCTCCATGTGGGCCTACAACATGCCGGCAGAGCTGCTTCGGATCCTTGCCTGGGCAGCGCGCGACGATGAAATCGTGATGCGCTTTGAAGGTAACAGCATATCCTCGCGGGAACTCGGCGCCGGGCTGGCGACCGAGCCGCCGGTGGATGTGGATGCAGTATCCCTGCTGACCGTGCCGCACCTGGATCGCATCTATTTTGAAATGGGTCGACGCAGTGTCGGGCGCGGAGAAGATCCACACAAATGGGTCAACGCAGAATTCCATGGCGACCAGGTCGGCCACGGATTTCGCATTGCCGTCGACGTTTTCACGGGTAGCCTTAAAGACTTCGACGGGTTTGTTCGCGATTTTTATGCCGCCTATCACCCTTTCTACAACGGCGACATCCCGGTCATCAATCCACAACCGGCCGGTATTGCGGTGACCGACAGCGCCACGCGCTTTCTTGGCTGGCACGCCATCACCATCCAGCGGCTTGCGCTGGATGCGGACAAGACCATGCGCGTCTACTTTTTTAACCCCAACAACGACAGTGGGCAGAACTGGGGCCAGGGCATCGTCACCTCAACCCACGGCCACAACGAGCGTTATGGTGAAGCCTCGTTACCGGTGGCCGAGTTCGTCTCCCGCCTGTATGTCTTTCACTACGACCCGCTCGAAAAGGGCGAGCCGGGCGATGTCCCAGCCGATGAAGTGAACCGGGCCATGCAGTTGGCGAAAGAAAGTTGGGCCTCGGGGCGCTAGAAAGGGGCTAGTTCGAGTCATGACCATCGACCGTGAACGCCTTGCAGCCCTTGCCGCAAAACCCCATTTCCATCGGGGCAGGTATCGCAATCTGGAGCGCGTAGAGCAGCATGGCCTGGGGGATTTCCTGCGCTGGCAACTGGCCCCCGGCCGCCGTTTCCCACCGGGTAAGCGCTACACGCTGCTGCGTCCGGATGCCCACTTGCTGATGAATCCGCCGACAGCACCGCAGCTGACCTGGCTGGGGCATGCGTCCTTCCTGTTCCAGTATCGGGGCCTGAACGTACTGACCGACCCGGTGTTGTCGGACCGCGCCAGTCCCTTCCGGTTAATCGGGCCGAAGCGGTTCACGCCACCCGCCCTGACGGTGGCGGACATGCCGCCGATTCACCTGGTACTGATTTCCCACAATCACTACGACCATCTCGACGAAGCAACGGTGCGCCAGCTGCACCGACGTTTCGGGGATAACCTGTGCTTCTGCATTCCCATGGGGCTGCGACGCTGGTTCGAGAAGCGCGGCATCCACAACCTGGTGGAGCTCGACTGGTGGCAATCAACGCCCCTGGCCGACAAAAACGAAGTGTTCTGCCTGCCAACCCAGCATTTCAGCGGACGAACCGCCACCGACACCAACACCTCGCTGTGGTGTAGCTGGCTTCTGGAAATGGATGGCTTTCGGTTCTATTTCGGCGGTGATACCGGTTATGGTCAGGTCTTCCGGGACATTGGCGAACTGTTTGCGCCCATTGATCTGGCGCTACTCCCCATAGGCGCCTACGACCCGCGCTGGTTCATGGCCCCAGTGCACGTGGCACCCGAAGAGGCGGTCAGGATTCACCAGGATATTGGCGCCCGCCAGTCTGTTGCCATGCACTGGGGCACGTTCGTGC
Source organism: Marinobacter sp. DUT-3 (assembly GCF_050379435.1). NCBI lineage: Bacteria > Pseudomonadati > Pseudomonadota > Gammaproteobacteria > Pseudomonadales > Marinobacteraceae > Marinobacter > Marinobacter sp. DUT-3. The sequence goes on from NZ_JBNRMG010000006.1 coordinate 87,694, forward strand.
TCACCGATGAACCCATGGACGAGCCACCGAGGCGACTACGGCTGGCGTTGGAGAGGCAAGGCATAAGTGAAGCGGCCTTCCGGGTGATGCAACACGGGGAAGTGTGGTCGCCGATTTGCGTGCTTCAGCCTCGCCAATAAGCCTTGCTGCTCTCATCCATCGGAAAGAAATGCTCAATCCGCAAATTCTGAGCGGTGACATCCAAAGGCGTGCCGATGGTTGCGATGGTGGAAAAGATTCTGAGCTGTTGGTCCCCCAGGTTCAGGGAAAAAGGAATCGCCGGGTAATCCAGGTGTTCCACCACGTGGCTTTTCCAGTTTTGCGGCACGCCGGGCACAGTCAGGGCCTGTTCCAGCAATCGATTGGGCTGATCCCGAAAGGGACCGGCAAGATGCTCATGGTAGACACGTTGCAGCATGTGGCAGGCGATATTCTCCCAATCGCCCACGAAGGGTTTCATGCCGTGGTCATCCAGCAGCGACAGCAGAAAGTTTGGCCGGGCCGGAAACTGAGCACCGAGCTCCACCATTCTTACCATCATCTCCTGCATGGCCTGGTTGGCCATCACCAGATAATACTCGTGGTCGAATACCACCGCCGGGTACGGCAGGTGCCCCTGCAACAGGTGCTCAAGCGCCTCCTTGATCATGGCCATGCCGGGCGCGCTCAAATCCTGATCGGAGTAGACCTGGCTGTAACCCGCCGCCGACAACAGCCGGTTGGTCCCGGCCAGGTCCGCTTGCAGCATCTGCGCTAAATGCAGAACCATGCCTTTGCTGGGCTTGCTTCGGCCTGTTTCCAGAAAGCTGATGTGCTTTGCCGACACCTCGCATTCAAGGGCGAAATCCATTTGGCTCAACCGTTTACCCTGCCGCATTTCTCTGAATAGCGTACCGAAGGCGCTCATCGTATTTCCTGTGAATGTCCGAGTGTTCAGCGATTATCGTCCTCGAGGGTAGTCTGCACCATTACCTCACAGGTAATTGAGTCTATCACCGCCCGGGTAGAAGCTTTGTAGCGTAGTCAAACACATTGCGAAACCCGATTGAGGTGATCCCATGAAAAACCTAGTCCGTCGATTCAGTGTGAAGCAAATCCTCCTGAGCGATGTCTTCCTCTCCACACCCCTGGCATTGGCTCTCATTCTGGCCGCTGGGCCGATCGCCCAGTGGGCAGGCGGCCCCGGCGCGACCTTTTACCTGGTGGTCGGCATTGTGATGCTGCTGTGGTGTGTGGACATGGCCGCCATGGCCATCAATGAACGGTGGCAGGAGAAGTACCTGAACCTGATGATTGCTGCCGATGTTACCTGGAGCCTGCTATCTCTTGCCCTGATGGTGTGGTTTGCGGAAAGTTTGCAGCCCCTGGGCTGGGTGCTGTTCGCCCTGAACGTGCTGGTTCCGCTGGACATGGCATGGATGAAACGGGTTGCTGGCAGTAAGCCGCACCAGCCTGCGTTCGGATAAGGATTCAGCCTCCGAGCTGATCGCGTGTGGCTGTGCGTTTCCCGCCAGCCACACAGGCGGTCGAAGCGGCCTCCCCCTTCAAAGGTCTCACGCTTCATTCGCCTTACGATATCTACCCTGATAATCAAAAATCCGCTCCTGCACCTGCCAATAGTGCTTCTGCTTACGGGCAATCACAAAATCCGGTGCCGGCAACAGGGCCTGACTCTCAAGCACCTCACCAACTCTGCTGAACGCTTTCGGAGCCTCCCCATTCGCGAAACGACGCCCGAACAGCTTGTTAAAAACGGTTCGCTGAGCCGGCTTGCTGAAATCAAACGACTCGCTAAGTTCCTCCCCATCTTCACCGTGATAGGTGAGCCTCAGCTTGCTCTCACCGCCACTTAACGTGATCCCGGCACAACGGATCACCATGGCATCCTTGAGTTTCAGCGCATCTCTTAGCTGATCATCCGGGTCGATGATGGCTTTTTGGCACTCGTGGCAGTTGCGGGCGGCAATATCATTCTCGCTGCCGCAGTGCGGGCACTCCTTGAAACGAAAACGGTAATCGCACTGTTGCAGGCGCCTGTTCTGCACAGCAGGGTTATCCCCTTCAGCAGGCTCCAGCAGCCCCTGACAACGGCGGCCGTAGTGCTCGACAACACCGCCGTCATCGTCGGTTTTGCCCCAAAAGATATTGGCAAAACCACAGTCCGGACAGAATACCTGCACCGGCTCACTATCTGGGTTTGGTTTCGGCTCCCCTACTTCCGGGTGATGCAGGTTTACATGGTTGCCCGCGTAATCAATCACCAGGCAATCCTGTTTGCCTTCGTCCAGACGAAGCCCGCGGCCCACAATCTGCTGATACAGGCTGACCGACTGGGTAGGACGAAGAATGGCAATAAAGTCCACATGGGGCGCATCAAAGCCCGTGGTGAGCACGGAGACATTCACCAGATACTTTAACTGCCGCTGTTTGAAGCGCTGGATCAGCAACGCCCGTTCATTCAGATCGGTCGCGCCGGTTACCAGGGCGGTCTGGTGTTCCGGCAGATAGCCGGTGATCTCCCGCGCATGATCCACCGTGGCAGCAAAGATCATCACCCCCTGGCGCTCAGCGGCCAGCTCCATCACCTGCTCAATGATGGCACGGGTCACACGCTTATGTTTGCTCAGCAGCTCGTTGACGTCCTTCTCTGCGTATTCACCAAAGCGATCCTGAGGAAGCGCGGAGAAATCGTATTGCGCCACAGCCGCGTTCACCAACTCCGGCCTGGTGAGATACCCCCGATTGATCATGTAGCTCAACGGCAGTTCAAAGATGCAGTGCTGAAAGGGCTTATCCCGATCGCCTCGGACAAAGCCCCGGTAGTGATAGCGATAGATCCAGCCCATGGCCAAACGATAGGGAGTAGCGGTTAACCCAAGCACTTTGAGGGCGTTGTTCTGTTGCCGCAGCAGCTCAATGATCCTCTGATACTGACTGGTTTCCTCACCGCTGACCCGATGGCACTCATCGATGATGACCAACGAATATTCATCCCTGAACTGATCCAGGTTCGCCGATACCGACTGCACACTGGCAAAGGTCACCTGATGCCGGTTTTCCTTACGTTTCAGCCCGGCGGAGAAAACGCCGCCCATTAGCCCATAACTCTGGTATTTGGCGTGATTCTGCTCCACCAGCTCTTTGACGTGGGTCAGCACCAGAATCTTGCGGCGGGCAAGACGCGCCAACTCTGCAATAACCAGACTTTTACCGGCACCGGTTGGCAGCACGATGACGGCAGACTCATCGGACTGGCGGAAATGGTTCAGTGTGGCCTCGACCGCTTCCTGCTGGTAAGGCCGCAGCGTGAAAGGCGCATTCATGTTGCAGGGCTTAATCGATCAATGATGCCCACCCGGCCCATGCGCATGGCCGTGCGCTAACTCTTCCGCATCGGCAGCGCGTACTTCAAGGATTTCGATATCAAAGGTCAGGGTTTTACCGGCCATCGGATGGTTGGTGTCGACATCGGCAAACTTGTGCCCGACCTTGGCGACGACCACATGGCGTGGGCCCTGCTCGGTTTGCACCTGGGCAATCATGCCGGCCTTCCAGCGCTTGGCACCCATCAAATGCTTGATCGGCACGCGCTGCACGGCGTCGGCCTTGCGCGGGCCATAGGCTTTATCCGGAGTGACGGTGACGCTGAACGTATCGCCGGCCTCGCGACCTTCCAGGGCTTCTTCCAGCCCTTTGATAATGCCGCCGTGGCCGTGCAGGTAGGCGTTCGGCTCGCCACCACGGGAGTTTTCAACAACGTTGCCCTGTTCATCACTGACGCTGTAGTGAAACAAGACCACCTGATTCTTTTCGATTGGCATAGGGTTCTCTGCGACGGTTAAAGGGACGCCATTATAACCGGTGGCGGCTCTGACTACAGCGGAGGGAAACCAGCTGCCTGATAACCCACGGCCAAGGATTTGCAGCGGGAGGGATAATCTACCAAGCTTAAAGTAGTCAATCAGCGCAGCCACAGGGGAGGAACCACCATGGAAGACTTCCTTGAGCAAAGCACCCGCCTGATGCACCAGGCCGCAGAGATCGGCAAGATCAATCCCGATGTTGTGGAACTGCTGTCCGCCCCCGGTCGGGCCACCAGCTTTCGCATCCCACTAAAAATGGACGACGGCAGCAGTCGTGTATTCGACGCCTACCGGGTCTGTCATACAGACGCTCTCGGCCCTACCCGGGATGGCACCCGCATCTCCCCGGACCTCAACCTCGACGAGTGCAAGGCGCTAGCGCTGGTTATGTCGATCAAGCATGCCGCAGGGCGAATTCCCGCTGGTGGTGGTAAGGGTGGCATTGCCGCTGACCCCGGCAAGCTCAGCAAGCACGAACTCGAACGGCTGTGCAGAGCCTATATCCGCTATCTCAGGCCCTCCGGCCCGGACTGTGATGTCCCCGGCGCTGACGTAGGCACCGACATGCAAAGCATGGCCTGGATGCTCGATGAGTACGAGCAGATTACCGGCCGCCACTCACCAGTGGCGGTGAACGACAAGCCGCCGATTCTGGGTGGTGTTCTGGGCGGTTACGAGGCCACAGGTCTCGGGGTTTTCGAAGTCTTTCAGGCGGCAGCAGAGCAGATCGATTTCAAACTCGAGGGCGCGCGCGTGGCGATTCAAGGCTTCGGACAGGTGGGCTCAGTCGCTGCCCAGGCGTTTCACAACGCAGGCTGCAAGGTCATTGCCATCCGCGAAATCGACAGTGGCGTCTACGCTGAAGAAGGCCTGGACATTGACGAGCTTCTGAAACACCGCGAGAAGGAAGGCAGCCTGAAAAACTTCCCGAACACCCAGCCGATCACCAACGAAGAGCTGTTTTCCTGTGACTGTGATGTGCTGGTACCGGCAGCCCTGCAGGGAGTGATCACCAAAGAAGTCGCAGAAAACGTGAAGGCAAGAATCCTCGTTGAAGCCGCCAACGCCCCCACTACACTGGAAGCGGACGAACTGTTGCTGGATCGCGGTGTCACCATCGTACCGGACGTCCTGGCGAACGCTGGCAGCGTTCACCTTTGCCAGATGGAACGGACACAAGGCCTTGCCGACGACTATTGGGGGGCGGAAACCATCAGCGAGCAACGTCGACAGCGGCTGGTTCACAGTTACCAACAGGCCACCGAGTGCGCCGAACGTCACCAGCTCAAATCGGTTCGCCTGGGGGCCTGGATTAACGCACTCAAGCGAATTGAAGAAGCTGTCATCGCCAGGGGCTGGTGTTAACGGGAAACCGGGACAGATCTATCTACCACGGGCCTGTGAGCAGATTTTTTGCACAGCTAGATCCTGATAAGCATGACCGGTTTAATCTCCAGCGCCTGCCGGGCAAACTCCGCATCCGGCCACACCAACAACCAGCCGAGAACCGCAAGATTGAGAATCACATAGAACCAGAAGGCCACCTGAAACGAGGTCTTGCGGGTTTTGTGGCGAAAGAATTGCTGGCCCACCAGCGCCCCCGGCCAGCCACACAGAAGTTCGAACAGGTGCAACCGCCCCTCAGGTACCCGCCGGTTGCCGCGCTCGGCGGCCCCTTTGTCGACCGCGTACATCAAGAAAGTAATCAGGCTCATCCCCCCATAGGCGACCGGCAAAAGCAGCGGCACATACCCCTGAAGATACAACACAGAGACCGCACCTCCCACTGCGGCTGCAATCAACAGAGCGACCCAGACACCCGTCGCTACCGCTGCGCGGTGTCGTGCAACGCCAGCGTACTGGAAACTAGCTGCCCTTAACCGGCCCTTCTCGTCTTTTGTTTGCGCGTAAACCACCTTGCGGCTGGCTGAAGGCCTGCCCCGCCCCTGATAGGCGCTGATATGGGCAAATAGACGGTCACCCCCGTTTTCCGGGGTGATAAAGCCGAAGCCCTTGGCGTCGTTCCATGAGGTGAGTGAGCCTTTTTGATTCAATGTACTTCCCCTTGCAGAACCTTATACCGAGCACACGCCTTGTCCCTGTCTCTGAGAAAGCGCGGATCCTGATTGCCAATAGCGGCAGCGATCAGGGAATTACATTCCTGCCGTTCTAGAAACAACTCCGAGGGAGGTTGATGGACACGCTGAACATCGGTGCCTGAGAAAGGCTCGGGCTCCACTGTCTTCGAATCTATTTTGGTTCGCTTTCCGGTTGACGAGGAATGGGCCAGGCTCAAATCCATTTGTCAGACATCCTTGTTTTGCTTCCTTCAATCAATCAGAGGTGAAACATAAATCAGTCTTTGATTCGACGCCTTAGGATTTTTGTAACTCCTCGCCAGTGGAGCACTCGGCCATCGTGAGCGAGAGAAAATAGATCTGTTCCGGTTTTCTGAGCCATCACGACCTGCCAATCGAAAACCATAACAACAAGCCAGCAACCCCAAAAAGAAGCACTGCAAAATGGATAGCCAGGTTCTTCCGGGTAGTTGGAGCGGGCTTTCTGGCGAAACGGAAGTAATCCTCACCAAACAGCCCAACGCCGCAGTCCTCACAATAGTTTTTTGAGTAATGAACCCTGAGCGCCGATGGCTCAAACTTTTTCCGACAGCTATAACAACTTGGCTTAAACATCTCGGGCTCCGGGTAAAACAACAGCGCATCATGTTTTCATGCATCACATACATTAAGATTATAATCACGCACCAAGCCAGACCCACTCTACTTTCAAACTCCAAGCCTCGGGCCTATTTCTGTGAGCACCCTCCATCGACGTCAAAAAAGCCAAGCCAAGCCTGTTCGCAAAGGTCTACACCCGAGGAACCTACACAACCAGGGCTATGACTTCCCTGCTCTCGTAAAGAGCCACCCGGCACTCGCCCCTCATGTGAAACCGAACGCTCATGGCGACCTTTCCATCGATTTCGCAGACCCATTGGCGGTAAAAACGCTCAACGCCGCGTTATTAAAGCGATACTACAACATTGTCGATTGGGATATCCCGGAGGGCGCGCTTTGCCCTCCGATCCCCGGCAGAGCCGACTATATCCATTACATGGCAGACCTGCTTGGGCTTGGTGGAGCTGGGCTTGAGCAGCCCGGTATCAAGCTGCTCGATATAGGCACTGGAGCGAACGGAATCTACCCGCTACTGGCCTGCCAGATTTATGGCTGGCAGTGTGTCGGCAGCGACATTAACACCCAGTCGCTCGAGAACGTCGCCACGATTATCGCCAACAACCCCACACTCAAAGACCGCTTCACGCTGCGCACGCAGCACGATAAAAACCATATCTTTGAAGGAATCATTCAAGCCGGAGAGTTCTTTGACGTCAGCGTGTGCAACCCACCCTTCCATGCCTCACTCGATGAAGCACTTAAAGGTAACCAGCTTAAACGCAATAACCTTGCTCGTAGTCGCGGTAAACAGCGCGGTGAACAAAAAGCAGAAACCGACTCCCCCACTCTGAATTTTGGCGGGCTGGGCGCAGAGCTTTGGTGTAAGGGAGGTGAACAGCTGTTTCTGAAAAAGATGATCAGAGAAAGCCAGACCTATTCAACTCAATGCCGCTGGTTTACCAGCCTGGTTTCAAAAGCCGACAATGTTAAGCCTGCAAAGAAGTTAATTCGTAAGCTCGGTGCAGTTGATAGTCGGGAAATAGAGATGAAGCAGGGAAACAAGATTACGAGGGTATTGGCCTGGACATTCATCTGAGCCGCTCCTTGGTTAGAGGTAGAGATCAACCGTCGGAGGCAACTGGAACGCGGCACATTTAAGGCGCAACTTTTATTGCCGTGGGTGTGAATCGCCAGGGCTCCGGCCTTGGCGAGAGCGTTATAGGAAAACCGGGACAGATCTATTTTCCAAAAAAAACTATTTCAGTAGGTGGTTCAGGGTCGAAAATAAAAAAACCTTTCCGCTGGAGAAAGGCTTTTTGAAGCGCACGGATCAAATTGCAGGCTTGTCGCGTTTCAGCAGTTGCCCTTTTTCGCCTGGCCCGGTGGGCAGAAATGGCCACCAGACTTCCGGTAAGACCGGCGATCATCGTAGTCATGACGACGGCGATCATGGTCGCGATCGTAATCTCTATGATCTTTGGTGGTAATGGCTGTTCCGGTTGCCGCACCGACGGCACCACCGAGAATAGCACCATCTCTGCCACCTACCTCGTTGCCGATGGCAGCCCCAATTGCTCCACCAATACCGCCACCCAGCGCGGCGTCGGCTGTGTCATCCGCAACGGCACCCAATGAGGTGGCACTCAGAGATAAAAATACGAGCAGTGATTTCATTTTCATTGATGTAATTCCCATTGTTCAGGTGGTCTGACCTACCCACTATGACGGGAAGGAAACCATTATCTCCATCGTCCCATCAGGCACGTGTCAGTTTTTTGAACCATTCGAGAATATCAGAAATACACGTGAAGCCACCTGTTAAATTTTATTTACATTTCAACAGGTTAACAAAGTTTAAGAGATGCGAATTCCTTATGAATCGGACCTGAATAGGCATCCTAATATCAATTTGATTCAGTTTTAGGTACTATCCCGCGCTAATTTTTATTAATTGAACGTTCAATTAAAAGGTGCGACATGCGAACGATATTCCTCTTGGCGATTTTTGCGTCAGTTGTGGTTGGACATACGGCCCATGCAGCCGAGCAGTGTGACCAGGTACGATTCGGTATTGTGGATTGGACGGATGTTAAGGCGACCACCGCCGTGGCTTCTGAGCTGTTGCAGGCGCTTGGCTACGAAGTGGGTATTTCCAACCAATCCGTAGTGGATACGTACGACGCTATGGCGAATGGCGAAATCGACGTCTTTCTGGGCAACTGGATGCCGAGTATGGAACCCGTGGCAGATCCGCTGATAAATGACCAGAAGGTAGAGCGGCTACGCCCCAACCTCAAAGGCGCAAAATACACCCTGGCTGTACCGCAATATGTCTATGACGCCGGGATCAAAAGCTTTTCGGATATCGCCAAGTTCAAAGATAAGTTTGACAACAGCGTGTACGGTCTGGAGAAAGGCAATGATGGTAATCAGCTAGTTCTCGACATGATCGATACCAACGCCTTTGGTTTAGGCCAGTTCAATTTGGTTGAGACATCGGAACGCATCATGTTGGCTCAAGTAAATGGCAAAATTCGTGATCAAAAGTGGATCGTGTTCCTGGCTTGGGCACCTCACCCAATGAACGAGCGATTTGATATCGCGTATCTGGAGGGTGGCGATGATTACTTTGGTCCTAACAAGGGTGATGCAACGGTTTACACCAATACCCGCGCCGGGTTCTCCGAAGAATGTGCGAATGTGGCCCAACTTCTGGAAAACCTGGAATTCTCATTGGCGATGGAAGGTGAGGTTATGGACATGATTATGAACCAGTTTGTTCCTCAAGACCGGGCGGCTCGCCATTGGATGAATCAAAACCCGGATGCAGTGGAAGCGTGGCTGGAGGGCGTGACACATCGTGATGGCAGTCAGGCCGATGCCAAAGCCATAGCGCAATCCATGAAGCTGACTGTAAGCAACTAAATCATTCAGTAAGACTGCAAAAGCCCCAGCGTGATGGCCAGTTCGTAAGGTTTGTGGGACCCGAGACACTCCGAAAATAAATCTGTCCCGGTTTCCTCACTTATCCTGACAGCGCATAGTCGATCGCCGCACACACCGCGGCAACCTGCGCGGCGTTGCATTGCTCGGGGGTCACCCGGTCGCTGTCCGGGTAGACCTCGGTGGTGGTCCTGTAGCGGGCGTTAGTCATGCTGGTGCATAGGCCAAGCTGCGCCAGCGGATACTGAATAACGCCCCGACCGGCCGCCGGTGAGCCGAGGATCTCGCCGTTGTCATCCGCCGGCGCGATATGGGTGATCCTTTCCACTGCCTTGATCAACGCCTGCTGGAATTCCGGGTGCGGGCTCTCGGTGTCATCCACCAGGTAGAAGCCGTCCGGAATCTCACCCGGCTCAAAAGGTTTGCCATCACGGGCCGCAAGCGCCGGGCGGAACTCGGTTTCGTCGGTATCGGTGGTCTCGTGCAGGTCGATGTGCAGCAGTATTGGCTCTTCTGTCGAAGCGACCAGCTGCATGAGCGCCGCTGACTCCCCGGCCTGGCCGTCATCACGAAACGAGCGGTTTGGATCAATCGCGTTCGCGTTCCATCGATGGATGCGTTCGTAAGCCCAGGGGCTGACGCAAGGCGCGACCAGCAGGTTTACACGACCGGCATAATCCGCTGCGCACTGTTCAACGAACTGCAGCGCCCCATGGACACCACTGGTTTCATAGCCATGCACTCCGCCGGTAATCAGCACCACCGGCCGATCGGCACGCCAGTCGCGGCTGCGGATTGCCATCAGCGGATAAACGTCCGGGCCATATTCCAGACGGCCATACTCTTGCACGTTAAAGCGCGAACGCAGCCGCTCGACCACGCTCAACACGTCGGACTCGTAACTGCGTTGACGGGTCTGCCGTGACAGCCACTCAGCACGTTCCGCGTCGCCCCAGGGAGTGCCGGGCGTACCGATTGGATAGGCTGCTGAAGCGGAGTTCATATCGTGGAAATACCGTCGATCTCGGTCACCGTTTTCGCATCCGCCCGCTCAATAATTTTCACGAGGGTGGATTGAATCGCTTCATCGTCCCGGGCATCACCGCCACTTACAAACGTTTGCTTCTGGGGCTCGGCGCCCTCTTCCTCAGTAAATGACACAACGACCTCGGTGGCTGAATCCGGCGCTTTACCAACGTTCGCTTTACCAAAGTACTCCAGCGAAACCAACGGATAGCCATGAAAGCCCTTCTTAACCTGCTTTGCAATACGCTTTTTTGCTTTATCCAAATGCATAATAAGGCCTTTCGCTGCGCTTTATATCTGGGTGCCACATGAACATCCAGTTGATACCGTTCGCCAATTCTATGCCGTTCAATTCATCAAAAATAGATCTGTCCCGGTTTACCACGGTTTTGATGTCGAGAATGAATTAACGGCACCGTAACCTCGTACTTCCACCAGTTTGCTATAGTGAATTTTTAATAATTTTGTCTGCCGTAGTTGCAAGTTGCCCCTTTTTTTCGTCTAACACCTTCGCAGTGTGAAGCTGTTGTGCACATGCCAATCATCCTTTGCCCGTTTCAAGGAAGAACGACCAGTGAAAACAGCGATACCGAAAGAGCGACCTTTTTCAGCTCAGTCCTCCCGCCTACCCGAGCCCGCAGAACCCCAAGAGATTGTTGTGTATCACTGGGGGCGCATCTTTGCTGCTCTCTTCGTATTGTTTCTGGTGGTGGGGGGCATAATATGGGGAGCCTTTGAGATCTTTGGCACCGGGGAACAAAAGGAAGCGCTGGTAGAGCATCAGAGCGTTGAGGCGCCCTCTCTCCCGTCGGTATATATCGACCAGCCCGCGTCCGAGCCTGCATCTATCCAGTTACCGAACACCGCAGCACGAGAAAAACCGGAAGTTGCCGAGCCGCCTGCAGGAGAATCCGAACCGTCCCCGGAAGATGCTACGTCCATCAAGCTACTTTCTGATCACTTGATCCGGGCGCAATTGAGTACGGGCCTGGAGGAAAAAGAGCCAATCGACGAAATCCCGAACGTTTTAAGGATGGACAGTGACGGACTGATTCGAATTTACCTGTTTACCGAAATCCAGGGCATGGAAGGCCAGCTGCACTTCCACGACTGGTACCTGGAGGACGAACGGATTGCACGGGTAGAAATCAGGCCGTCGGTTGACCCCATGCGAGCATCCTCAGCCAAGTATATCGACCGGCACATGTTGGGAGACTGGCGAGTTGAGGTGGTGACAGAGAAAGGAGAGCTTTTGGCCGAGGGGGCGTTTTCCGTCCTCCCTCAATAAGCTTCGTGGGGCTCGTCCCTCAGCCCAAGCAAAAATAAGTCTGTCCCGGTTTCCCCGGGGCAGACCCCGTAACGCGGATTCAATCGATGGACGTCCCGGGGATGCTGTTCAGAAGCTCAGCATTTGTGGGGTACTTCTCAAGCAGCTCAACCAGCTTTCTTGTGCCCTCTAGCGGTTTGAGACCGCTAAGTGCCCGGCGCAACGCTCTAATTTTGTCTAAATATTTCGGATCTAACAGCAGCTCTTCACGACGGGTACTGCTTTTCGAAATGTCCAGCGCGGGGAAGATTCGCTGATTCGCAACGTCTCTTGATAAAACCAGCTCCATGTTCCCCGTGCCCTTAAATTCCTCAAATATAACCTGGTCCATACGGCTGCCGGTATCAACCAGAACGGTTGCTAAAATGGTAAGCGAGCCGCCATTTTCAAGGTTTCGTGCAGCGCCAAACAACCTCCGCGGGATCTCCATCGCTCGAGCATCAACCCCGCCAGACATAGTGCGACCGCTGCTCTTTCGCTCAGCATTATGCACACGCGAAAGCCTCGTGAGAGAATCAATCACAATCATCACGTTGTGACCCTCGCCTGCTTGTTGGCGGGCGATATCAAGAAGCTCATCGGCAACGCGAACGTGATGAGCATAGCTTTCATCCGAAGAAGAAGCGTGGACCTCAGCCGGGACGCTGCGCCTGAAATCAGTGACCTCTTCGGGTCGCTCATCGATCAATAGCGCGTAAAGTTTAATCTCGGGATACGCCTTTCCCACCGCCTGGCAAATATCTTTTAAAATCGTCGATTTTCCAGACCCCGGCGGTGCAACTATCAAACCCCGCTGCCCCATTCCAATCGGCGTGATCAAATCCATCGCACGCACTGTGAGCTTTTCTGAACCTGACTCCAAACGAATCCCCGGCGCTGGATTGATAGCCACACCGTTTAAAAAACGTTTTTGTGGGTCAGTCTCAACCTCAACCATAGCTTCGGCTTTCTCAGCCACTGGCTTGGCGTCTTTAATTGGTTTCCGGGTTAAACCTAATGTCTTTCTCGTCATGGGAGTTTGATAGCTCTTGTTTGATAGATATTTTTCGAAATGGGCTGAAAACGCCAAAAAACAGAAGCCCTACAGATTACTGAAGACCAATTTCGACAAAGCCAGCCCAAGACAAAAAAACAGTGTGCACAAAATAAGTCTGTCCCGGTTTTCTTACGCCCTCCTAACCAAGCTTTGCTTACTTCTACTAATATGCCCGGTCTCCAATCCCCGACTCGAATCGTTCCCGCAGCCATGCCCTGATGTCGTCAGACTCGTACAGCCACCGCTCACTGCCATCATCCTGACGCATCTTCAGGCAAGGCACCTTGATCTGACCACCACCGGCCTCCAGCGCGGCACGGTGCTGCGGGTCATGCTGGGCATCGCGGGTTTCAATGTTCAGACCCAGACGGGCGATCTCCTTGCGTACCTTGATGCAGAATGGGCAGGCCCTGAACTGGTATAGGGCGAGATCCTTGCTGGCCTCGTCGACGCGGGCCTGCTGTTCAGCGCTGCGGGTAACGCCCTTGGGCGTGCTGAGCTTTTCGCTGAGCAGCATGAACGGCGTCAGGACAAGGCGCAGGGCGCGGAAAAAATAACGAATAATGATTCTCATGGGTAACACTCAAACTCCGGATTGAAGGTAATCTACTGGGTGCCGGCACACGTGTACACCTCATTTCCGCTACTATCAAGATAAGTCGGTGTCAGAGGCACAGCCGCTATGGGACTGTCGATAAAGCAATCGGAGTTTACGACGGAAGAGTTTGACCGTTTTGCTGCCAAGGTGCGAACGGACCTTACCGCCCTCACCCGCCTGCTAAACCGGCCCGGCTTTGGTGAGGGAGAATCTTCCATTGGTGCCGAGGTCGAGTTCTACATCGTAAACCCGGACCTGCGTGTTCAGCCGATCAACACAGAAATAGCCGCCAGCGTTCAAGATCCACAACTGACGGTTGAGCTCAACCGCTTCAATCTTGAATACAACCTCAGCCCCCAGGCCTTCAAGGGAGCCCCCTTTGCCAGAACCGAGCAGGAACTGCTCGAGGCCGTGCAGCGAATCAACCAGCACGCCGCCCCATTGAATGGCGAACTGGTCCCCATCGGCATTCTACCCACGTTGCGCCAGTCCGATATGGGCGCGAAGGTGATGACAGACGAACCCCGCTACCATGCGCTATCCAACGCATTGATCCAGCAACGGGGCGAGCCATTCAGCATCCATATCGGTGGCAATGACGTCATCAACCTGGAAGCGGACGACGTCACCATGGAAGGGGCGAACACCGCGTTCCAACTGCACTGGCGCGTTCCTGCCCACCGCTTTGCAGACTATTTCAACGCAGTGCAGCTGGTGACGCCCATTGCGCTGGCTCTGGCCAGCAATTCGCCCAGCCTGTTCGGCCACCACCTCTGGGACGAAACCCGTATCGCCCTGTTCAAACAGTGCGTCGACAGCCGCTCGCCCAACCACAGAACCTGGAAACACCCGCCACGGGTCTATTACGGCAACGGCTGGGTACGCAGCGCCTGGGAGCTGTTTGCAGCTTCGGCCTCCTTGTATCCCCCCATCCTTCCAATGATGTCGGAAGAAGATCCGATGGCTGTTATTGATCGGGGAGACGTACCGGAACTGACCGAACTGCGACTGCACCATGGGACTACGTGGCCCTGGAACCGGGCCATTTTTGATCACAAAGAAGGCGGCCATCTGCGCATCGAGATTCGTTCCATGCCGGCCGGACCAACGGCCGTGGATATGTGCGCGAACGGACTGTTCGTGATCGGAGCGGCGTTGGCGGTTCTCGACGATATCCGTCACCTGACGTCGATACTTCCCTTTCATTACACCGAACACAATTTCTATCGTGCCGCCAAATACGGCATCGGTGCCGACATTATCTGGCCCCACAAAGACCAGGTACAGTTACAGGATACCCCGCTGTTGACTGTTGCCCGTGACCTGCTGCCGCGCGCCCGGGAAGCCTTGCAACGAACCGCAGTGGACGAGGCGGAGATCCACCGCCTGCTGGGCATCATCGAAGGCCGCATTCAAACCCGAATGACGGGCGCCCGATGGCAGCGCCAGATCACCGAGTCTTTTTTCAGGACCCAGACTCCCGACGAGGCGTTCACGAGTATGCTGTCGCTTTACATGGCCAATCAGAAGACCAACACACCGCTACACGAATGGACCTTGTCGCCATGAGCCGCTCGAACACCCTGGATTATCTCAACAACCCGTCACCCCAGACCCTGGGCCGCTCGCCTCTGGAGTGGCTGAACCGGCTGCAACGGCCCACGGTGGTTCGCGTTGCTGGCCGCGATCCCTCCAGGACCCGGGCCATGGCAACGCTGCTTCACGGCAACGAACCCTCAGGGCTGTTCGCGATTCACCGATGGCTACTGGAGCAGCACACCCCCGAGGTCAACCTGCTGTTCCTTCTGGGCGGCGTCCATCCCGCGAAAATCCCGCCGATATTGTCGCTGCGCCAACTGCCAGGCGGACGTGATCTGAACCGGTGCTTCAAAGAACCGTTTGAAGGAGAGGAAGGCGCAATTGCCGAGGCCATGCTGGCCGAGCTTCAGACAGCCAACCCCGAGTGCCTGCTGGACGTGCACAACACCTCAGGCACCGGCCCTGCCTTCGCTGTGACCATCACCAACGACGCCGCCCACCAAGCGCTGGCGTCGCTCTTTACTGACCGGCTGATCATGACGGATCTTCGCCTGGGTGCACTGATGGAATATTCCGAGCAGGAGGTTCCCACCGTGACCATCGAGTGTGGCGGGTCTCAGGATGATCACGCGCACCAACTGGCGTACGAAGGGCTTGTTCGGTATGCCTCACAGCCAGACGTGCTATCGCAGGAAAAAGCGGAATGGAACGTTGCTGTTCTGCGCAATCCGATTCGAGTGGAGTTGGCACCCGATGCGACTATCGAGTACCGATTAACGCCCAGTGGACAGGCAGACCTCACGTTTCCGCCCGACATCGAACACCGCAATTTCGGGATTGTGTCGCCGGATGAGCCTCTTGGATGGGTTGGGCAAAAAGGCCTGGACGTTCTCACGGCAATCAGCCACAACCGGGCCGAGAACATGGAACAGGTGCTTCGAATCAAGGATGGGCGAATCTACCCTGCCCAGGCCCTCAAGGCCTTCATGATCACCACCAACCCGGTGATTGCGAAGAGCGATTGCCTGTTCTATGCAGTCAAAGCAACGGGCGATCCCATTTTTTAAACCATAGCGAGCCGCTTTTAATCGTAGATTGCCCGCTCTCTCGCATCTCGTTTTCGATCAGGGTCTTCCTGGCTTCGCGTGGCTGAAATGACACCGAGGTAGTCAGCGGGAACGCCTGTTTCTTTCGCACCAACGATGACGTGATTCAAATACCAGGAGTGAGGCAGCAAAGACGGATCCGTTGACGTTGCACAGTAGGTAAAAGCGTCAAGGGAATTCCCGAGAGCATCCGTAACCGTGACCCGCTTTTCATCGTAACCGAAGCCCAACCCCTCAGCCTTGTCCAGCGGGCCTTTCTCGTCACGCGGTATCCAAAACAGTGCGCCAATGACGAAGTCCTCCGGATTTCCGGTGAACAGTGCGTCGCATTTTGCGGATTTGTCTTTCCTGCTCCACTTATGAAACCGAAGGGAATGCTCAACGAGCGTGAACATACCGATTCGCTCCGCGTTTGGAACCCTCGCTCTTAATCTGAGGAGTGACATATTCGATCCGTAAGCAAAATACTTCATGCTGCCTCCGTGACTGCACTGTTCACTCAGGAACCTGGAGTCATAATCTTAGCAAAACCGGGACAGGTCTATTTTTCCAGTTTCATCCATGAATTTGTTACCGCCGGTCCGGGAAAATAAATCTGTCCCGGTTTCCGCTACACCGACCATCAGCAGGGAGCTACACTGGATTCCCACCCGACAATGGCTCATCCGGAATCAAACATGCGATGTTTTGCTCTACTGACAGTACTCCTGCTAACAGGCTGCACTTCGACCAGCAATGTACCTTCCTCCGGTACCGAGTTCGCTCTTGATGGCTGTACGCCCTTCCTGAACTGTGTCTCCAGCACCTCATCAGTGGGCCTCTATCACGTGAAACCCATTCAGCTGCCTGCGCCCCTGGATAAGCCGACATGGGACACCGTTATAGCTGTCGCCACTGAAATGCCGGGCGCCAGGCTCAATGACTCGCGCTTTGGCTATCTGGACATGACCTTTCATAGCGACCTGCTCCGCTTTCCCGACTACTTCGAGGTTCTGGTGAGCCCGGACCGACGCAGTCTGGATGTCCGATCCCAGTCGCTGGTCGGATTTTATGATCTGGGAGTTAACCGGCGGCGCGTGGAGCGCTTCAGGCACAATCTGGTTGAGCATGGTGTTGCCAGTGGCAACGGCCAGGCTCTAAAAAACGCTGACTGAGGGACGGCGGAACTGGGACAGATCTGTTTTTCAGATCCTGGTTGGCGATTATGACCGCGCTGAACAATATCATGGGGAAAACCGGGCACAATCGCCTTGGCATGTCTTGGCAAAAGCACCTCCTTGCTTTTAAACCACAGAATCCGTTCTGTGGGCCGGCAACCGATATTAACCGACGTGCGGAGAGGGTTGGTAGTGACTCAGATTAACTCTGAGTCTTCAAAGAAGCCGCGAAAATAAATCTGTCCCGGTTTTCCAGTTCCAGCTTTCCGGGGCATATTAAGACTAGAAAAAAGATCTGGCCCGGCATTCACTTCCTGCAAGTCTTCTCTCGGGCTCAAACCTTGTCCCTATCTCTGGGAAGGCTCGGATCCTGATTGCCAATAGTGAAAACCGAGGCAGGTCTATTCTGTTTAGATCTATTTTTCAGATGCCAGTCTCCCTAGCTTTACAGTTACGCATTTGCGTCCCCTTAAAACCAAAAAATAGAAATCTAGCATGATTTTCCGGATAAGGAAGCAGAACTAACCCTATATATTCTTAACTGCTATGATAATCTCATCGGCGGAAATTGAAGGCGCGTTTAGGATTTTTTCAACTCGAGCAGACTTCTTTCTAACCGGATGAACAACTTGGTTAAATCTCCTGACAAATTCATGTTTTTCTAAGACTGATAGGACATCTGGAATGACATCTGAAACATCCTTACTTGTAATACCCCTTGTTAGCGCTGAAATTTTTCTACCTGCACCGGACTGCTGATATAGCTTTCTAAAAATAGTCAACAAAGCTTTCACTCTGTAATCCAAATCTGACTGCAAAACCGCATTATTAGTCCCTATATCATCAAATGCTTCGACTTCACATGAACTATCAATCACGTTATAAGGCAACCCAGATTCATTAGCAACACCGCCAACCTTCCCAATTAAGCAGCCTCTAAAAACAATTCCTGAGTTTACACTATCCTTACTAACAATTACCTTTTCTATAATGCAGTCTTTAAAGCTAATGTTTTCTATTTTATTATCCTCGAGGTCAACGACCCCCAAATATGCTGATTCAATTAACGAATTCCTAAAATCTAAAACTTGCTCCTCATCATTAGACATAATCATAGAAACAAAAAAAGAATCAGCTGCCAATTGCTTATCAACTGAACTTCTTGGCTCCTTTGACAATCTATCTATTATCGATATCGGCGTAGAGCTAGTGACGCCGTCGCGACGCAGCAAGAAAGCAGCTACACTCGCAGCTCTTTCGGATATTGCTGCTAGAGGTGCTTCTCCTAGGTGTTCATATTGCCCGGAAATAATTCTTGCAAGCGCGCCCCCCTGAAGGGCAGCCAACATATCAGGATCAACAAATGACCTTGACCCACTATCTTGTTCACGCTGAGTCAAACCGGGCAGCCTTTGGAGCTGAGCGAGAACCCCTTCACCAGCAGACTGCCCTGTTTCAACATTGTAACTCGTCGCCAAATCGTTGCCAGTTATAGGGCCGCTTCCTGATGAAAGGCTTCGGACAAAATAGGCAAGCCTTTCCATAACATTTCTTAACGTATGGCTATCCATAACTGCTTTTTCTAGCTCTGATTCACGCTCTGTGATTCTAGATATAAAGGCATCCCAAGCGTAACCATACCCTTCAGATGCGTCGATATCCAATATATCGTCGAGCAGTTTATTTTGAATCAAATAAGATAGTATTAGCGGCTTCTTAGGTAGCCAATCAGGAAGATAGCTATCAACGCCATTTTTCTTTAGAAATTGATTGGCTCCTTCTTCTGTGAACTCATCAAGCTTTACCAGTACACACCGTTCGCTTCCCACACCAAGGGCATGGCTCATTTCTGAAAAGTTATCAAAGTAGTGATCTCTTCCACAAATAAAAGCACCTAAATGGACAGGAACCTTAGTTAGGAAATCTCGCACACCTGACAAGGCAACTCTTCGTGCCTCTCTCATGAAATTCTTATCATCTTTTCGGACAATAGTTTGCGACGCAACCTCATCAAATCCGTCTAAAAGAATACATCCCAGACCAGCACGCCAAGCAACAACAAGATCTTCTTTTGGCTTAAACCCAATCGATCTGGCATGCCTCTCTAGCATTTCATCGAAGTACTCTTGCCCCCAATGCTCTCTCAAGTTGAGACAGACTGGAACCAACGCGCCATTACTACTTCTATATTTCTTTGAAAGAGTTGCAAAAACTTCTCTAGTGGTTAAGCTCTTTCCCGCACCGAATGGAGCGAGCAGAACCACTATTTTACCATCCTCAATAAAATCACAAATTTCTCTTATATTTGTTCCGACAAGCTTCTCTTCATAAGCAGCACCCAACCTTGACCGCTGCTTCACGCGCTCTACTTTAGCCATGGGAAGCGGAACATACACATCGTCATCGATTGTCACTGAGTTATCAGCTGGATTTCTTGCAGATCCGAAGGTAGATACTTCTCTTAACGACATATACCTTCTTCCATCGAAGAACCTATTCTTGAATTGCTCACTAGTTAAAACAGTGACGTTATTCTGACGAGCGTGTTCAATATGTTGAGCATCAACTTGTTTCTTTGTAATCAGCCACTTTGAAACAGCCGCCACAGATTTCTTTTCGACAGCTTCAGCTGCATTCAGCTTCCTAACATCACTTTTTAGCTTTTCAAGCTTAGTACTTGTCGTTACCATTACCAAATGCGTTACATCACGCAATCTTGCAATCCCATCAAGCTCCCTTACAACGGGATCATCTGGATAGTGGGTTGGCTGACAAGCACCCGACTCTAGCCCCCATACGGCTTCTGCAATAAACCGAACCTCTTCTTCAAATTGCATATTTAATTTATATTGATTAGCCATAACAATCCTTATCTAAATCAACAACACAAAACCTAACATACAAAAATCTGAATTATCTTGATAATTAGAATTGAGAAATATTTAACACCAATATCTAAAAGCAATACTTAATACTTTCTCACACCTTTTAAAGCTATCTCTTTGATCCTTCGCCATTCTTGATGTCTGGGCGAGATATTCGTTAGCAGATGAGCACTCAGTTAGTGAGATTCCACCTTCCATTTTGAGGATGAGGCCACTGTTGAGGTAGCATCGAGTTTTGCCGAAAAACAACCCCGCAGCGAGATTGTCGAGGGTTCCCCCGGCTTTCTCTTTGGAGCAGGCAGATTTGATGACAGCCGCGAGAAGCGCCAGCGAGATCAGGTACCAGAGGGTGTTTATGAGGTGGTGTAAAATCTGAGCGTAGTCCATCCGTCATCCTTAACAGGGCATAGATCCGTTCCTTAAAACTACACACTAACCTAATTGTCAGCATACTTCCCATAACGCCGACGTAAAATTTAGTAAATACAATGCATAAAAAGCCGCGCGGTTTCCCGGCGGCTCTGTGTTGATTGTTCGTTGTTGGCTTGCGGTAACCGATTACACAATCAGGTGTTTCTTGATCAGCTCATCCGTCAGACCCGCAATCTCGTCTTCAGCAACCCGCCGTCCACGGTCGAGGATGGCAAACCGATCCGCATACTTCCGCGCAAACGGCAACTTCTGCTCAACGAGAAGAACGGTCAGCCCATCCTCCTCAATAAGCCTCCGAATAACCTCCCCAATCTGCGCCACAATATTCGGCTGAATCCCCCACCCGGTTCATCCAGAATCAGCAGCCTGGGTTCAATCACCAGCGCCCAGCCAATCGCCAATTGCTTTTGCTGCCCACCAGACAGGTCGCCGCCTCTGCGGTGACGCATTTCCTTCAGCACCGGAAACAGCTCATACACTCGCTCGGGAATCTTCTTGCTGCCGTCCTTGCGCACAGCCAGGCCGGTGCGCAGGTTTTCTTCCACGGTCAGCAGCGGGAAGATCTGCCGCCTCTGGAGCACATAGCCAATGCCCAGTCTTGAGCGGTCTTCGATCTTCTTTTTGGTCAGTTCCAAGTCCCCAGCAAAGTGAATGGTGCCGCTGTTGGTGGTTTCCTCACTCGTGATGCATTTCAGCAGGGTGGTTTTGCCCGCGCCGTCGCGACCCATTACGCAGGTGCACTTACCCTGGGGGATGTCCAGGTCCAGATCCCAGAGGACCGAAAACCTTTGGCCTCGCGGATTCTAACGCACTGAGGCTATGGCGTCCGAGTTGGTCAATAAACATGCGCTCTGACACCTTTTGCGCTCTCTGTCCCCTTCAGGCCGCTATTTATCTCCTAATGCCGCATGGGCGCAGCTAATCGAGCATCAATCTGCGAACTAAAGCACTTTACTTGAATCGCCCTGCAGCCTTTATCCAGGCACGAAAGCTCGTATTCGCCGGGACGGATACTCCGTAAGAACGCAAGGTCATGAGGTCCGACAACCTGTACTCCAGCGATGTTGCGACAGTTCTCCTTGAAAAGGAAAAGCTGTAATCGCTCCCCCTTCCAAAGGCCTTTGAGCTTCAGGAAATAACGATCAATCTCAATTATGTTGGTCAGAAAAATAGGGCGCCAACCTTCTGCCTTCCATGATGGCGTATAGCGTGCGTTGGAGATGGTTCCAGTAAAGCCGGCATTGCGAGATCCGCCTTTATCCGTACATGGGTGCTTATGCCAGGGCGGCCCCAGCTCTTCGAAAAAAACGCGTCCTCCATACGGCGATTGATAGAAAAACACTCGAGCACCACACACAGGGCATGAGGCATTCGGATTCACATAGCTTGAGTGAGATTGGTGGCTCCCTCTATAGGGCCTTATTTCCCGAGCTGTTATGTAGCGTCTTGCCTTACTACCTCCGGGCCAGCCGTCGCCACCCCAACCACAGTCACAGCCAACACCATGATTCCAAGCATTGCACATGATAAATCCCCTCATCCGCTTCAGGACTCCCGTCAATTCACATGCTATTACCTAAAAGTGCAGAACCGCCCTCTACAAAATGACGAAATGTGGCAACAACGCTTTCAACACCTTGAGCGCGGAAAACTCCCAGATAACTGCGAGGCTATTGCTCTGTAACCAAATATAAAGAACAGAGCGTATGTTTGGTTAACGGTTTAAATGCGTGGTGCAGCCCTCAAACGGGATGGTGAAAATCAGAAATCTGAATGGCGCCTACACTTCCCCATCATCAACGATGTTACTGACGCACCCTGGCCGCGAACCACACGATACTGGCACCAATAGGTGAACTACTGATTCTGTAACGCATGGACACGGCCGAGAACCAACGATTTTCTGAAACTGTAATGCCAGGGGGAGGAGCAAACGTGGTACTCGCCCTACCTTGATCCTGAGGGGTGTCTGGAGCGGATCAGTCCGTATCCACCAACCGAAAGCAATGGGTGCGCACAGTAAGTCGCTGAGATTGAAAGGCAGATAACTGCCAGGGTTTAGTGTGGCCTATTGACTCCGGCTGGCTAGTGGGCGTCCCGGTTATTCCGATAGGTGTCGAAGGACTGGTATGTTGGCAACCGCGCTAATAGGGTGAGAGCTCGCAAACAGGATCGAGTGGCCCCACCGGAGCTGGAAAGCTGCCCAGCGGCGTGCTGTTCAGACGGCGAGGATCTTTTATGGACCCGTAAGCGGGTGCAAGTGTCCATCGTCACGCAGGAGAATTCCTGCGAAAATAAATCTGTCCTCGTTTTCCCTGACAAAGCTTAATGGAAAGAATAAGATAGCGAGCTAGGCTTTCATCCTTAAAATTTCGGTAAATCACGACATTAAGGGACGTTCCGGTTAACCGTACCTTTCATTAATCAATGGGTCATTGACGGCGTGAGCACATCAAAAAAAACTTTCCAGAACCATATTACTCATCTAAGCGCTATTGGCCTTGCTGCAATTACGGCGTTTGCGCCTGGCATGCCTGCTTGGTCGCCTATCATTGCTGTGGCGATAACGATAATCGCGGGATTATCTATACTGTTTGCCGAGGTCGCCCACCTAAAAATTTGGTTTCGAGCACGAATTCACCCCCCGAAGCTTACCAATAATCAAGCATTGAAACTCGAGTCTTTGTTAAACGAATCCTCAAATATATTGAGTGACTTGTGTGTATATAGCCCCTTTTACGTCGCTCTACGCGCTAACCAGCAACCGATTTCCGAACCATCATTGGACCCACTGCATTTGCAAGCCATGAGAGCCTGGGTATTTAGTTTAAAAGCCAAGATTGAAGAAAGGAAAGTCAAACCGATATCGATTATAGACTCACTTTCCCTAGCAATAAGTGAACTGACCAAAGCTGCAGAACGGGCAGAACGGGATGTTCAGTCTATTGTGGACTCTAGCGAGATTAGTGAACAAGATCGGAAAAGGGTCCAGAAAGAATGGGATACGGCAAAACACCACTTCAACAGCTGGATTACCGAGTTCCGGAGCCTTTTTAAAGAAATCAACCTCAAAACAGACGCGGGTTGCGTGGAGTATTTTAGAGCCCTTGAATTGGTCTGAGGCTCATCCTAAGGTCTCGTTCAAAACGGTAGTGAAGAATATATCTGCTCCGGTTTCTCCCAAGCCTATGGGTCAGCGCTAGTAGCCGAGTTTCTCCAAGGCATTTACAAAGTATGTCTGTCGAGCGGCTAGGCGCTCCTTCAATTGAGGAATTGCGGTCAGCATTGCAGGAATTAGCCCAAAGCTGTCGTTCGATGCATGAGGCTCCGGGCGGAGGATAGTACCGCTGACGCCGAGCGGTAAGAAATTTTGCAAGCTGCTTATCCGCGCCTGTAGAGATTCACTCTTATATAGTCAGTGAAGACACCACCCTCACTCCAAGACGAAATAATGTTTCTTGAATCAAGCCATCTTACCAAATCATTATTCTCGCGAGTATTTTTCAGTTTCGGCGTATTGCGACCAGTTTTTATTTCAGAAAATGGTTTCGGGAGATTGGCCAAGACATGACGCACTTCGTCGTCTGTCATGAGAGAGTGATATTTGTTAAAGAGTGAAATTTGCGTTGCTATTGGCGTGGAATACGTTATCAGGGATTGCGCAACCCCCCTATTTAGGTTGGATATGTTGGCGTCGGTATTGTCAAGAATCGAGCCGATAAGTGCTGAACGCTCGGGAAGGTCCACTAGCGCTTCCAGGTCCATCAACCCGATTATCCTTAGCTTGGCTGCATTATCAATTTCAGATCGAAGCAACTCCTCTCGAAGGTCATCATCGATCACAAGCTTTTCTGGATTGGCCAGATATTCATCCACGTTGGTCGCTACGAATCGCGTTTGTAAGGGCCCCATATCGGCGAGCCATTCAAAGTTTTCCTGAGTAAGTGAGACTTTTCTTTCATCTATGAGGGTTCGAATTTTTGCCGGCTCGAGTGCTTCCGGTAGTGTCTTGATTGGCCTCGGCAAGGCGCGAACGTAGTCTTGATAGGCGGCGTCAGATAGAGAGCCCGCTTTAAATAGGAATAAACGAAGTTGCTGTGAATCCGTATCGTTTGGTATCGGGTGTTCCAAGATAGCCGTACGGACCATCTCTTGGTCAAGATAACCAATCAGGCTATCCGCCTCGAATCCTTCATTTTCCATGAAGGCTAAACAATTCTCCCAAGTTGGCTGGATCACGCTTTGGTTGAACAGCATCGCGTGCAATCTTTCAGGTACGTCCTCCAGAGATGACAGCTGAGTCGTCTGCCGCTCAAGAAACTCTCGAAGATCATCGTGATCAATATCATCGTGGCGAATCAAGTCAAGAATGGCGGGGGCATCCTCGTTTGAGTTTTCCTGAAGCCCTAAAAGAATCTCATGAAGGTATCGATTTAAATCGCGTTCGACTCGATTAATCAAGGGTGCATTATTCGTTGAACGTATAGTCGTGAAATTCTTCTCACGAAGTGGCTTAACATCGTTCTCTCCCAAGATCGCTTGGTAGACGTACTCCAGGTTCGGGATCGTGAGTTCGAAAAGCCCCTCCTCGAACATGGTGCGTACAATTTCAGGGTGCTCTTTGATTGCAGCAAGGTCTTTGACCTCAAAGTCCAGGCATGCGAGTCGCTCCGGCTCTAGTTCGGGTGAATTCACCAGAATCTCTTGAAGGTTCGTTGAAACAAATTCCGGTAACTCATCAAAATTCCTTGCGAGCGTTTTGAGCGAGGTTTCTGGTAGGTTCGAGACCAGTTGAGTGACGTGGGAGATATTTTTAGAGCTGGCAATGACAGTTGGCACTAGACTTTCCCATACTTTTACTAGTCCCGAAAGAAGCCCTACAACATCGCGGCCACTGGTGTAATAGGCATCGAAAAAGTCCTCGCAGCTCTCGAATTCGGACGAGAGAAACTCGAAAAGCTTCTGAGTTTGGTCGAGGTAACTACTCCGGTCACCCAGGAGACAGTCGACAAGCTTGACGTTCAAGACATAGCTTTGCCGGAAGTCTTCACCTCGCATGCCTGCGATGACCTCTTTTGGATTGTCGATCGGAAAACCCGGCTCAGGCGTGACGAATGCCCGTATCTGGATCAGAAACTTATTGTCATTGTGCGACAAACGGCCTGAGTGAAAGAGTGAAGTGTATTGGTAGTAGGTATCGTCGAGATGGCCCTCCAAAATCAGAAAACGGGCAAGCTCTCCGTTTTCCCCGAAGTTCCCGAAAAGATCCTGCACGTGGTCAGCGTTCAAACGCAACAGCTCGTTGAGCTCAGTCGTGCGAAGTGCTGCGATCTTTGATCTTAGGTCGCGTATTTGGCGCAAGCTCTTGTTCTTTTTTTCAGCCGCTTTGCTTTCGACCTCCTCCTTGCGTTGCTGGTAGGATTTCTGGGAGTCTACCTCGCTTTGCAATTTGGAAGCATCGACCTGATGTTGTTGACCATTGAAGGTGCGGCTGATAAGACGGGGAGCCTCTATAAGTTGCTCAAATGCATCGTGGCTGACCAGCTTTGGAAGGGGTATCCATTGTGCCCCATCAATACGAACGCTGTTAACATTCGCTGGAAGCATCTCAATCAGAGCCATAGCGTAGATTTTCCGCAACTCTCTCAGGTCCGAAGGCGTCTGTCGCTCGGCGACTTCAAGCCGCTTCTCGAGTTCCGCAATCGCGGTCCTATACGTGGCCTCACCATGCTTAATGAGCTCGTCTTGGCGGTTCAATATTTCTGCGAGCGTCCCAGCGCCGCGGTGCAGTTGCTCAAAGTCCCTTGGATAGACGTTTTTATATATCAGGACCGCGAGGAGCTTATTGGCGTC
Organism: Marinobacter sp. DUT-3; assembly: GCF_050379435.1. Taxonomy (NCBI): domain Bacteria; kingdom Pseudomonadati; phylum Pseudomonadota; class Gammaproteobacteria; order Pseudomonadales; family Marinobacteraceae; genus Marinobacter; species Marinobacter sp. DUT-3. The sequence continues at coordinate 114,137 of NZ_JBNRMG010000006.1, forward strand.
GAGCAGGTTCTCTCCATCAGTTTCCAAATTCGCCACATAAATGGCGTATTCATTAAAGATGTTCTGAATCAACCTCAGGTCGTTCAGGTATCGTGAGACCTCTCTCAGAAACCGCCGATCAAGGCGCTCGTCGAGCTCAAGTCTTTTTCCCTGCTTCAACACCATGTCGATCGAATTCGATGTGTTGATGATCGGTATGACGGGAATGATGAATTCGAAGAACTTGGTTCGATCGGTGTTGACAAACATGTCGTCGCGCAGGGCGTAGAGGAACCGGATGGTGCGTTTCACGCCTGCATTCTCATTCACGAGGCTATTAATTTCGCGCAGCGTGACGAAAATTTCGGCATCTTCAAATCGATCTATATCCTCAATGACTACGAGGTCGTAATTGGTTGATTGGAAGAAGTAGATTATTTCGTCTAAGTGACGGTTCAATATGGACGCCTGGTCATCATATGCAGGCTTTATCTCAACGTCCTTCAACGAGATTCCCTTGAGTGAAAGTCCGAAGCTCGCTACATAAAAGTGATGGAATGCCACCCACAGAAATATTGCCGCGATCGTGAGGCTCCCTAGGTTGAGCCAATTGCTGAATGCGAACGGATCGAAAAAGTGACCGCTGATGATGTCTTCTCGCTGATGGAAAACGTACCAAAGCGCGAGAATTCCAAGCAGTATGAAAAGAGACTTAAAAATCGACCAATAACCGGGCGACTGAATTCTTTTGAAACGCGATAGCGGAAGCTTGTTTGCGTCAGCACCATAAAGCATCTGCTGCAGGATGCTTCTCTCAATCTCTTGACGGCTTACTTTCTCGCCTTCCGATCCGACCTCGGGAGCGAACGCAGCGAGAGAAATATGAAGCGCAGGCCGCCGATACTTCTTCAAGAAGGATTGGATGATGCTGCTCTTTCCCGACCCATAGGGACCCGTCAGGGCAATATTGGAAACCTTCGCATTGTTCGTCGCGAACAGAATCGCTTCGGAATATACGCCAGCCTTGTCTGCATCATCGGTTGGCGCGAGGTCCACGAACTTCGATTGCATGTCGGCGGAGCCGTCTTTGCTTTCCAGCCAAGACACGATGCTATTGAGGCTATTGGCAAACCAGCGTGTTAGGAAGGTGATGGTCTTTATCATACGATTCTGAACTACCGTAACCTTCAAGAAACGAAAATGAACGAAAGGCTGACTTAAATCAGCCTACTTTTGCCTTGGCACTCTTGCTTATTTAAATTCTATGTTTGGATTCGGACGTCCTATTGAACCACTCAGATCGCTGATACCAGTGACCGTCGAATCACCGTTTCGGATCGATAGCGAATCCGACCCGTTCCCTTCTAACATCCGCTCTGTGCGAGAAGCCGCCTCCATTAACAGCATTGCAGGAAATGGGGGAAGTGCAATCAGCTTGGCCACTCGATTTTCACCCACTTCAACGCCCTCACGGCGAAGCGCTTGGTATACCCGAGGACTGCCGTATCGGCCTTTGCTCTCGTTGTAGATGCGGCGGATCTTCAACAGCAACTCCGCATTCTCAGTGGCTCGTTGACTGGGCTTCCGGTTTGCCCGGCGTAGTAGCCCGATCGTGAAATCCCCAGATGCCGACACAGGGCCTTTACTCCGTGTTCCCGTCGGTGTTTCCAGACGAATCGGAACGCTTCCGTCGTACCTCGGCCTGAAAATGTTGGAACTTTTTTAGGATGTCGTTTTCCTCCTGAAGCTCCGATATCCGGCGTTTCAGGCGGGCAACCTCGTCCTGTTCCTGGATCTTCTGCTTGGCCTCGGCTGGCGCTTTCTTGACCCGTTTCATGGCGAACTTTCCTTCACGGTATTCCTTGCGCCAGCGTGACAGCATGAAGGGGTGGATATCCAGCGCTTCGGCTACGCTTTTGACACTTCGGTGGGCCTGGTGACTCCACTCCACCGCTTTGACTTTGAACTCAGTGCTGTACTGCTGAGTTTTCTTCCCCGTGATCATCTCCGGCATCGGTTTTCTCCTGTTGCGGAGTTATCGATGCGTGTCCACTACACTGGGGGAAGTCCACGGTGGACTTGATTCACTTGTTAGGCTTAGTTGGATCCAATTTTGGACATACCTTCTGCCATTTCTTCCGCAACTTCCTCAGAGGTTCGAAGGAAGTCACCTTGACTAGGAGTTATTGCCACTACGCCACATTTCTCTTCCGCAGAAGGAGGGAGGTTTTCCCAAAAACTGGCAACATTCGAAATAAACCTATGTTCGTCATCCGACAGATAATCATTCCTAATATTATTGATCAGATTGACAGAATGCTTTTCGTCATCCCTCAAATAATCTATTAAATCCACACCTTGCTTGAACGGATGATCGACAATATTTCTATTGCATTCTTTAGGTAAATTCGCTAGATCGATCACTGCTTGAACTACACTTCCGGATTCAGTAAGTAAATTTAGGTAAAACTTTGACATCTAACTTCCCTCTCACAATAAAGTTGAAACAAACGTAACGTCGCTATAAAAGGCGCGCGTTAGCGCGTCCAGTGGAGGCCGTTTTGGCCGTAACGATTTTTGATAGCTTTGTTATGGATGTATCTTGGATAGCATTTCGGAATTCGCCTTCTCTCGCCTAATACGAAGCTGCTTTATTTTGTCTTGCTCAGCATGCATATACTCAACTATATCCCAGCTTGATATATGATTTTTTGGGATGCTATATTTCTTTCTAAGCTTCGCAGTTAACTCGGATGCCTTAATGCCTAAAAGTGAATATTGGTGCTGCCTCTCTTCAAAGCCTTCAGAGTAGTCAGGGGGCGAAGCCGCATACTCAAAGGTAGAACTAATAAAACTCTCAGCGTCTTTGATTAAGTTAGGAAAATACAATATTTCGTACATTAGCTTTGGAGGGAACGACTTCCAGTTTACATCCATCAACTGAACATCAAGTGTAGGCGCGCTCACTTGAATTCTTGAGTATCCCTCTGAATCAGGTTGCCCGTGACATAGCCCATCATCACCAACAACTAATGCACAACCCTCCATAAATGAATCAAAGATACAGATCATTCTTATTGCCAAATATTCAGCCTCTTTTTTCTTTGATCTCCACTCTGCGTATAACTCTCTAACAATGGAAAATACGGCACTTAAGACTGCGCCAAGGGCTATTCCAAAGAGAGCAAATATATATTTTTCATCCATAAATTTTCCCGAAGGCTCGATTATTCATAACAGTTATTGGACTGAGCACTTCGTTTCCGCAAAACGTTGACGTCTACAAACCACCCATTTAACCCCCATGGAAATGGTATTTTTATCCGTTTAATCAGAACCTTGAAAGGCACCGTCATCACCTTCCTCGTAATCATTTGACCTCTTCATGATTGCAATAACGAAGCAGTCAAAATGCTCCAACCTCAGAGGCCAAGAAGATTTTCTGGAGGAATCGAAGCTCGAAAAGGCAAAAAAAAGGCTGAAACAGCGCAGACAGGCTCATCGGTCGTCATCCCTAACTATCGGTTTGTGCGTAGCATATAGCTACCTACACTAGCCCATTTCCGCGCCGTTTTCCCGCTGAGGTTACAAAAATACAAAACTCCGCACCAGGAATCTCCCGGCGCAGGGTTCTTAAAGATAGGACTTTTAGGTCTGCCGAGGCAGAAGAGTGACTATACTGCTACACAGTCAGGTGCTTCCTGATAAGTTCATCCGTCAACCCCGCAATCTCGTCTTCCGCAACCCTCCGCCCCCGATCCAAAATCACAAACCGATCCGCATACTTCCGCGCAAACGGTAACTTCTGCTCAACCAGCAGCACCGTCAGCCCATCTTCTTCGATAAGGCGGCGAATAACCTCCCCAATCTGCGCCACAATATTCGGCTGAATCCCCTCCCCCGGCTCATCCAGAATCAACAGCCTGGGCTCAATCACCAACGCCCGTCCAATGGCCAACTGCTGTTGCTGCCCACCAGACAGATCGCCCCCTCGGCGGTGTTTCATCTCCTTCAACACCGGAAACAGCTCATACACCCGTTCGGGGATTTTCTTGCTGCCGTCCTTGCGCACGGCCAGGCCGGTGCGCAGGTTTTCTTCCACGGTCAGCAGGGGGAAGATCTGTCTTCCCTGGGGCACGTAGCCGATTCCAAGGCGTGACCGGTCTTCGATTTTCTTCTTGGAGAGTTCCACGTCTTCGGCAAATTCGATACTGCCGCTTTTGGTGGTTTCCTCGCCCATGATGCATTTCATCAGGGTGGTTTTGCCCACGCCATTGCGGCCCATGACGCAGGTGCACTGGCCCTGGGGTACGTCCAGGTCCAGGTCCCAGAGGGTGTGGCTTTCGCCGTAGTATTGGTTGAGCTGTTGGATCTTGAGCATTACGCCTCCTCCCCGAGGTAAACCTTGATCACTTCCGGGTCGTTGGAGACCTGGTCCATGGTGCCTTCGGCCAGCACGCTGCCCTGGTGCAGTACGGTGACCTGGCGGGCGATGGAGCGCACGAAGCCCATGTCGTGCTCTACCACCACAACGGACTGTTTGCCGGCCAGGCTGGTGAGCAGTTCGGCGGTGCGTTCCATTTCCTGTTCGGTCATGCCCGCCACGGGTTCGTCCACCAGCAGCAGCCGGGGTTTCTGCATCAGCAGCATGCCGATTTCCAGCCACTGTTTCTGGCCGTGAGAGAGGATGCCGGCGGGTTTGTCCCGCATCTGTTTCAGGCCGATCATTTCCAGCACTTCGTCGATGCGGTCGCGAAACTCCGGTTTCATGATGGCGGTCAGCGTGGGCAGGATGCGCTTGTCGGTGGCCATGGCCAGTTCCAGGTTTTCGAACACGGTGAGGGCTTCGAACACCGTGGGTTTCTGGAACTTGCGGCCGATGCCCAGGCTGGCGATGTCCGGCTCGTTCTTGGTGAGCAGGTTGTGACGGCTGCCGAACCACACGGAGCCGGTGTCCGGGCGGGTTTTACCGGTGATGATGTCCATCATGGTGGTTTTGCCCGCGCCGTTGGGGCCGATGATGCAGCGCAGCTCGCCGTCGTCGATGGTGAGGTTGAGGTTGTTGATGGCCTTGAAGCCGTCAAAGCTCACGTTCACGTCTTCCAGGTACAGGATCGGGCCGTGGCGCACGTCCACCGGTGAGGCTTCGGGGGCGAGGAATTCGAACACGCGCTCGCGGTTGGTCAGTTGCTCGAACATGCTCATGCGGTGGCCTCCTGTGGATTGGGTGTGTTGCTGTGCTCATCCGGCTTCTGGCGTTTCTGCAGCAGGCCGGCGATGCCCTTGGGCAGGAACACGGTCACCAGCACAAACAGGCCGCCGAGGGCGAACAGCCAGGCATCCGGCATCACGCCGGTGAACACGGTTTTGGCGTAGTTCACCAGGATGGCGCCGATCACCGCACCATAGAGGGTAGCGCGGCCACCGAGGGCAACCCACACCACGATCTCGATGGAGAACAGTGGCGAGAATTCGCTGGGGTTGATGATGCCCACCTGCGGCACGTACAGCGCCCCGGCCACACCTGCCAGCATGGCGGACACCACGAACACGAACAGCTGCACCCGTTCCACCCGGTAACCCAGGAAGCGGGTGCGGGCCTCGGCATCGCGGCAGGCCACGCTGACCCGGCCCAGCTTGCTGGTGACAATGCCGCGGCAGATCACGTAGCCGATGGCCAGCGCAATGCCGGTGGCGATAAACAGCCCCAGCCGTGTGGCGTCGGTGCGCAGGTTAAAGCCGAGGATGTCGCGGAAGTCGGTCAGGCCGTTGTTGCCGCCAAAGCCCATTTCGTTACGGAAGAACGCCAGCATCAGCGCAAAGGTCAGCGCCTGGGTGATGATGGACAGGTACACGCCGGTCACCCGGGAGCGGAACGCCAGGAAGCCGAACACCAGCGCCAGTATGCCCGGCGCCAGCAGCACCATGATGAAGGCGAACCAGGCCATGTCGAAGCCCTGCCAGTACCAGGGCAGTTCCTGCCAGTTCAGGAACACCATGAAGTCCGGCAGGATCGGGTCGCCGTAGGTGCCGCGATCACCAATCTGGCGCATCAGGTACATGCCCATGGCGTAGCCGCCGAGGGCAAAGAAGGCGCCGTGGCCCAGGCTGAGAATGCCCAGGTAACCCCACACCAAATCCACTGCCACCGCCAGCAGCGCGTAGCACAGGTATTTACCCAGCAGGGTGACGGTGTAGGCGCTGACATGCAGCGCATGGCCTTCCGGCATGATCAGGTGCAGCAGGGTGACCAGCGCCACCGCGGCAAACAGTACCCCGAGAAAAATCTGTGTGGAACGCTCCTGTAATGGCCGGAGCAGCCAGGTTTGTGATGTCGGCATAGCTCAGCCCTCCGCGGCCCGGCCCTTCTGGGGAAAGAGTCCCTTGGGGCGTTTTTGAATGAACAGGATGATCAGCATCAGCACCATAATCTTGGCCAGTACCGAGCCGGCCCAGGGTTCCAGAATCTGGTTGATGGTGCCCAGTGACAGGCCCGCCAGCAAGGTGCCCCAGAGGTTACCCACGCCGCCGAACACCACCACCATGAACGAGTCGATGATGTAGTTCTGGCCCAGGTTGGGGCCGACATTGGTGATCTGTGACAGGGCCACGCCCGCCAGTCCGGCCACGCCGGAACCCAGACCAAAGGTGAGGATGTCCACCCGGGTGGCACGAATGCCCATGGACCGGGCCATGGCACGGTTCTGGGTCACCGCCCGCACTTCCAGGCCGAGGCGGGTCTTGCGCATGATCAGCATCAGCCCGGCGAACACCACCAGGGCGAAGCCAATGACGTACATGCGGTTCAGGGTCAGGGACAGGGCGTCGTTAATCACCAGGGAGCCGCTCATCCATTCCGGGGTGGTCACCGAGCGGTTGAGGGGGGAAATCACCGTGCGCACCAGCTGCTGCAGGATCAGGCTGACACCGAAGGTGGCCAGCAGGGTTTCCAGCGGGCGGCCTTTGAGGTGCTGGATCACGCTGCGTTCGATGGCAATGCCCGCCAGCGCCGCCACCAGGAACCCGGCGGGGATGGACAGGATCAGCGCCAGCCCGGGCTGGCCGGGTAACAGTTGCTGCATGCCCCAGGTGGTGTAGGCCCCCAGCATGATCAGTTCACCATGGGCCATGTTGATCACGCCCATCACGCCAAAGGTGATGGCCAGGCCGATGGCCGCCAGCACCAGTACCGAGCCGAGAGACAACCCGAAATACAGGGTTTCAGCGGCGCGGTTCATTTTCAGTTTCTGTTCGATGGAGACCAGCGCCTGTTTGGCGCGTGCGGCCACCACGGGGTCGTCCCCGGCCACGGCTTTATTGAGGGCGGCGCGGGCGTTGCTGTGGAGGCTGCCGGTCAATGCGTCGATGGCCTCGACCCGGGCCTGGGCGTCGCCCTGCTCCAATTGGTAAATGGCAACGGATTCTTCAATGCGATTGCGAACCGGACCCGGCAGGTCCCGTTCCAGTAATTTGGTCAGTGGGTTCACCACACTGTCGTTCACTTTGCCCATCATGGCTTCGGCGGCGCTCTCCTGAACTTCGGGGTCGTCCGAATACAGGTCCAGCATGGCCAGCACGCCTTCCAGCTTGCCGCGGATGGCGTTGTTGATGTTGACCCGGTCCAGCTCTCGGCGGGAGATCTTGCCGAGGTTCTCACCGGTGAGCGGGTCGGCGATGGTCCAGTTGCGGCCGACGTTGCGCAGCACCTCCACAACCTGCCCGGTTTCCTCGATGCGACTCAGGCGGTTGTTGCCAAAGGCATTCAGCCAGTCTCTGGCCCGGGGATCACCGCTGTCCACAATCGCTTCAATGGCGGCGTCTATCTCTCTGGATGAGGCGTCTGCCAGGTTGGTGAGAAGCGCCTGCCCCGGATCGGTTTGGGTCTGGCTGTGAGCCGGCAGGCTCAACACCAGCAGCAAGACAAGGCCCAGGGGTCTGAGGTGGAGGGCTTTGAGACAAAGAGGCGTGAGCCATCGGAAGATGCCCATGTGTCCGTCCTGTTGTTGGAAATGAATCGTGGGTTCTTAGGTCGGGATCACCGGGGCAGTCACGCTGCCCCGGTGTACTTGCTACAGGGTTTCCCCTTCAGATCATTCAGCGTCAGCCAGGGCCTGCTCGCCGGCGGACGCGCCGCAGGTACCGGTCTTGACGTTGAAGTTGCCGCACTTCAGCGGGGCGCGCCAATCGGAAATCAGGTCACGGGAACCCGGCAGGAAGTCGGACCAGGCATCGCCGGCCACGGTGGAGGAGGTTTCCCAGACCACGGAGAACTGGCCGTTGTCCTGGATTTCACCGATCAGCACCGGCTTGGTGATGTGGTGGTTGGGCATCATGGTGGCGTAGCCGCCGGTGAGGTTGGGCACGCTCACGCCGATGATGGCGTCTTTCACCGCGTCCACGTCGGTGGTGCCGGCCTTCTCGACCGCTTCCACGTACAAGTTGAAGCCGATGTAGTGGGCTTCCATCGGGTCGTTGGTGACGGCTTTCTCGTCGCCCTTGTACTCAATCCAGGCGTCGATGAAGTCGTAGTTGGCGTCGCTGTCCACGCTCATGAAGTAGTTCCAGGCGGCCAGGTGACCGACCAGCGGGCCGGTGTCGATGCCGGCCAGTTCCTGCTCGCCCACGGAGAAGGCAACAACGGGAATGTCGGAAGAGGCAATGCCCTGGTTACCCAGCTCGCGGTAGAACGGCACGTTGGCGTCGCCGTTGATGGTGGAGACCACCGCGGTCTTCTTGCCGGCGCTGCCGAACTTCTTGATATCGGACACGATGGACTGCCAGTCGGAGTGACCGAAAGGCGTGTAGTTGATCATGATGTCGCCTTCGGCCACACCCATGTCTTTCAGGTAGGTTTCCAGGATCTTGTTGGTGGTGCGGGGGTACACGTAATCGGTGCCCGCCAGAACCCAGCGCTCAACGCCCAGTTCGTTCTTCAGGTAATCCACCGCCGGAATCGCCTGCTGGTTGGGCGCGGCGCCGGTGTAGAACACGTTCTCGGAAGACTCTTCGCCTTCATACTGTACCGGGTAGAACAGCAGGCCGTTGAGCTCTTCCACCACCGGCAATACGGACTTGCGGGACACTGACGTCCAGTTGCCGAAGATGACGTCTACTTTCTCTTTTTCCAGCAGCTCGCGGGCTTTTTCCGCGAACAGCGGCCAGTTGGAGGCGGGGTCCACTACCACGGCTTCCAGCTGACGACCGTCAATGCCGCCTTTGGCGTTCTGCTGTTCGATCAGCATTTCCATGGTGTCTTTCAGGGCAGTTTCACTGATCGCCATGGTGCCGGACAGGGAGTGCAGGATACCGACCTTGATGGGATCTTCCGCCGCCATGGCGTGGAAGGATACCGACAGCGCCAGTGCAGAGAGGCCCAGTTTCACGTGTTTTTTGATGCTCATGTTGTGAGTCCTTTTATCTTCGTTGTGTTTTGCCTGTTAGAGAGTGTCGTTCGTCGTAAACGCACTTCCCTCTCTGCATCTGCCGTTCCACATTAGCTGTATATTCAGTTAAAACAGCCAGTTATCTAGTATACAAGCCAACACTCCGACCACAGAGCAGGACTAAACCCCACCCAACCCCCTGTTTTCCGGTTCAGTTTTGGTGCGATCGCACCGGCTTTGGGCATTCCCTTTCGCACCGACTTTGAGCACAAAATTATTAACTTATTGTTTTATCTGCATTTTTAAGAATTTTCGCCAGATGGCACGGGCATTGCCAATCAGGATGTATACAAGATGACAACCTGCACGAGGACACTCAATGCCTTCAACACGTGGATGGACACTTCAGGACTGGCGCGCCGCCTATGGCCAGGGCCAGTCGCCGGAGACACTGCTGAGCGAATTGCTCGCCAGCATGGATACAAAGGATGTCGCCTGGATCTCGCTGATCGATCAGGCCGGTTTAAAGAAGGCCCTGGCCGAGCTGGACCAGCTTCGGGAACAGGCCGGTGGCGATCTGGCCGCCCTGCCTTTATACGGTGTGCCATTCGCGGTGAAGGACAACATTGATGCCGTGGGCTTTGAGACCACCGCCGCCTGCCCCGCCTACACCTATGCACCAGAGCAGGACGCCGCCACCGTCGCCCGCCTGAAAGCCGCAGGTGCCATCCTGATTGGCAAAACCAACCTGGACCAGTTCGCCACCGGGCTGGTGGGCACCCGTTCACCTTACGGTGCGGTGCCCAATACCTTTAAACCGGAGGTGGTCAGCGGCGGGTCCAGTTCCGGCTCCGCTTCTGTGGTTGCCCGGGGCCTGGTGCCTTTTGCCCTGGGTACGGACACCGCCGGCTCCGGCCGGGTGCCAGCGGGGCTGAACAATCTGGTGGGACTGAAACCCACCAAGGGCCTGTTCAGCATTGACGGTGTGGTGCCCGCGTGCAAATCCCTGGATTGTGTGTCCATTTTTGCGTTAACGGTGGGCGATGCCGGTGCGCTGCAAGAGGTGATGGCCGGTTATCAGCCAAGCGATGCGTTTTCCCGCAAGGCACCGGCTAACCTGCCCACCGATGGCCCCGCCATTCGCCGTGGTGGCCCCATCAAACGCCTGGCGATTCCCGAGCATCCGCAATGGTTTGGTGACCAGCAGGCGGAAGCGGCCTGGAACACCGCCATCAGTAACTGGCGCCAGCAGGATGTGGAACTGGTGCCGATGGATTTTGCGCTGATGTCGGAACTGGCGGCGCTGCTGTACGAAGGCCCCTGGGTGGCCGAACGCCACGCTGCCGTGGAAACGTTTCTGGCCGATCACGGCAACGAGATGAACCCGGTGGTCAAAGGCATCATCGAAAAGGCGGGCAACTTCAGCGCCACCGATACCTTCAAGGCCCAGTACCGCAAGGAAGAGCTGGTTCGCGCCATTGATGAACAGCTGCAGGCTGTCGACGCCCTGCTGGTACCCACCGCACCGACCGCCCCAACCATCGAGGCGGTGAATGCGGACCCGGTCACCCTCAACAGCCAGTTGGGCACCTACACCAATTTCGTCAATCTGGCGGATCTTTGTGCCCTGGCGGTGCCGGCGGGCTTCCGGGATGACGGCCTGCCCTTCGGCGTCACCCTGATCAGCGGCGCCTGGAAAGACGCCGAGCTGCAGAAGCTGGCCTGCCAGTGGCTGAATGCACATCCCACATCGCTGGGCGCAACCGACCAAACCCGTCCGCTGGAAGAACCGGCCGCAGCGGTCATTGGTGACACCATCACCGTGGCCGTGGTGGGCGCCCACCTCACCGGCATGCCCCTGAACACCCAGCTCACCGAGCGCAACGCGGTGCTGCTGGAACAAACCACCACCTCGGCCAACTACCGCCTTTACGCCCTACCCAACACCACGCCCCCGAAACCGGGCCTGAAGCGTGTCGGCCCGAGTGACGGCTGCGAAATGATCGTGGAGGTATGGCAGATGGCCAGCTTCGAGTTCGGCTCCTTCGTCGACCTGATCCCCGCACCTCTAGGCATCGGCAATGTGGAGCTGGCCGATGGCCGCTGGGTCAACGGCTTTATCTGCGAAGGCTACGCCCTGGAAGGGGCCCGCGACGTGACCGAATTCGGTGGCTGGCGCGCCTACATCACCGCTTTGAAATCCGGCCAGGCATAAGGAGAGCCCAAACATGTTCAGCAAAGTATTGATTGCCAACCGTGGCGAGATCGCCGTGCGCACCATTCGTACCCTCAAGGCCATGGGCGTGGGCAGCGTGGCCGTGCATTCCCACGAGGACCGCCACAGCCTGCACGTGACCACCGCAGACGAAGCCGTAGCCCTGACCGGAAACGGCGCCAGCGAAACCTACCTCGACAAGGCACAGATTCTGGCCGCCGCCAAAACCACCGGCGCGACGGCCATCATTCCCGGTTACGGCTTCCTGTCGGAAAACGCGGAATTCGCCGAAGCCTGCGAAGCCGAAGGCATCGCCTTCATCGGCCCCACCCCGACACAGATGCGGGAGTTCGGCCTGAAACACCGCGCACGGGAACTGGCGGAAGCCGCCGGCGTGCCCCTGGCCCCGGGCAGCGGCCTGCTGGACAGCCTGGACGAAGCCCTGAACGTGGCGAATCAGTTGGGCTACCCGGTGATGCTGAAAAGCACCGCCGGCGGTGGCGGCATCGGCCTGACCCGCTGCAACAGCGAAAACGAACTGCGGGAAGCCTTTGAAACCGTCCGCCGCCAGGGTCAGAGCTTCTTTAATGACAGCGGCGTGTTCCTGGAACGCTTCATCGCCCGCGCCCGCCATGTGGAAGTGCAGATGTTCGGTGACGGCGAAGGCAACGTGGTCGCCCTGGGCGAACGGGATTGCTCACTGCAGCGCCGCAACCAGAAAGTGGTGGAAGAAACCCCGGCCCCGAAACTGCCGGCGACCACCCGCCAGAAGATGCTGGATGCTGCCGTGTCCCTCGGCCAGTCGGTGAACTACCGTTCCGCCGGTACCGTGGAATACATTTACGACGAAGAGCGCGATGAATTCTACTTCCTGGAAGTGAATACCCGCTTACAGGTAGAGCACCCGGTGACCGAGTCTGTCACCGGCCTGGACCTGATCGAGTGGATGCTGAAAATCGCCGCCGGCGAAAGCCCGGATCTGGCCAGTTTCCAGCCAGAGCTGAACGGCGCCTCCATGGAAGTGCGCATCTACGCCGAAGACCCACTGAAGGATTTCCAGCCCTACCCCGGCGAGCTGACCGATGTGCACTGGCCGGAAGACGGCGTGCGGGTCGATACCTGGGTGGAAAACGGCAGCGAAGTCTCTGCCCACTATGACCCGATGATCGCCAAGCTGATCGTGCACGGCAAAGACCGCGCCGACGCCCTGGCCAAACTGCAAGCTGCCCTGGCCGAAACCCGGCTGATGGGCATTGCCACCAACCTGGATTACCTGCGCCAGGTAGTGGCTCAGCAAAGCTTTGCAGATGGCATTGTCTCCACCCGCGCGCTGGAAAGTTTCGAGTTCAAACCCTCGGTGGCCGAGGTCGTGAAACCCGGCACCTACACCACCGTGCAGGATTACCCCGGCCGCGTCGGCTACTGGAACATCGGCGTGCCGCCCAGTGGACCGATGGACGATTACGCCTTCCGCATCGCCAACCGCATTGTCGGTAACCACCACGAAGCGGCGGGGCTGGAAGCCACGTTGATCGGCCCCAGCCTGAAGTTCCACAAGGATTCCGTGGTGGCGCTGACTGGCGCTCTCACCGAAGCCACGCTGGATGACAAGCCCGTGGAGTTCTGGAAACCCATCACCGTGAAAGCCGGACAGGTTCTGGCAGTCGGCAAGGCCATCAAAGGCTGCCGCACCTACCTGGCCGTACGCGGCGGCTTCGATGTGCCGGTCTATCTGGGTAGCCGCTCCACCTTCGCCCTCGGCCAGTTCGGCGGCCACGGCGGCCGGCCTTTGCGCCCCGGTGACATGTTGGGCATCAGCCAAATCAACCTGCCGGCCTGCACCACCACCGCCCCAACCCACGACCCGGCCCCGGCAGACCCGGACCTGATCCCGAACTACCCGGACCACTGGGAAATCGGCGTGCTCTATGGCCCCCACGGCGCGCCGGACTTCTTCACCGAAACGTCCATCGAGAAATTCTTCGAGCAGGACTGGGAAGTGCACTACAACTCCAACCGCCTGGGCATCCGCCTGAACGGTCCGAAACCGGAATTCACCCGGGAAGACGGCGGCGAAGCCGGCCTGCACCCGTCCAACATCCACGACTGCGAATACGCCATCGGCTCCATCAACTTCACCGGCGACATGCCCGTGATCCTCACCAAGGACGGCCCCAGCCTGGGCGGCTTTGTGTGCCCGGTGACCATCGCCAAGGCCGAGCTGTGGAAAGTCGGCCAGGTGAAACCCGGCGACACCATCCGTTTTGTCGCCATCGACAACGACACCGCCGTGAAACTGTCCGAGCGCCAGGAACTGGCCATCAACAGCCTGATGGCCCCGCCGGCGGTGGACCTGATCGCCCCGGACCTGGCGCCACTGAACGACCTGTCCGCCACCATCCTCGCGTACCTGCCTGAAAAAGAAGGCCGCCCGGAAGTCACCTACCGCCAGGCCGGCGACCAGTACATCCTGCTGGAATACGGCCCCAACGTCATGGACCTGGGCGTACGCATGCGCATCCACGCCCTGATGGAAGCCATCGCCGACGTACAGCCCGGCGGACTGCTGGAACTGTCCCCCGGCGTGCGCTCCCTGCAGCTACGATACGACGCCAGAATCCTCCCGCAGCAAGCACTGATGGAATACCTGCTGGATCTGGAAGGCACCCTGCCCCCAACAGACGAACTGAAAGTCCGCAGCCGCGTCATCCACCTGCCCATGGCCTTCGAAGACAGCGCCACCCTGGAAGCGGTAGACAAATACCGCCAGTCCGTCCGCGACACCGCGCCCTGGCTGCCCAACAACGTCGACTTCATGCAGCGCATTAACGGCCTGCCTACCCGGGAGGAGGTGCGGGACGTGCTGTTCTCGGCAAGATATTTGGTGCTCGGTCTGGGCGACGTTTACCTCGGCGCTCCCTGCGCAGTGCCCCTCGACCCAAGGCACCGTTTACTGACGTCCAAATACAACCCAGCGCGGACTTACACGGCTGAGGGCACTGTCGGCATCGGCGGCGTCTACATGTGCATCTACGGCATGGACTCTCCCGGTGGTTACCAGCTGGTAGGCCGCACCCTGCCGATCTGGAACAAATACCTGAAGAACCCCCAGTTCGCCGAAGGCGCCCCCTGGCTGCTAAGGTTCTTCGATCAGGTGTGCTATTACCCGGTTACCGAGGCCGAACTGGACGAAATGCGCGACCAGTTCCGCGCCGGTCAACTGGAAGTGAAGATTGAAGAAGAGACCTTCGATCTGAAATCTCACCAGGCGTTTCTGGATGCCAATGCGGATTCCATCGCCGATTTCCGCAAAATGCAGCAAGCGGCGTATGCCAAGGAAGTCGCCCTCTGGAAAGACAGCGAGGCGGAAGAACTCGACAAACTGGCCAAGGCACCTCCGAAACCAGATGCATCCGATCTGGAAAAGTTCGGCGAGTTGGTCAGTGCCGAAATCGCCGGCAATATCTGGAAATGCTTGGTTAAGCCAGGCGATACAGTGACCGAAGGTGATCCACTTGTGATCGTCGAGGCTATGAAAATGGAGTTCGAAATAAACGCAACTCTATCCGGTGAGATCAGCGCATTACATACCTCACCAGGCAAAGCCGTAACCCCCGGAGAACCTATACTGAGCATTAAAGTCTAGGAGACTCCAGCAACAGGGTCCGTAGCGGTGGTGGGGGGAGTCTTTTTTAAAAACGTCGCCTGTCTGAGCAAAGCGAGTTT
>NZ_JBNRMG010000007.1:0-2815 GCF_050379435.1 Marinobacter sp. DUT-3
GCCTTGCGGCGACCTGCTCTTTCCGTTTACAACAATCGTCTGCCAGTCGGAATATTCACCAAAATCTTCTGAGCCAGCTCTGATAAACATCAGAAACAGTATCAACCCTATAAAAACAAATGAAAAAAGAGGCTTCAGTGAGTTCGAAGTCTTTTTGGTTGCCTTTTTTGACAGAACATAGCGGCTCATCCAGAGCTCCTGTAAAACCCCGATCACTAACGCTGAAATAAGCGGCGGCCCGTCAGGGGCGTCCGGTGGAGACCGCAGGCCGGAACGAACTTAATTGACTGGTTACAAAGCAAGAGCACCCGTTTACCCCCGCAGCTCTGGTGAAATCTGATGCTCGACAACCTCATAGTGCTGCACTGAAAGGTCAGGCTCAAGCTCATAAACCTCGTCTTCAGGGTACAAACGGGCCTGCGAAATATCGTCGCCAGCGAACGCCTTGATGGATTCTAGGTTGTCCCAGTACGTGATGAGAGTGAGTTCAATTTTGGCCGTCAGAGACCGGCGGAAAATCTGAGCACCGAGAAATCCTGGTGTTGCGGACGAATCCTTGATGCCGGTTTCATAAAGATAGCCGGTGAACCCTTCACTGTGGGCTTCAGGCACTCGGCATTTCCATTCCCTGGCGATCATAACTGCGCACTCTCCCTTGCTTTGTAACGCTTGCAGCATGCGCGCCCTTGAAATGAAGCCGAAGGCGCAATGTAAAGGGCGTCGCCGTGCCTGCACTGGTTATACGAATTCCACCGCTTGGCCCGGCCTTAGGTAGCCCCAGATCCGCAGTGACTCACCCTCTATACTGAAAGGTATGTTGTTGCTTTTTAGTAGACCTACAAAATAATCAGTATTATCAGTAACTTTATCAGGCAGCAGGTACCCCTTGCGCTCTTTCTGGATCGGGGATATTTCTAGCCACTCAATATGCTTAAACTCCGGCAGGTGGTAGTACCAATCACCGTCCCATTGTGGCTCAACCTCCCGAGTATCCCGTAGACAGCGTACACGCCAAACTGGCCTTCTATCGGACTCTTCGATCATCAACGCCCGCAATTTCTCCCACTTGGTATTGCTCATCACACTGGCCAGAGCTTTTCGAGCAATGTAGCGCTCCAGCCTTTGGCGATCTTTGGCTTGCTCGTCAGTTTCCATAATTTGTATAACGCCAAGATTCAGCGGCGGCCTTTGCGCAGCGAAGCGGAGAAAAGGCCGTCCGGTGGAGGCCCTTCAGGGCCGTAACGGACTGGAATGACTGGTTATGCGCGACTACTCGCAGAACGTTAACAACCACTCGGCAACCTCTTTATGACGAAAATTCTTCTTGGCTAATAGCTCCGATAATTTCGCTTTACACCCCTGCGGGTCAGACCATGCGATTTCAGTGAGGAAGTGGTTCAGGCTATCGTTGTCGTGGCCTTCCTTCTGATTGAGCTCATGAGCCTCAAATAGGTCTACTAAATACGTTGTTTCGCCAAGATCTGAGATTGGTTCCGACAACAGCTCACGCACCCAGAAATCGTTTCGCTCGGATTTTAATAGCTCCACGAGCCTCGGCAAGTCCTCTTCGGATGCAGAATCCTTCAACCTTTCAAAAGCTTCTAACTTTTGGTCGACGTCATAACTGTCGAAGTCAGACCAGAGAATTTCCATTTCTTTTTCGATTATCGGGTTCATAGTCAATTACGCATAACGGCGAAGCACAGCGGCGACCTTGGAATGGCGACGAAGGAGCCATGGAAAGGGCGTCCGGCGGCCGTAGGCCGCGTACTGCTGCGACTTGTTACAAGGCATCGGTTATTGCCCAACTTTTGTACTTCACCACGAATTCTTTTGCTTCTTCCAGAGTAGCCGGGTACGAAACGGATTCGTAGCTATTGGGCTCCGGCCTGATTTTTTGGAACAGAAAACCATGCTCTATCAAAAACTGGACCTTCTTCCACTGAGCACTGTCAGATTTTTTTGGGGCCTTAAAATGACGGCCGACATTGAACATGATGTCATTGCAGACCGGGCACTGCATTTTAAGAGGATAATCCGACGGCAACCCTTCCACATGGCGTTTGTTGGCAGTTTTGCAGGTGAGACAGGCGTATGACATGGAATAATCTGGCCCAGAAACCTTTTGCTTGGTTTCACTGCTCCGTAATCCAGCGTCCCAGCGGAGAGCCTTTTTTGTGTCTCGATCAACAGTCATGTTGTGCCTTGTAACGCCGCTCAGCACGCGCGGCTACGAAATGAAGGCGAAGCCGCAATGTAGTAGACGTCGCCGTGACTGGCATGGTTATAAATCAGCTACGCCGGTGCTCATAAGAGCACTATTTCCAGAGAACCCAAACCGCTCGTACAACCCGTGCGCATCGCGGGTTTGCAACACCATTTGGGTACCCTTGATAGCCGGGTGTGCGGCTATACACTCCATGATCCACGTACCAAGACCCGCACCCCGATACGCGGGTTCAACCACGATGTCCGCCACCCAAGTAAACGTAGCACTGTCAGTGACAGCGCGTCCAAAACCAATTTGCTCCGCTCCATAATAAAGGCTGAAGCAAATAGAACCAGCAACCATCCGCTCCACGGTCTCGATAGGGCGACGACTTCCCCAATACGTTGCGGCCAGCAAGCGGTGGACCGTATCGACTTGAACCTGGGATCTGTGGTCAGTGATTAGGTATTCGTCCTTACGCCATTCCATTGAGGGCTACTCCCTGATTTATAACGCCGCTCAGCACGCGCGGCTTTGTAGTGGAGGCGAAGCCGCAACGAAAAAGGCGTCGCCGTGCCTGGCCTGGTTATGTTTTAAACGTGCCGA
>NZ_JBNRMG010000008.1:0-267412 GCF_050379435.1 Marinobacter sp. DUT-3
CAGTGGTAATGGGCGCCAACGGAGCGCAGCGTAGTTGGCGTCCCGTTGACCACATTGTTATGTGTTTTTAACCCATCCAATGCTGAGCACATAACGACTCCCCTGCTTGACTGGCGTCACTGAGTGCTCAGAAATATCAGACCGGAAAAGTTTGATCCTTGAGCTCTCAAAAATCGGGTTGCTGCACCGAAAGTGGCCACCAGACTTTGGCTGCTTGAGCACCAGGTTAAACCGGTAATGCTCTCCGCTATTAACTTGATCGACATGGGGCGGTATACCCTGACCCTCTCGGAATCGGAGCAGGTACACGTCAAAAGGATTTGGCCAAAAACCGGCCCCGACGAGCATCTTATCGTATCCTGTGTTTTGCCGGCCTTTCTCCCAGCGGAAAAGACGGGAAAGAAATCTCTTGATACTCAACTCCATGATTCCTAATTACACATAACGCCCGCCATAAGCGGCGCCCTGACAAGGGCGTCCGGTGGAGGGCCATCGGCCCGGAACAGACTTAATGGCATTGTTATACATTTTCACCAGATTGCCCCATGACGCCTTACAGCTGGTCTTTATGCTGAGACTCTGAGTTCGAAAGCACGCAGTACTCACTGCCATCATCAAAACCTTTCTCTACAAGGCTTATACAGTGATGGGTATCTCCATCATCAAGTGACAACCTGACCTCTAGGTCCTGATTCTCAAAGCTCTCCAACTCACTGATTAATTGCCGTATTGTTTTTCCTCGAGTTACCCACTCTGGAACTGGATGCTTCAATTTCTTCACCATGTATAACGCTGATGGTAACCGGCACCGTAGCGCAGCGAAGGGAACCAAAGCCCGCCAGGGGTTTGGTGTCCGGTTGACCGTATGGTTAGCTGCTGATGCCGTTCACTCTCTGACAATTTTGATATCCCCAATCTCTGTAGCTCGCAGAGGCCTTGTTGCACCTTTGATAAGGACAGACTTAGGCCCAAGCCACTCAACCTCAATACCGGAGTTTTTAGGATGGCCTGTTTCGATGTAGAAGTTCCCGGCATCATCCGAGTGAAGCTCCTCCCCAGAAGCCAAGATCGATAGCTGAGTTGAGAAACCAGTGGTTGCGCCGCAGTCCCGCTGAAAGACGACAACTTTGTGCGCGCGATCCGGTGCCCATATTTCTGACTCAACTTGATTCCCGCACATATCATCAAGCGAAAGCCAAACAGCTGCCATGCCGCCAACTGCAATTACCACCAGTACTAGCAAGACCCCGAAAACAGCTTTGATAACTCTGCTCATCCTTTACAGCTAACGCCCTGGGTAAGCCGCCGGGACGGAGCGCAGCGTAGTACCGGTCGGCTTCACCCACTGGTTAAACATGACGGCCTTCGAAAAGGGGCTTTAGATGGAACTGGACGAGCGCTTCTAACAAGTTCAAGGCGAATCCGTCGCCCTGGTCTTCTATCAAAAATTCCATCCTAGACATGTTCTCTTTTATCCATTGTTGGATATTTTCTTTGTTTAACTCATCTATCTCGCGGTGTTTGCCCTCGGGGAAGCACCGCTTAAACCGCCCCTTGTACTTAAAGATCGACTTGGGCAGTGTGCTGGGCGTCGTTTCATCCAAGTTGTAGTGATGTGAATTCCAGCGTGCTTTGCTTTTCGGCCCAGCCTTTCCCACCTTGAAACAATGCTCGCCAGCCACGAAAGCATAGACACCACACATGCCGGTTTGCAGAGAAGTGGGGTTATGGGTAGGACCGCTGTCCATGAATTCTTGGAACACCTCTATCCCAGTGATTCCTTTGAATTCCTCAGCGATTCTATCTGCAAGTGCCTGATTCATTGTTCGTACTTCATAATGTTTAACGCCAGCAGCAGGGGCGCGACTTCAGGAGCGTCCCTTGCCTGCGTTTGTTAACTGTTTTTGAGTGGGTTAAAGCTTTCGAAATACCGTTGAATCTCATCCCTAATCTCATGAGCTGCCTCTTCAATTTGAGAGACACCGAGTCCTTGCTCATACATTCGGTCGTTAATTTTATTGTGGAACCAGTGATGATTAGTCTCAAGTGTATCCCAGTACTTACCTTCTTTAAGGCCACTCTTGTACTCTTCTAGCTCTTCGATAAATGCTTTGAACATTTCATCGGACCTTTTCTGAAGTAGATCGACCACCTTACTCCTAATAGGTTTTGGAACGAATGGGTCAGATTTTATTCTATCCAGAAAAACTCTCAGCTCTTCGAATTTTGAAGGAAGTCTGACACCAGGTGGCATTTCTTTGCTGGTAATAATTTCATGTTTGTATGGAATTATCTTATCATGAAGGTCATCCAATACCTCTTTAGCTTGATCCTCTCTAGCCCAATATTTTTCCGAAGTTGGATCAAACTCTTCGTATATCTCATTAGAAAGTTGGGCCAACCGTTCCATAACCTTTTTTTGATATTCGGTGTTTACAGAATTCAATAGCCCATTCTTGGCTTTTATGTAAGTCAGCACTGCAACTATTGAGGCTGTTAAATAAAATATAATTTGAAATACCTTTAGCGCTATATCCAAAATTTCTCCTCGACAGTTAACGCCGCTCAGCACGCGCGGTTACGGAATGGAGGCGCAGCCGCAATGCAGTAACCGTCGCCGTGACTGGCCTTGTATGGATAATTTCTGCCGTGTTTGGGTAAATTGAGGCCCACCCCCAGTGGCCGCTGGGGGCCTTCATGCAGCAGCTCGATGTTGGCAGGCTCCTCATTCGAGAGACCGGTAACAAGTGCGTAGCGCTGCATGACTCTCAAGCGATAACTCGTACAGTCATCGGGGCCTCGAGCCCGTATAGCAAGGCAGAGTCAGCTTATTATGAACACCACAGAAATCCAAACTTCACTGAATATCGGTGTCGACGTTGGTAAAGCCAACCTTGATATCGCTCTCCATCCTTCCGGACAGTTTTATTCAATTCCCAATAGCGAAGCCCACATTCGTCGGTTCGTGAAGATCCTCAAGGACTACGATATTGAACGAATCGTGGTGGAGGCCACAGGGCGCCATGAGCATGCCCTGGTTCAGGCCTGCAATCAGGCAGGCTTACCGATCATAGTCGTCAATCCCACCAGTGTCAGACGTTACGCTCAGGCCATCGGCGTGCTCGCCAAAACTGACCGTATTGATGCCCAGGTGATTGCCAAATATGCTGCCACACTCAAGCCGGAATTCAGACCTATCCCGGACAAAACATCACAAAAGATCAGAGACTTATTGGCCAGGCGGGCTCAGCTTATGGAGATGTCCACCATGGAGAAAAGCCGTCTCCAGATCATGCCAAAACCCCTTCACCGATCCATTAAAAGCTTACTCAGGATGCTGCAGAGCCAGATTGAAACGATCACCCGACAAATCGAGCAGGAAGTGGCCAAAGTGGATCACTGGCGTACCAAAATGGACATCATGACCAGTGTGCCCGGTGTCGGAAAAGTGCTCGCCTACACCTTCCTGAGTGAGCTGCCGGAACTCGGCTCTCTGAACCGAAAGGAGATCGCCGCACTGGTCGGTGTCGCACCCATCAATCGAGACAGCGGCAAGCTCAATGGCAAACGGAGGATACGAGGTGGGCGCCCCAGAGTCCGAACCGTGATGTTCATGGCCATGCTCTCATCCATTCAGTGCAATCCCGTTTTCAAACGCTTTTACGAACGCTTGAAGGCCCAGGGGAAGATTCCAAAAGTGGCCGTCGTTGCCTGCATGCGAAAGATGATTGTGGTGCTCAATACCATGGTCAAAAATCAGGAACCGTGGCGTGAAAAAGTGGCTTAATATATGCGATTGACACCACAGTCACTTGTTAGGAAGGCCTCTTCCAATGTAGCTCCAGTGCCTTTTGGATGGCTCCGTAATCATAACTGTACTCATCTCGTGTAAGGCACCAAGTGAGATATTCTGAAACAGCTCTTTTCTGGCCTTCACTCAGCGTAGCGAACTTGCTGTGAAAATGACGCCCTAAATCAAAAGTGAGGTGAAATAGTGGGTCACCAACTTCGCCCGTGATGCTGGCGACAATGAATGCAGGCAAATGAAATTTCATCCCCTCAGCATCGAAAAATGAAAGACTGCTGTGGCAGCCTTCGAGCAGTTCATGAGATATCGATTCCCAGTGAAACTTCTCGTCTTTCTTTCGCCACTTTGTCTGCACCTCGTCAGGTTCTCGGTTATCGATAGCCTGCGCTTGCAAAAGTCCAATGCCGTTTCCAAGTTCCACCCCGCAGAATGCATCTTTGACCATCTCAATAATCTGATCTTGGGTACGGGCGTGATAGTTCGCCACTTCTTGAAGGTCGCCACAATTCATACACACGAAGTACGCTGTGCCATCGACCATATCTGGCTTTGGGTATTCGTCACTGCAGGCTTTGCACTTCATCTGATATTCACAGCCGTCCTAACGCTTGCATAAGCGGCGCCCGAATAGGGCGTCCGGTGGAGGCCCGTCGGGCCGGAACAGACTTAATGCACTTGTTACAAGCTTACTCAAAAACCGGCCTCATAAAACTGCGTTCACAGCTTAGTACACAACGAGTTTCTTCAGCGTATTTGAAGGCGGCTTGGCAATCCGAGTCTTTGAACGAGGCCTCACGGTACTTTTCATAGGCTGCCAGAGATTCGAACGTGAATAGTGCGATGGCGATATTGTTGGCACCCTCGGAAGGCAAGAAATACCCATGGTGCTGACCGCCGAACCTCTGAACCAAAGGTATCCACATCTTGGAATAGCGCTCGAACTCGGCGGCTTTGTAGGGATCTATAACGTACTTTAGGTAGCAGGTAACCACTTGAACTCCCTTTCAGTTGGCCTTGTAACGCCGCTCAGCACGCGCGGCTTTGTAGTGAAGGCGAAGCCGTAACGGAAAAGCCGTCGCCGTGCCTGCTATTGTTATGTGCTGCAACATATTCTCCGGTGCTGAGTTTATTCTTGTTTTAGCGCATATTCTTGGAGAAGCTCCGGAAACTTTTCCTCCGGTGGAAACTTACAGAAACTACGCATTGCGCCGGTAAAAGCCCACTCCAGCTTTTCATCTGTGTAAGTTTCAATGAATGGTTTATAGGTTCGAGAGCCCTCTAGCATCGTTGAGCGTACATTTACAAAATCATCCATACCTTCGGGCCGTGTGAATAGCCAGCTCATACAATGCCCGCAGAAAAAGTGGCGCGTGCTCCCATGCAGTCCACCGATAACAGGTTCCCCTGATGTAATTGAGAATGCAGCGCTCGGGAATAGCGAGCTCAAGCTAAATGCGCTAGACGTCATTTGCTGACACCCTGTGCAGTGACAAGCCATTGTGATCATTGGCTTTGCGCTAACTTCAAATTCCACCTGCCCGCAACGGCAATGACCTTTTACCTTATGTAATGGACTGTTCACTATACTCTACCTCCAAGTTCAATATGGTTAGCGCTTCCCACTCATTCCGAGTTCAGGACTTGCCAGCAGGCCACTGTAGGACACATAACGCATAGCTTTGCGGCAATTTTGGAACCGCGAAGCGGTGGAAAAATTGTCCGGCAACAGCGTATTGTTATGCATTGCCGACTTTAAAAATTGTTGCATGAAAACCCATGTGGGCGTGATTACCCAATAGCCAATTTTTTTGATCTTCACTCAGTTTGTCGTTCTTTGACTTAACTTCGACGAATCGAATCTCATCGTCATTGTGAACCAACAAATCTGGCCATCCGCAAAAATTGCCCCAATAATCCATAGACAAGTAATGAAGCACCTTCTTTAAGCGTTTCAACCCAAGCACACACATTACTTCTTTCGCTTTCAAAACGTCGCTGTCACGGTGCGCCCAAAGATATTGTCTAAAGTCAGAACTATGACCAAGCCAATAATCGAAAAGCCATTCAAGATCGTCTAATTCACCTATGTGCCAATTTATCAATTCTTTTTGTCTTTCGTAGTACGACTTGCTTCCAAAATCCTCTGGAAGGATGGTAGATATAGGACCTTCGTCTGACCTACCGTTGTCAAAATCCTTTCTACTTCCAAACTGGACGAGGCGACCTTTATCATCCCCAAAATCTTGGATTACGAGAAACATGAATACACCGAACAAAACGTGAAATGGCACGCTCTCGACATGCATCACTCTGTATCCGAGACGCTTAAAATAACGAGAGGCAAATTCCTCTACAGAGACAATTTCTTTATCGTCTCGAATACCGACTTTTCTCCCTTCAGTTTTAACGTGCTCGGCATTGACGAGAACAACTTCGGTGTTCGTTTGAGATATAACTTCAGACTGAGATAGCTCGTTGTATTGATACTTAGGTGAAGTTTCATGAAGCCGTTTTATCTCTTCAATAACCTGCTTCTCAATAATCTTCCGTTCATCCGGAAAACTAAACTCATATAAGCTAGAGTCGTTCGGGTCAATCTCTGGATGTGAATCGTAGAATCTTTTAGTGGTCTCAAAAAAAATCTCACGCCAGTAGTACCTGGCTATCTTTGATGTTGCACCATGCATTGGAGCTTTTGGAGCAGCTTCGGGCTTTTCTCCTCTGCACTCCGGACAAGTGTTCTCTTGGAATCCAAGTGTGACGGGCACCCTCTCTCTAGAACCATACCAAGAGCCAAATTTAAGCTGGTGAGGCAAGAACCGCTCGCCGTGCTCCCTATCACAGGTGCACATCATTATCTCTTTACAAAACTCGCACTGGTATTTGCGAATCAAGTCGTATTGATTTAGGCATTTCAGCGATCGATGCGTGCAATTCGTATTCATAATTTATGCATAACATTTGTATATGAGTCTGAATGATCACTTTTCCACTGACTCATATCTCAATTCAACAATCCCTCAAAACTAGGCAGAAAATCCAGTCCCGTCAATCAGTTCCGTGCATTAAGCCCTTAAAACCACAATGCAAAAACGATCATTACGCCTACTATCCCAAATTTCGGAACCATCTGTAAGCACATGAATTCATGAGTTAATTTACTCATAAACAAAGTTGTGCCCAGTTCATGGTCGCAATGACCGTTTTTCCATTCAATTTCCCGCGCGATCTACCACTCCAACTGCGCCCCGGTCTGGTACTCAATCACCCGCGTTTCAAAGAAGTTCTTCTCCTTGCGCATGGTGGCCTGCTCATCGAGCCAGGGCGAGACGTTCTTCGCCCCCGGGAACGGTTCTTCCAGGCCCACGGTTCTGGCCCTGCGGTTAGCCACGAAGCGGAACTGTTCGCTGTGGTACTCGGCGGAGTAGCCCAGAATCGGGTCCCGCAGAATGTAGTCGGCGTAGGCGGTTTCTGCGGCTTCGGATTCGTCCCACATGTCTCTGACGGCTTTCGGGTCCAGGGTGATGTTTTCTTCTTCCAGGATCTGGTTGACCACTTTCAGGCCGAAGGAGAAATGCATGGCTTCGTCCCGAAGGATGTATTGCAGCTGTTCGCCGGTGCCGCGCATCAGGCCGCGGCGCTGCAGGGCGAAGATGGGGCTGAAGCCGTTGTAGAACCAGGCGCCTTCGAACACCGCTGCGAAGAACAGGTAAGACATGATGAACTCCTGCAGGTCGTCCTTGTTGCGCAGGTTCATGTCGGAGCGCATGGCAGCGTCCAGGCGACGGTTGGCCATCTGGATCTTGCCGTTGATGGCGGGGACCACGCGGTAGCGGTTGTAGATTTCACTCTGGTCCAGGTTGAGTGTTTCGATGCAGTGCTGGTAGGCCCAGGTGTGCATGGCCTCTTCGTACACCTGGCGGGCCTGGTAGATCTGCAGTTCCGGGGCGCTCATTTTCTCCATCACCGCCAGGCCGATGTTGCGCATGGCGAGGATGTCGGAGGTGGTGAGGTAAGCCAGCACGTTTTCGTACACGTGCTTCTCCGGTGCAGTCAGGCGGTGGTGGTAGTCGTGGACGTCCTGGGCCATGTTGACGTCCAGCGGGGTCCAGTGGTTTTTGTTGGCGTTCATGAAGTACTCCCAGGCCCAGGGGTACTTGAACGGCGCCAGCTGGTTGATGTCGGTTTCGCCGTTGATGACGCGTTTGTCGTCGACGTTGACGGGGGCCGGGCCTTCGGGGGTTGCCGGTTTGGTTTGGTTATTTGGTTCGTCGTCCCAGTTGAGCATGGTTATGCCTCGTACAAATTCATTGGGAAGTCGGATTACGCTTTGCTAATCCGACCTACGGTTTATTGGCAGGCTTCGCAGTCGGGCTCGTCGATGCTGCATACCTGGGGTTGCGGCGCGGCGACCGGGGCGGATTTCTCGGCGCCGGTAGCGCCCAGCGAGCGCAGGTAGTAGGTGGTTTTCAGACCGCGTTCCCAGGCCAGTTGGTACAGGGCGTCCAGTTTCTTGCCGCTGGGTTCGGCCATGTAGAGATTCAGGCTCTGGGCCTGGTCGAGCCATTTCTGGCGGCGCGAGGCGGCTTCCACCAGCCATCGGGGGTCGATCTCGAACGCGGTGGCGTAGCGGGCCTTGAGTTCATTCGGAATGCGGTCAATCTGTTGCACGCTGCCGTCGAAGTATTTCAGGTCGTTGACCATCACGTTGTCCCACAGGCCTTCGGCCTTGAGGTCCCGCACCAATGACGGGTTGACCACGGTAAACTCGCCGGAGAGGTTCGATTTCACGAACAGGTTCTGATACGCCGGTTCGATGGACTGGGACACACCCACGATGTTGGAAATGGTCGCTGTGGGGGCAATCGCCATGACGTTGCTGTTGCGCATGCCGTTCTTCGCGATCAGCTCCCGCACCGGGGTCCAGTCCAGCCGGACGTTGGTGTTCACAGACAGGTCGCCTTCGCGCCGGGCTTCCTTCAGCAGCTTGATGGAGTCGATGGGCAGGGTGCCCTGATGCCACAGGGAGCCTTCGTAGGTTTCATAGGCACCCCGTTCGCCGGCCAGGGTGGCCGAGGCGCGGATGGCGAAGTAGCTGAGCTGTTCCATGGCGACATCGGCAAATTCCACCGCCTCCGGGCTGGTGTACGGCAGACCGAGTTGATACAGCGCGTCCTGAAAGCCCATCAGGCCCAGGCCGACCGGGCGATGCTTCAGATTGGAGTTTCTGGCCTGGGGTACAGCGTAGTAGTTGATGTCGATGACGTTATCGAGCATGCGCACGGCGGTGGCTACGGTACGCTCCAAACGTTGTACGTCCAGCTCACCATCGCGGATATGGGCCGCCAGGTTCACCGAGCCCAGGTTGCACACGGCGATTTCGTCGGCGCTGGTGTTGAGGGTGATTTCAGTGCACAGATTGGAGCTGTGCACCACGCCCTGGTGCTGTTGCGGAGAACGCAGGTTGCACGGGTCCTTGAAAGTGATCCACGGGTGGCCGGTCTCGAACAGCACGGTGAGCATCTTGCGCCAGAGCTGTTTGGCAGGGATTTTCTTGGACAGTTTGATCTTGCCCTGCTCCGCCAGCGCCTCGTAATGCTCGTAGCGTTCACGGAAGGCGTTGCCATACAGGTCGTGCAGGTCCGGCACGTCGCTGGGGGAGAACAGGGTCCAGTCGCGGTCTTCGCGCATGCGTTCGATCAGCAGGTCCGGCACCCAGTTGGCGGTGTTCATGTCGTGGGTGCGGCGGCGTTCATCGCCGGTGTTCTTGCGCAGCTCCAGGAATTCCTCGATGTCCAGGTGCCAGCTTTCCAGGTAGGCGCACACCGCGCCCTTGCGCTTGCCGCCCTGGTTCACCGCCACGGCGGTGTCATTCACCACTTTCAGAAACGGCACCACGCCCTGGCTCTGGCCGTTGGTGCCCTTGATGTGGGAGCCCAGCGCGCGCACCGGCGTCCAGTCGTTGCCCAGACCGCCGGCCCATTTGGACAGCATGGCGTTGTCGCGGATGGCGCCGTAGATGCCTTCCAGGTCGTCACCTACGGTGGTGAGGTAGCAGGAGGACAGCTGGGAATGGCGGGTACCGCTGTTGAACAGCGTCGGTGTGGACGCCATGTAGTCGAAGGACGACAACAGGTTATAGAACTCGATGGCCCGTTCGTTGGGGTTGTCTTCCCGCAGCGCCAGGCCCATGGCCACGCGCATGAAGAACACCTGGGGCAGCTCCAGGCGGGCACCGTTCCAGTGCAGGAAGTAGCGATCGTACAGGGTCTGCAGGCCGAGGAAACCGAATTGCAGGTCCTGTTCCGGCTTGATGGCCGCGCCCAGGCGCTCCAGGTCGAACGTGGCCAGGGCCTCGTCCAGCAATTCGTACTGAATGCCGGCTTCGATAAAAGCACTCAGGGCCTGGGGATAAATCTCCGCCAGCGGCAGGCTGCGGGGCAGGTCCAACGCCGTGGCGGTTTCCATGCGTAGTTGTTCCAGCAGGAGGCGGGCGGTGACCGCGCTGTAGTCCGGCTCCTGTTCGATGCGACCACGGGCGGTCATCACCAGTGCCGACAGCACGTCTTCCTCGCCGATGCCGTCATAGAGATTGCGCAGGGCGTCTTCCACCAGGGATTCGCCATCAATGCCTTCCAGCCCGGCTGCGGCCTGCTCTACCTGAAGCTTCATCAGGCCCAGGTCCAGCGGCACGGTGTCGCCATTGGCCTGTTTGACGGTCAGGTGCGGGTGGGCTTCCATCGGTGAATGAAGAGCCCGTTCGCGGGCGTGTTCTTCCCGGTACAGCACGTAGGCGCGGGCAACCTTTTGCTCTTCGGCCCGCATCAACGCCAGTTCCACCTGGTCCTGGATGTCTTCGATATGCACCTTGCCACCGGCTTTCAGGCGCCGGCTGATGGCGTGTATGACCTGCTCGGTGACCCGCTGGACGGCATCATGGATGTGGGCGGAGCCGGCGGCTTTATCGCCTTCCACCGCCAGGAATGCCTTGGTGACGGCCACGCTGATTTTCGCTGGATTGAATCCAACGAGGGTGCCGTTGCGTTTAATTACCTGAAGGGAAGCGGTATCGTCTGGTTGGGAAGCATCGGCCGGGGGGTGGGCCGCAGTGGCGGTGGACATGTCGGTTCTCCTGAGTACGCGTTGGTTTGCTTGTCCTTCGCGTAGGCAGAGAATCGGGGAGGCGGCAGCCAATGATGTCGGATTACGCTGTGCTAATCCGACCTAAGGGGCCACGGGTATGTACCTGATCCGGTCCTGCTCACCTTGAACGCGAAGGTGCAGTTGTTTTCCCTGGCAGGTCTTCGGACTCAGGGGCGTGAACCGTGTGGTTCGGCCTTGCGTGGCGACTTCCCGGCGGTTGCCAGTGTCATGGTGCCACGCTTGTTCCCCAATACCGCTGCGCGTCAGTTCCGGAGTCTCACCGGATTCCCGATACCGTCGAAGTGTTTAGAAAATAAACACTATATCTGGTATATGACCAAGGATAGGGACACTATATACACGAAATGCCACGGCAACAAGGCACTTTTTATGACGGTCGCGGTCAACCACACAGTCATCGGATTCATCAATGGACGCTACTATGAAAAAACCGGATTCACTGAAGTCGCTGTTTCTGGGCACGGCACTACTGGTCGCCAGCGGGGTCGTGGTTGCGGGCACCACCATCAAGCCGTTTTCGCAAATGGATCAGCTGGACGATGGCTGGGAGCCACTGGAATTCCCGAAAATCGATCGCCACACCACCTACCGACTGATTGAGGAAGACGGCACCCAGGTGATCGAGGCCCAAACCCGTAACAGTGCCTCAGGCCTGATTGCCCGCCTGGATGTCGACCCCGGGGATTCGCTGGTTCTGCGTTGGCGGTGGAAGGTATCCAACACCTTTGAAAAAGGGGATGCCCGCAAGAAGTCCGGGGACGACTACCCTGCCCGCATCTATGTGGCGTTCGAGTTCGAACCGGACAAGGCCGGCTGGTTCGAGCGTGCCAAACGCAAGACCGTGGAAGCCCTGTTTGGCGAAGAGCTACCGGGCAATGCCATCAACTACATCTGGGCCAACCAGCTTGCAAAGGGGGAAACCGTAGCCAACCCTTACGCCGAGGAAACCATGATGATTGCGGTCACCTCCGGTGAGGAGAAGGCCGGCGAATGGGTAACCGTGGAGCGGGATATCGTGGCGGATTACCGGGCAGCGTTCGGTGACGAGCCCCCGCGTCTGAGGGGCGTGGCCATCATGTCGGATTCCGACAACACCGGGGAATCGGCTACCGCCTGGTATGGCGACCTGAAATTAAGTCAGTGAGTTACTGCAGCAGATCTTCCGGGTAACCGGGTATGAAAAAGCCCTTGTTCAGCTCTCGCGCCGGTGGAACTTCACCCCGCTCCACCAGCCGCAGGTAGGCATCGTCGAATTCCTCACGCAGGATGGCAGCCCTCGGGTTGGCCAGGGAGAAGATCCAGGCGCCGTTGCGGGTTCTGACTTCGGAATCCCTGAGCATCCGATCCGAAGGATGCGTGAGAATTTCCCGCACGGGCTGCCGGTAGTCGAGCAGATAGTCGCCGCGGTTACGCTTTAACATATCGATACCTGAGCGGTGGTTGGGCGCTTCGGTTATCTCTATGTTATCGAAGGCTTCCAGCCTGCCCAGCAGGCCGCCATAGGTGTAGCCGCCAATCACAATCAGTGTCTTGCCGTTAAGGTCGTCCAGGTGGGTCAGCGGTGGCGTGCCCTCCACGTACCAGGCGCTGAGTTGCACCGGAATCGGACTGACCCAGGTTTCCAGCACCGCATCCTTGAGGGACGGAATACCGGTCATGCCGGGCCAGACATCGATGTTTCCGTTTTGCATGTAAAGATAGATCCGGCTCACCGGCAGATAGATAAAATCCGGCGTGTAACCGGCTTCCTCCGCCACTTTGCGGGTCAGATCAATGAACAGGCCATCCGCTTCGCCATCGGCATTACGGTATTCAATGGGCGGGAATTCAGCGTAGGCAATTCTCAGCACCGGGCGGTCGCCATCGGCCTGGGCAGGCCCCACTACCATCAGCCCTGCAGCGGCCAGCATGGTAGCCAGTGCCCACGCCCTGTAAAACCGAAAACACCGTCTGCCCATAGCCTTCATCGTTTTGTTGCGGTCTCATTAAAGACTAACAGAGCGCAGCGATTATGCACGTCGCTCTCACCCACCCCTAGCGCAGGATAACCAGGGGCTTCTCGGCGGTCTTGAGCATGTTGGTGGTGGTACTGCCCACCAGGAACTGACGAATGCGGGAATGGCCATAGGCGCCCATGACCAGCAGGTCGATATCGTGCTCATCCTGATAGGCGTGCAGGGTTTTCTCCACATCGCCGGCACGAATGGCCAGATGCACTTCACACCCCAGGTCCGCCAGCATACGCTCGGCTTTCTTGAGCTGTTCCCAGCGATCGTTGGTGTCCGGGCCGATCATCACCAGGTGCAGGGGAAAGCCCCTGAACACCGGGCTGTTGGCCAGCAGTTCGATACCCTTGAACGCGGTCGCGGAACCGTCGAACGCCAGCATCGCGCTGCGCGGCTCGGAGAAATTATCGGGCACCAGCATAATCGGACGGTGTACGCTGCGGATCACGGTTTCCAGCTGGCTGCCGATGTGTACATCACGTTCGGTACTGGTTTCGCCGTGCAGGCCCATCACCAGCAGGCGGGTCTCGTTTTCAATCGCCAGCAGGGAGTCCGTCAGGTCACCGTGGCGCTGGCGCTTGATCACATCCTGGACGCCGCGGGATTTCACCCGTTCTTCGGCAGCATTAAGCATGTGATGGCCCTGCTCCAGTGCCAGCTTGCTGCGCTTCTCGTCCAGTTCCGCCAGTTCCTCCATCAGGTGTTCCCGGCTACCCAGGCCAATGCTGCCCGCCAGGTCAGTCTCTGCCGGGTAGCGCTCCTCATCCAACACGTGAAACAGCGTCAGCGGTGTTTCCATACGCTGGCTGGCCCACGCCGCATAATCACACACGGCCAGTGCCGCCCTGGAACCATCAATACAACCTACGATCCGGGTCATCGTTACCTCGCTACCTTGGTTCGACTCTTTATTGTCATTATGCGGATTTGCATCAGCGCGGCCTTGAGTATGATCAGTAGTCATATCAGTGCCCCATCAGCTGGTCAACCGCATCCGGTTTGTCGTGCACGCCGAAACGATCAACGATGGTGGCGCTGGCTTCGTTGAGGCCGATAATCTCAACATCCGCACCTTCACGCCGGAACTTGATCACCACCTTGTCGAGGGCGCCTACAGCGGTAATATCCCAGAAGTGGGCACGGCTGAGGTCGATCACCACCTTATCCACCGCTTCCTTGAAGTCGAATGAGGCGGTGAATTTCTCGGAGGAGCTGAAGAACACCTGGCCAACGACACGGTAGGTGCGGGTTTCACTGGCTTCGTCCAGATCGGAACTGACAATCATGAAGTGGCCAATCTTGTTGGCGAAGAACAGCGCCGCAAGCAAGACACCAGCCAGCACACCGAACGCCAGGTTGTGGGTGGCGACCACGACAATCACCGTCACCACCATGACGATGTTGGTGGACAGCGGGTGCTCTTTGAGGTTGCGAATCGAATCCCAGGAGAAGGTACCGATAGACACCATGATCATCACGGCCACCAGCGCGGCCATGGGGATCTGGACCAGCCAGACGTCAAGCACCAGCACCATTACCAGCAGGAAAACACCGGCGGTCAGCGTGGACAGGCGGGTACGGCCACCGGACTTGATGTTGATGATGGACTGACCAATCATCGCGCAGCCCGCCATACCGCCGAGCAGGCCGGAACCGATGTTGGCGATGCCCTGGCCCTTGCACTCGCGGTTGCGATCGCTGCTGGTATCGGTGAGATCGTCCACGATGGTGGCGGTCATCATTGATTCCAGCAGACCGACCACGGCCAGCGCCACGGAATACGGCAGAATAATCATCAGGGTTTCCAGGTTCAGTGGCACATCCGGCCACAGGAAGATCGGCAGGGTGTCCGGCAGCTCGCCCATATCGCCGACGGTGCGGATATCCAGGTCAAGGACCATCGCTACGGCGGTCAGGCCGACAATACAGATCAGCGGAGACGGCAGGATTCTGCCAACCTTCGGAATCAACGGGAACAGGTAGATAATGCCCAGGCCAGCGGCGGTCATGGCGTACACGTGCCAGGTCACGTTGGTCAGCTCCGGCAACTGGGCCATGAAGATCAGGATCGCCAGAGCGTTGACGAAACCGGTCACCACCGAGCGGGACACAAACCGCATCAGTCCACCCAGTTTGAGGTAACCAGCGCCGATCTGAAACACACCGGTCAGCAGGGTGGCGGCCAACAGGTATTCCAGGCCGTGTTCTTTCACCAGGGTGACCATCAGCAGCGCCATGGCGCCGGTAGCGGCGGAGATCATGCCCGGGCGGCCGCCCACGAAGGCGATGATGACCGCAATACAGAAGGAGGCGTATAGCCCGACCTTGGGGTCCACCTCCGCAATGATGGAGAAGGCGATGGCCTCGGGAATCAGCGCCAGCGCCACCACGATGCCTGCCAGCAGGTCACCGCGAACGTTAGAGAGCCAATTGTCTTTTAACGATTTGATCATAAACGTTTCCGGTTAATTCAAGACTGCAGAACGACAGCATCCCCGCCCGGCCAAAAGCCCGACGGGGAGTGTAAAGCCGCAATGTTCAGATGTGATTAATGACCATGTACAGGCCGACGGTGCCCATCACAATCATGTAGGGGAACGCCATCACCACCATGCGACCGTAGGAAAGCCGCACCAATGGTGAAATGGCGGAAGTCAGCAGGAACAGGAACGCGGCCTGTCCATTGGGGGTTGCCACACTCGGCAGGTTGGTACCGGTGTTGATGGCAATGGCCAGGGTCTGGAAGTGGTCGTAGCTGATGCTACCCGCATCCAGTGCCTGCTTGATCTCGCTGATGTACACGGTGGCAACGAAGACGTTGTCACTGATCATTGAGAGCAGGCCGTTGGCGATAAAGAACATGCCCGGCTGCTGCTCTATCGGCAGTGACAGGACATACTCGATAATGGGTTTGAACAGGTGCTGTTCGTGGATCACCGCGACGATGGCAAAGAACACCACCAGCAGCGAGGTGAACGGCAGGGACTCCTGGAATGCCTTGCCGATCTGGTGTTCATCGGTAATGCCGGTGAACGAGGTGATCAGGATGATCACCAGCAGGCCGATCAGCCCCACTTCCGCCAGATGGAACGCCAGCCCTACCACCAGAACCAGCGCCGCGAAAGCCTGAATCCACAGGGCGGCCTGATCGGCCTTGGTGCGCTTGTTGCGCTCGTTATCGGCAAACTCTTCCAGTACACGGCGCACCGGCTTCGGCAGGCGACCGCCGTAACCGAACCAGCGCAGTTTCTCCAGCAGCCAACAGGTGGTCAGGCCAGCAAACAGCACCGGGATACTGACCGGCGCCATGTGCAGGAAAAAGCTGGCAAAATCCCAGCCCACCACCTTGGCGATCAGCAGGTTCTGGGGCTCACCCACCATGGTGGCCACGCCACCCAGCGCGGTACCGATGGCACCGTGCATCAACAGGCTACGCAGGAACGCCCGGAAATTCTCCAGGTCTTCCCTGTGCAGTTCGATGACGTCGTCATCGCTGTTGGCGTTGTGATCCTTGTGCTGGTAGCCCTTGCCCGACGCCACCTTGTGGTACACCGAGAAAAAACCCACCGCCACGCTGATAATCACCGCCGTCACGGTCAGCGCATCCAGGAAGGCCGACAGCAGCGCGGCGGCGGCACAGAACAGCAGCGACAGCGCCGATTTGGAACGCACACCCACCAGGATCTGGGTGAAGGTCACCAGCAGCAACTCCTTCATGAAGTAGATGCCGGCCACCATGAACATCAGCAGCAGGATGACGGGGAAGTTAGTGAGTACTTCCATATACACTGCATCAGGCGTGGTAAGGCCGATCAGCAGAGCTTCCACCGCCAGCAGGCCACCGGGCAGCAGCGGGTAACACTTCAGCGCCATGGCCAGGGTAAAGATGAACTCACCGATCAGCAGCCAGCCTGTGACGCCGGGACCAAACACATACAACACGATGGGGTTGATGATCAGGAACAGCAGAATGACCTGCTTGTACCAGACAGGCGCCTTGCCGAGAAAGTTGTGGGTAAAACCTGAGATGACCGAGTTGGGCATTACAAAATCTTCTGAGTGATCGGGCGATAACAATAATGCGACAGGCAAGTCGCATCTTCCTTGATATTTGTGTACCGGTCAGTCAGCCACAGGTGGTAAAAATCCCCACCATTGGTCGTAGTTAACCAGCAGCACAGGTCAGCCGAATGCTAGGGCGGAGTGATCATCAGAAAGCGTTTGTCGGGGGCGGGCATGGAACAGGTTTCCGGGTGCGCGTGTTTTAGGGGCGCGAATGGTACCAGAAAAATGAACAGATGGTAAGAAAATGAGCCACCATTGTCGCTTACCCCATGCCGCTCCTCGGTCAGGATCAGGCTGAAGACGCCGCCTCAACGGAATCCGCCAGCATCTCGGCGGTAATCGCCGACAGGGTCCAGCCCAGATGGCCATGGCCGGTGTTGTAGAACACCGTGGGAAGGCGCCCCGCCCCGACTCGCGGCATCATGTTGGGCAGCATGGGACGCAGCCCCGCCCAC
The DNA here is from genome assembly GCF_050379435.1 of Marinobacter sp. DUT-3. Lineage (NCBI taxonomy): Bacteria > Pseudomonadati > Pseudomonadota > Gammaproteobacteria > Pseudomonadales > Marinobacteraceae > Marinobacter > Marinobacter sp. DUT-3. The sequence continues at coordinate 17,499 of NZ_JBNRMG010000008.1, forward strand.
GGCACCACACGTCGGGTACAGACCCCCGGGAAACACTGCTCCACCCAGCGGGTAAGCGGCTGAATCCGGTCATCGCGGATATCGCGATTGTAGCCACTGAATTCCGCGGTACCCGCAACACGAAAGCGGCCGTCGCCGAGCCGGCTGGTGACGATCTTGGTGGCATCGTCCAGCAGGCTGACGGTCGGCGCTGATTTCCGGGAGTCCTCGTCATCGAGCTCAACGGTGATGGAGTAGCCTTTGACCGGATAGATGTTGACCCGGTCGCCCAGCTTTGCCGCCAGCGCCCGGCTGCCAACGCCGGCACAAATCACCACGCCATCAAAGGTGTCACGGTGTTGCTGTTCGCCATCGTAGGCCGTCACCCAGGCGTGGTTCTGGTCCGCGCTGAGCTCGGTAACGGTGTGTTCGTAGCAGGTCCTGACCCCAAGGCGCAGGATCGCTTCGGCCAGGCCGTTGGTGAACTTGTGGATATCACCGGTGGAGTCGCTTTCGGTATAGAAACCGCCGTAGTAGCTTCCCGCCAGCGTCGGCTCAATCGCACGCATTTCGTCCGGCGTCACCGCCCGACGCTCCAGACCACCGGCGGCCAGCAGTTTCGAGACATTCGCCGCGTGATCGAAGCCGGCCTTGTCCCGATAGATGTGTAGGATGCCCTGTTTCTTCAGGTCGAAATCGATGCCTTCTTCCTGAGCCCAGTTAAACAGATGCTCACGGGCGGCGATCGCCAGACGGGCGGTTTCGGTGGTGTTCTTTTCGTACTGGGGAATCGCCGCGATGAACTCGGCAAACCAGCTCAGCTTGTGCCAGGACGGTTTGGGATTAACCAGCAGCGGCGCATCCCGGCGGGACATCCACTTGATGCCCTTGATCACCGTCTGCCAGTTATTCCAGACCTCCGCATTGGAGGCTGACAGCTGGCCACCGTTGGCAAAGGAGGTTTCCATCGCCGCGTAACGGTGCTTTTCGTAAACGGTCACATCCAGGCCGCGCTTGGCCAGCGTGTAAGCCGTGGTAATACCGGTGATACCACCGCCAATAACCGCAATTCTCTTCATGGCATTCTTCATGGAGCTCTCCAGGGCATTTTCCACGAGGCGTCAAGGGATTCCTTCCTACCCAGAGGGTAGCAAGCACCCCTTCCGTCTCGGAACCTGAGAGATTCACACGCCGTTTCAGCGAAACCGGCGGCTTGCTCCTTCGGTGTGCCGACTGACGCGGTCGTCGACAGCTCTTCGGAAAGTCATCATGTCAGCGGTCCTTTTGCCTGAGAGTTTCCGGGGCAGTTGCTCCTTCGGCGCCGGGCGCATCGGTTGTGCGATTCGGTCTCTCCCGCTGACATGTCTGGTCTACTGTTTACACCAGTCTGCCTCGCACCATAGCAAATAACTCCTTTTCGTGACACTGACCCCGGTCACAACCGTTTGGCTTCGCCACCCGCCGCTGCCTGGCATTACCGCGGAAACGATGAAATGACGTCAGAAAGTGTAGCGGGCGGAAAGGGTAACCTTCAGCGGATTGCCGGGGTATACGCGGCCAGGGTAGTACCCACCCGTCCAGTGCTCTTCGTCTGTCAGGTTTTTGCCCAGCAGGGAAACGTCCAGATCGCCCGCCCGGTAGAAGGCGCCAGCGTTAAAAAGCGTGTAGTCGGGCAGAGTAAAGCCGTCCTCGAATGTTTTCCGTTCACCAACGTACTCCGCGCCGGCGCCAACGGCAAAGCCGCTACCCAACCGGTACTTGCCCCACAGGGTGGCTGCGTGACGTGGCGCCCCTTCCTTGGTCTTGCCGACATTTTCGGAGACCTCGTCTTCGGTGATTTCAGCGTCGTTATAGGCATAGTTGGCAATGACAGACAGGCGCTCGCTGACGTTGCCTACCACTTCCAGCTCCAGGCCACTGGCCTGCTCCTGGCCGCGCTGGCGCATCAGTTCGATATTGCCGGTTATGTCAGCCGGGGTCACGATGTCGTCGTTGATGATGTGATACAGCGCTGCGGTGAACAGCAGATCACCACCGAATGCCAGCTGCTTGGCGCCAATCTCGTACAAGCGGCTGGTGGTCGGATCGAAAGGACCGCCCTCCTGTTTGGTATAGCCGAAATTAGGCTCGAAGCCCTCAGCGTAGGTGCCGTAGAAGCTCAGACTTTCAGTATGGCGGTATACCACCCCGAGCCGGGGGGCCAGATCACTGTCTGAATTCCTGTCACCACCCACGGGCTCGGTGCTGAAACTGGAATAGCGAAGGCCGGCCAGCAAGTCCCAGTCGCCCAGGGTAATCTGATCCTGCAGGAAAATGCCGGTACGCCAGTTGTCTGCCCCCCAGGGACTTCCCGAAGACTCGGTCAGGGTGTAGCTGTCCACCGGCCGGCGGATATTCCTGGGATTGAGAACGTCGAAAACGAATACGTCGCTGGCACTCCGGTGCCGGGACTCATCCTCCTGACTCAGCGCGTCGGCGCCAACCACGAGCCTGTGGGATACGTTGCCCGTGTTGAACCTGCCAGTGGCATAGACAGTACCGCTGAGGGTCTCTGCTTCGGTGTCACGATCACCGTACTTGACGTTGTATTCGCTGCCGGACGGCAAACTGTTGCCCGTGCGGTGCTCGCTGAGATCCTCATCATAATGATGGTATTGGAACGCCGCCGCCAGGCGCCAATTGTCCGACAGCGCCTGGTCCAGTGACACCGCAGCCGTATAGTCCCGGAAGTCGAGCCCGTCCCCGGGCTGGGTCACCGACACGTCAATCGGCACCGCGCCCAGGGAGTCAGAGTCGGCGAGATTCGGCTGGCCGCGGTCCAGCACTGTCTCGCGGTTGGTGTAACTCAGTTCCAGGTTTACCCGGGTGTCTTCGCTGGGAACCCATGACAGCGAGGGCGAGACGCTGTAACCCTTGTCAAAGACAGCCGTTCTGAATGAATCGTTGTCCCATGTCGACGTATTGAAGCGGTACAGGAAGGAGCCACTTTCGTTAACGGGGCCTGTCGTGTCGAAGGCAACAAGGCCTTGGTTGTCACCCGATCCGAACGTTCCCAGGTCTGCCCGCAGTTCATGACGGCTCTCTGCCAGCGGCTTCTTGGTGACAATGTTGATCACACCGCCAGGGCTGGCCTGGCCGTAGAGCACGGCCGACGGCCCCTTGATCACCTCCACCCGCTCGACATTGGCAATGTAGGGCTGAGACCAGAAATTATTGTAGACCCGAAGACCGTTAACCCGCCGGTCGTCCTGGTTACGAAACCCCCGAATGGTTATATCGTCGTAGACCGAGAACTCATTAACCCCGGCCACATAGGGCGCCACGTCGTTGAGCTGCACCAGGTTCTGTTCCTCGATGACTTCCTTGGTCGTTATGCCGACCGACTGTGGAATGTCCAGGACATGGGTTTCCGTCTTGGTGGCAGAAAAGGTGGTTTCCGCAAAGTCGGTCCTGCCCTCTCTGCCAGTGACCTCAATCGCCTGGAGCATGACCGGGTCATCGAAAGCGTCGGGCTGCCCGGGGTCCGCCTGCGCAGTTACCGGCAGTGTTGGCATCAGTGCCAGGGCAGCGAGAGCGACGGTCCGGGGCGTGAACAGGGCGTGAGGGTTATGTTTCTGAGGCATCATATCAACCAGTCCTTTTGGTAAATGATAATCTTTTATATTCGCATTTACGCCTAAAACATAAAAGCCCTGTTTTTTCAGGTGATACCCCGTTGCGTCGATAATTCTCGTGTGGTGAGGAAGGAAGGGGCGCTCATCCATGAACGCCCTGGACATCTCAGCGATTTCGCTGACGTCCGTTCGGTGTGATCAGAACCGGTAGGAGACGGACGCCGTTACATTACGCTCGGCGCCGAAGTAGCAGAACTCCAAGCTGTTGTAACAGGAGGCCACGTATTCCTTGTCCAGCAGGTTGTGCACATTGAGCTGGGTACTGACACCTTCCAGGCCCAGCTTGCCGAGGTCATACCCCAACGCCAGGTCCACCAGGGTGTAGTCCGGCACTTTTTCGGTGTTGGCGTCGTCGGCGTAGATATCCGCTGCATAACGAATACCCAGCCCCGCATTGGCGCCATCAAGCACACCGTCGTTAAAGCGATAGCCAGTCCACAGGGTCAGCTGGTGCTCAGGTACCTGGCTGGCGGTGTTGCCCTGGCGATAGGCTTCCGATTTCTCAAAGGTGACATCGGTGTAGGCATAGCCCGCCTGTACGTTCAGGTTGTTGGTGATCTGGGCCTTGGCTTCCAGTTCCACACCCTGGGACTGGATTTCACCTATACCGCGATAGAAAGTGTCCTGGGGCAGCTTGGTGGCCAGGTTTTCCTGTTTGATGCGGAACAGAGACAGGGTGTACTGGTCTAGCGTGCCCGCAGGCTGGTACTTCAGCCCGGTCTCGATCTGCTTGCCTTCGCTGGGATCCAGCAGATCACCGTTTTCATCCGTGAAGGCACTGGGTGAGAACGACGTCGAGTAGGACACGTAGGGAGCAATGCCATTATCGAACAGGTAGAGCAGTCCCGCACGACCGCTGAACTGGGTGTCATCCAGTGTGGCAACAACGCCGGAATCCCGGTTGGTGTTGTCTATTTCCACCCAGTCGTGGCGACCGCCCAGGGTCAGGCGCCAGCCGCCCATGGCCAGTTGATCCTGCAGATACACGCCGGTCTGTTTCTGTTCCCGGAGGTTACGTACCGGCGGGTACATGGCAGTCGGTTCGGCACCGTATTCAGGGTTGAATGCATCAATGTTCGGGAACGCGCCTGACGGCCAGACCACGTCATTTTCACGCTGCTGGTAGTCAACGCCAATCAGCACGGTGTGGTCAACCGGCCCGCTGATCAGCTCGGCCTGCAGCTGGTTATCCACCGTGAGCGCTTCCAGGTCCTCGTCACCGCCCGAGTAAAAGCGGGCCAGCTCGGTATCGTTGGCCCAGCCAAAGGCATACACCTGTTGCAGCTCCACGTCGGATTCCAGATAGCGAACGTTCTGCCGACCGGTCCAGGCGTTGTTGAATTGGTGCTCCAGCTCGTAACCGAGCATGTACATGTCACGGCGGAAACGGTCGTAATCGGGTTCACCCTCGAAGAAGGTATTATCGATTTTCTGGCCGTTGCGGGATTCGACCGTGCCCTCATACGGCAGGCCGCTGTGGTATCCGCCCTCGGGATCTTTCTGGAGATAGGCCAGCAGGGTCAGGCTGGTGTCGTCGGTCATGTCCCAGGTCAGCGACGGGGCGATGGCGCGACGCTCCTCTTCCACATGATCGAACTGAGTATCGGATGCGGACATAATGCCTGTCAGGCGGTAGGCCACCCGCTTTTCTTCATCCATGGGGCCGGTGACATCAAAAGCGATGCTGCGCTGGGCGTTATTGCCAACACTGGCCCGTACTTCTCCACCCTGCTGAAATTCGGGCCGCTTGCTGGTCATGGCGACCAGACCACCCGGTGAGCCCTGACCATAGAGCACCGACGTTGGTCCCTTGACGATTTCGATGCGCTCCAGGAACCAGGGATCAATGGCGAACGAGCTATAGGCGCCGGCATCACTCATAACCTTGAGGCCATCAAGGTAGGTGTTATTGATGCTGCCGTCAGAAAAACCGCGAAGAATCAGGTAGTCATAGCGATTGGAGGCGCCCACCTGGTTCGTGGACACGCCCGGGGTATAATCTGCCGCCCGCTGGACCGTCTTTGCGCCTTTGCGCTCCCATTCCTCGCGATCGATCACGGAAATGGCCTGGGGCGTTTCAACATAGGGTGTTTCGGTTTTGGTTGCACCGCGAGTCGCAATAACGTCCAGCCCTTCCAGTACCGTCGTGTCATTCTGTTGGTCGGTTTCCGAGGCGGATACGGGTGATGTCAGGCCAGCAATAGTCAGGGCCACCGCCAATGGCAGCCTGGAGCGTTGGAACATGGATGAAACCTCAATCGTACATCTGAATTTGGGAATGAGAATTATTCTACTTTAACCTGCACTACAGGTATGGGAAGTGCCGGAACCTGTATGCGGAATGCCAAACAGGTGATTCAGGAGGAACTTAAATCGCTGGGTGAAACACCGAACTGTTTACGGAAGGCTGTCGCAAAGTTGGTGGCATGGCGGTAACCGGCCCGGTGCGCCGACTGCTGTACGGTGTACCCCTCTTCCAGGCAACGCTTGGCGAGTTCCAGGCGACAGCTCCGGAGGTGCTCAAACACCGTCTGGCCATAAACCCGCCGGAACTTATAACGCAGGCTACTGGTGCTCATGGCGGCCCGGTGAGCAAGATCGCCCAGGGAATAGTCCTCGGCTGGCGCATATTCAAGCAGGCTACGTATCGATTCCAGGCGCCGGATATCCTGTCGGGATACCCCGGCGTGCCTCGGCTCCCGGATATCATGACCAGGCAAACCCAGCGCCATCAGCTGCAGGGCAATGCCCTCCAGCAGAAGTTTTCTCTGCAAGTCAGGCAATGAGGTTTCAATATGTTGTTTCAGCACATTGAGCAGGCTTGACGGTACCCGCCAGGAGTAAACCGGTTGCTGCGAGGTGTCCAGCAGCTCGGTCAGGAGCGCATTGTGGGGGCTGGGGCCCGCAAGATGGCGCGAGTCCAGTGCCAGGGTGACGGTTTTCAGGCGCTGGCCCGGCAACTGCACGGCATGGAGCGGGTGGTTCGGACCAAGCTGAAGGCTCAGCGCCATGCCGGGATGCAACTCACTTTGCCAGCCCCCCGCTTCGAGACTGATACGCCCCTGTAATACCACGACGATCAACAGCGGCGAATGCCCCAGCGACAGCGACTCGTAAGGCTGTAACACGTCCAGATCGGAATTGGTCAGCCGGAACCCGGATGGCAGCACGATTTCGTTAACCAGCCCTTTGGCGACTGGCTGGTTAAGCGACCGAGCGCCCAGACCCAACAAGTTGGGAAACTGGTAATCAATGCCGTAATCCCGGCCAAAACTCAGGAAATCATGGGCGGAAAACGGACGATGTGGGGAAGAGCCGTGAAGTTCCGGCAAGGAAATCTGGCCTCCGTTATTAGCGGGTCTTAACGAAGGCCAGAATATCAGGCGCTTTGGACAGCCTCAACAATAATGAGAGCTATTATCATTGTGGGATCATAAAAAGTTGGTAACTATACTTCTCTTCAGCCCCTGTTTTTGAGGACTTGGGTAACCACAAAATGGACTTACCCCGGTCCACAACACGACAGATACTATTTTTGTGCGTCATTCGACCTGCATCACGTCCATAAACGAGAGCCTTTGCATTACGAGATCAAGGTAGTCCGCTTTCATGCCCTCTGGCATGTATGAGGCGTTAATTATCCCGCTCGCCTCTTTACGAACCTTATTTGTCAGCGCGTGAAGTCGTTTCTTAACCGCTTTTTCAGGCATGCCGGCTTTGATTCCGAGCTCCAGGAAATCCGAACCAGCGTAAAAGCCGTTGCCCATGGTTCGGTAATACTTCCGCTCTCCCTCATCAAGCATAGGAAGCGCTAACGGGCTCTCTATGCTTGAGGCCCCGTATAGCGTAGAGGCCAACACATCATAGCAAGGTGTCATTTTGAAGACTGGATCAAACAGGAAGCTGATATTTTTCAGATGATGGTCGTCGTTGCCTACTAAATAGCTGAAGGCAATGCGTTCGAGCAGTTCCGCTGCCACAGCCACACCCGCATGCTCAACGACCAGTTCTACTACCCTCTGATAGCTAGCGGCAGTGTATTTCTGCGACGAATCGGAATTTGTTATGCCCAACGCCTGCATCGCATCTTCCTGATGGATTTTCTCGCCAGTCTCGAAGTCCCGGTCATAGCGCCGGATGACAAAGACCAGGTGCTCGTCTTTTAGTTTCAGCAGGCCGCAAGGAGGTACTGGGAAGCCGACTTTTCTCATCAGGATGAGCGTGGCGTGCTCATTCTCGGCAACGTTCGGGTATTCTTCCGGCGCGGGCTTCATGATGAACTGCCCTTCATGGTCGACAAGCTTCAACTCGCCCTTCTCAATTTTCAGTTGCGCTTTCATCTGCACGCCACTGATGGAGAAACCATGTGTTTTCTTCGGCATTGAGGTCACCAGGTCGCTACGGCTTTCCGCCAGCTCAAGACTCAGCTTATGGCTTCCGAACATTCGATCCAAGCAGTAACCATGGTATGACGATGTAGCTGTCTCTGGCAGAGTTTTAAGGCATATCAAGCAGTTCAATGGTCACGGCTCCAGGGAGATCTTCGCCGTTGTGTACCAGCAGCGAAAAGTTGTCTTCAGGGTCTATGCGTTGTTCTCTGGCCTGTACCCGCTTCAACCAGCCTTCACTTACCAGTCCGCTGAAGAAGGCTGGAAGTCCCTCAGATACAAAAGGTTCTTTTCGCAATGGTAGGCTTAGACTCAACGGAGGCTGACGGAGTTGCAGGTAGCGTTTGTCATACTGGAAAGTAACGGTGCTTCCGCTGCGTTCCAGTATGCCTGCCAGTACTCCATACATCTTCACTTGTGCTCGCATCACACTTCAATCCAAAGCTTGAAATTAAGTACCTTCCCAACGGCCTGAAGGCTCTTAATTGTTGGGTTTCCACCTTTCTCCATAGCTCTAACTGTTGTGCCCGAAACACCAGAGAGGTCGCCCACTTCTCCTGAGCTTAACGTAAGCGAATCCCTGCGAGACTTCATGATGTCTGCCAGTTCAGATACTGGCCTTAAATCCGGTTCATCAGAAGACTCAATTTGTTTCGCCAATGCCTGCAATCGCTGGATTTCTTCATTCAAGGCTTCCAGAAGACCCTGCTTTGATTTCATAACCGGCCCTACTCACTTTACTGATTAAAAACCAATTAATTAACACATTAAAAACAGTATAGTGCTCAGATCCGCCACTGTCATTGTTAAAGTGGTTTTTAGTGGTTAAAAGTGGCTTTTTTTGCACTTTAGTGTGCAGGCGTGTGAAAGTTCGCCGCACTCGACATTCTAGAAGCTCTCCGGGGTTCTACCCTCTTAGTCTGGCTCTTTGTGACCCGGAAACTCGCTTGATCCCCATACGGCCCCGGGTTGATGTGAGGTTCTTTTTCTCCTGAGTTCAAACAGCTGACCGAGGAGCGTGAGGGTGTCACCCCGAAGGGTAAGGCTTTAACCCCGGAGCAGCGCCGGATTCAGGAGTTGGAAGCCCGCTGCAAGGTTCGACGCTTAATGAGCGAGCTTGGGCTGATCTGCAAGCAGCCAGGCCCTCACGCTTACAAGCAGGCCAGCGGTGGAGTTATCTGGCTGTCGTGCTGGATCTGTATGCTTGCCGCGTTGCTGGTTGGGCGATGTCATCCAGTCCGGATGCAGATCTGGTGGTCAAGGCTCTGGCGCTATCGAATGACACAAAGCATGAGCCGGCGAGGGAACTGCTGGGACAACGCACCGATGGAGAGACTGTTCCGGAGTCTGAAATCTGAGTGGATACCGGCCTTGGGATATCGGAACCTGCCCGAGGCCAAGAAAGATGTGGGTGGTTATCTAATGGACTACTACGACCGGCAACGACCTCATGCATGCAATGGCGGTATTTCGCCCGTTGCGGCTGAGGAAAACCTTCAAATACTGTCCGGGATTAGTTGACCACTACCCCCTTCGAGGATAGATCTCGTACCGTGAGCCAAGGACGGTAATCTTCACCGCTACCTTTGCCGCGCCCTTCTTTGATCCATTTTTCGGTTTTCTTGTCGAGCTTGTAGCTGGCCATTCCCTATTAATCCCGAGGAAATAGCCTGACTCTGACACATCGGTCATCAGTTACCAGCTTTATTATGAACCCACAATCATCCTTTGGCGGTTACGGTTGTCATTCCACCGTCACACTCTTCGCCAGGTTCCGTGGTTGATCCACATCGGTGCCCTTCAGTACCGCCACATGATAGGACAGCAACTGGAGCGGAATGGTGTAGACGATCGGGGCGGTGATCGGGTGAACCGAGGGCAACTCCATTACATGGATGCCGTCCTGGGGCTTCACGTCGGCGGCCCTGTCAGCGAATACAAACAGTTCACCACCGCGGGCGCGGACTTCTTCCAGGTTGGACTTCAGTTTCTCAACCAGGTCGTTGTTGGGCGCCACTGTAACCACCGGCATTTCACTGTCCACCAACGCCAGCGGGCCGTGCTTGAGCTCACCGGCCGGGTAGGCTTCGGCGTGGATATAGGAGATTTCCTTCAGCTTCAGCGCACCCTCCAGGGCCACCGGGAACTGTGAGCCACGGCCGAGGAACAGGCTGTGGTTCTTGTCCATGAACGCCCGCGACATCTCCGCAATTTCGGCATCCAGCGCCAGTACCTGATCAGCCTGGCCCGGCAACAGGTGAATGGCTTCCACGATCTCTGCTTCGGCGTCTTCAGACAAGCCATTGTGACGCGCCAGTGCCAGGGTAAAGATCAGCAATGCCGTCAACTGGGTGGTGAACGCCTTGGTGGAGGCGACACCAATCTCCGGGCCCGCCTGGGTCATGATCACCAGGTCGGATTCCCGTACCAGGGAACTGCCCGGCACGTTGCAAATGGCCAGCGCGGCGCGGAATCCCGCTTGCTTGGCCTGGCGCAGGGCGGCCAGGGTATCCGCGGTTTCACCGGACTGGGATATGCACAGGAACAGGGTGTCGGGCTGAATCACGTGTTTGCGGTAACGGAACTCGGACGCCACCTCAACGGAACAGGGTACGCCGGCCAGTTCCTCGATCCAGTACCGCGCCACCATACCGGCGTGGTAGCTGGTGCCACAGGCAATGATCTGGACATGGCCCACGTTTTCAAGCAGCTTGCCTGCGGAGGTACCCAGGGCCTGCTCGAGAACGTTCGTATTGGTCAGACGGCCTTCCATGGTGGCCTTGATCACCCGCGGCTGCTCATGGATTTCCTTGAGCATGAAGTGGCGGTATTCGCCCTTGTCGGCGGAATCCGCACCATGCTCGAAGCGGGTAACCGGGCGCTCAACGAGGCTGCCGTCGCGGTCATGAATCTCGACCCGGTCACGGCGGATGTCGGCGATATCGCCCTCTTCCAGGAACATGAAACGGTCGGTGACCGGTAGCAACGCGAGCTGGTCGGAGGCAATGAAGTTCTCGCCAATACCCACACCAATGACCAACGGGCTGCCTTCACGACAGACCACCAGGTGGTCGGGCTCATCGGCATGGACCACGGCCAGGGCATAGGCGCCACGAAGGCGACCAATGGCAGATTTAACCGCGTCCTGCAAATTACGCTGCTCACGGTAGTGCTTTTCGATCAGGTGGGCGACCACTTCGGTATCGGTCTGGGAGGTGAACTCGAAACCCTCGGCCCTGAGCTCATCCCGCAGGTCCTGATAGTTCTCGATAATGCCATTATGGACTATGGCCAGCCGGTCACCGGACATGTGGGGGTGGGCATTGAGGCGGGACGGTTCACCGTGGGTTGCCCAACGGGTATGGGCAATACCAACGGTGCCTTCCAGGGCATTTGTACCAATGGCGTCCGCCAAAGCAGCGACCTTGCCCACTTCCCGGGCACGCTGCACGGTATTGCCACCATCCATGACCGCCATGCCGGCGGAGTCATATCCCCGGTACTCGAGCCGGCGCAGGCCTTCCAGAAGAATGCCCTGAACCTCACGTTCCGATACCGCACCTACAATGCCACACATGTGTTACTCACCTGTCAGAAAATTCGCTGTGTTACCGGACCGGTCAGGACTTTTTGACCGGCCGGTCCCAGTCTGCAATGTTGCGCTGACGACCACGGGCCACCGCCAGTTCGCGATCAGACACATCACGGGTAATGGTGGAGCCCGCGCCGATGGTGGCGCCTTCGGCAACCGTTACCGGCGCCACCAGGGAGGTATTGGAGCCCACAAAGACACCGTCCCCGATCACCGTCTGATGTTTATTCACACCATCATAATTGCAGGTGATGGTTCCTGCACCCACATTCACATTACGACCCAGTGAGGCATCGCCCACATAACTGAGGTGGTTGATCTTGCTGCCCTCGCCGACAACCGCCTTCTTGGTCTCAACGAAGTTGCCCACCTTGGTGTCGTCGGCCAGGCGGGTGCCTGGGCGCAGGCGGGCAAACGGACCAATCTGCGCATTGGCGCCAATCTCGGCGCCTTCAATCACCGAATGGGCGTTGATCTGTGCGCCGGCGGCAATTTTCGCATCGCGGATAACGCAGCCCGGACCAATGGAGACACCGTCCGCCAGTTCGACATCACCTTCAAACACCACGTTGACGTCGATCAGGATGTCGTTGCCAATCGTCAGATTGCCACGAACGTCTACCCGGGCGGGATCGGCGAGCGTGGCGCCTTCTGTCATCAGACGCTCAGCTTCCCGACGCTGAAACCAGCGTTCCAGTTCCGCCAGTTGCAGGCGGTTATTCACCCCCTGCACTTCGAAGGCGTCCTCAGGCTGTGAAACCGTGACCTGCATGCCGTGCTCCACCGCCATGGCGATGATATCGGTCAGGTAGTACTCGCCCTGGGCGTTGCGGTTGGAGAGCTGGGGCAGCCAGTCCTTCAGGCGCCGGGCCGATACCGCCAGGATGCCGGTGTTAACTTCACGGATCTGCTGCTGGGCGTCACTGGCGTCTTTTTGTTCGACGATGGACGTCACCTTGCCCTCGTCGTCGCGGATAATCCGGCCATACCCCTGGGGATTCTCCAGAGTCACCGTCAGCAGGCCCAGGGTGTCGTTATCGATCTGCGACACCAGTGCCTCCAGCGTACCGGCGCCGGTCAACGGTACATCACCGTAGAGCACCAGTACCCTGGCATCATCCGGCAGGTCCGGTAATGCCTGGGCCACCGCGTGGCCGGTTCCCAGCTGTTCCTGCTGCAGCACCCAGTTCACCGGTTGTTCCGTGGTGGCCGCCCTGACCTGATCCGCACCATGGCCGATCACCGCATGAATCTGCTCGGCCTCAAGCTGACGCGCGGTCGCGATGACATGATGGAGCATGGGGCGACCCGCCACGGCGTGAAGGACCTTGGGCAGTGCGGATTTCATTCTCGAACCCTGGCCGGCAGCCAGGATAACGACGTGTAGCGGACTCATAACAACGGAACCCCCGGTCAATGGTCGGGTTGTTTATATAAACGAAAAAACCGCATCCCTGACAGATGGCGGATTTCCCTCCGAATCGGACGATTCGGAAAGAAACCGGCTATCCGCTTCGGGATGCGGCTTCAGATCAGGCGATACCAGACTGACAATCGCTATTAACGAATGTGATTGCGCAGTTTCTGGATGGTGCGCAGCTGGGCGGCGGCTTCCGCCAACTCTGCTGCGGCACGGGAATACTCGAACTCGCCTGTTTTGTTTGCCAGTGCCTTCTCGGCTTCGCGCTGGGCTTCCAGTGCCGCTGCCTCGTCCACATCCTTCGCGCGAACGGCGGTATCGGCCATCAGGGTCACCAGGTTGGGCTGTACTTCCAGGTAACCCCCGGAAACGTACAGCACTTCCTCGGCGCCACCCTGCTTGACGATCCTGACTGCACCGGGCTTCAGGGCCGTTAGCAGCGGAGCGTGGCCGTACTGGATACCCAGTTCACCTTCGGTACCAGTAGCGGTCAGCATCTCCACCAGGCCGGAGAAGATTTTCTCCTCGGCACTAACGACGTCACAATGTACGGTCATAGCCATTTCTTACGCCTCTTGGGTCAGAAAGTGAAGAAAGGAATTACTTACCTTCCTTCGCCTTCATTGCCTTAGCCTTCTCAATCGCTTCTTCGATACCGCCGCACATGTAAAACGCCTGCTCCGGCATATCGTCGTATTCACCATTGAGGATACCCTCGAAGCTGGCGATAGTCTCTTTCAGAGATACGTACTTACCGGGAGAACCGGTGAATACTTCAGCAACGTGGAACGGCTGGGACAGGAAACGCTCGATTTTACGGGCGCGGGATACGATCAGCTTGTCGTCTTCAGACAGCTCGTCCATACCCAGAATCGCAATGATGTCCTTCAGTTCCTTGTAGCGCTGCAGAACGTTCTGCACGCCGCGGGCAACATCGTAGTGCTGATCGCCGATCACCAGCGGATCCAGCTGACGGGAGGTGGAGTCGAGCGGATCGATCGCCGGGTAGATACCCTTTGAGGCGATGTCACGGCTCAGTACCACGGTCGCGTCCAAGTGCGAGAAGGTGGTTGCCGGAGACGGGTCAGTCAGGTCATCCGCCGGTACGTAGACCGCCTGGATGGACGTGATGGAACCGGCCTTGGTGGAGGTGATACGCTCCTGCAGCTCACCCATTTCCTGGGCCAGCGTCGGCTGGTAACCTACCGCGGACGGCATACGGCCCAGCAGTGCGGATACCTCGGTACCGGCCAGGGTGTAACGGTAGATGTTGTCCACGAACAACAGTACGTCACGACCTTCGTCCCGGAACTTCTCGGCCATGGTCAGGCCGGTCAGGGCAACACGCAGACGGTTTCCGGGAGGCTCGTTCATCTGCCCGTAAACCATGGCTACCTTGTCCAGTACGTTGGAGTCCTTCATTTCGTAGTAGAAGTCGTTACCTTCACGGGTACGCTCACCTACGCCGGCGAATACGGACAGACCGGAGTGCTCTTTGGCGATGTTGTTGATAAGTTCCATCATGTTAACGGTCTTACCAACACCGGCGCCGCCGAACAGGCCAACTTTACCACCCTTGGCGAACGGGCAGATCAGGTCGATAACCTTGATGCCGGTTTCCAGCAGGTCGGCAGACGCTGCCTGGTCGGCATAGCCCGGGGCCTTGCGGTGAATCGCCCAACGCTCTTCTTCGCCGATCTCGCCCTGTTCGTCGATGGGACGACCCAGAACGTCCATGATACGGCCGAGAGTCTTGGTACCAACAGGCACGGAAATCGGCTTGCCGGTGTTTTCTGCTTTCAGGCCACGCTTGAGGCCTTCGGTGCTGCCCATCGCGATGGTACGTACAATGCCGTCACCCAGCTGCTGCTGGACTTCCAGAGTTGTCTCACCACCTTCAAGCAGCAGTGCGTCATAAACGCCTGGCACGGAGTCACGTGGGAATTCCACGTCGATAACCGCGCCAATGATCTGAACGATGTGTCCGCTACTCATGCTCGGTTCCTCGTTATCTTGATAGTCATTAAAACCAGTAGGATTGTGGGCCGGGTCAGACCGAAGCCGCGCCGCTCACAATCTCCGATATCTCTTGCGTAATGGCTGCCTGACGGGCCTTGTTATAAGCCAGTTGAAGCTCGTCAATGATGCTGCCAGCGTTATCAGTCGCGCTCTTCATGGCAATCATCCGAGCAGCCTGCTCGCAAGCCAGATTCTCTACCACTCCCTGATACACCTGGGATTCGATATAACGTGGTAGCAGCCCATCCAGGATGGGGCGTGCATCGGGCTCGTAGATGTAATCCCACTGGTGACCGACTTCTTCATCTTCGCCTTCAGGCAACGGCAGAAGCTGTTCCGCTTTCGGCTGTTGCGTCATGGTGTTCACGAACTCGTTGCTCACCAGGTACAGGCGGTCAATCTTGCCTGATTCGAATGAGTCGAGCATAACCTTGACGTTACCGATCAGCTGTTCTGCACTGGGGTTGTCGCCCAGATGGGTCAGAGCGGCAACCACGTTTCCGCCATAATTGCGGAAGAATGATGCACCTTTCTGCCCGATGGCACAGAGGTCGGTCTCAACACCTTTGCCTTTCCATTCACGCATTTCACGAACGAGAAGCTTGAACGTGTTGCCGTTCAGGCCACCACAGAGTCCCCGATCGGAGGAAACCACGATGTAACCCACGCGTTTGACGTCACGATCCTGCATGAACGGGTGTCGGTAATCCTGGTTTGCCTTGGCAATGTGCCCGATTACCTGACGCATCTTTTGCGCATACGGGCGAGTCGCCTGCATGCGTTCCTGAGCTTTACGCATTTTACTTGCCGCCACCATTTCCATGGCGGAAGTGATCTTCTGCGTGCTCTTGATGCTTCCGATCTGGTTACGTATTTCTTTTCCGACGGCCATAAGTCACTGCCTTTTCAAGTTAGACACTCATGTAGACCAACGGGCCCGCCGCAGCGGGCCTCGGGCTTACCAGCTTTGAGTGGTCTTGAATTTTTCCAGAGCAGCTTTCAGGCCGGCAGTAATTTCGTCATTGAAATTACCGTCTTCACCGATCTTGTCGAGCAGTTCTTTCTGTTCGGAACGCATCCAGTCCAGCAGTTGCGCTTCGAACTTAACCACACTGTTAACCTCGACATCGTCCAGGAAACCTTCGTTAGCTGCGAACAGTACGGTACCCATTTCCGCGACGGACATCGGGCTGTACTGGTTCTGCTTCATCAGCTCGGTAACGCGCTGACCGTGCTCAAGCTGCTTCCGGGTGGCTTCGTCCAGGTCAGAGGCGAACTGGGCGAACGCCGCCAGTTCACGGTACTGGGCGAGGGCCAGACGGATGTTACCGCCAAGCTTCTTCATGATCTTGGTCTGGGCTGAACCACCTACCCGGGATACGGAGATACCGGCGTTCATCGCCGGACGGATACCGGAGTTGAACAGGTTGGTTTCCAGGAAGATCTGACCGTCAGTAATGGAGATCACGTTGGTCGGTACGAACGCGGATACGTCACCGGCCTGGGTCTCGATGATTGGCAGGGCGGTCAGGGAACCGGTCTTGCCTTTCACTTCACCATTGGTCAGCTGCTCTACGTAGTCAGCGTTCACGCGGGATGCGCGCTCCAGCAGACGTGAGTGCAGGTAGAATACGTCACCCGGGAAGGCTTCACGGCCCGGCGGACGACGCAGCAGCAGGGAGATCTGACGGTAAGCGACGGCCTGCTTGGACAGGTCATCGTAAATGATCAGGGCGTCTTCACCACGGTCACGGAAGTACTCACCCATGGAGGTACCGGAGTACGGGGCGAGGAACTGCATAGAGGCCGGGTCAGCGGCACCGGCAGCAACCACGATGGTGTGGTCCATGGCGCCGTGCTCTTCCAGCTTGCGGACAACCGCGGCGATGGAAGACTGCTTCTGGCCAACGGCAACGTAGATACACTTGATGCCGGTGTTCTTCTGGTTGATGATCGCATCGATCGCAACCGCGGTCTTACCGATCTGACGGTCACCGATGATCAGCTCACGCTGACCACGACCGATCGGAACCATGGTATCGATCGCTTTCAGACCGGTCTGTACCGGCTCATCAACGGATTGACGGGCGATAACGCCCGGTGCAACCTTCTCGACCGGAGAGGTCTGGGAAGTGCCCAGCTCGCCCTTGCCGTCAATCGGGTTACCCAGACCGTCGACTACACGACCCATCAGCTCCGGACCAACCGGAACTTCCAGGATACGACCGGTACAACGAACTTTCTGGCCTTCAGCCAGATCTTCGTAGTCACCCAGTACAACCGCACCAACAGAATCGCGCTCCAGGTTCAGCGCCATGCCGTAAGTGCCGTTGGCAAATTCAATCATCTCACCGTACATAACGTCGGCAAGACCGTGGATCAGTACGATACCGTCGGAAACGGAAAGAATCGTACCTTCGTTCTTAGCATCGGAAGAGATATCGAGCTTTTCGATTCTCTTCTTGATGATGTCACTGATCTCGGATGGATTCAGTTGCTGCATGCCTTTGTCCTCAAACCTTGTGCTGAAATCAGGAGCCCAGAGACTTGGCCATCTTGGCCAGCTTGCCTCGGACTGAAGCGTCGATAACCAGGTCACCCGTGTTTACTACTGCACCGCCGATCAGGGACTGATCCACTGCGGTTTCCAGGGTCACCTTGCGCTCCAGCTTTTTGGACAGCGCGTCGATTAGCTGCTGCTGTTGTTCCGCGGTCATTTCAAACGCCGTGCTCACCTGAAGGTTTACAGTGCGTTCAAGATCC
The DNA here is from genome assembly GCF_050379435.1 of Marinobacter sp. DUT-3. Lineage (NCBI taxonomy): Bacteria > Pseudomonadati > Pseudomonadota > Gammaproteobacteria > Pseudomonadales > Marinobacteraceae > Marinobacter > Marinobacter sp. DUT-3. The sequence goes on from NZ_JBNRMG010000008.1 coordinate 35,334, forward strand.
GCACGGTACAGGTTGAACAGGGCTGAAACTTCCGGCAGCAGGACCAGACGCTTGCTTTCAGCAAGAATCAACAGGAAGTTTCTGAGTGCTTCAGGCAGCGGCTCTTCAAAACAGTCAGCGAAGAGTTCCGCCTTGCGTTGCTCAGACAGGCCGGGATTGGCCAGGATGTTCTTTACCTCTTGGTCAGCCGCAACCTGAGCGGCGAAAGCCAGAGCCTGATCCCAGAGATCAACGGCGTTCTGGTCTTGCGCGGCACCAAAAACGGCTTTCGCGTAGGGTCGGGCTAACGTTGTCAGTTCTGCCATGATGACCCTCTTTTAGAGTTCTGCGGCCAGCTTTTCCAGCATCTCGCTGTGAGCTTTGGCGTCTACAGAGGTTTCCAGAATCTTCTCGGCACCGGCAACGGCAAGTGCTGCCACTTCTGCTCTCAGTGCGTCGCGAGCCTGAATACGCTCCTGTTGAATTTCCGCCCTGGCCTGCTCAATAAGCCGATCGCCTTCCTTGCGGGCATCGTCTTTGGACGCCTCGACAATCTGGGCGGCACGCTTGTTGGCCTGGTCAATCAGGGCTGCAGCTTCTTCTTTCGCCTTGTGCAGTTCCTTGGAGGCTTTCTCCTGCGCAAGTTCCAGATCGAGGGATGCCCGATCTGCGGCAGAAAGGCCGTCGGCAATTTTCTTCTGGCGCGCTTCCATGGCCGCGGTAATCGGCGGCCATACATATTTGACGCAGAACCAGACGAAAATAGCGAAGGCAATCGATTGCCCTATCAACGTAAGGTTTATATTCACGGCAATATACCTCTTGCTATTCGTTGCGTCCTGGTGTCCGGAAAACCGGGCGCGACCTCAATTCAATGAAGCGGCGCCCGCATCTTACGGCTGATTAACCAGCAACAACGAAGATCAGGTACATCGCGATACCAACGCCGATCATCGGAACCGCGTCAAGCAGACCAGCCATGATGAATGTCTTGGTTTGCAGCTGGTTAGCCATTTCCGGCTGACGAGCAGTGGACTCGAGCAGTTTGCCGCCCAGCAGGCCGAAGCCGATACCGGTGGCCAGAGCGCCCAGACCGATGATGATCGCAGCTGCAATAAATACCATTTCCATTGAAGACTCCTCAGTTTTCTCAGATAGTTAAGGGTTTGTGTTTTAAAGCGTTTTAATCAGTGATCTTCGTGCGCCGCGCTGAGGTATACCACAGTCAGCGTTGTAAAGATAAAGGCCTGCAATACCACCACCAGGATGTGGAAGATGGCCCAGGGCACGTTCAGTGTCCATTGGGCCCACAGCGGCAGCAGGGCAATCAGGATGAACACCACTTCACCGGCGTACATGTTACCGAACAGACGCAATGCCAGACTGATCGGTTTAACGATAAGTACCAATATTTCCAGGAACAGGTTGAACGGTATCAGCAGCCAGTGGTTAAAGGGCTGCATGGACAGTTCCTTGGCGAAGCCGCCGATGCCTTTCACTTTCAGGCTGTAGAAGATAATCAGCAGGAATACGCCGATGGAAATACCGAAGGTACCGTTGGGATCGGTGGTTGGTACGATCTTGAAGTATTCCAGCCCCATCGCGTGGGCGATTGAGGGGATGTAGTCAACCGGGATCAGCTTCAGGGTGTTCATCAGCAGAATCCAGACAAAAACCGTCAGCGCCAGCGGCGCGATCAACGGATTGCGCGAGTGGAAACTGTCTCTGACCAGGTTCTGTATAAATTCAACGGTCATCTCCACCACGTTCTGCAGGCCACTCGGTACGCCGGTGGTTGCACGCTTGGCCGCAAAGCGGAACAAGCCGAGGAAGAGAATCCCCATGAACAGGGACCAGCCCAGGGTGTCTACGTGAAACGCCATGAAGCCCATGTCTGAAGCTTCCTGGGCCGTTCGTGCGAACGTCCAGGTGGCTTCATCGACAAGGGTACCGTCCGCGCGCTCGTAGCCTTCCGGGAGTTTGCCGTAGGTGAGGTTCGTTAGGTGGTGCTTTATATACTCTACTGGGGTATCAGCTGCCATACTGCTCTCGTCCAGTCATCGCTGTGGTTGCGGCCGGATGAGGAAGCGCAACACTGCACTCATCACAACCATCACAGCAAAAGTGAATAACAGAGCCGGTACATGTACTGGCTCCATTAAGATGAAAACGGCCGCAAAAAAAACTGCGGTAAGGGCGATCTTGATGCTTTCCGCCCGGAACATGTTTCCCACCATCAGGTGCGCCTGTCGGGCGCCTTCAAACCGGTACATCCGGTGGGCAAAATACGCGTTTGGTATGACAAATATAAGACCGCCTACGAAAGCGGAATACCCGGCCAAACGACTTTCTATAGTCCACAACAGGCTCAGAATGACGATAACGGTAAACTCAATGGCCAACCATCGGGCCAGAGGTAAGCGGGTGATTCGTGATCGGTTATTGCTCATACCACCTGCTGTCATTCCAAGCGCGCGAAATTATATGTGTTAACCGAGAGGTGTTCAACAGAACCGATGGGAAAATTTGGTGGAAAAATAACCAGAACTCTCGCCAGATCACAGCAACTTCACACAAGTTGTGCTTTCTAACCATCACAATCACGACATGTGGTGGTTTAAGGCTCAGACGGTACTTTGGGATGAAATGTCACAAACCTTAACGGATGTGGCCCAAAATCCCATCCAGTTCGTCCAGGGAGCTGTATTCGATCACCAGTTTGCCCTTGCCTCTCTGGCCATGATCAATAGATACCCGGGCACCCAGGCGCTCGGCAAGATCGTCCTGCAGCGCGCGGATGTTCGGATCCACTTCGCCCCGGGGCTTCTTGCGATCCGGCGTTTCCTGCTGCACGCGGCGAACCAGCGCCTCAGTCTGACGAACCGACAGCGATTTGGCCACCACCTGTTTCGCCACCTGCATCTGCTGTTCCGGCTGCAGTGTCAGCATGGCGCGGCCATGGCCCATCTCCAGATCACCGTGCTCCAGCATCAGGCGGACGTCTTCGGTCAGACCGATCAGGCGCAACAGGTTGGTGATGGTGGTGCGGCTTTTACCCACCGCTTCCGCCACCTGGGCCTGGGTCAGGCCGAATTCGTCCTGCAGCCGCTGCAGGGCAAACGCTTCTTCAACGGGGTTGAGGTTTTCGCGCTGGATGTTCTCGATCAGCGCCATGGCAATGGCGGCTTCGTCCGGCACATCACGGATGATGGCGGGAATGCTGTCCAACTCGGCCATCTGGGTGGCCCGCCAGCGACGCTCACCAGCGATCAGCTCGTAGCGGCCCTCGGCAATCGGGCGGATAACGACCGGCTGCATGACACCCTGCTGACGTATGGAATCGGCCAGTTCCTGCAGGGCGGCCGGATCCATATCACGGCGGGGCTGGAAACGGCCACGCTGAATCAGGTCGATCGGCACTTCACGGAGTTCACCGTCGTGGTCATGGAGCTCCTGATCCAGATTGACCCTGGAACCCTGTAGCAGGGCGCCCAGCCCGCGCTCACCCAGTCCTCGTTTCTTCGCCGCCATGGTGTCTGTCATTCTTCCCGGTGAAAATCAGTGTGCAAAGGAGAGGTAGTCTACACGGCAACGGCCGTGGATGTCTTTTGCGCTTTGTGGCGACGGACCATTTCTCCGGCCAATGCCAGATACGCCACAGCCCCTTTGGAGGCACGATCATATTTCAGCGCCGGCACGCCATAACTGGGCGCTTCCGCCAGCCGCACATTGCGGGGAATCACCGCCCGGTAGACCTTGTCACCGAAATACTCGCTGAGCTGACCAGACACATCCAGGGTCAGGCTGTTGCGGGGATCGTACATGGTACGCAGGATACCCTCGATCTGCAGATTGGGATTCACTGTTTCCTGAATCTGCTCGACGGTGTTCATCAATGCCGCCAGGCCCTCCAGGGCGTAGTACTCACACTGCATGGGAATCAACACGGTGTCCGCAGCGGACAGGGCGTTGACGGTCAGCAGACTGAGGGACGGCGGGCAGTCGATCAGGATGTAATCGTAGTTGTCACGAACGGTATTGAGGGCCAGGCGCAGGCGGTGTTCGCGACCGATCTCGTTCATCAGTTCCACTTCCGCGGCGGTCAGGTCGCCATTGGCGGGCAACAGATCAAAACCGGAGGCTTCGGCCAGGAAGGTCACTTCGGCGGCAGTGGCACGCTTGGTCAGCATGTCATAGCCCGACAGTTCGAGGGCATTTTTATCCACACCACTGCCCATGGTGGCGTTGCCCTGGGGATCCATATCCACCAGCAATACCCGGCGCTTGGTCGCAGCCAGGGAGGCGGCAAGGTTCACGCAGGTGGTGGTTTTACCCACACCGCCCTTCTGATTGGTCACTGCAATCACGCGCGCCATGTCTTGCCTCCTTGATACTGGATTACTGGGGTTGCCCCGCCCGGTCGATCACCAGCAGGTGCCGTTCGCCGTCTGAGGCGGGTACGTGCAACGGATGGCGGGATTTTACCTGCCATCCTGCCGGAAGCGCAGCTACTTCATCATCCGGAAACTGGCCTTTCATGGCAAGGAACTCACCATCATCTGCCAATAAATCCCCGCACCAGGTCACCAGGTTCTCCAGCGCGGTAAAGGCCCGGCTGCTGACCTGGCTGAACCGGAGGTCGGGATCGCAGCTTTCGGCGCGACCGTGAATGATCTCGACATTCTCCAGACCCAGTTCCAGCACGCACTGGGTCAGGAACCGGGTTTTCTTGCTGTTGCTGTCAAGCAGGGTAAACCGCTTGTCCGGCAGGGCAATGGCCAGGGGAATACCAGGCAGGCCACCGCCGGCGCCCACGTCCAGCAGATGCTCCGCGGTCACAAATGACAGGATGCTGAGGCTGTCCAGCAGCTGGCGTGACACCATGTCCCGGGGATCACGCACCGCCGTGAGATTGTAGGCGCGGTTCCACTTGTTCAACAACGCCAGAAAGGCCAGCAGTTGTTGTTGCTGGTGTGCGTTGAGGGCAAGCCCCATGTCCGCCAGCCCGTCCTCGAGCTGGCGCTGCCAGAGTGCGTCACTCATAAGCGCGGATCAGGCCGTCTGCTTGCGCAACAGGTCGCGCTTTTTCAGGTGCACCAGCAACTGGGATACCGCCGCCGGCGTCACGCCCTGGATGCGCGAGGCCTGGGCCACGGTTTCCGGCCGTACGGTCTTGAGCTTCTGCTTGATCTCGTTGGACAGGCCGCCAATAGCATCGTAGTCCAGATCCACCGGCAACGCAGTGTTCTCGTTGCGGCGCAGGCGCTCGATCTCGTCGGTCTGACGGGAAATATACCCTTCGTACTTGATCTCGATTTCCACCTGATCGGCCACCACTGGATCGTCCGCCTGCGCCGCGCCAATCTCGGCCACGTGCTTGTAGGCAATCTCGGGACGACGCAGCAGTTCCGCCAGCGACTGGTCGCGGCTCATCGGCTGTTTAAGGAACCCGTTGGCGCGTTCGCCGGCGTCCGTATTCGGGTGAATGCGGGTGGATTCCAGGCGGCTGCGCTCGGTGGCAATGGCTTCACGCTTGTCGTTGAACTTCTGCCAGCGGTCGTCATCCACCAGACCCAGCTTGCGGCCGGTTTCGGTCAGGCGCAGGTCGGCGTTATCTTCCCGCAGGATCAGCCGGTATTCGGCACGGCTGGTGAACATGCGGTAGGGCTCGGAGGTACCCATGGTAATCAGGTCGTCCACCAGTACACCCAGATAGGCCTCATCGCGGCGCGGATACCATTCGTCCTTGTCCTGGGCTTTCAGCGCGGCGTTGATGCCCGCCAGCAGGCCCTGGGCGCCGGCCTCTTCATAGCCGGTGGTGCCATTGATCTGGCCGGCAAAATACAGGCCCTGGATAAACTTGGTTTCCAGGGTATGACGCAAATCCTGGGGGTTCAGGAAGTCATACTCGATGGCGTAACCGGGCCGGGTAATATGGGCATTCTCGAACCCCGGGATGGAACGCACCGCCGCCAGCTGGATATCAAACGGCAGGCTGGTGGAAATACCATTGGGGTAGAGCTCGTTGGTGGTCAGCCCTTCCGGCTCCACAAAGATCTGGTGGGAGTCCTTGTCGGCAAAACGGTTGACCTTGTCCTCGATGGACGGGCAGTAACGTGGACCAATACCCTCGATATTGCCGGCAAACATCGGCGAACGGTCAAAGCCGCTGCGGATGATGTCGTGAGTCTGTTCGGTGGTACGGGTGACGTAACAGCACACCTGCTCGGGATGCTGGGCACGGCTGCCGATGAACGACATGACCGGGGTGGGATCATCACCCCACTGTTCCTGCATCACCGAGAAATCCACAGAGCGGGCGTCGATCCGTGGCGGGGTGCCGGTCTTCAGGCGACCAACGTTGAACGGCAGCTCCCGCAGGCGCTTGGCCAGGGCGTTGGCCGGTGCATCGCCGGCACGACCACCGGAATGCTGCTGCATGCCGATGTGGATAACCCCACCCAGGAACGTGCCAGTGGTCAGCACCACTGTCCGGGCATTAAAGCGGATACCGGTCTGGGTGACCACTCCGGTGACCTGATCGTTTTCCACAATCAGGTCGTCCGCCGCCTGCTGAAACAGCGTCAGGTTGGGCTGGTTTTCCAAGGTATGACGGATGGCCGCCTTGTACAGCACCCGATCCGCCTGGGCACGGGTCGCACGAACCGCAGGCCCTTTGCGGCTGTTCAGCACGCGGAACTGGATACCGGCCTGATCCGTGGCCTCGGCCATGGCGCCGCCCAGGGCGTCGATTTCCTTGACCAGATGACTCTTGCCAATGCCACCAATGGCCGGATTGCAGGACATCTGCCCCAGGGTCTCAATGTTGTGAGTCAGCAGCAGGGTTTGCGAACCCATGCGTGCGGCCGCCAGCGCGGCCTCGGTACCGGCATGGCCACCACCAATGACAATGACATCGAAACGGCTCGGAAAATCCACAGTTCACCTCGGAAATCGGGGGATAAAAACAGGGCGGGGAGTATAACGCCTTGCCCCGGAAAATGCAGTCAGAATGTGCAAATTTTAACCAGAGCGGCTAACAATGAAAACCAACGCCCCGGGGCAACCATGCCGAAGAGGCCACGCGGCATGCCCTGTGGGACAACAACGAGACAGAAATCGTTATATTTTCAGTGGCTTGGAAAACTGTTCTCAGAAAAGTTTTCAAGAAAGTTATCCACATGCAAGAACACTTATTATACAGCCAAAAATGCACAATAACTTATTGTTTTTATTGAATTCAATTATATTCATCCAACGCTTGTCCGTAGCTTATTCAAACCTTTATCCACAGCTGACAGACAGGGAACGGGCAAAAGCCGGTCAGAAATCATCTGCCCGCTTTTGTGGCGCAGTTGCCAGCCCCTGGCCGCCACCGGACTGGCTGGCCTGCTTCTCCAACTCCACCGCCACCGCGTTGGTGGACTTGGCAAAGCGTGCCAGCAGGTTGTACAGCACCGGGATGATGAACAGGGTCAGGGTGGTGGCGAATACCAGCCCGCCCAGGATCACCACACCGATGGAAGCGCGGCTTTCAGCTCCGGCACCGGTAGCGATCACCAGCGGTATGGCGCCAAACACCGTCGAAATGGTGGTCATCAGTACCGGCCGGAAGCGCAGGATAGCCCCTTCAAGGATGGCATCCCGGACTTCATAGCCCTTGTCCCGGAGCTGATTGGCGAACTCCACGATCAGGATGCCGTTCTTGGCCATCAGCCCCAGCAGCATGACGATACCGATCTGGCTGTATATGTTCAGGCTGATGCCAGCCCAATACAGCGCAAACAGCGCCCCGGTCACCGCCAGCGGGACCGACAGCATGATGATCAGTGGGTGTATCCAGCTTTCGAACTGCGCCGCCAGCACCAGGAAGACGATGACGAAGGCCAGCCCGAATGTCAGGTAAATGGCCGCCGAGGAGTCCTGAAATTCACGGCTGAGCCCCTTGTAGCTGATGCGGGCCTCCGGGGGAAGATTATCCACCGCCAGGTTATTCAGGTACGTCAGGGCCGAGCCCAGATCGTAACCGTCGGCGAGCGAGCCGCTGATAACCACTGCCGGCAAGCGATCAATGCGCCGCAGGTCGGGATTGGCGCCGATTTCACGCACCGACACCAGGGCTTCCATGGGAATCAGCGCACCGCCCTCACGGGGGCGGAGGAAGACCTGGCCAAGGTCCTCAGGCGTGGCGCGATCGGCATCCGCCGCCTGCACAATAACGTCGTATTCCCGACCGCGATCGACATAGGTGGTCACCTGGCGGGACGCCAGCATGGTCTGCAGGGTCAGCCCCACATCCTCCACCGTGATGTCCAGGTCCGCCGCCCGTTCGCGGTCGATATTCACCCGCAACTCCGGCCGGGTCAGCTCGAAATCGGTCTCAAGATTCAGCAGGTCCGGATTCTCCTTGGCCCGTTCCAGCAGTTCCTCACTCCAGGCCTGGACCGATTCATAGTCCGGACCACCAACCACGATTTCCACCGGCTGGTTGAACCCCCGCTGCCCCAGCCCCGGCGGATTCACCGCCACGGCGCGGATGCCGGGAATACCGGCAAGCTGGCCCCGGAGTTCGCTGGTGACCTGTTGTTGCTTGATATCCCGCTGTTCCCAAGGGGTGAGCCCCATGATCAAGAAGGCATTGTCGGCCTCATTACGGAACCCGACGATAGAGAGCAGACGATCGGCAATTCCCTCCTCCAGGTAGGGTAGCAACTGTTCTTCGGCCTTTTTCACGTGATGATCGGTGTATTCCACCGTCGATCCCCGGGGTGCGCTGACCGGCATGATTATCACGCCACGGTCTTCAATCGGCGCCAGTTCCTGGGGCAACTTGGGAAACACCACCGCGATCAGCACCATACCCACCAGCCCGAGACCAAGCAGCAAACCCGGCTGGCGCAGGGAGAACCGCAACATGCGCTCATAGCCCCGGGTGAGGCCATTCAACACTTTCTCAATGGCGCTCCAGAGCCGGTGACCCTCCTCGGTTTCCGGGCTGTGTTTCAGCCATTTCGAGCACAGCATCGGGGCCAGGGTCAGCGCCACCAGACTGGACACCACCACAGCGGCCGCCAGGGTAAAGCCGAATTCCGCAAACAGCCGGCCAATGTTCCCGCCCATAAACGAGATGGGAACAAACACCGCGACAAGCGTGAGAGTGGTGGCTATAACCGCAAACGCCACCTGCTTGGCGCCACGGTAGGAAGCCAGCAACGGCGGCTCGCCGTCATCAATACGGCGCTGGATGTTCTCTAGCATGACGATGGCATCGTCCACCACCAGACCGATGGCGAGGATCACCGCCAGCAATGTCAGCACGTTGATGGAAAAGCCCAGGGCGCCCAGACCGATGAAGGCGCCGATCACTGCCACCGGGATGGTTACGGCGGGGATCAGTGTTGCCCGCCAGGATCGCAGGAACACGAAAATTACCAGGATCACCAGCGACACCGCGATGGCCAGGGTGATCATCACTTCCTTGATGGAGGCACGGATGAAAATGGATTCGTCGTAGCTTTCGGCAATGGTGATTTCCGGCGGCAGGGTCTCGCGGATCTTCTCCAGTTCCTGCTGCACCAGGTCCGACACCGCCACGGTGTTGGCCTTGGACTGCCGGATCACCCCCATGCCAATGGCGGTCTGGCCATTGGCCCGCAGGCGGCTGGTGTCCGATTCCACCCCCATCTGGACGTTCGCCACTTCACCAAGACGCAGGAGGTCATTGCCATCGCGGCGGATCACCAGTTCGCGAAACTCTTCCACTGTGGATAACCGGCCTTCGGCGCGCACGGTGAAGTCGCGGGTGGCGGACTCCACCGAGCCCGCCGGCAGTTCCACATTGTTCGCCCGCAACGCGCGCTCCACTTCCGCCACGGTAATATCGCGGGCCGCCAGCCGCTCCCGGTCCAGCCAGACACGAATGGCGTAGCGGCGTTCGCCGCCAATACGCACATCCGCCACACCGTCCAGTACCGAGAGCCGGTCCGCCAGCACACGATCGGCAAAATCGCTCAGTTCGGCGCTGTCCCAGATGTCACTGCGAAGCGTTATCCACATCATCGGGCGGGCATCGGAATCGGCCTTGCTCACCACAGGGGGATCGGCTTCTTCCGGGAGCTCGTTACTGACCCGGGAGACGGCATCACGGACATCATTGGCGGCAATATCGACGTTGCGGGAGGTGTTGAATTCAATGCTGGTGCGGGATTCACCCTGCTCGGTGCTGGACTCAATGGAACGGATGCCCTCGATACCACTGATTGCGCCTTCGATAACCTGGGTAATCTGGGTATCCACCACTTCGGCGGCCGCGCCGATATAGTCAGTGGATATCGACACCACCGGCGGATCGATATCGGGATACTCCCGCACCGGCAGACCCAGCAGGGCGGCCAGGCCGAAAACCAGAATCAACAGGCTCAGGACGGTGGCAAAGACCGGGCGTTTGATCGATACATCGGACAGGATCATGGATTACGACTCCAGCGATGTGGCAAAGCGGTTGTCCGGAATCGCCTTGTCGTCTTCCACCACCTCGATGCGATCGCCGCTGCTGAGCCGGTCCTGGCCGGTGATGATGACCGGATCATCCGCCGCCAGCCCGTCCGACACTTCCACCCATCCCGGCTGACGTGAACCGAGGGTCACGGATACCCGGCGCGCCTTGCCATCTTCGGCAATGAACACATACTTGTCGGCGCCGCGCATCAGCACCGCCTGTTCCGGAATCACCAGGGCCTGGCGCTCACGCAGGGTCAGGCTGGCTGACATGAACTGGCCGGGACGGAGTTTGCCGTCAGGGTTATCGATCAACGCCCTCACCGGCAGGGTGCGGCTCAATTCGCTGATGCGGGTACCCAGCTCCACCAGTTCACCACCGAAGTTTTCATCCGGGAAGGCAGGGGAACCGCCCACTACCGCCTGACCGAGGTTGATCTGCCCCAGAAACCGTTCGGGAATGGCAAAACCCAGCTCCATACGATCAGTGGAGTCCAGGGTCGCAACGGCAGTGCCGGATTCCAGGTAAGCCCCCAGGCTGATATCACTCAGCCCCACGACACCGCTGAACGGAGCCGTGATGCGATGGTTATCCAGACGGGTTCGCGCCGCTTCCAGTTGGGCCTGCGCCACGTCCAGGGTGGTTCGCAGTTCATCCACCTGGGACTGGGAAATGCTGTTGTTTGAACGCAGGCTGCGGGCCCGGTCATATTGGCGCCGCGCATCCGCCACCTGGGCTTCGGACACCCGCACGTCCGCCCGCGCCTGGCGATCGTCCAGGCGAAGTAACAGATCGCCCCGGTCTACCCGCTGGCCGCTGCGCAGGTTCAGCTCCACCACGCGGCCACTGACCTCGGTGGTCAGTTCAACGGCTTCCAGCGCTTTCAGGCTGCCCACTGCATTAACCCGGTCCCGAACGGTTTCCAGACTCGGTGTGGCGATATTGACCACGCTTGCCGGGCGGACCCGTTGATCGCCGCTGTCCGGGCCCTGATCCATATAACGGTAGGCAAAGACCCCACCGACTGCTACAGCCACCAGAACCAGCGCGATCAGCCATTGCTTCAGCATAAGTGTCTCAATCAGTCTTTATCGTTTTTGGTGATCACCAACACCACTTCCCCTACATCCATCCCCCACTTACTCATGGTGGTCTGGTTGATGAGCGTGTCCGGTGTCACCAGGTACATCCAGTCGTCCATGCGGACGTCGATGGTGCCATCGCCGTAGGACACCCGTAATACATAGTTCATGTGAATGGCGTTACCCCGCCACCGCATAGTGCCAGGCTCCACCACGTCACCGGCATCGGCATGGTAGCCGTCGTTGGACGGCGTCAGTATCCAGGTCCGGGTCTGTACCTCGCCATCGTCAAAGCGGAATACTTCATCCAGCGTGCCAACGCCCTCGGCATCCCAGTTGGCATCAATATCCGCGTCAAAGGTACGGATGACGGCGCCCGACCAATCCTTGACCACACCCCGTGCAGAAAGTTCGCCATTGAAAAAGGCCTCGGGGACCAGTTGAGGTTCGCGACCGCTGTATTCGTCCAGCGATGGTCCGGCACAGCCGGCCAGAACCAGTACCGACAACAATAACCACAAGGACACCCGCGGGCCAGCCTGTTCAGCCGAAGGTCTGGGTATTTGCATGACTTTTACACTCCCGAAACAGAATTCATTCGCACGTTATCTTCCTGAAAATACGCCCATAGCCAGGTTTTCGATCAACCCTTCATGAAGCCCGGCACCGGCATCGTCATTTCAGCCAATTGTCCTTTCTGACAGTCGGGCAGGCGGTTTTCGTCAATGGAACACCCGTTTGAATGCCGTAAAACATTTCCTATCGGAGAGCCTGTTGCCCTCCACCCGATTCCCTTACAGGACAGAGGTATTGTTATGCCGGTTTACAAGGCGCCCCTGCGCGACATGAAATTTCTGCTCAACGACGTGTTTGACTACCCGGGCCATTACGCCTCACTGAAGAGCGGTGAAAACGCCACCCCGGACATTGTTGAGGCGATTCTCAGCGAGTGCGGCAAGTTCTGCGAGGAAGTCCTCAGCCCACTGTACCAGCCCGGCGACGAAGAGGGCTGCAAGCTGGAAGACGGTGTGGTCACCACGCCAAAAGGCTACAAGGAAGCCTACGAACAGTACGCCATGGGCGGCTGGCAGGGCCTCTCCGCGCCGGAAGAGTACGGCGGTCAGGGCCTGCCGGCTTCCATGGGTCTGCTGAAGCAGGAAATGATGGGCACCGCCAACTGGCCGTTCTCAATGTATCCGGGCCTGTCCCTGGGCGCCATGAACACCATTTACCTGCATGGCTCCGAGGACCAGAAACAGACCTACCTGACGCCGCTGACGGAAGGCCGCTGGGGTGGCACCATGTGCCTGACCGAACCCCAGTGCGGTACCGACCTGGGCCAGGTGAAAACCAAGGCCGAACCCCAGGCCGATGGCAGCTACAAACTCACCGGCACCAAGATCTTCATTTCCTCCGGTGACCATGACCTGACCGAAAACATTGTCCACATCGTGCTGGCCCGGCTGCCGGATGCGCCCAAGGGCACCAAGGGCATCAGCCTGTTCATCGTTCCCAAGTTCCTGCCGGACGGCAACGGTGGTGTCGGCGAGCGCAACGGCGTGACCTGTGGCAGCCTGGAAAAGAAAATGGGCATCAAGGCGTCCGCGACCTGCGTGATGAACTTTGATGACGCCTCCGCTTTCCTGATCGGGCCCGAGAACGAAGGCCTGAACTGTATGTTCACCTTCATGAACTCCGCCCGTATTGGTACCGCCATCCAGGGCGTTGGCCCAGCGGAATTGTCGTACCAGTGGGCACTGGACTATGCCAAGGAGCGTCGCTCGATGCGTGCGCTGTCCGGCAAGAAAGATCCTGAACATGTCGCTGATGCGCTGATTCACCACGCCGATGTGCGCCGCATGCTGCTGACCCAGAAAGCCATCGCCGAAGGCGGACGCGGGATGCTGTACTACGCGGCCCGGGTGGCGGATCACATGGTGGAAGGTTATGCGGAAGGCGATGAGAAAAAAGCCGACAAATACGACGACAAGCTCGGCTTCCTGACCCCGATCCTCAAGGGCTTCCTCACCGAACTGGGTAACGAGGCAGCGAATATTGGCATGCAGGTCTTCGGCGGCCACGGCTACATCCGTGAACACGGTATGGAACAGATTGCCCGCGATACCCGGATTGCCACGCTGTACGAAGGCACCACCGGCATCCAGGCACTGGACCTGCTGGGCCGTAAGGTGTTGCTGATGACCCAGGGCGGGGCGGTACGCGAGTTCACCCTGATCATCGCCAACTTCGCCCGCAAGCACCTAACCGACAAACGCCTGCGGCCGTTCGCGGTGGAACTGCTGAAGCTCACCGCGCAATGGAACCTGCTGACCGTTCGCCTGATGCTGGCGGCACGCAAGGACCGGGATGTGGTCAGCTCCGCCGCCCACGATTTCCTGATGTACAGCGGTTATGTGTCCATGGCCTACATCTGGGCGCGTCAGGCGGCAGTCGCAGCCGACAAACTGGACAACGGCGGTGACGAGTCCGAGGAATTCTACAAGGCCAAACTGGCCACCGCGGAGTTCTATTACGAACGCCTGTTGCCCCGCGCACAGGCCCACGCTACCAGCATGCTCAGCCCCAGTAAGAACCTGATGCAGCTGGATGCCGAGCATATGGCATTCAACGGCTAGCGTTGATTACCATTCCCGCTACTAACCATTCCCGCGACTAGGGGGCCAGGGCTCGCCGCCCATCAGCCCCCACGGCGGGAGCCTTGGAGTAACTGCTCAAGTGGACGCGGGCAGCGCCTTTTCCAAGGTTTCCCGTCAGTTCACCAGTACCCAAGTACTCCGAATCTGAACGAACACCATCCGACGCATCGGGACGATCCGCGGTGGGCGATTGAACCAAAGCGTGACTTATATGAGAACTATTATCATTGATATTAAAGAGTGACACTTATAAACTCAGCCGCCTTCCCCACCCGTATTCAAGGTTACCCACATGCTGGATTTGAGTCGCGGTACCCCATCGCCTTTTGCCCATACGGCCACTCGATACCTAGCCTGATGATACGACAGCCCCATGACACCATTCATTACCCCCTGTGCCTATCCACTGACCCTGCCATCTGGATTTGACCAGTACTGGTGTAAGTACAACCGGGATGACTACAGGGACAGCCTGTACCCTACCCTGGGCATTCCTTTTCCAGCCTCGTTGAATCGCGCTGTCGCCAAACGCAGGGCGGAGTTTCTCGCAGGTCGATATTGCGCCCACAAGGCACTGTCGGCACTGGGCCTTGGTAGAGAGCCGGTGGAGATCGGGCCACACGGATGTCCGTTATGGCCCCGCGGCGTCAAGGGATCGATCAGTCACAGCCGGGCCTGGGCATGCGCGCTTGTCAGCAACGATCCCAAAACCCGGAGCATCGGAGTCGACATTGAAAACATCGTCAGCGAGGAGACGCTGGAACAGTCCCGTGACCTGGTTCTGGTCAGAGAGGAACACCGCTTGCTGGGCTGTGACAACCTGAATCCCAGAACGGTCTTCACTCTGCTCTTCTCGTTAAAAGAGAGCTTCTTCAAGTCCGCCTACCCACTGGTCGGCCACTATTTTGACTTTGATGCGGTTACCGTCGTCCACATTGATACTCACAGGCAAATCATTTCCTTCCAACTCAACGAACAGTTGCACGCCCAACTCCCGAAGTACACCGACTTCCAGGCTCATTACCGCTTTCTGGATGAAGACACCCTGGCCACGTTGACCCTGTTACCTGGCCGCTCCTCCTAACTCAAACCAGCGTCCGGGGCCGGGGTTACTTTCGGTTTGGCATTACGGCAAGTCCACGGCACGCCAGGGCCGCAGATCGCCACCGGCATGCCACTCCCAGGTGAAGTCAGTAAACGAACGCCGCTTGCGGGGACGGTTCTTGCGCGGGTCCGGGGTGCCCACGGAGAGCACCCCCACGATGCTGTCCTTCTCCGCCAGCCCCAGCCGCTCCCAGATTGCCGGATGGCGCTCCACCGAATGCCAGATCGCGCCGTAGCCAAGGGCGTGGATTGCCACCAGCATCTGCTGGCAGGCGGCCGCGGCGGACATCTGCTGCTCCTGGTCCGGCACCCGGTGGCGGGCCACCACCTCGGCGCAGACGAAGAGCATCATCGGCGTAGCGGCGATCTCGTCAACGAAGGCCTGCAGGTCGTCGGCGCTCATGTCCCGGCCGGCGTACAACTCCCGCACCAGCCCGGCAAGGTCAGTCATGGCCTCGCCCCGCACCACCACGAAACGCCAGGGCCTCAGGTTGCCGTGATCCGGCGCCGAGATTGCCGCCTGCAGGATGGTTTCCAGTTCCCCGGTGGTCGGTGCCGGGTGACGCAGCAGGCTGCGCACGTAGGAACGGCGGGTCAGCAGCGCCTCTATGGCGCCCATGTCGGCCTGCCCGGAATCCGGGCAGTGATCGTTGTCGCGGGTCAATGGCATGGCAATCCAGTCAGGTTCCCGGTTGTTCCGTTACGCGTTCGCGCAACTCTTGTGGTGATAGCTCCGGCGGATGCGGTGACGAGTCCGGTGGGGCGTTATAGGGCACCAGCTGGCCACTGTCCAGTTTGTAGACCCGGTCGGCCAGTGCAAAATAGCGGTCATCGTGGGTGATGGCGACCACCGTCTTGCCCGCCGCCTGCAGCTCCGGCAGGATCTCCCGGTAGAACACCTCCCGGAACGTCGGGTCCTGGTCGGCGGCCCACTCGTCCAACAGCAATACCGGCCGGTCCTCCATGTACAGCAGCAGCAACGCCAGGCGCTTGCGTTGCCCCTGGGACAGGGCGGTGGTGGACAGGCGACCGTCCCGCACCTCAACCTTGTGGTCCAGCGCCAGGCGCCGGAGGTAGTGCTGCACCCGCTCGTCCACCCCGGCATCCCGACCCTCGGCGTCCAGCACATCGGCGAACAGATAGAAATCGGGGAAGATGGTGGCGAAATAGCCCCGGTGCCGCGCCGCAGTCGTCTCATCCAGGGTTTCACCGTTAAGGGTCAGCCGGCCTTCGGTGGGCAGGTAGAGGCCGGTCATCAGCTTGCCCAGGGTGGACTTGCCGCTGCCGTTGCCCCCCACCAGAAAGATCAACTCGCCCCGCCGGATATGCAGGTCCAGCGGTCCCAGGTGGAACCCTGCTTCGTCCCCCTGACCCGGGTAGCGGTAGCCTGCTCCCTCCAGGCAGAGTTCCTGGAACGGCGGCAGTGGTTCGCGCTCATCGGCCTCTGAGAAATCCTCGGCGGGCCCCAGGCCCAGCCGGTCGATGGCCCGCAGCGCCACATTGCCACGAATAATGGCGGGTACCGCGTCCAGGATCATGGCGATGGGGGTGCGCAGGAACATGATGGCAAGTACGTAACCCACCAGAACGTCCCGGCTCACCAGCCCCCAGCCCATACCGGCAAAGAACACCGCGCCCAGCAACAGGAACACCAGCACCGTGGTCCAGTTGAGGTTGATGGCCCACAGCGCATCGGCACGGCTGGCGGCCTGCATGGACTCCCGCGCCGTGGGTTCAAGCCGGCGCTGGAACAGGTAACGCCGGCGTGACCGGCTCAGGCCCAGCTCGTTGCGCCCCTCGATGGTGGCCTCGAAGTGCTCGAACAGGGTGTCGTCCAGGTCCCGTACCCGGCCCATCAGGCGCTTGACCAGCCGCCCCAGCAGGATATCCCCCCAGACACCGAGGGCGATGACCACCTGGGTAACCAGAAACAGGGGCAGGTTCAGCCAGGCCAGGTAGGCCATGCCGGCCACCAGCAACAGCCCGTTGTACAGGGAAATCGGCAGCTGCTTGAAGGCCGCCGCCACCATGGTGACGTCGCGGGTCAGCACGTTGTACACCAGCGGCCCACCCAGGGCCTCCAGCCGCGCCAGGGAGGTTCCCAGCACCTGGGCCACCAGCTTGAGACGGAGCTGGTACACCAGGCTGTGCCCCAGCCGCACCAGCAGCACCTGGGAACTGACGCCGCTGACGAAAACCAGCACCACCAGGCCGGCAAACAGGGCCAGCGACTGGCCGGTGTCGGCCATGCCGGTATCCAGGGTCTGGTTGATATAGGCGATCAGCCCGATGCCCGCCGCGGCGCTGATGCTGCTGGCCAGCACCGCCAGCGCGATTCGCCAGCGCACCTGGCGCAGGAATGTCATCATCAATGTCATGAAACCACTTCCGTATTAACCGGTATCGAGAGCAACTGGTCCAGCAGCTGCCCGTGCATGTCCGACGAGGCCAGGATGGACACATGGTCCGCCTCAACCGTGGCGCTCCGCACCTCGCGGGTACTATACGCCTGCCAGGCCCGGGGATCACACCGCCCGTCGCGGCAGGTCCACACCCAAAGCGGCAGGTCTACCCTGGGGAGAGCCACGCCGTACATCAGTTCCTTGAACCGCCAGCGAACCATCACCCGCTGGCGAATCCAGTCTTCCGGTATGCCATCACCCAGCGCCTGCCGCAGCTCGGCGGACACCAACGCCCGTTCCACCGCCGTGGCATAGTCGCAGCCGGCTACTTCCCGGGCCAGGGCCTGGCGGGAGCCATCCGGCAGGGCGATCTGGTGACTCTGGCAATAGTAGTCCAGATCCGCCAGCAATTGCCCCGACTCGTCTTCGGCCCCCTGCAGGGTATGGCTGGGGTCGTAGTCCAGCAGGGTGAGGCTGTGTACCCGGAAACCCCTGGCCTGCAACCGCTCGGCCAGCAAAAGCGCCAGCCGCGACGCCAGGCTCCAGCCCACCAGCACCAGCGGGGTGTCCCGCAGGCTCTCCGGTATCGCCGCTACATAGCCGTCCAGCACCTCGCCCAGGCGCTCGGGACAGCTGTCTTCCAGCGCAGCGCCATCGGCGGCCAGCCCGTGGAGCCGGACCTTGCCCTGGAGAGCGTCGATCAACGGGCGCAGGGTGAGCAGATGGCCGGAAACCGCGTGCAGTAGCACCACCGCCAGGTCGCCCTGCGCCTCGCCGTAGGTCAGCCAGCGCTGGTTTCCATTGCCCTGCTCCACCCGACCGGCCAAAGCGCGGACGGTCTGGGCCTCGAACAACAGGGTGGTGGGCAGCAGCCGCTCCAGCCGGTCCCGCAGGCGGGCCACCACCTTGATGGCCGCCAGCGAATGGCCTCCGATGTCGAAGAAATTGTCG
The DNA here is from genome assembly GCF_050379435.1 of Marinobacter sp. DUT-3. Taxonomy (NCBI): domain Bacteria; kingdom Pseudomonadati; phylum Pseudomonadota; class Gammaproteobacteria; order Pseudomonadales; family Marinobacteraceae; genus Marinobacter; species Marinobacter sp. DUT-3. The sequence goes on from NZ_JBNRMG010000008.1 coordinate 54,007, forward strand.
GTCACGCCAATATCGTCCTGTCCCAGCACGTCCTGCCAGACCGCCAGCACCAGGCGTTCCAGCTCGTTCTGCGGCGCCACCCGGACCCGTTGTGCGGCACGGTGTGCCAGCTCCGGCAGGGCCTTGCGGTCCACCTTGCCGTTGTCGTTCAACGGCAGTGCCGTCACCACCAGGATGCGGGCCGGCACCATGTAGTCCGGCAGCCGTTGCGCCAGGTCTTCCCGCACTTTTGCGGGATCTGGCACGGGTTCCGGGGCAGAGCCCGGCGAAACCTGGCCGCCGGTGACCAGGCCCAGCAAGCAGGCCTGCTCGCCCTCCCCGTCCAGCACCGCCGCAGCCTGTTCCACGCCCGCCGTGGCCTGCAGGGCGCGTTCCACTTCTTCCAGTTCGAAGCGGAATCCCCTGAGCTTCACCTGATGATCCCGCCGGCCCAGGATACGGATGACGCCGTCGGCCTGCTGCAACGCCAGGTCACCGGTGCGGTACAGGCGGCCATCCCCCGCAGGGTTGGCCGTGTAAGCCTGGGCGGTGGCCTCCGGGTTGCCCAGGTAACCCCGGGTCACGCCCGGGCCGCTGACACAGAGCTCCCCCACCTGGCCCCGGGGCACGGAACGCCCCGCCGGGTCCAGCAGGTAAATCCGGTTGTCGCCGATCGGATCGGTCAGGGCCGTGTCCTGGCGTGCCAGGTCAACCTCCGACCACAACACCCCGACGGTGGTTTCGGTGGGCCCGTAATGGTTGTACACGGTGCAGCCCGGCGCGGCGGCGGACAACTCCCGCAACAGGGCGGTGCCGACAGGCTCACCCCCCAGCACCAGCCGCTGCCTGGGCAGCAGCGCCGAGACGGACTGCCCGGTGAGCAGCGCCTCCAGGTGGGACGGCACGATCTTCAGCACATCCAGCGGCCAGTTCGCCTGGTAATCGGCAAACGCCTGGCCGTCGGTGACCGTGGCCCGGTCCAGCAGGTGCAGGCAGCCGCCCCGGAGCCAGGCGGGAAACAGTACCGTGTTGCCCAGGTCCGCCACCAGTGAGGACACCAAGCCATAGTGGCCGCCCTCGGGCAACGCCAGGGCCGCGATGGCGTGGGCACAATAATGGTTCAACTGGGCGTTTTCCACCTGCACACCCTTGGGCTGCCCGGTGGAGCCGGAGGTATAGAGTACGTAGACCTGGTGCGAAGGCTCGCGGGTTACCGGCGCCAGTGCCCCGGTGCATGATCGGGCCCGCGACCAGCTCAGGATCTGCCAGGGCCCTTCCAGCCCATGCGTGAGGGCGGCAGCGTCGGTGTCGTCATCCGCCACCAGCAACACCGCTGGCCGGGCGTCCCGCAGTATGGTCTCCAGTCGCCGGGCGGGCTGCTGCGGGTCCAGGGGCAGGTAGGCCGACCCGGTTTTCAGCACCGCGAGCATGGCCACCACGGCCTCGGGCCCCCGGGGCAGGCAGAGGGCAACCAGCCGCTCGGGGCCGGCGCCAACAGCCTGGAGGGCCGCGGCCACCCGCTCACTCTCGTTGTCCAGCTCGCAATAGCTGTACTCGCGCTGACCAGCACGCAACGCGACGCGTCCGGGGTGGGCTGCCGCCTGTTCGCGGAACCCGCCAACCACATCCGCCACCGCATCAGCCCTGGCGGTCGACGGCGGTAATGCCCCACTGGCCATATCTTCGTCGTCCAGCAACAGATCCAGTTCCGCCAGGGCTGTCTCCGGGTACTCCAGTACCTGCTCCACCAGCCGTAGCAGTCGTGCCAGCAGGCGTTCCATCTGGGCCTGGCGGTACAGGCCGCTGTCGAAATCCAGGATCAACTGGCCGTCGCCCTGCTCGGTGTGGACGGCCTGCAACAGCAGTTCACAGGGACTGGTGGGGGTATCGGTCTGCAACGTCTGGCGGTCCGCCTGCGTCCGCCACAGCATGCCGGCCTGGCGGCTGGGCTGCGACAGGGGCTGCACCTCCCCCAGGCTGGCGTATTCCTGCCACTCCGGCAACGCCTCCAGGCCCGTTTTCAGCTCCCGCGCCAGGCCTCGCAGGGATTGCCCTGCGCTGCCGTGGCAGGCCAGAGGCAGGATCTGGCCGAACAGGCCGATGCTGGGGGCGAGTTCGTCATAGTCGTCGCGGCAGTCATGCTGCCAGCCCAGTTGCAGGGCGTGACTGCCCCTGAGCCGGCCCAGGAGCGCTGCCCAGGCCGCCAGCAGGGGCGTCGGCTGCGGGCAGTCCCAGGCCTGCGCCAGGGTCGCCAGCCGTTGCTGCAAGTCGGCAGGCCAGGAGCACCGCGCCCGCCCGAAGATACCGGCGGGCTCACCGTAGATTTCCGGCAGACGCCCGCCGGGCAGGCGCTCCAGGCCCTGGTTGCGCCAGAACTGGGCGCCTTCGCCGGCGTCCTCGTCGTCCGCCTGCAACTCACGAATCCAGGCAACGTATTCCCGATACTGCATGGGGGGCTCATCCGCCGGCACGGCATCGCCGGCACGCAGGGCGTCGCGCAGCCGCAACAGGCTGGCATCGTCCACCGCCAGGGGCGAAACTCCCAGCAACAGGCGGCTGCCGCCCCGGGCATCCTGGTACAGCCAGGCCAACAGGTCCGGCTGGTGTTGCGCCGCCGCGTCCTCCGCGCGGGCTCGCCAGAGCTGGGGTTCGGTGCCCTCTCCGGCACCGCCGACCCGCCAGTCCAGCCGCAGGTCTTCCGGCGCTACTACCTCCTGGCGCAGCCCGGTCCAGCCCCGGGCCTGGCGGTAGCGGGTACGCAGGGCTTCGTGGCGTGTAATAAACCACCCCAGGGCCTGTTCCACGTCCCTGGCTTGCAAGCCCTCGCCCAGGCCCAGCCACACCCACCGCAATGGCGGGGCGGTCTCGGCCAGCATTTTCTGTTGCGGTGACAGCGATTCACCGGTGGCAACGGAATTCATGTCTGTGGCTCCTCAATGACGTGAGTTGCGGATGGCTCGTCGGTGGCCCTGGGTGCCGCCACCTGGTCACGGCGGTAGATGTCCCCCATGGCCACCGCGATCCGGCGTTCCCCTTCGAACGGGTCGCGGGCATGGGCCGCCAGCATGTTGTCCAGCATCACCACATCGCCCGCCTGCCAGTCAAAGCGCACCGCGTGATCTTCGTAGGCCGCGCTGATCAGTTGGATGGCCTCATCTTCCAATGGCTCGCCGTCGCCGTAACAGACATGGCGCGGCAGGCGTTCCTCGCCTCCCCCGTCCAGCAACTGCGCGCGCACGTCCTCCTCAAGGAAGGCCATGTGGTAGAGCTGGATCTGGTTGAAAAAGCTCAGTTCCCCGGTGGCCGGGTGACGAATGACCGCTGGCCCCCGCTGGCGGGTGTGCAGGGTGTCGCCCTCGCCCCATTCGAACTGGATACCCCCCTCGCGGCAGATGGCCTCTACCTCGTCCCGCCGCTCGGTCCTGAAGAAATGCTGCCAAGTGACGTCGATCTGACCAGTAAAGTTGCGGATATAGAGCAACTGCTTGTCCTGCAGCTTGTCCCGCAGCCAGCCCGGCAGCGCCCGGTACACCTGGCGGCAATCGACAATCGGGGTGGCGCCGCCCACCGGCGCCGGCACCTCGCAGTAGAACCACTGTCGCCGGGGCCAGCGGTGCTGGTGGGCGCTCTCGTTATGGAACAGGATCATGCGGTCATTGGGATAGGGCGTGGACCGGTAGATCTTCTGCCCCACGTCCTTCTTGGGCAGGTCGCCGTACTGGCCATACAGCTCGGGATGGAGCGCCTGGCAGAATCCCTCGAAGTCTACCGGTGTCGGCAGTTGGAACCCCCGGAACAGAATACCGCCGTGCTCTCCCAGCCACTGCTCCACCTGTGCCCGGTTGGCGCTGGCCCAGGCGTGGGGGTCCAGGTCGGCCTCGCGGCTTTCCACCAGCAGGGGAAAGGGCTGACCGCTGTTCAGGGGACGGCAGTCCACCGGCGCGCGGTCGGCGGCCGGGGGCTGGCGCTTGAGCTTGCCAAGCTTGGACAGCTTACGCTGTTTTTGCGTGGATGAAGTCATGGATGCCTTACCTCTGGCGTGCAGGTCAAAGTCGGTTAAAGAGGTGTCCGGTGCGGCCAGGGCCTGGGCCAGGATATCGCACAGGCCATCCCGCAGCCGCTCGATGGTGGCGCGGCGGAACAGGCTCGGGCGGTAGACCCAGCGCAATTGCAGGCCGGCCTCTTCCTCGCTGGCGAACAGCGCCATATCGAACTTGGAATGGTGCTGAGGGTTGGCCCGTGGCGTCACCTCGATGTCCGGCAATCGCTGTTGCTGGCCGGGCGTGTTCTGCATTACCAGCAGCGCCTGCAGCAGCGGATGGACATTGCCCTGGCGGGGCTGGCCCATGGTCTCCACCACCCGGTCGAAGGGCACGTCCTGGTGGGAAAACGCCTCCAGGCACACCTGTCGCACCTGTTGCAGGTAACCGGCAAAGGAAGTGTCCGGTTGCGGTTTCAGCCGCAGCGCCACCAGATTGACGAAGAAGCCGATCAGCGCCTCGGTGTCGGGGGTATCCCGGTTGGCGACGTCAGTGCCGATGACCAGGTCTTCGCTGCGGGTTTCGCGGTGCAGCACCAGGCCAAAAGCCGCCAACAGCACCATGAACAGGGACGCGCCCTGATCTTTTGCGAAGGCCTGCAATGCCTGCCACTGCTCCCCCTGCCACTGGAAGTCCACGGCGTCGCCCCGGCCATCGTCCCGCTCCGGCCGCGGGAAATCGAACGGCAGCGCCAGTTGTGGCGGCATGCCGGCCAGTGTCCGGCGCCAGAACTCCAGGCCCTGACGATGCTGCTCCCGGCGCTCGTCCGACACCTGCCAGGCGGCATAGTCGGCGTACTGGATCGTCAGGGGCGGCATTTCACCGGCTGGTCCACCACCCGCCTCGCCATAGCAGGCAATGACCTCGTCCAGCAGCACCGTGGTGGACCAGGCGTCGGAGGCGATGTGGTGCTGGATGAACTGGCAGACGAAGTCCCGCTCGCCACGCCGGTACAGCCGCACCCGCAGGGGCGCCTCCCGCTCCAGGTCGAAGGGATGGCAGGACGCCGCCGCCAACAGGCGCTCCAGATCGGCATCCACCGCCCCGGGCGGCAGGTCGGTGGTGGCAAAGTCCGGCGGCAACTGCGGGTGGATACGCTGCACCGGCTCGTCACCCACCTGGTGGTAGGTGGTGCGCAGTATCTCGTGGCGCTCGCTGACCCGCTGCAATGCCTCCCGCAATGCCGCCGGGTCCAGGGCGCCGCGCAGCTCCACCGCAAACGCCATGTTGAAGCTGGCATCCCGGGGGTTGAGGTGCTGCATGAACCAGACCCGGCGTTGGGCATCGGACAGCGGCAGATCGCCATCACGCGGTGCCCGGGGAATGGCGGCCCGCTGTCCGGCGGCGGATTGAACCCGGGACAGCGCCCGCGCCTGCGCCGCCAGTACCGGCTCCTCGAAAAACAGTTTCAGCGGCAGCTCCACGCCCTCGGCCCGCAGACGTGAGCGGACCTGGGTCGCCTTCAGGGAATGACCGCCCAGGTGGAAGAAATTGTCGTCCGCCCGCACCTCATCGATGCCCAGCACCTCGCACCAGATGGCCGCCAGGTATTGCTCGGCTCCGTTCAGCGCGGCGGCGGGGGCAGTGTCCTGGCGGCTGCCGCCGTCTGGCTGCGGCAGCGCCTTGCGGTCCACCTTGCCGTTGCTGTTCAGGGGCAGCTCGGTCATCGGCTGGTACCAGGTCGGCACCATGTACTCCGGCAATCGTTCCGCCAGATGGGCGCGCAGTCCGGCGGCATCCACCTGGCAACCGTCCCGGGTCACCCAATAGGCGGCCAGTGCCGCCTGGTGGACCACCACTGCCGCCTGGCGCACCGACGGGTGCTGCTGCAGGGCGGCCTCGATCTCCCCCAGTTCCACCCGGAAACCGCGAACCTTGACCTGGCCGTCGGTACGGCCCAGGTACTGCAGTTCGCCGCTGGCCAGCCAGCGGGCACGGTCGCCGGTGCGGTAAAGCCGCCCCCCGGCCGGACCGAAGGGATCGGGCAAAAAGCGCTCAGCGGTGAGTGCCGGCTGGTCGGCGTAGCCACGGGCCAGTCCCTCCCCAGCGATGTACAGCTCTCCGGCGACACCCACCGGCACCGGGTTGAGTCGGTCGTCCAGCACGTGGCAGCGGTTGTTGAGCAGCGGCCGGCCGATGGACAGCACGCCGTCCGCCACCGCCCCGGTCACCGGGCTGGAGGAGGACCACACGGTGGTCTCGGTGGGGCCATAGACGTTGATCACCTGCCGCGCCGCGCTGGCCAGGCGTTTGCCCAGTTCCGCCGGCAGCGCCTCGCCACCAGTCAGGGCCACCACCTCCGCCAGGTCGCCACCGTCGTCCTCCAGCAGCAGGCTCCAGGTGGCCGGCGTGGCCTGCACCAACTGGACCTGCCGCGCGCGGATCAGCGCCAGCAACGCTTGCGGATCGTGACGCTGGTCGTCGTCCGCCATCACCACGGTGCCACCCCGCACTAGCGGCAGGCACAGCTCCAGCCCGGCGATGTCGAAGGTGATGGTGGTGAGGGCCAAGTAACGGGTCACTTCCTCCAGGGGCAGGATGCGTTCCATGGCCACCAGGAAGTTGGCGAAACTACCACGGCTGATCTGCACTCCCTTGGGCCTTCCGGTGGAGCCGGAGGTGTACAGGGTGTACGCCAGCTGCTGCGGCCTCGCCGGTGGACAGTCCGGCGCCCCGGCCGGCTGCAGTGCCAGTTGCAGTTCCAGCTCGGACCAGACCAGGGTACGGCCGGCGGTGCCCGCGACACCCTGGCGGGTCTCATCGGCACACAAACACAAGGCCGGTGTGGCCTGTTGCAGGATATAGCCGTTGCGCTCGGCGGGATGGGTCGGATCAATGGGCACATAGGTCAGGCCCGCTTTCTGGATGCCCAGCAGGCATATCAGCAGGCGCTCATCCCGGGGTAGACAGAAGGCCACCGGGGTTTCCGGCGCGACGTCCTGGGCCAGCAGCCAGTGCGCCAGGCGGTTGGCGGTGTGGGCCAGCTCGCCGTAGCGCAGCTGGCGGTCGCCGCTGATCACCGCGATCCGGTCCGGGTGGCGCCGGGCACGCTCGTCGAAACGGGCTACGAAGTCTTCCAGCTCCGCGGCCGGCAGGACCTCGCCGGCTTCCGGCAGCGACCCGGTGGACGCCAGCGGCAGGGCTTCCAGGCGGTGTTGCGCGCCTTCACCAAAACTCCGCAACAGCTCGACGTAATCCGCCACCAGGGTGGCCACGGTCGCCTCCTCAAACAGCACCGGCGGATATTCCACCAGCAGCGTGGTGCTGTCATCGCCGCCGGAATCCTGCTGTTCGAACAGGTTGAAGGTCAGGTCGAACTTGGCGCTGACCCGCTCCAGCGCCAGCGGCTCCACGGCCAGGCCAGGCAGTTCGATGCGCCGCTCGCCGCGGTGGTCCTTCTGGTAGTTGAACATGACCTGGAACAGGGGGGAGCGGGACAGGTCCCGTTCCACCGCCAGGGCATCCACCAACTGTTCGAAAGGCAGTTCCTGGTGCGCCAGGTCCTCCTGGTGCTGGCGTCCCAGTTGTTGCAGGTAGTCCGACAGGGCTTGCTCCGGCCGCAGCCGGCTGCGGTGGACCAGGGTGTTGACGAACAGGCCGACCAGCTCCTGGCTGTGGGGATCGTCCCGCCCGGCCACCGGTACCCCGACGGTGAAGTCTGACTGGCCGCTGTAGCGCCACAACAGTACTTGGTAGGCGGCCAGGTAGACGGTAAACGGCGATACCCCGAGACCGCGAGCCAGCCCGTTCACCTCGCGGGTCACCGCATCCGGCACGGAGTGCTCCAGCCGCCGGCCCTCGCTGGTCTGGTGGGCAGGTCTGGGGTGGTCCAGTGGCAACAGCAGGTCGAAGTCGGCGCCCGCCAGCCGCTCACGCCAATACGCCAGTTGGGCATCGGTGCGCCCGTCCGCCACCGCCTGATGTTGCCAGACCGCCAGGTCGAGAAAGTCCACGGTACGCTCGGCATCGTCCAGCGGGCGGTTCTCCACCGAGGCCTGGTAGGCCGCCACGAAATCCCGCACCAGCAGCGCCATGGACCAGCCATCCACCGCGATGTGGTGCACATTGATCAGCAGCCGGTACTCCTCCGGCCCGACGGGAAACAGGTCCACCGCCAGCAGCGGACCCTGTTCCAGGTCGAAGGCCCGGCTCGCAGCCCGGGTGGCCGCCGCCTGCCAGTCAGCGCCCCGGTCGGGATGGACCTGGAACAACGGCGATACCTCGTCCGCCACCTGTTGCCAGACCTGGTCGTCCCGCTCGAAGAAGCGACAGCGCAGGGACTCGTGACGGCGCACCAGAGCCTCGCAGCTTTGCCGCAGCGCCGCCACGTCCAGCCGTCCGGTCACCGCCAACAATTGTGGGACATTGTAGGCGACGCTCTGCGGGTCGAGCTGCTGCAGGAACCACAGGCGGCGCTGGGCCGGGGACAGTGGCTGTGGCCGCGACCGCTCGACGCGGGGCGGAAGCCCGGCGTCAGGCGTGTTCGTCGGATCGGCTTCCCCGGCCATCGCCCGCAGGCGGCCGTCCGCCATGACCTGGCGCGGGGTCAGCGGCAGCCCGGCCTGGGCCGCCAGCGCGATCAGTTGCAGGCTGAGGATCGAATCACCGCCCAACTGGAAGAAATCGTCGTCCGGCGTTACCTGCTCCACGCCCAGCAACTGGCGCCAGAAGTCGGCCAGGCGGGCTTCGGTAGCGGTCAGTTCACGGGTGGCTTCCGCCGGTTCGGCGGACTGCTCACCCGTCTGGGGATCGGGCAGTGCCTGACGGTCCACCTTGCCATTGGTGTTAAGGGGCAGGTGCTCCATCAACTGCCAGTGGGCAGGCACCAGGTAGTCGGGCAGCTGCTCGCGCATCCGTGCCTGTAATCGGGCCAGGTCCGGGGCGGTGTCGGCGGCCTGTACATAGGCCACCAGTTGCTGGCCCCGGCCCAGGTCGCGGGCAAGCACCGCCGCCAGCGACACCTCCGGTTGCAGGTTAAGCCATTGCGCGGCCTCGCCGGGCTCCACCCGGTAGCCACGGATCTTCACCTGATCGTCCACCCGTCCCAGGAATTCCAGTTCACCCCGGGTGTTGATGCGCACCCGGTCACCGGTGCGATACCCGCGGCCGCTGCCGTCCGCCGCCGGCAGGAAGACGCCTGCGGTCAGGTGGGGCCGGCGCCAGTAGCCCAGGGCCAGTTGCGGTCCTTCGATGTAAAGTTCCCCGCTGGCGCCCCGGGGAACCGGGTTCAGGTCTTCATCCAGTACCCGCAGCCGGCAGCCCGGTAACGGCGTGCCCAGTGGCAGGTAGGGGGTGGCCGTGTCCGCCACGGGTGTCTCGACGGTCTCGACGGCATGGCTGCAGACCCCCACGGTGGCCTCCGAGGGGCCATAGTGGTTGACGATACGCAGCTCCGGCGCCAGTTCGCGTACCCGCACCACCAGACCAGCATCCAAACCCTCGCCCCCCAGCACCAGGGTGTGCCGGGGCAGCAACCGCCGGGGATTCTCCACCGCCAGCAGCCCCTTGAGGTGGGACGGCACGATCTTGAGGCAATCCACCGGCTCGCTGTCGAGGTAATCCGCCAGGGCCGGCGGGTCGAACGCCCAGGCCGGGTCCGGCAGTACCAGGGTACCGCCCTGGTGAAGGGCGCCGGCCACCGAGGTCAGCCCCAGGTCCGCCGCCACTGTCGCCGGGGTGCCATGGCGGGCGCCCACCGGCAGTTGCAGGCGTTCGGTCACGGCCGCGGCGTAATGGCTCAGGCTGTGGTGGCTGACCACCACCCCCTTGGGCCGTCCGGTGGAGCCGGAGGTGTAGATCAGGTAGGCCGCCTGCCCCGGTTGGCTGCGGCTTTCTTCCCCCACACCCTGTTCGGGGGCGGCGTTATCTGCCGACCCCGGCCACTGGTCCACCCGCAGCGCCGGCCGACCACCGGCCACATCCAGGGGTGCGGCCAGTAGCACCAGGGCGCAGTCGCTGTCCTCGATCAGGTCCGCCAGGCGCTGGGCGGGCAAGGCCGGGTCGAGGAACACCACCACTGCCCCCAGGCGCCAGCACGCCAGCATAGCGGCAACCTGCACCGGCGTGCGAGGCAGGCACAGCGCCACCCGGTCGCCCTCGCTCATGCCCGTCAGGGCCATGCGCTGCGCCAGGTTGTCCACAGCGCCGATCAGCTCGCGGTAGCTGTAACGGCCCTCGGGGGCCACCAGGGCACAGGCGTCCGGCTGTTGCCGGGCCAGGCTCGCCACCCGCCGATCCAGCGGGCACGGGGCCTGGGCCAGCGGAGCCGTCGCCAGCTCGCTGACACCATGACGCCAGTGCAACTGGGACAGGCGTACCCCGGGCTGTTCCAGAGTCTGTTGGAAAATGTCCTGCAGGTGCGCCAGCATTTGCTCGACAGTAGCCCGCTCGAACAGTTCGTCGCTGTATTCCAGGTCCAGTCGCAGGCGGCCATCCCCCTGCTCCACCAGGCGCAGGGTCAGGTCGAAGCGGGCCTGGTGCTGTTCCGGCTCCACCATCTCCACCGCCACGCCCGGCAATTCGAACTGGCGGCTTTTCGGCAGGCTGAGCTGGACGTACATCACCCGGAACAGGCCCTCGCCCCGGTCGCGGTCCAGCAGCGCCGGCAGCTCCTCGAAGGGCACGTCCGGGTTGTCGAAGGCCGCCGCGGTCACTTCCCGGCTACGGACCAGGGCGTCGCGGAACGACGGATCACCGGTGAGGTCGTGGCGCATGACCAGGGTGTTGAGCAGGGGGCCGATCAGCGGCGCCAGTTCCTCCCGCTGGCGGTTGGCGATGGAGGTGCCCAGGCAGATATCCCGGTCGTGGGAGTATTTCGCCAGCAGCCAGGTAAAGACTGTCTGGCCGTATATATAGAGGGTGGTGCCCAGCTCCCTGACCGCCCGCTGGATGCCGGCACTGAGTTCCGCCGGCAGTGGCCGGCTCAGGTTGCCGCCGCTGAACCGGCGCTCGGCGCTGGCCGGACGGGGCCGGTCGGTGGGCAGGTTCAGCGCCTGCGGTGCATCCCCGAGTACCTCGCGCCAGTGTTCGCACTGGTCCCGGTAGTGCTGGCTGGTCATCCACTCCCGTTGCCAGAGGACGTAATCGCGGTACTGGATGGGCAGTTCCGGCAGTTCGACGCGACCGCCCTCCACGGCCGCCTGGTAACAGGCGGCCACTTCCTGGTTGAGCTGCTGCGCCGACCAGGCATCGAAGGCGATGTGGTGGATGGTGAAGAACAGCCAGTACTCACCATGACCGGTATCGAAGAAGCGCACCCGCAGCGGCGGCTCTTCGCGGAGGTTGAACCTCTGGTCGAGCTGGCGGTGGTACTCGGCCTGGCTCCAGGCCCCGGTATCGCCATCGGCCACCCGGACGGGCTCCACCTCCAGCGGTGGCAACAGGTCGTCTTCCACCCGTTGGCAGGGCTCGCCATTGGCATCGCCGGCAAAGCGGGTGCGCAGGATCTCATGGCGATCGACCACCTGGCGCACCGCCTGGTTTAACGCCTCCAGGTCAACCTTGCCGTGAAAACGCAGCACCGAACACAGGTTGTACAGGGCACGGCCACCCAGCTCCTCGGCCGCCAGGAACCGCCGCTGGGCCAGGGACAATGGGTAATGTGCCGCCGCCTCGCGGGGCCGGGCCACGATGGGCAGGCGCCAGGGATCGATCCCCTGCTCCGCCAGGCGTTCCCGGAACAGCCGGCGCTTCTCCTCGGGGAGCGCCGCCAGCCGCCGCGTAATCTCCGTAGCGTTGGATTGGTTCATTGTCGCTCCCTCCGTCCTGTCATGCATGCTGTCATCAGTCCTCGAATTCCGTCAGTAACTGGTCCATGGCGTCGAGCTCGTTGCGGTTCCGGGCGCCTTGCGTGTCCACCTGCCGCGCCAGTGCCGCCACCGTGGGTTCGGCGAACAGTTCCCGCAGGTGCAGCCTGACGCCGAACCGCTCCTCGACCCGGCTGATCAGCCGCATTGCCAGCAACGAGTGCCCCCCCAGTTCGAAGAAGCTGTCTTCAACGCCGACACGGGGCAGCGCCAGCAGCTCGCTCCAGATATCCGCCAGTTGCGTCTCCAGTTCGGTGGTGGGCGCCACATAGTCGTGACGGACCAGATCCGACTCCGCCGGCCGAGGCAGGGCGCGCCGGTCGATCTTGCCGTTGGTGTTGAGGGCAAAGCGCGAAACCGGCACGAAGGTGAAAGGCACCATGTAAGCGGGCACCCGCTCCTCCAGATAGGTGCGCAGCGCCGCCGTGTCGGGCCGGGCTTCGGGAGTGTCCGCCTGTACCCAGGCAACGATGCGCTGGTGTTCGTCGGCCATCACCACTGCCTCCCGGATTCCGGGGTAGGCGCGCAACAGCGACTCGATTTCCCCGGGTTCGATGCGGAAGCCGCGTACCTTGATCTGGAAATCACTGCGACCGACATAGGCCAGGTTGCCATCGGCACCCTGGCGCACCAGGTCACCGGTGCGGTACATGCGGCGCCCCGGAGTGGTTCCGAAAGGGTCCGGCAGGAAGGCGGCGGCGGTCAGCTCCGGCGCAGCCTGATAGCCCTGGGCCACGCCGGCGCCGGCGATGTAGAGCTCGCCCACCGCACCGGCCGGTACCGGTTGCAGGCAGTCATCCAGCACATAACATTGGGTGTTGAGCAGCGGCAGGCCAATCGGCGCAATCCCCTCGACCGGTTCCTTCAGGGCCTGGCAGGTGGACCACACGGTGGTCTCGGTGGGGCCGTACACCACCGTTAACGCCACCCCCAGCGTCCGCAGCCGGTTGGCCAGCTCCGCCGGCACTGCCTCTCCCCCGACCAGCCCGCGAATGGCGGGCCAGTTATCGGGCCGGTGTTGCAACAACAACTGCCAGCTGGCGGGGGTGCCCTGGAACACCGTGGCGTTCTCAAGGTGCGCGAACAATGCTTCGCCGTCCGCCGCCTCTCCAGTCTCCACCAGACGAATACGGGCACCCTTGATCAGCGGCAGGAACAGCTCCAGTTTGGAGATGTCGAAGGCGCAGGTGGTCGCCGCCAGCCAGCGGTCCGCGTCGGTCAGCGGCAGTTGCTGGTCCATTGCCAGCAGGAAGTTGAGCAGGTTGGCGCGGCTGATCTGTACCCCCTTGGGCCGCCCGGTGGAGCCGGAGGTATAGATGACGTAGGCCAACTGCCCCGGCTGCGCTGTCAGCCTGGGGTCATTATCCGGGTAGTCCGCCAGGGGCAGTCGGTCCACCGCAACCGTCCTGGCCCCGCTGTCACCCTCCAGGGCGGGCAGGGCAGATTCAGTCAGGCACAGCGCCGGGCGGGCATGCCGCAGAATCGTCGTCAGTCGCTCGGCGGGGTGGCCGGGATCCAGGGGCAGGTAGGCCGCCCCCGCCTTCTGCACCGCCAGCAGGGTCGGCACCAACAGCGGACCACGGCTCAGCCGCACTGCCACCAATTGGTTGGCCGTGACCCCCTGCTCGCGCAGGTAATGGGCCAGTTGGTTGGCCTGCCGGTTCAGGTCGCCGTAGCTGAGCGCCTGGTCGCCGCATTCCACGGCGATGGCCCCGGGAGTGGCCGCGGCCTGGCGCTCGAAGCGGGCGATCAGATCCTGTTGCCAGTCGATGGCCGCCTCGGTCCGGTTCCACGGTGCCTGTGCCGGGGACGGTTCATCCAGGGTCAGCTGACACAACCGCGACTCCGGCTGCACCAGCATCGCCACCAGCAACTGCTGGAAATGTTCGGCATAGCGGGCCATGGTGGCGGGCAGGAACAGATCGGTGTTGTACTCCAGGGTGCAGTGCCAGTGCTCGCCGGCCTGTTCGATCTGCAGGGCGATATCCGCCAGCACCTGGTTATTCTCCACCGGCAGCCGCCGGGCACCGATACCGGCGAATTCGCTGGCGTCGGCCGAGGGTAGCTGGATCAGGTTGAACAGGGCCTGGAACAGGGGGGCATGGCTGGTGTCCCGGTCCACCGCCAGGGCCTCCACCAGCTTCTCGAAGGGCACGTCCTGGTACTGCTGGGCCTCCAGCGTCACTTGCCGGGCCTGCTGCCAGAGTTCCGCCACCCGCTGTTGTGGCGCCAGGGAGCAGCGCAGTACCTGGGTGGTGGCGAAATAGCCGATCAGTTGTTCGGTGTGGCCATGGTGGCGTTGTGCTACCGGCACCCCGAGCCACAGGTCACGCTGGCCGCTGTAGCGGGACAGCAGCAACTGCCAGGCGGTCAGCAACGGGGTGAACACCGTCAGTCCCTGCTCGCGGCAGACGTTACCGAGCCGGTCAACCAGTTCGGCAGGCAGGGAGAAGCGGTAGCGCTCACCGTTGTAAGTCTGCTGGCTCGGCCGGGGCAAGTCGGTGGGTAGATCCAGCAGGGGCACCTCGCCGGCCAGCTTGTCACGCCAGTAGTCCAGCTGTTCCTCGATCCGTGCCCGGCCCTCCGGCCCCTGCCACCAGGTGGCCACATCGGCGAACTGCAGGGGCAACGCCGGTAGCGGGCCCGCCCCGGTTGCAGGCTGGCCCGGGTTTGCCTGGTAATGGCGATAGAGCGTGTCCAGTTCCCGCACCAGGATTTCCAGGGACCAGGCATCGGCGATCATGTGGTGGATGGTCAATTGCAGCACGCTGCCCTGTGCGGGCAGGCGGTACAGCTTTACCCGCCACAAGGGGGCGGAGGCCAGATCAAACCGGTGGACCGCCTCAGCCTGAAGCCGGTCGGGCAACTGCTCCGCTTCGCAGTGCTGCACCGGCGCCAGCACCTCGGCCACTGTCGCCGGGTCCATCAGGATTTGCAGCAGCTGGCCGTCATCCTCGGCAAAGCCAGTGCGCAGGCTGTGCTGGCGCCGGGCCAGGGCGGTCAGCGCCTTCTGCAACACCCCGGGCTCGATGTCGCCATCCACTTGCAGTGCCACGGACAGATTGTAGGCGCGACTGCCGTCCTCGAAGCGGTCGATGAACCACAGCCGCTGCTGGGTGAAATGCATGGGCGCGGGGCCGTCGTCGCTCCGCGGCGGGATGGTGACCACCTCTCCGCCGGCGTCGCAGTCCAGCTCCGCCGCCAGGTCAGCCAGCACCGGCCTCTCGAACAGCCGCCGTAGGGGCAGTTGCACGCCATGGCGTTCAGCAAGACGGGCCACCACCCGTGCCGCCAGCAGCGAGTGCCCGCCCAGGTTGAAGAAGTTGTCTTCCGGCCCAACCCTGTCCAGTTGCAGGATCTCCTGCCAGATGTCCGCCAGGCGCTGTTCCGCCCCGGTCATCGGGCGATTGCTGGTCGTGGTCGGGGCCTCGGGTTGCGGCAGCGCCTTGCGGTCCACCTTGCCGTTGGCGTTCAGGGGCATGGCCGACAGCCGAACGAACTGCCCGGGCACCATGTAGTCCGGCAGATGGGCCGCCAGGTGGGTTTTCAGTTGGTCGTCGTCCGCCGCACCGGTCATGTAGCCCACCATGCGGGCCTGCTCACCCTCGCCCCAGAGTCTGACGGCGGCGGCCTCCACCTGCGGGTGGCGCTCCAGCACCGCCTCGATCTCTCCGAGTTCGATGCGGAAGCCCCGCAGCTTGACCTGGAAATCCCGCCGGCCCAGGTATTCCAGCCCGCCCTGCGCCGTCCGCCGCACCTGGTCACCGGTGCGGTACATGCGGCCACCGGAGCTGGTGCCGAAGGGGTCCGGGAGGAAGGCGGCGGCGGTCAGTTCCGGCGCGGCGAAATAGCCGCGACCGACGCCGGCACCGGCCAGGTACAGCTCGCCGGCCAC
This sequence comes from Marinobacter sp. DUT-3, assembly GCF_050379435.1. NCBI lineage: Bacteria > Pseudomonadati > Pseudomonadota > Gammaproteobacteria > Pseudomonadales > Marinobacteraceae > Marinobacter > Marinobacter sp. DUT-3. The sequence continues at coordinate 69,726 of NZ_JBNRMG010000008.1, forward strand.
ACCCGGCGGTACCGGGCGCAACTGGTCGTCCAGCACGTAACAGGCGGTATTGGCGATGGGCGCGCCAATCGGGACCTGCACCGATGCAGTGGCGGAATCCACCGGCTGGAAGGTGGCATAGACGGTGGCCTCGGTGGGGCCATAGCCGTTGATCAGCTCGGCGCCCCGACCGGTAATGGCCTCGGCCAGTGCCCCGGACAGGGCCTCGCCACCAGCCACGGCGCGCAGTCCCTGCCATGACTGTTGACTGTGTTGCACCAGCAAACGCCAGGTGGCGGGGGTGGCCTGCAGTACGGTGATGTCATGCTGCTCCAGCAGCTGGTCGATCTCGCGGGCATCGCGGGCCTGCTGGCTGTCCGCCATCACGGTGGTGGCACCCGCGGCCAGCGGCACCAGCAACTCCAGCACGGCAATGTCGAAGGTGGCGGTGGTCAGCGCCAGCACCTGGTCCCCATGGCCCAAGGGCAGGCGGTGATCCAGCTCGCCCAGCAAATTGGCCAGGTTGCCGCGGTTGATGGCCACCCCCTTGGGACACCCGGTGGAACCGGAGGTGTACAGTACATAGGCCAGTTGGTCGGGCGTGGCCGCTGTGGGCTCTGAGGAACAGTCCGACTCCAGCTCCGCCAGTTCGACCAGGGACACCCCGGCATTCCAGCGGGACACCCGCTGCCGCAGATCCGACTGGGTCAGGCACAGGCCGGGACCCACGTGGTCGAGTATGTACGCCGCCCGCTCATCGGGATAGCCCGGGTCCAGGGGGACATAGGCAGCGCCTGCCTTGAGGATGGCCACCATCGCCATGGGCAGCGCCTGACTGCGCTCCAGGCACAGGGCAACGCGGTCGTCCGGACCGATTCCCCGTTGCCGCAGCGACGCCGCCCAGCGATCGGTGATGCTGTCCAGTTCGCCATAGCTGAGGCTGGCCTGCCCCGTTACCAGGGCCGGTTGTTGGGGCGCCAGTTCCACCTGTTGGCGGAAACGCTGGAGCCAGTCCGCTGGCTCAGGCTGCTCCGCTCCCGTCAGCAGGCTGTGCTGGTCGGCGGGCAGCGACACGCTGCCACAGGGCAGTTCGGGGCGGCGCACCAGTTGCGCCAGCACGCCCTGGTAGTAATCGGCCATGGCGGCGATACCGGTCTCGGCAAACAGGTCGCGGCTGTATTCGAAGCTCAGCTCGAAACCGTCCGCCAGTTCCTGGACGTCGAGCTTGAGGTCGCACATGGCGGTGTCGGGCCGGTTGTCCACCAGCTCGGCCACCACGTCCCCCAGGTCAAAGCGGTCAGTGGCCAGTCCTGGCAGGTAGTTGAACATGGCCTGGAACAGGGGGTTATGACTGAGCTGGCGCTCCACGCCCAACTGCTCGATCAGGTAGTCGAAGGGCAGGTCCTGATGGGCCTGGGCCTCCACCGACTGTTGGTGGGCGCGGGCCACCAGGGCCTGCAGGGTCTCCGCCGGGTCCAGGCGGAGACGGTACACCAGGGTGTTGACGAAGCAGCCGATCAGCGACTGGACAACGCCATGATGGCGGTTGGCCACCGGTACCCCCACCAGGATGTCGTCCTGGCCGCTGAAGCGGTGCAGGACCAGCTGGTAGGCAGTGAGCAGGGTGATGAAATTGCCCCGGCCCTGGCGCTGGCCAAAGGCCTTGACGTCGTCCGCCAGCGCCTTGGGCAGGGTGACCTTGTAGCGGCCGCCCTGCTGGCTTGGTTGCTCCGGCCGTGGATAATCGCTGGCCAGGGTAAGCAGCGGCCGCTCCCCGTCCAAGCGCTGCCGCCAGTAGTCCAGCTGCCGCTGGCAGTCTTCGCCTTCCATCCACTGCCGCTGCCACAGGGCGTAGTCGACGTATTGCAGGGCCAGGGGTTCCGCCGCCGGGGTTCCACCGGCCTGCAATGTGCGGTAGTGGTGGCAGAAGGCCTCCACGATGAGCCGCAGGGACCAGCCGTCGGCAATGATGTGGTGGCAGTTGATGGTCAGTACCTGCTCATGGTCGTCCACCCGGTACAGGTGAGCCCGCAACAGCGGCCCATGCTCGAGGTCGAAGGACGCCATGGCATCCCGGCGCAGGGCCTGGTGCAGCGCCTGTCCGGCCTCCTCCTGACTGCGCAGGTCGGTCACCGGCAACTCCACCGGCTGGTTGGCCTCAATGATCTGGACCGGCGCGCCGTCCCGGTTGACGAAGCGGGTACGCAGCACCTCGTGCTGGTCCACCAGCACCTGCAGCGCCTGGCGCAGGTGCTCGTGGTTAACATCACCCAGCAGCCGCACCGCTCCGGGCAGGTTGTAGGCGGGGCTGTCCGGCTCCAGCTGCTGCAGGAACCACATGCGTTGCTGTGTGAAGGACAGCGGCAGCACCTCTGGTCGTGATTGCGGCCGTGGCCCCGTTTCGTCCTGGCTGACCTGTTGCGATTCCAAGTCCTCCGCCAGTTCCGCAACAGTGGGCTTCTCGAACACCCTGCGCAGGGGCACCTCGCGATCCAGTTGCCGACTCAGCTGGCCGATCAGCTGGGTGGCCAGCAGCGAATGCCCCCCCAGCTCGAAGAAGTTGTCGTGGATGCCGATGCGTTCAAGCCCCAACACCTCCTGCCACACCGACACCAGTTGCTGCTGCAGCGGGGTGGTCGGCGCCACGTAGCTGGCCGCGCTCTGGGCGGCGAAATCCGGCGCCGGCAGGGCCTTGCGGTCGACCTTGCCGTTGGCGTTCAGCGGCAGCCGGGGCAGCGGCACGAAGGCCGCCGGTACCATGTAGTCCGGCAGGGTGTCGGCGATAAACTTGCGCAACGCCTCCACCGCCGGCATGGAGTCGGCCACCACGTAGGCCACCAGCACCTTGGCACGGCGTACGTCGTCACAGGCCAGCACCACCGCCTCGCGCACCTGGTCGTGCTGGCGCAGGCGGGATTCAATCTCCCCCAGCTCGATACGGTAGCCGCGCACCTTCACCTGATGATCCGATCGCCCCACGTACTCCAGGTCACCGTTGGGCAGGAAGCGGGCCAGGTCGCCGGTGCGGTAGAGGCGCGAGCCGTCGTTGGCAAAGGGGTCCGGCAGGAAGACCGCGGCGGTGCGTTCCGGCTCGTTCAGGTAGCCGCGGCCAACGCCGACACCGGCCACGTAGATTTCTCCCACCGCGCCCTCGGGCAACAGCTCCATCTGGTTGTTCAGCAGGTACAGACGGTTGTTGGCCGTGGCCCTGCCAATGGGGACGTTACTGGCACTGTCGGGCAGCCGCTCAACCAGGGGATGGAAGGCCACGTCGTCGGAACATTCTGCCGGGCCATAGGCGTTCATCATTGGTATCTCGGGCAGACACTCACTCCAGCGCCGCGCCAGTACCGGAGGCAGGGCTTCGCCGGTGGGTAGCAGCCAGCGCAGGCTGGCCAGGCCGGCGGCCGCCTCCCGCTGATCCAGCAGTCCCTGCATCAGCGACGGCACGATCTCCAGGATGGTGATGCCGTGCCCGGCCACCGCCCGCACCAGGGCCTCCGGGTCCTGGGCCACGCAATCCGGCAGGATCACCGTACGGGCGCCGAGGATGACGCCGGTCAGGCACTGCCAGACCGAGATGTCGAAACACTGGGACGCGGTCTGGGCGATCACGTCGGAGTCTGTCAGCGCCAGGCTGGGGAACTTGCCCAGCATGTTGTTGAGCATGCCTTCCTGGGTCACCATGGCGCCCTTCGGCGTTCCGGTGGAACCGGAAGTAAAGATCACATAGGCCAGGTGGTCGGGACCAACGGTTATCCCCGGGTTGTCGCAGGGTTCCAGGGCCTGACCGGACAGATCAAAAGTCAGGTGCGGGGTGGCCGCGCCCTCTACCAGCCCGGCCGCCTCTCCGGCCAGGGTTGCCAGTTCGGGCGAGGACACCAGCAGTACGGGCCGGCCCTGGGTCAGCACCGTGGCAATGCGCCGCGACGGGTGTTTGGGATCCAGCGGCAACCAGGCGGCGCCCGCCTTCAGCACCGCCAGTATCATCACCAGCAGCGCCGGGCCGCGCTCATCCAGCAGCGCCACCAGGGTGTCCGGCCCCACCCCGCGATCGATCAGTTGCTGCGCCAGCAGGTTGGCGCGGGTATTGAGTTCGCTATAACTCATCCCCTGGTCGCGGTAGCGAAGGGCCTCCCGCCCGGGGTGGCGCACCGCCATTGCCTCCATGCGCTCGATGTACAGCGGCTCCACAGGCTGCCGCGGCCCCTCGGCCCACTGCCGCAATTGCCGGTGGCATTCGGTATCCGACAGCATGGCAATGTCCCGGAGCCGGCGCTCGCTGTCTTCCCCGGTTACCAGGCACTCGCCCATACTGGTCAGCAGGGTGGTGAAATGGGCCAGCATCCGCTCCACTACCGGATGGCTGAAGCGGTCGGTCTGGTAGGTCAATTGCAGGTGCAGTTGCTCGCCGGGAATCACCACCACGGTGATCGGGTAGTTGGTGTGGGTACGATTGGCGGCGTCCTTGATGATGAATTCCAGGTTTTCCTGGCGCAGCCCGGCATCCATGGGGGCGTTCTCGAACACGAACAGGCTGTGGAAAAGATCCTGTTTGTCCACCTCGCTCCAGCCCTGGATCTGGGCCAGGGATACCGTTTCATGCTCACGCAGTGTCAGGTTTTCCCTTTGCAGGGCCTGTAGCCACGACCGCAGGGACTGGTCCCCCTGCACCTGCCAGCGCAGCGGCAGGGAGTTGATGAACAGGCCGACGATGGCCTCCATGCCCTCCAGCTCAGCGGGGCGTCCCGACACGGTAACGCCGAACAGCACGTCGCTCTCGCCGCTGTAGTGGGACAGCAACAGGGCCCAGGCTCCCTGCACCAGGGTGTTGAGAGTGATATTGAGACCGCTGGCCGCCGCCTGCAGGCGGCGGGTCTGTTCCGGACTCAGGCGGTGGACACAGTCCACCACCGGCTCCCCGGCGTCGCGGCCGAGCCCCGGACGGTCGACACCCAGAGGGGTTGGCGCGGTGAAGCCCGCCAGCCGCTGTTGCCAGAATGGCCGGTGCTGTTCCGGGTCCTGCTGTTCGAGCCAGCGGATAAAGTCCCGGTAGGGCCGGGGTTTGGGCAATTGCAGTTCCTGACCCCGGCACAGCGCGCGATAACAGTTGAGGAAGTCCATCATGATGATGGAGAAGCACCAGGCGTCCATCAGGATGTGGTGGTAGCTGCGTACGAACTGGTAGGTATCCGGCGCCAGCTTGAACAACCGGACCCGCATCAGCGGCGCCCGGGTGAAGTCAAATTCCTCGGCACGCTCGTTACGCAACAAGGTGTCCAGCTTCTGCTCCTGGGTCTGGGAGTCCAGGTGCGACCAGTCCTCGTAACTCACTGGCAGCTCCACCTGTCGATGCACCACCTGCAACGGACGCTTCTGCTTCTGCCAGACGAAGGAGGTACGCAACGCCTCGTGGCGGGACACCACCTGCTGCCAGGCCTGACGGAACAGGGTCAGGTCAAGGTCCGGCATTTCCATCACATGCCGGTACTGCAACAGATACATGCCCTTGCCCGGATGCATCAGGCTGTGGAATAACAGTCCCTGCTGCATGGGCGCCAGGGGGTAGATTGCCTCGATGTTCTTGGAAACGGACTTTGCCTTGTCAGTCATGACGCCACTCAACACTCTGAAATTGAAAACCTTGGAAAAACGCCGGACCGGGCCGCGCGCCTGCCAGCCGTTATTGATCCAATACGTCCAGCAGGCCCTGCAGCTCGTCGTCCGACAGCCCGGCATCGGGAAAGTCGGACGCGGTGGCCCGTCCGGCGCCGGGATTACCGCAATGCTCTACCAGGGCCGCCACCTCACGGATAAACGCCTCGGCGAGCTCGCGCACCATGGGCTCTCCGTGCACCGCCGGCGCATAGCGCCACTCCGCCTTCAGACAGCCACCCAGCACCAGGGCATTGACGTCCAGCCAGTGGGTGCGGTGGTTTTCCGGCGCCCGGGCGCCGGGACAAGCCCATTCCTCCACCCGGAACAGGCGGGACTCCGCGTCCCAGTGGTCGAACTGGCCCAGGTAGTTGAAGGTGATCAGCTCCGCCCGGGGCAAGTCCCGGGCCTGGCGATAGCGCAGCAGGCCGTAGCCAACGCCCAGCTCCGGCACCGACCGCAATGCCTCCTTGGCAGACACCACGGCCGCCTCGTCCGCATTGGACACCGGCACGGCCAGGGGGTAGCGACTGGTGAACCAGCCCGGGGTCCGGCTGATGTCCGGCGCCCAGGATTCGGCGGAGCGCCCGTGGCTCTCCAGTTCGATGGTGACCCGACCCTGGCCGAGCCAGTGGCCGATCACCCGCGCCAGTGCCGCCAGCAGCAGGTCCTGGGCCTGAGTGTTGTAGGCCTCGTGGCATCCTCCCAGCAGCCGCGTGGTGGTCTCGGCATCGAGGGTGACGCTGAGGGTACGGCTGTCGGCATAGCGGTTGGCCTGCGCCGGTAATTCCGGCAGTTCCTCGAGCTGTTGCCGCCAATAGTCCAGCTGCCCGCTCAGGTCCGGCTGCTCCGCCCGCTGCTGCAGCGCCCGGGACCAGGCCTGGAAACTGGCGCCGGCGGGCGGCTGCGGTGGCTGGCTTTCGGGGCCGGCCAGATACAGGCCTTCGAGGTCGCGGGTAAGGGTCTGCCAGGACACCGCGTCCACCACCAGGTGGTGGGCGGTGCACAGCAGATGGCCGCTGGCGGGGAAGTACACCAGCCGGAACAGCGGCGCCTGGTCCAGGGCCATCGCCCCCTGCCAGGCTTGCAGGTTCGCCATGTCGGGCGTGCCCTGATCCACCGCGAAGGCCTGCCCGGCCATGGCTGGCTGGTAGGGGGCGTAGCGCTGCTGCCACTGATCCCCCTCCCGCTCGAAATACAGTCTCAGGCTGGCGTGGCGCTGCAGCAGCCGGGCCACCGCCTCCCGCAGCCAGTCTTCCCGCAGTGGCTCGTGCTGGCGCAGCAGCAGGGACTGGTTCCAGTGGTGGGCCCGGGGCTGATCCTGCTCGAAGAACCACTGCTGGATGGGCGTTAGCGCGAAAGGCCCGTCCTGGGGCACGTCCGGTTCGGCGCTGGCGACGGGGCTTTCCACCGGGCTTTCCCCGGTGCGTTCCACCACCTGGGCCAGGGCCGCCATGGTCTGGTGTTCGAAGATCTGTTTGGGGGTCAGTTGCAGGCCCTGCTGCTTGGCACGGGCAATGATCTGCAGGCTGAGAATGGAATCGCCGCCCACGGCGAAGAAGTTGTCGGTGGCGCTGATGCTGTCGTTGCCCAGCAACTCCCGGGTGATGGCGAGCAAGGTACCCACCACGCCGTCCTCGCTGGCATCCCCGGCATCGTCCGTGGCCTCCGCCGGTTCCTGCTGGTCCGGGTCCGGCAGCGCGCTGCTGTCCACCTTGCCATTGTCCTTGAGGGGCAGGCCCGGCAGCGGGATCCAGACGGCGGGCACCATGTAGTCGGGCAGGATTGCCGCCAGCGCCTCACGCACCGGCGCCAGTGCCGCCTCGTCGCACACCAGGTAGGCCACCAGGCGGTTCTGGCCGCGGCTGTCGGGGCGGTTCACCACCACCGCGTCCCGCACCCCTGGATGGGCTTTGACGGTGTTGGCCACCTCGCCGGGTTCAACCCGGTAACCCCGTATCTTCACCTGGTGATCGACGCGGCCGATAAACCGCAGCTGGCCGTTGCGATCGATACTGACCCGGTCCCCGGTACGGTAGAGGACTTCGCCGCGCTCCGACCGGACAAAAGCCTTCGCCGTCATCTGCGACCGGTTCAGGTAACCCTCGGCCAGGGTGGCCCCCGCCAGGTAGAGTTCCCCGGATATGCCCCGGGGCAGCAGTTCACCCCGGGGGTTGCGTACGCTGGCGGTTACGTTTGCCAGAGGCTGTCCGATGGGCAGGGTTTCCGGCGCGGGGTTGGGTACCTCGTAGGTGATGGCCCCCACCGTCGCTTCTGTGGGGCCATAGTGGTTAACAATACGCAGCTCCGCCACCAGACTCCTGGCCTGGTCCACCAGCTCCCGGGTCAGGGCCTCGCCGCCGCACACCAGGCAGCGACGTGGCAGCAGTCGCGCCGGCCGCGAGGCAATCAGCAGGGCCTTGAGGTGGGAGGGCACCAGTTTCAGGCAATCCACCGGCGCCTGCTCCAACTGGTCCGCCAGACCCTCGGCATCAAACGCCAGGTCTTCGTCCAGCAGGCGCAGGGTACGTCCGGTCAGCAACGCCCCGAACAGGGCGGTGTAACCAAGGTCGGTGGCAACGCCGGCCAGGCTGGCCAGGCTGGCGTCGCCGGGCAGTTGCAGGCGTTCCATCACCGCCTGGCTGTATTGCAGGAGGCTGCCCTGACTGACCACCACCCCCTTGGGACGCCCAGTGGAGCCAGAGGTATAGATAACATACGCCGGTGCCGAGGGATCGGTGCGCGCAACCAGTTCGCCCGGTTGCGCGCGCCATCCGGCTGTCGCGTCCAGCCACTGGACCGACGGGGGGAGCCAGTCCGGCCGCTCCCCCAGCCCCACCACCAGTCGCGGCGAGGCGTCCTCGCAGGTCCCGGCCAGCCGCGCCGCCGGCCATTTCGGGTCCAGCGCGACGTAGCTCGCGCCCTGCTGCCAGGTGGCCAACAGGGCCGTGACCCATGGCAGCCCCCGGGGCAGGCACAGGGCGACCCGGTCACCGACCGCAAGCCCACGGTCCTGCAGGGCCCGGCCACAGCCATTGACCCGGGCGGCCAGTTCGCCGTAACTCAGCTGCTGCTCTCCCTCCCCGCTCGGCGGGAGTTCGTGGATCGCGAGGGCATCAGGGCGGGTTCGTACCTGGTGGACGAAGGCCTCCCAGGCACCGGGCTGGGGCCATTGCGTTCGTGGCCCCGTCAACTGGCCCGCCAGGGCTTCGGGTAGCCATTGCAGGTCGGCCAACGGCTGGTCCAGGTTATTCACGGAGCGGCGCACCAGGTCCAGGAACAGTTCCCGCAACTGGGCTACGGTGGTGCGCCGGTAAAGCGCCCGGTTGTAGCGCCATTTGCCCAGGAAGCCGTCGTCCCGGTCCACTACCACCAGGTTCAGTTCGTGGGCGGCGCCCCGCTGCTCCGCCATCAGTTCGCGGGCAATCACCCGCTCCCGCCCCGGCAACGACCGTTCGCGGTTGAGGGTAAACATGTGCTGGAACACCGGCGCCCGCCCGGTTTCGCGGCCCAATTGCAACTGCTCCACCAGAGTGGCGAAGGGATAGGCCTGGTAGCCCAGGGCCTCCGTGGCCTGCCTCTGGACCCGGCGTACCCAGTCGGCCAGGGTCAGGTCGTCGTCCAGGCGGCAACGCAAGGGCACCGGGTTGACCAGGTAGCCCACCAGGGCGTGCAGTTCCGGAGTGAGCCGGCCGCTGCTGGGGGTACCGATTACAAAGTCCCGCTGGCCAGACAGCCGGCCGAGGAACCACTGGAACAGGGCCAGCCAGTAGATGTAAGGGGTGACTCCCAGGCTGCGGGCCGCTTCCCGCAAGCGCCGGCTGTCCGACGACGGCAGGGTAAAGCTGAGTTCTTCCCCCTCGAAGGTCTGCTGCGCCGGATGGGGAAAGTCCGTGGGCAGTTCCAGGCCGGGGGCGTCCTCGAGCTGCTGGCGCCAGTAGTCACTATGCTCCTCGCCCTCATCACGGATCACCCGGGATTGTTCCGCCACCCAGGCGCGATAACCGGAGGTGTCCGGATTGCCCGGCTCGGCGGCAGACTCCCCGCCCGCCAGGTCGACAAACTCTGCCAGTAACTGCTCGAAAGAGGCAAAGTCCGCCGCGATGTGATGCACCACCAGCAGCAGGTAGTGTTGGTCCCCGTCCTCCCGGGCATTGCTCGCCAGCAGTGCCCGGCATACTTCGCCCGATTCCAGGGCCAGCGGCCGGTCCGCCTCCCGCGCCAGGTACACCCGGATGTCCTGTTCGGACTCGCCGCTGAACGAACGCCGATCCAGTGGCCGCGGGGGATGCCCGGTGTCCAGCCACTGCATCGCATCACCGTCCCGCTCGCCATAGGGACTGCAGAGGATGGGGTGACGTTGCTGCAGGGCGGTGAAGGCCCGCTCCACCGTCGCGGCGGTAACACCCGGTTGCAGGCGGGCGGCATAGGCCAGGTTGTAGGCGCAACTGGTGGGGGCCATGCGATAGAGGAACCACAGGGAGCGTTCGTTGGCCCCCAGGGGGCGTGGCGCAAAATAGTCCGTCTGACCGGTCTCCGCCTGTCCGGCCAGTTCGGCCAGTATCGCAGTCTTGTGTTCCCGCAGGCGGTCCTTGAGGGCATCGTCGAGGGCGCCAGGCGGGGCCCGGAACGCCAGCTGGTCACCGTTGGCGGACAGGGTAATTCCCCGGGTCCAGCATTCGTGCAACAGGGTCGGGATACTCATAGTGCGCCCTCCTGCCAGGCCGGGGCCGGCGCCTCGGTGGTCGTGGCCGTTGCCAGGTAGTCCGCAAGCTCCGTAATGGTGGCATGACGTGAAAGCGTGTCCGACGGCAACCGGATTCCAAGGCGCGTGGCCAGTTCGTTGGTGAGGGTCAGGGCGCCCATGGAATCCAGTCCGGTGTCCACCAGGGCCATATCGGGGATCATCTGGGCCGGCGCCACCCGGGTTTCCGCGGCGATCCAGCGGCAGAGCCAGTCGGCGATGCCTGCGGCATCCCCTTCTGGCAGGGGCAAAGCTGCCTGCGATTTCCCGTCCTCTTCAGCGCACCACTGGGTCACCACCGTCAGTTCACCCAGCATATAGGCCTGGCATGCCGCGCCTCGCTGGATCTTGCCGCTGGTGGTGCGCATCAGGGAGGCAGGCGAAATCAGTACCACGGCGTGCAGGGGGATATCATGGTCCCGCGCCACGGCGGAGCGGATATCACGGACCAGACCGTCCAGGTTGCCGCCGGACCTGATCTCGCTCACCGCCGACCGGGTGATTTCCTGTACCAGTACCGCGACCTCCCCCGCCGCTGTCTCCAGCGCGAAGGCGGCGCCGCCATGACGGGTCAGCAGGGGACTGATTTCCTGGACCGTAGCCTCGATGTCCTGTGGGTAGAGGTTGCGACCACGGATCACGATCAGTTCCTTGGCCCGGCCACAGACAAACAGTTGGCCGTCATGCACAAAGCCCAGATCACCGGTGCGCAGATACGGGCCCTGGCCGTCCAGCTCCGCCGCCAACATGTCGGTGCTGAGCTTGTCCCGCCCCCAGTAACGGCCGGCCACGCTGGCGCCCCTGACCCAGATTTCCCCCACCTCATTGTCTGCCAGGGGGCGATGGTGGTGCTGGTCGACGATACGTACCGTCATCTGTGGGTTAATCGGTCCGGAACTGACCAGGGTGCGACCCCGATCGACAGGACGGACCCGGCCAAGAGCCAGCTCGGCGTCCTCCACGGTCAGCGTGGCGTAAGGTTCCCCCGGGGGCGTACCGGTCACGAACAGGGTGGCTTCCGCCAGGCCGTAACAGGGCGCCAGTGCATTGACCGTCAGACCGGCGCCGGCAAAGTGCCTGACGAATTGTTCGAGAGTGACCGCGCGGATGGGTTCCGCGCCGTTGAAGGCAACTCGCCAGTGTGACAGGTCCAGAGCCCGTACCTGCTCCGGCGTTACCCGATCCACACAGTGGTCATAAATGAAATTGGGGCCACCGCTGATGGTGGCGCGGCTGCTGGCGATGAGCTCCAGCCAGCGCAGCGGCTGCTGCATGACCAACGGCGGCGGGATCATCTGGACGCGACTGCCGCAATACAGCGGCGTCAGCATCAGACCGATCAGCCCCATGTCGTGGAACAGGGGAAGCCAGGAGACCCAGACATCGCTGGCGTCGATCCTCATCTCCCGCTGGATCATCGCCACGTTGTGTAACAGGTTGCCATGGCTGACCGCCACCCCCTTGGGTGTGCCAGTGGAGCCGGAGCTGTACTGCAGCAGGGCGATATCGTCGGAGGACAGCCGGGGTTCCCGCCAGGCTTCGGCCTCGACCGCGGGTGCCGCCGCTACTGCAACCACGGGGGCGGACAGCTTCTGTGAACTGGCCCAGTCCGTCACCGAACCCAGGCAATCTTCATCGGTCAACAGCACGCCGGCACTGCAGTCCTCCACGATGGCCGTCAGGCGGCGCCAGTCCCGGCGTTTGTGCTGGGGCGGATAGGCGGTAACGGCAATCATGCCGGCGTACAGGCTGGCAAAGAAGCCAACGATATAGTCGATGCCGTTGGGCATCAGGATCAGCACCCGACTGCCCTCAGGCGCCAGCGACTGCAGGTTCGCGGCGACCAGGCGGGCCCGACGGTCCAGTTCGGCGTAGCTCAGCCAGTCGGCCACTTCACGGCCATCCGGCAGGAACTCAAAGACCCGCCGGTCCGGCTGCTGCTCCGCCTGCTGGCGCAACCAGGCCACCCAATGGTCGGCCGATGTCTCTGCGGGGAAGGAGTTATTCTGCTGCATCCTTTGGCATCCTTGTAAATTGCAGTTTGTTCTCAGCTGAGTCCTGGCTTTGGCCAGCGGATCGGGCGGCTCAGGCAGGCCGTGAATAGGGTTCGGCCATGGCCACGACTACCTTGCGCTCTCCCTGGTAGGTACCGCGCCCGTGGGCCACCAGCATGTTGTCGAGCATCATCACGTCGCCGGCCTGCCACGGAAACGACACCTGGACGTCATCCAGTACGCCGCGAATCTCATCCAGGGCGGCGGTCTCAATGGGTGTGCCGTCGCCGTAATAGACGTGGCGCGGGATTTCGGACTCACCCACCACCGACAGCAAGGTGTCACGGACCTGGGGCGCCAGGTTGGAGATATGGAACAGGTGGGCCTGGTTGAACCAGACCCACTCACCGGTGACCGGGTGCTGGGCCACGGCCTGGCAGCGCTGCCGGGTTTTCAGCTCGCCGTTGTCTTTCCATTCGAAATCGATCTGATTGGCTTTGCAGAAGCGCTCCACATCGGCACGCTCGTCGGTGTTGAAGGCCTGCTGCCAGGGCAGGTCCAGGCCGTTGCCGTAGTTGCGCACGTACATCAGACCCTTGTCGGCGAAACGCTGACGCAGGCCGCTGTCGATGCGGCGATAGACCTCGCGGCTGTCGGCAATGGGCGTCTCGCCACCGGACTCGGCCACCGTGACGCTGTGGAACCAGATCTTCATCGGCCATTGCAGGGTATAGGACTGCTCGTTATGCAGCGGGATCACCTGGTGGGCGGGGTACTCGGTGGAGGTATACACCCCCTTGTTAAGCCGGGTGCGGGGCGTGGAGGCGTAGTCGTAGGTCAACAGGTCGTGGCCGAAGTCGCGGGCGAAGGCTTCGAATCCGTCCTCGCCGTTGAACCGGAAACCGCGTAGCAACAGCCCCCCCACCTGATGCAGATGCCGGTCCACCAGGCCCTTGATGCCTGCCATGCAGTCTTGCCATGGCGTTCCCTGCTGCTGTGGACTCACCATCAGGGGAAGTGTGTTCCCGCTGATTTCCAGACCATTCGTGGTTGCTTGGGCAAGCTCCCCCGTTGTCACACTTGTCATGGGTTTCCTCAATCCTGTGTATGCGTTCAAACCAGTCGCTGGATGTAGAATTTACACAAGGAAACACATTAATACAATTGATAATTATTATCGTTTAGTTTCTAATAGGTATTCAATTTAGCGCAGAAATAGCCGGGAACCTGTCAGACCCGGGCCGACCATCCACCCCAACCACTTCAATGGAGGTATTCAACGATGAGTTTGGATAGTCCCGAAACCGTGTTCAGCGTTGTTGTCAACGACGAGGAGCAATACGCGATCTGGCCGGAATACAAGCCGGTACCGGGAGGCTGGCGCGAGGCAGGCAAGACCGGCAGCAAGGACGAATGCCTGGCCTTCATCAGGGACACCTGGACTGATATGCGTCCCAAGAGCCTGCGAGAGGCAATGACGGATATGTCATGACGGGGCTGGTGCCCCGCCCGCGCCGGCTATTGCTGGTCGGCGCGCGACACCCAGTCCCGCTCGGCAATGTGGGACAACAGCAGTGAGGCAGTCCCCAGTAGCCCCCCCATGGAATCGCCATAGCGGCTGCGGTTGAAGTACAGGAACTGGCCGTGGCGAACGGCGAACAGGTTCTGCCACTGGGCGGACTCGCGAAAGCTGGCGGTCTGCTCGCGACTGCTGAGCATCGGTTCGTAGGTATCGATGATGAAATCGGCATCGAAATCGCCCACCCGCTCCAGGCTATAGGGCACATGGAAACGGGCGTCCTCGTAGGCGTCCGGGTGCCCCAGCCCCAGGTCACCGATCACCTCATCCATGCCGCCACGGCCAATCAGCTGAAAATTGTCCTCGTAGATCTCCAGGGTAGTGATGGTGATGTCCTGCGGCCGTTCCACCAGGCGTCTGAACTCGTCGACCAGCCACTGGTAGTGCTTGAGCATATCCTGGTAGCGGTCCTCGCGGCCGACCAGCTCGGCCAGTTGACCGGCGTAATCCTTGATACCCGTCTCCTGTACCGGCAGCAGGACAACCGGCGCGATCACCGACAGCATGGGTTTGAGATCCTCATGATAGGACAGGCCGAGAATCAGGTCGGGCTTGAGGGCGGCAATGGCCTCCACGTCGGGTGCCTTGTGACTGCCGACATACTGGATACCGGCCACGTCGAACCGGTGCTGAACACCGCGGAACAAAGGCTCTGAAGCCAGTTTCTTACGACCTGTGGAGCCACAGGGCCTGATCCCCAACTCCATGAGCTGCACGGTCAGGCTGAAATCGTGAAGCGAGACCACGCAACGGGGCTCGGCGGGTACTTCCACCTCCCCGAAACGATTCTTGAACACACGGGTATCTTCCGCCATGGCGGTACTTGTCGTCAGTATGACCAGTAACAAGGTCGAAAATACCTTCGGGAACATGGTTACGGTTCTCCTTCCCTTAGTTTGAGAAATCACGGCGGCGGGCCATCAGGATGATGAAATAGGGCGCGCCCACCAGTGCGATGACCAGGCCGGCGGGCAGTTGCAGGGGCGCAAACAGGGTGCGCCCCAGGGTATCACCCACCAGCACGAGGAGTGCGCCGCTCAGGGCAGCCAAAGGCAGCAGGATACCGTGCCGGTCGCCACAGCATTGCTTGGCCAGGTGGGGACCGATCAGGCCGACGAATACCATGGTGCCTGCGGTGGCCACTGCGTTGGCGGTCAGCATCACACTGGCCAGCAGCAAACCGATCAGAGCCCGCCGCTGGGCCAGGCCCCGGCTGGTGGCCACCAGCGAACCCAACTGCAACACATTGAGTTGACGGAACGCCAACATCACCGGCAGGCCAGCCACCATGAACCAGAGCGCGAGGCTGCTGACATCCGCCCAACCGACATTGTGCAGGCTACCCCCCAGCCACATCAGCGCGGATTCCACCCGGTCGATATCGCCGTAGGTGATCAGCAGCTCCGCCACCGCCCCCAGCACCGAGGTCATACCGATGCCCACCAGGATCAATCGCAATGGGGAGAAATCGTTTTTCCAGGACAACAGGACAATCATCGTGGCTACTGCCAGCCCGCCCGCCATGGCGGTTAACGGCAGCAGGTATCCCGGCAGCAGGCCAGGAAACAGCACCAGGAACAGCAACAGGGTTACGCTGGCTCCGGATTCCACACCAATCAGGCCGGGCGACGCCAGCGCGTTGCGGGTCAGCGACTGCAGGATAACCCCCGCCACCGACAGGGACGCCCCCACCAGCATGGCGGCAAAAATGCGCGGCAGGCGGAACTGCCACAGCACCTGCTGCGCCATGGCATCCTCGCCCAGTCCCCAGAAGCCGAGCCAGACCTGTTGCCAGGACAGCGGAAAGCTGCCCAGGCCCGCGGCAATCATGCCGCCAGCGGTAAGCCCGGCCAACAGTACCGTGACCCAGGCCAGGTCGACAGGACGAAAGCGAAAGGAGAGGTTGCCCAGCCGCACCATGGCAGGCGTGGTCCACTTCATTATTTCACCCTCCGGATGACCAGGGCGATAAACACCGGTCCACCGATCAGGGCGGTGACAATGCCGGTATTGATTTCATAGGGGCGGACCGCCACCCGGGCCAGCAAGTCCGCGGCCACCACCAACACGGCCCCGGTGACCACGGCATACCCCATCATCCAGCGGTAATCGGCACGAATCATCAGCCGCACCGCATGGGGTACCACCAGACCGACGAAACCGATAGGGCCGGCCAGGGCCACCACCGCGCCGGAAAGCAACACCACGGCCAGCAGCCCCACCACCTTGAGCCGCAGGATGTTGACGCCAAGCCCGGCGGCGGCCCTTGACCCCAGGCGATGGGCGTCAAGAGAGCGCACCAGGGACAGCGCCAGTACCAGGCCAATCACCAGGTAGGGCCAAACCTGCCACAGCTTTTCACCATCGCTGGCGCCGATGGCGCCGGTGAGCCAGTGGCGCAGCTTTTCCAGCCCCTGCTGATCCAGCAACAGCAGGGTGGCGGTCATCGCGCCAAATAATGCGGTTACCGCCGCTCCGGCCAGGGTGAGTCGCACCGGGTTATGGCCACGCCCCCCCAGTAAAACCACGATCACCGCCGCCACCACGGCGCCAAGGAACGCGTACCAGGGCACGTACATAAATGCCGTACCCGGCACCATCAGCAGGCCCGCCACCACGAAAAAGGCGGCGCCGGCATTGATGCCGAGGATACCGGGGTCGGCCAGGGGATTATCGGCCACCGACTGGATGATGACCCCGGCCACCGCCAGGGCGGCCCCCACCACCGCAGCCACCAATAGCCGTGGCAGACGACTGTCCCGTACCACCGCGTGATCCAGGTTGGCGGGATCGTAATGGAACAACGCCTGCCAGGTGGTACTCCAGGACAGCGCCTTGGCGCCCATGCCCAGGTGCAGGAACATCAGCACAACCAGCGCCAGCATCAGGAGCCCCAGTCCGGCCAGCAGACGAGCGCTGGCGGGGCTGTGCAGGTCCCGCCATGTCTCCTGCGCGGTCACTGACAGACCTCCGGCTGCGGGGCCTCGCGCCGGGCGGCGCCGGAGCGGGGCACGCACAGGGGGTTACCGGAATGCGGATCGCGGATGATGTGGGCGTCGAAACCAAAGACCGCATCCAGGTTGGCGGAGGTAAACACCGCCTCCGGCTCGCCCTCGGCATGGATGACACCGTCCCGCAGCATCACCAGGTGATCGGCATAACAGGCGGCCTGGTTCAGATCGTGCAATACCGCCACCACGGTCTTGCCCCGGGCGGCCAGATCCACGGCCAGTTCCAGCAGCTCCACCTGATGGGCGATATCAAGGTAGGTGGTGGGTTCGTCCAGCAGCAGTACCGGCGTGTCCTGGGCCAAGGTCATGGCGATCCAGCAACGCTGACGCTGGCCGCCGGACAGTTCGTTCAGCGGTCGGTCCAGCAGCGGTTCGATATGGGTCAGTGCCACGGCGTTATCGATGGCAATCTGGTCTTCGGGAGACCACTGCCGCCACCAGTTCTGCCAGGGGTAACGGCCCTGCATCACCAGTTCCCTGACCGACAGGCCCACCGGGGATCCGGTCATCTGTGGCAGCAGGGCGATACGACGGGCGATGTCCTGGCGGGACAGCCCGGCCAGCGGTTCATCCCCCAGGGAGACGGTGCCGTTCCCGGGCCTGATCAACTGCGCCAGTACATTCAGCAGGGTGGTCTTGCCACATCCGTTGGCCCCCACCAGGGCGGTGAAGCGGCCAGCGGGTATCGAGAGATCAATGTCGTCAAGTACGCGCTGGGGCCCGAAGCGGACACTTATATTCTTCGCGTAAAGCAACGGAACCTCTCCATACGATTGATCCTTTTATAAAACACAGCGCCACCCGGAGGTGGCGCTGTTGGACACACTGGCCCGGCGGGATCAGAACTCCACGCGGGCACTGGCGTAGAAGGTTCTGGGCTCGCCAACGGTAACGCGGAAAGCGTTCTGGCTAGCCGGGTAGTATGTCTCGTCCGTCAGGTTCTTGAAACCGGCCTGCAGTTTGATCTGCGAACGGCCGGAAACCGGCACATAGTACCATGCCGCCGCGTCGAAAACCGTATAGGACGGAACCTTCCAGGTGTTGGCGTCGTCGCCCTCGCGGCTGCTGGTGTAAACCGCGCCAGCGCCCAGACCCAGGCCATGCAGTGGCCCGCCAACGAATTCATAGGTACCCCACACACGTGCCGAATCGGAGGGTACGCCATAGGGCGTGTTACCTTCGTTATCCAGCGATTCCTGGCCATCGTCGACGATCTCGGCATCGACGTGAGCGTAGCTGAAGATCACGTTCATGCCATCGGTCACCTGCACCGAACCTTCAAGCTCGATACCCTGACTTTGCTCTTCACCGTTCAACCGCAGTTGCAGATTGTCCGCCTTGGCGACATTACGACGCTCCAGGTCGTACCAGGCCAGCGACAGCCGCAGGCGATCGTCGAAGAACTGGCTCTTTACGCCCACTTCGACCTGCTTGGCCAGCTCCGGATCCAGGGTTTCCGGGGACTCCACACCGGCGGTGATATCAGTATAGTTGGGCTGAAAGGATTCACTGTAGGAGCTGTACAGGGACAGATCAGGCATGACCTTGTACAGCAGGCCCACCTGGCCGCTGATGTTGTCGTTGTTGTCCGACACCCGGCGCTGCTCGGGGGTTGCGTTCTGTTGGTAGGCGAGGGGGCTCAACGCCGTCAGGAAAGCAGTCTGGTCGGCTTCGCGCTCGAAGTAGTCATAACGGAGACCGGTCAGCAGATTCAACTGATCCGTCAGCTCCGCCAGATTCTGGATGGACAGGCCGGTTTCCTTGGTGACCTCGTCGTTACGACTGACCGCCGTCTGTGCCTTGGGCTCGGCAAGCGCCGGCTGCTGGTCGGCAAAGACATCGATGGTATCGAAATCGAGGGCAAGGATCCCGGGCGTACCGGATTCGGTCAGGGCGAAGCCATCGGTGTGATCCACGCCACGACGGTAGAAGTTGGCGCCGACATAGAGGTGGTTATCGATGCCGGCCAGCTTGTAGGTACCGTCAAGACTGTTGGATACGAAGAAATCCCGCTCGGTGACGTCCATGTTGGAATCGTGGGGGCGCACCAGCAGGCCATTGGCTTCCTGTACCGCAACCAGAGTAAGGTTGGGATCAAGCCCTGCCGCAGGCCGCGCCTGGTAGTCATCGAATTCCTTGTGGAAGGTGCCAATCTTGAAACGATTGGTCCAGCCGTTACTGAAGAAGTGGTTGTAGTCCACTTGCGCCAGAAGGTCCTGACTGTCCCGGACGTCAAATCGGGTACCCAAACGACGATCCCGGGGAATATCGGCAATCTCGATGTCGCCGTTCGCGTCCTGGACGGCAACGGTGCCCCGGTCAATTGACTGCTCCTGATCGTTCAAGCTGAGCCGGAAGGTCACTTCGTCCTGATCTGTCGGCAGCCAGGTCAGCGAAGGCGAAACACTCAACCGATCAACGGAATCGTCGTACGTGCCTTCAGTGGTGGATACTTCGCGGAAACTGCTGGAATTTTCAACGGCAACAACGGTACGGTACAGCAGGTTGTCCGAGTTCAGCTTGCCGGTGCTGTCAAAAGTGACCTCCCGCTCGCCATGCTGGCCCACGTCCAGCTGCAGCGAAGTGGCCTGTTGCGCCTGGGGCTTCTTGGTGACTACGTTAATGACCCCCCCGGGGCTGACCTGGCCGTGAAGTATGGACGCCGGTCCCTTGACTACCTCAACCTGCTCAATGTTGGAGACATCCACCCGATAGCGGGGACTAACCGGATTGCCATCGACAAACAGGTGGTTATTGCGGATACCACGAATCCGGAACTGGTCCTCGGTGCCGCCAAAACCGGGCTCCTGGCTGATACCCGCGACATTGCGCAACACCTCGGTCAGGGTCTTGGCGTTCTGGTCGAGTATCACCTGCTCCGGAATAATCTGTACCGATCGGGGCAGTTCATCGGTATCGGCCTTGAAACCGGTCACGGATGCGGTCTCGTCAAAAACATACTTGTTCATGTCGGTACCACGCACAACCAGCTCGTCAAGTTGCTGGTGCTCTTCGTTTTCCGTCTCTTCTTCGGCGAAGGCCAGGGAGGGAGCAGTCAACGCAAGACCGACACACAGTATCGCGCTGCTTGACCGCAAATACGGTCGAAGGCCGTCTTTATCATGGTACATTCCGCCTGACTCCTTAACATTTGGTTAACTTAGGCGCGAGATACTATCATTTGCCATATCTAATGAGAATACTTATCATTAATATATGCATCAGCCAGACGCCCCAGCCCTCCCGGTTGCCTCACCAATAACCCTGTATTGCCTGCCCTGCGCCGGAGCTTCGTCCGCCATGTACCAACCGTGGCGACACAACCTGGCAGATGGGATTGAGCTGGTACCCCTGGAATTGCCAGGCCGGGGCGCCCGCTTCAATGAGCCCTTTGCGGAGACCCTGGTGGACCTGGCGGCAGCCCTCGCCGATCAGATCCGTCGCCGGGACCGCGGTCGTTTCATGCTGCTGGGGCATAGCCTGGGGGCGCTGGTGGCATTTGAGATGGCACGGCACCTGGCAAGATGGGGCCAGCCATCGCCCCAGGCGTTGATCGTCTCGGCGCGGTGCGCGCCCTGCCAGCCGATTCCCCAGCGACAACTACACCTTGCCCCAACCTCACAGTTACACGAGTTCCTGCGGGAGCTGGGTGGCACGCCGGAGTCGGTCCTGCACTCACGGGAACTGATGGAGCTACTGCTGCCGATAGTCCGTGCCGATTTCCGGCTGTACGAAACTTACCGGTTCCTGCCCGGTACACCACTAACCTGCCCCATCCATGCCCTGGCCGGCGATCAGGATACCAGCACGACCTTGAGCGGTATGCGTGCCTGGCAACAGCACACGCTCAGCTCATTCGGTTTGCAGTTTTTCCCCGGCGGACACTTCTATCTGAACAACCAGCAGGCCCCGGTTGTCGACCATATCAACGGTCTTATGGGCGAGCTGTTGCCTACGGATGAAGGCTCTCGGTCCTGATCCGGTCCCGATCTTCGCCGCAAGGATGTGACGATGGTTTCCGGTATTGAAATCCTTGCTATCGACCTTATCTAACAGACGTCCGTCATTCGCGCGGAATTCCTCAACGAATCAACACATTATTTTATGGCACGGGCCCCCGATGCAGGGGGCCCGTGCGGTAGAACGATAGGGAGGTTCGACTATGGAAACTCGTACTGACGACTTTTATCCAACCCGCCTGGAGCGTCCGACACCAAGCTTTGAGCGGCTGGACCCGGTTATCCACAGCAGCGGTAACCAACGGCACGATGGCCCATTGACTGAAACCGACCTGGCCCGGTACGAGCGGGACGGTTTCCTGGTGTTCAATAATTTCCTCGATCCCGCCACGGTGGAAAAATTCCGTGAGGACCTGCGGGCCTATGAGGACGATGAAGCGGTGCTGCAGTCAGAAGGCACCATCACCGAACCGGGCAAGCAGGAGATCCGCTCCATCTTCGGTATTCATGAGCTTTCGGACCGGTTCGACAAGTTAACCCGGGATCCCAGGATTCTCGATATGGTGCACCAGCTGCTGGGCAGCGATGCCTACATTCACCAGTCGCGCATCAACTTCAAACCCGGGTTTCATGGTAAGGGGTTCGACTGGCATTCGGATTTCGAAACCTGGCACGCCGAGGATGGCATGCCCCGTATGCGGTCGGTCAGTTTCTCCATTGCCCTGACTGACAACACACCCTTCAACGGCCCGCTGATGCTGGTACCGGGTTCCCACAAGACCTTTATCCCCTGCGTCGGGCGGACGCCCGAAGACAATTACCAGTCTTCCCTGAAAAAGCAGGAACTTGGCGTTCCCAGTGATCAGGATCTGGACCGCATGATCGACCAACATGGTATCAAGGCACCCACAGGCCCGGCTGGCTCATTGATCATTTTCGAGTGCAACACACTGCACGCCTCTAATGCCAACATGTCGCCCTGGCCCAGAAGCAACCTGTTCTTCGTTTACAACAGTGTGGAAAACCAGTTGGTGAACCCGTTTTGCGGCAACAAGCCCCGGCCGGATTTCCTCGGCAACCGGAGCCGTACCGAAGCACTGCAGCCGACAGGGGTTCCGGCTCTCGACCGCACCGGCTGAGCGCCCCGGACTGACGGGGACGCTCATTCCCCCGTCAGCGCCTGATCATACCGGTCGACATCAAAGGCCGTACTTGGTCTCGATGGCTTCGTACATACCGGTTTCATGAACCTTCTTCAGGGCCGCGTTCAATTCCTCAACCACACTGTCCGGGGTAGCCGGGTTGATCGCCAGGTACAACTCCGTGTCATTGAAGGAGTAAACCGGCTCAAGCCCCTCAACATCCTGCTGGGACGCAAAGTAGGGCCCTGCCAGCCGGTCGGCAATCCACAGGTCGACCTGACCCAGTTCCAGACGTTTGGGATTGAGGTCATCGCTGTCCAGCGCAGAGACCTTATAGCCACGCTCCAGCAGGTACTCGGTCATCACATCGTTACGATAACCGCCAAACAGAAGCCCCCGGGCATCTTCCAGCTTGTCGATCTGCAGGTCGGTGTTGGCTGGGGCGAAAACCGTCCACAAGTTCTTGGTCAGCGGTCCTACCCACTTGAACATGGGGGCACGGCTCTCGGTGTAGGTGGTGCAGAAGATACCGTGGTTCTTCTTGTCTTTCGCACGATTATAGCCGTAGTCCCAGTTACGGAGCTTGATGACGTAATCCAGGCTGGTATGGCTAAGGATGGCCTTGACCATTTCAGTGCACAGGCCGTCGATGCTGTCACCGTTGTGCTCGAACGCCCGACCGGTGGCACTCATGTTGTAAGGCGGGAAATTCTCAGTGTAAAAATAGAGCTTTTCGGATGCACTGACCTGGGGAGCTGCAGCCAGCGCCAGAATCAGGGATAGGAATAAAGACAGTTTCCGCACAGCGTTCCTCCTTGCAATGATGTACGCACCACAAGGTCTGTGATGCGCTCGTTATGCGGCGGAGGAGTTTACCTGATGATTTAACGGTGTTTTATACAATTACTGTTTGTTTTCGTAAGGGCGACATTTCTGTGGTTGCTATAGTTACTTCCCGATACAGAAACTGCTGAAGATTTTCCCCAGCAGATCATCGGGGGTCATCACCCCGGTAATTTCTCCCAGGGCATCCTGGGCGGCACGTAAATCTTCCGCCAATAGCTCACCGGCGCCAAAGCCGTCCAACTGACCCTGGCCCTGAAGCATGGACGTGCGGGCACGCTCCAGCGCATCCAGGTGCCGGCGACGGGCCAGGAACCCGCCCTCGGTGGTGGCGGCAAACCCCATGCACTCCTTCAGGTGATCCCGCAGAATCTCCAATCCCTCCGCAGACTTGGCGGCCAGACGAATGACCGGGGCGTCCGGGTTATCCACAAGCCCGACGGTTTCCCCCGACAGGTCCACCTTGTTGCGGATCACCGTCACCGGCGCCGATGCCGGCAACTGATCGATAAAATCCGGCCAGATCTCATGAGGAGTGGTTTCCGGCGTGGTGGTGGCATCCACCATCAACAGGATCCGGTCCGCCTGGCGGATTTCATCCCAGGCCCGGGCAATGCCGATCTGTTCGACTTCATCGGGGCTGTCCCGCAACCCGGCGGTATCGATGATGTGCAACGGCATGCCATCAATGTGGATATGTTCCCGCAACACGTCCCGGGTAGTACCTTCAATGGCGGTCACAATGGCTGCCTCACGGCCAGCAAGCGCGTTGAGCAGGCTCGATTTACCGGCGTTGGGTCTGCCAGCAATCACTACTTTCATGCCGTCACGGAGGATCGTGCCCTGTTCCGCTTCTGCCAGAATGCCATCCAGGTCGGTAATCAGGTCTTGCAGATCAGCGGCCACCTTGCCATCGGCAAGAAAGTCTATTTCTTCTTCCGGAAAATCGATGGCGGCTTCCACATAAATGCGTAAGTGCGTGACCGCATCCACCAGGCTCTCGATACGACGGGAAAACACCCCCTGCATGGAGCGGACAGCACATCGTGCAGCCTGCTCCGAACTGCTTTCAATCAGATCGGCAATGGCTTCCGCCTGGGTGAGGTCCAGTTTGTCGTTGAGAAATGCCCGTTCGGAAAACTCCCCGGGGCGTGCAAGCCGTGCGCCCAGTTCGCAGACCTGGCGCAATAACAGGTCCAGAATCACCGTGCCGCCGTGGCCCTGAAGCTCAAAGACATCCTCGCCGGTAAAGGAGTTGGGATTGGGGAAGAACAGGCCGATGCCTTCATCGATCAACTGATCGCCCTGGTCGTAAAACGGTCCGTAATGGGCGTAGCGAGGCCGCGGTTCATACCCCAGCATGCGGCAGGCAATGTCCCGCGCGGCCGGGCCGGACACCCGGACAATACCGACACCGGCCTGACCGGGCGCGGTGGCAATGGCGGCGATGGTATCGGTGACGTATTGCATAATGCTTTCTATGGTCCTTTCCTGTGGTCCTGAACCAGAAGAGGCTCCACGAAGGAGCCTCTGTCAGGTTACGGTGTCAGACACGAAATCCGCAGATCAGTGTTTTCTTCCCGCAACTTCCGCTTCAATCTTCCGCGTAATGTACCACTGCTGGGAGATGGACAGAATATTGTTCACCAACCAGTACAGTACCAGACCTGCCGGGAACCACAGGAAGAACACGGTGAAGATCAGAGGCATCATCTTCATGATCTTGGCCTGCATGGGATCCGGCGGCGTTGGGTTAAGGCTCATCTGCAGGAACATGCTGGCGCCCATCAGGATCGGCAGGATGAAGTAAGGGTCCATCACCGACAGGTCGTTTATCCACAGCATGAACGGTGCATGGCGCAGCTGTACGCTCTCGAACAGGACCCAGTACAGGGAAATAAAGACCGGCATCTGCACCAGGATTGGCAGACAGCCACCCAGCGGATTGATCTTTTCCCGCTTGTACAGCGCCATCATTTCCTGGGACATGCGTTGACGATCATCCCCGTACAGCTCTTTCAGACGGGTCAGCTGGGGCGCCACCGCCCGCATCCGCGCCATGGAACGGTAACTGGTCGCAGACAGGTGGAAAAACACTGCCTTGACCAGCACTGTCAGCAGAATGATGGCCACACCCCAGTTGCCAACCAGGCCGTAGAACCATTCCAGCACGATAAACAGCGGCAATGCGATGAAGAACAGGAAACCGAAATCGACGGTGCGATCCATGTTCGGCGCAACGGCTTCCAGCCGGTCAATGATCTTCGGGCCAATGTAGGCGCGAGCGCCGATTTCAGCGGTTTCGCCCGGCGCTACCGTCGTGGCGGGGTAAACAAAGCCCATGACATGAAGCTGGCCACGCTGGGTGGTCTGGAACTGGGCCGGCTGATCCCGCTCCGGGACCCAGGCGGTCAGGAAGTAATGTTGCAGGAAAGCCAGCCAGCCGTTGGTCACCGACTGATTGATCGGGTTTTCCGTCAGGTCACCGAAATCATACTTCTCATAGGGATCTTCCGGCGTGCTCACCACCATCCCAAGGAAAGCCTTGATACCGAGGCTGTTCTGAGCAGTGGGATCCGGAGTCTGGTCACGGACAATCTTGCCGGTCAGATTGGCTTTCCAGTCCTGGTTGGACTGGTTGTTGACTAGGTAGCGCATGCCTATTTCGTAGCTGTCACGGGCAAACTGGTATTGCTTGGTGATTTCAACGCCGGATTCTGTGGTAAGGGTGAGATCAACAACCAGTTCACTGGCGTCTTCCGATAGCTCATAACTGGAGGTAGCGGATTCATAGACCGGAGGATTGCCGTTACGGCTGCTGTCGATACCGTCGCGACCAATCAGGCCGCTCTCAAGCACATAAGTGCGGTTGCCCGAGTTGGTGAGAATCTTGAGGGATGCCTTGCTATCGAGGGATTTGTCGTAATCCAGCAGGGAACTTTCCACCAGGTTGCCGCCCACGCGATCTATCTTGAGCTCCAGCACATCGGTGCGAACGGTAATCAATTGGTCGCTGACTTCGCCGCTTCCTGCGCCGTTGGTGCTGCTGACACTCTGGCTGTCATCCTCGGGAGTGGCGAATTCACCATCACTCACGTTGCCAGACTCTTCCGGGAGCTTCAGGTTATCGGCGCTGCCGGTCTGTGCTGAAGAGGCGGTCTGCTCGGCAACCTGTTGTTGCTGCGGCTGGTGATAATCTTCATTCCAGGCAAGTACCATCAGGTAACTGACAATAGCGAGGCCGGCAAATAATACGATGCGTTGAATATCCATAAACTTACTGTTTGGTCTGGTTCGTGTTATGGGAATGGGTAGCCTGCCCACAGGACGTTAATCCCGGGGTTTCCCCGCAATGGTCGGTACCCGGTACCGGATCATACCCGCCTTCGGCCCATGGATGACACCTCAACAATCGTCCTACGGCAAAAAAAAGTCCTTTGAAAGCACCATGATGGGTGATGGCTTCAACGGCGTATTGCGAGCAGGTTGGATAATGCCGGCAGTGGCTGGCCATCAGGGGACTGATTGCATACTGGTAGAGGCGGATTGGCAGGAGCAGCAATTTGCGCATTAATCCGTTCCTTTACCGGTGGGAGAGGGATCCGGTGTCGACGATTGAATATGTCGATGTTTTCGTATCAGCCGTGACCAGAGGTCATTCAGCGTCGCAGTGACGGTCTGGTTATCAAGCTGAGCCAGACCCTGCCTGCCAAGAACGATAATATCCAGGCCCGGTAGATCAGGCTGGAGCCTGAAGGTTTCCCGCACACGTCGTTTAATACGATTGCGCTGAACGGCAAGCTTCAGGTTTTTCTTGGAAAACACCAGACCGACCCTGGCGTGTCCCAACGAATTGGGAGTCGCCAGGATCAGAAAATTCCGGTGCGGAACTCTGATTCTTACGTCGTTGAAGACTTTGCCGTAATCGCCTGGTTTCAGTAACCGGTGGGATTTCGGGAAACTCAAAGCCTTCATGAGGCGGACGATGTCTTACGCAGACAGACGTGCGCGACCCTTCGCACGACGACGGGAAATCACTTTACGACCGTTGGCAGTGGCCATACGAGCACGGAAACCGTGAACGCGCTTACGCTTCAGTACGCTTGGTTGAAACGTTCTTTTCATGGTGATGATCTCACATTTCAGGTATTTGGAAATTCAATGGTTGGCTGGAAAATGAACAGCCAAAACAGGAGCGGCATTCTATGCAAACTGACGGACGAATTCAATGGCTAATGCAGGGGGAGGTGTGGAAAGTGCGGAGGAAGGGGTCACCTGGCCAATCACTAATAATATTAGTAGGTCTTTTTTAATCTTCTTAAGGATTAATTATTACTGTTATTACTGAGCGCCTTTTCTGTGGATAAGCGTATTTAGACCTTGAAATTCATGTCTTTAGGAGGTTTACAAAGAGGTTGACAAGGCGGCGTGAGATCTGTGCATAAGCGATGCAGGGATTGTGAGTAACTCCGGGGGGTGGTTAAAACCCGACTTATCCCTGCATTGGTCAAGAGGCTACGCACAGGGTTAAACGCAAGGTATACACACAGGGCTGTGGGTAACCGGCAGGTGTATTATTTTTCTGTACACAACCCTGTAGGTAAGTTTGTAAAAACTTGAAAATAAATAAAATAAATTTCCACAGGCTGTTCATGAACCGGTTTTTCCTCTTTTACTTGAGGGGCCCGCGGGGTAGAATTCCGGGTCATCTCTGGCATCGGGTTGAAGCAATCCGGTTTGAGAAAATTCTGAGGCATCGGAGGCAGGCTGTTGTGCCGAATACCATCTGGCATCAGTGTCTAGAAGTACTCCGGGACGAGTTTCCCGCCCAACAGTTCAATACCTGGCTGAGGCCCTTACAGTCTGACCACCGTGAAGGTCAGTTGATGCTGTTTGCGCCCAACCGGTTTGTTATGGACTGGGTGAACGAAAAATACCTCAGGCGTATAGAAGAAGTACTGAAGGATTTGAACGGGGGGCAGGCGCCCCGTGTGAACATGAAAGTCGGATCGGCGCCCAAGGCCGGAGATCTGGTGACACGTTCAGAGCCCAACAATCAGGCAGGTGGGGCTGCGCAGGAAGAAGCCGGCAGTTCGGTGACTGAAGAAGAGAAAGGCGTGGCGGCGACGGTCTCGTCTCCTTCCGTGAAACCCACCCATGACAGAGGGCGGCGTTCGGTTCAGGTAGAAGGCGATATCAAGCATCAGAGCTTCCTGAATGAGGGCTTTACCTTCGATACCTTTGTTGAGGGTAAATC
Source organism: Marinobacter sp. DUT-3 (assembly GCF_050379435.1). NCBI lineage: Bacteria > Pseudomonadati > Pseudomonadota > Gammaproteobacteria > Pseudomonadales > Marinobacteraceae > Marinobacter > Marinobacter sp. DUT-3. The sequence continues at coordinate 97,889 of NZ_JBNRMG010000008.1, forward strand.
CAACCAGTTGGCCAGGGCTGCGTCCATGCAGGTGGCTGAAAACCCTGGCGGCGCCTATAACCCATTGTTCCTGTATGGCGGCGTCGGTCTGGGTAAGACCCACCTGATGCACGCCATCGGCAATGACATCGTACGGCGCAATCCCCGCGCCAAGGTAGCCTACCTGCGTTCCGAACGGTTCGTTGCGGATATGGTCAAAGCGCTGCAGCTGAACGCCATCAATGAGTTCAAACGGTACTATCGCTCGGTGGATGCGTTGTTGATTGATGACATTCAGTTCTTCGCCCGCAAAGAGCGGTCCCAGGAAGAGTTTTTCCACACCTTCAATGCGTTGCTTGAGGGTGGGCAACAGGTCATCGTGACGTGCGACCGCTTCCCGAAAGAAATTGTGGATATGGAAGAGCGGCTCAAGTCGCGGTTCGGTTGGGGGCTGACGGTGATGGTGGAACCACCGGAGCTGGAAACCCGGGTTGCGATCCTGATGAAAAAAGCCGAGCAGGCCAACGTCAAGCTGAGCAGCGAAGCGGCTTTTTTTATTGCCCAGAAAATCCGATCGAATGTTCGGGAGCTAGAAGGGGCGCTTCGTTTGGTGATAGCGAATGCTCACTTCACCGGATCGGAAATTACCCCGCCGTTCATTCGTGAAAGCCTGAAAGATCTGTTGGCTCTGCATGAAAAGCAGGTCAGCATTGATAATATTCAGCGCACCGTAGCGGAGTATTACAAAATCAAGGTGGCGGATTTGCTGTCAAAACGGCGAACCCGGACGGTAACCCGTCCGCGGCAGGTGGCCATGTCATTGTCCAAGGAATTGACCAACCACAGTCTGCCGGAGATCGGCGATGCCTTTGGGGGCCGTGATCACACCACCGTCCTGCACGCCTGCAAGAAAATCGTGGAACTGCAGGAGACGGATCCCAGTATCCGTGAGGATTATCAGAACTTTATGAGGCTGCTGACCACCTGATCACCGGGATGGTTGCGGACAAACATTCACCTTCCAATAAAAGACTGCTGAGTGCCATGAAACTGACGATCAGCCGAGAATCACTGCTTACCCCGCTGCAATCCATTGCCGGGGTGGTAGAGCGCAAACAGACCATGCCGGTGCTGTCCAATGTGTTGCTGGTGGCCGAGGACAACACCCTCACCATGACCGGCACCAACATGGAAGTGGAGTTGGTGGGCCGGATCACGCCGGTGCATGTGGATCAGCCCGGGAAGATCACGGTGCCGGCCCGCAAACTGGCGGATATCTGCCGGGCACTGGGTGATGAAGCGCCCATCGAACTGGCCCTGGAGGGCGACCGGTTGCACCTGCGTTGCGGGGCAAGTCATTTCACCTTGTCGACGTTGCCGGCCGAGCATTTCCCGAATGTTGAGGATGATGCCGAGAGCTTTCGTCTGGAGCTGCCCCAGAAGGAGTTGGGACGTATGTTCGATGCCACGGCGTTTGCCATGGCCCAGCAGGACGTTCGCTACTACCTTAACGGGCTGCTGCTGGAAGTGGATCAGGGGCACGTGCGGACCGTGGCGACGGATGGCCACCGACTGGCAATGGCACACTTCGATCTGCCCACCGGCAGCGAACTCCGTCAGGTGATTGTGCCGCGTAAAGGTGTGCTGGAGTTGGCGCGTCTGCTGGATGACGTGGAGACGCCCGTTACCCTGGTGATCGGTGACAATCACCTGCGGGCGACCGTCGGAAGCTACACCTTTACGTCGAAACTGATCGAAGGCAAGTTCCCGGACTACAATCGCGTTGTTCCTCGCGGTGGCGATAAGATCGTCCTGGCCGATCGGTCGACACTGAAGAATACCCTGCAACGGGCGGGGATCCTGTCCCATGAGAATATTCGCGGTGTACGATTGAACCTGGCGCCTAATGAGCTTCAGGTATTCGCCAACAACCCGGACCAGGAACAGGCCGAAGACGCGCTGCCGGTGGAGTATCAGGGCGAATCACTGCAGATCGGCTTTAATGTAGGCTATCTGGTGGATGTGATGAACGCGCTGGATGAGGATCAGGTGAAGATTACCCTGTCCAACCCCAACAGCAGTGCGTTGATCGAAGCGCAGAACGATAATCGCTGCCTGTACGTGGTCATGCCCATGCGCCTGTGATGGTTGTTGAGCCGGGCCACAGGCAGGTGGCCCCGCGGCGGATGTCGGGGAACAGTTATACATCGGGTTCAGCTTAAGTCGAGGTGAAATAATGAAGGCAACGGTGACCAACAGTATCAAAGGCGCATTCCGGATCGGCCAGACGGTATCCGTGCTTGGCCGCACCGGTGTTAACTGGTTGCGGGGGGATCGGCCACCCACGCCACGGTTGTTGCGCCAGACCTTCGAATCCCTGGGTGCCACGTACATCAAGCTCGGGCAGTTCATAGCCAGTTCCCCCACGTTTTTCCCCAAGGAATATGTCGAGGAGTTCCAATACTGCCTCGATAAAACGCCGAACCTGCCTTTCAGTGTAATCCGGAAGATCATCCGGGAGGAGCTGGGGCGTCCCATCGATCAGGTGTTTGCCGAGATTGATCCGGTAGCCCTGGCGTCGGCGTCCATTGCCCAGGTTCATTCCGCCAGGCTGTTGACCGGTGAAGAGGTGGTTATCAAGGTGCAGAAGCCCGGGGTGGAAAACATTCTGCTGACGGATCTGAACTTCCTGTACCTGTCAGCGAAAATTCTGGAAACCCTGGCGCCGAAGCTGTCATGGACTTCGCTCTCGGGGATTGTGGAAGAAATCCAGCGCACCATGATGGAAGAGTGCGACTTCATCAAGGAAGCAAACAACCTGAAGGTGTTCCGCGATTTCCTCCACACCACCCACAATGAAGACGCGGCAGTGCCATTGGTGTATGAACATTGCAGCACCCGCCGCATTCTTACCATGGAACGATTCCATGGCGTTCCGCTGACGGATCTCGAGAGCATCCGTGGTTATGCCCGTGATCCGGAGCGAACGCTGATCACCGCGATGAACACCTGGTTTTCCAGTCTGACCCAGTGCGAGTTTTTCCACGCCGATGTCCATGCGGGCAACCTGATGGTGTTGAAGGACGGCCGGGTCGGATTTATCGATTTTGGTATTGTTGGTCGTATTCGTCCCGATACCTGGCAAGCAGTGAGTGATTTCATCTCCGCTGTTATGGTCGGTAATTTTGACGGTATGGCTGATGCCATGATCCGGATCGGAATTACTCACGAGCGGGTGGAAGCCTCGGCCCTGGCCGGCGACCTGCGCAAACTGTACCAGCAGATGGACACCATGGTGCCGGACCATGTGCCCTACGAAGCGGATCAGGCCGAGGATGATGTAAACAACATCCTTATGGATATGGTGAAAATTGGTGAAAGCCACGGTCTGCATTTCCCCAGGGAATTTGCCCTGCTGCTGAAGCAGTTCCTCTATTTTGATCGTTATGTGCATATCCTGGCGCCGGAAATGGATGTGTTCATGGATGAGCGACTGAACATGCTCCACTGAGCGTATCTACAGCCCTGGCGGGAGGACGTGGTGTGCTGGCGAATGTGCCTTAATCCGTCGCCTTCCTGCCGAGGGTTTTGTACACTAAGGCAGCACTCGCAAAGCGCGGGCGCTGCCTTTTTTGTTTCTGATTCACTCTCCGGAAAATCCCTGACTTTATGGCGCTGGTCAAACTGCAAACGGAACACTTCCGGAACCTTTCCTCCGCGCCTGTGAATTTCTCTCCGTCTTTCAACCTGCTGTCTGGCGAGAATGGCAGTGGCAAAACCAGTGTACTGGAAGCCATTGGATATCTGGGACTGGGGCGTTCCTTTCGAGTCAGTCGACACCAGGCCGTTGTACAACACGGGCAACAACGCCTGACGGTATTTGGCGGTCTCGACCAGGGGCTGGATGAAGTAACACGTCAGAGTGCGGAACCCGGAGCGCTGATACATCGATTGGGGTTCGCCCGGGACATCAGTCAAAAGGAAACCACGTTACGGGTGGACGGCGAAGCGGTAAAAAACCTGTCTTCGCTGGCACGTCACCTTCCGGTATCGGTGATTGATCCAGGTGTATTCGACATTGTCGCGGGTGGTCCGGGAAAGCGTCGGCAATTTCTGGACTGGGCAGTGTTCCACGTGGAACCTTCTTTTGCTTCTGTGTGGCAACAGTGTCAAAGAGTGACGTCACAGCGGAATCAAACGCTGAGAAATGGTAGACTAGACGAAGCCTTGATCCGGGTCTGGGACAGTCAGTATACGCAGTTGGCCAATCGACTGACGGAAGCCAGACGCGCTGCTTTTGCCTTGTTTGAATCGGCATTTGAGCGCTTGTTGGCAGAGGTTGATGCGCCCTGGGTCGAAGGCATGAAAATGGACTTTTACCCTGGCTGGGATATCAGCCAGTCCCTGTCCGATGTGCTTGCTGCTCATCGGGAGCAGGAGTTGCGGATGGGGCACACGTTGTATGGTCCCAATCGCGCAGATGTGAAGTTGCGGTTTCAGGGCCGGCCGGTTGCAGAGACCTTCTCCAGGGGGCAGCAGAAAACCCTTGTGATTCTGATGAAGATTGCTCAAGGCATGGTGCTGAGCAATCTTGGCAAGCAGGTTACGTTCTTGTTGGATGACATCAACGCCGAACTGGATGTCAGCCACCGGGCGATGCTTGCTCAAAAACTGTATGAATTGCGATGTCAGGTATTTATTACCTCCATCGAACCGCCCCGCCCTGATGAACTCTGGGGGGACGCAAAACCGGAATATCGGATGTTCCACGTGGAACATGGCAAATTGACGGAAGAATAAGATCTGGGTGGCGCAGCGTGGCGCTGGTAGGAATTGGAACCAGCCATACGGCAGACCCGGTAATCACCCATCAGGAGTACCTAATGAGCGAATCGAACTACAATTCCTCCAGTATCAAAGTCTTGAAAGGACTGGATGCGGTTCGGAAACGGCCCGGGATGTACATTGGCGACACCGACGATGGCACGGGTCTCCACCACATGGTGTTTGAGCTGGTGGATAACTCCATTGATGAGGCCCTGGCCGGCCATTGCTCCGAGATTGGCGTTATTATCCACCCGGACGAGTCCGTTACGGTCAAGGACAATGGCCGGGGGATTCCAACCGACCTGCACGAAGAGGAAGGGGTATCCGCAGCGGAAGTTATCATGACCGTGCTTCACGCCGGCGGTAAGTTTGATGATAACTCCTACAAGGTTTCCGGTGGTCTGCATGGCGTGGGCGTCTCTGTTGTAAACGCCCTCTCCTCTACCCTTACGCTGACCATCCGCAGGGAAGGCAAGGTATACGAACAGTCCTACAGCCATGGCGTACCGAATGCACCTCTGGGTGTGGTGGGCGACACCGATGCCAGTGGCACCAAGGTTCACTTCATTCCGTCTCCGGACACCTTTACCCATATTGAATTCCACTACGATATTCTGGCCAAACGGCTCCGTGAGCTGGCATTCCTTAACAGTGGGGTCCGTATTCGCCTTACTGACGAGCGTAGTGGCAAGGAAGAGGTCTTTGAATACGAAGGCGGGCTGCGGGCATTCGTAGAGCACCTGAATAGCACCAAGACGCCCATTAACCGGGTTTTCCACTTCAATAACGAGCGGGAAGACGGTATCGCGGTGGAAGTGGCCATGCAGTGGAACGATGCCTTCCAGGAAAACATCTACTGCTTCACCAACAACATCCCGCAGCGTGACGGTGGTACCCACCTGGCCGGCTTCCGCGCGGCCCTGACTCGTTCTCTCAATAACTACATTGAACATGAAGGCCTGGGCAAGAAAGCCAAAGTCAGTACTTCCGGTGACGACGCCCGTGAAGGTCTGACGGCAATCATCAGTGTGAAAGTGCCCGATCCGAAGTTCTCCTCCCAGACCAAGGACAAGCTGGTGTCGTCGGAAGTGAAAACGGCGGTGGAGCAGGAGTTGTATCAGTCTTTTGCCGACTTTCTGCAGGAGCAGCCCAACGAAGCCAAGCTCATCGTGAACAAGATGATCGAGGCCGCGCGGGCCCGTGAAGCGGCGCGTAAGGCCCGGGACATGACCCGGCGCAAAGGCGCCCTGGATATTGCCGGACTGCCAGGAAAACTGGCGGACTGCCAGGAAAAAGACCCTGCCCTGTCTGAACTGTTCATTGTGGAGGGTGACTCGGCCGGTGGTAGTGCCAAGCAGGGCCGCGCCCGCAAGACCCAGGCCATTCTTCCGCTGAAAGGTAAGATCCTCAACGTGGAAAAAGCCCGTTTCGACAAGATGCTGTCATCCGCGGAAGTGGGCACGCTGATCACGGCGCTGGGTTGTGGTATTGGTCGCGAGGAGTTCAATCCGGAGAAACTCCGTTATCACTCCATCATCATCATGACCGATGCGGACGTGGACGGTTCCCACATCCGAACCCTGCTGCTGACGTTCCTGTTCCGTCAGATGCGCGAAATCATCGAGCGTGGGCACGTGTTTATCGCGATGCCGCCGCTGTACAAGGTCAAGCGCGGCAAGCAGGAGCAATACCTGAAAGACGAGAAGGCCAAGGTCTCCTACCTGACCCAGACGGCCCTGGAAGGCGCTCAGCTGTTCGTGAACCCGGAGGCACCGGCAATCAAGGATTCGGCACTGGAAACCATGGTGAAGGATTACCAGGCAGTGATGGCGATGATCGATCGACTGTCCCGCGCCTATCCAGCCAAAGTACTGGAGCAGATGCTGCAGAACGTGACCCTGAAGCCGGAAGACCTGAAAGAGGAAGAAGCGGTTGCACGTTGGGTCGCACGTCTGGGCGAGGGCCTGGATCTGGATACCCGTACCGGCACCAAGTACACGTTCTCGGTGGAAAAGGATTCCGAGCGCAACCTCTACCTGCCCAAGGTAGTGATCTACGTGCACGGGATTCCCTACACCCACGTGTTCAACCATGAGTTCTTCGAATCCTCCTCCTACGCCGCCATTGCGCGAATGGGTGAAACCCTGGATGGAATGATTGAGGAAGGCGCCTACATTCAGCGCGGTGAGCGTAAGCAGACCGTGTTGTCCTTCGAAGGCGCCCTGGCCTGGTTGATGAAGGAAGCCCAGCGCGGCCTCAACATCCAGCGCTATAAGGGGTTGGGTGAAATGAATCCGGAGCAGCTGTGGGAAACCACCATGGATCCGGAAACCCGTCGCATGATGAAGGTCACCATCGAGGATGCCATTGCTGCAGACCAGATCTTCACCACGCTTATGGGGGATGACGTTGAACCGCGTCGTGCCTTTATCCAGACTAACGCTCTGGAAGTGACCAATCTGGACGTGTGATCACACCTGCGCCAGTGAAGTAATAAAAAAGGCGACCAAATGGTCGCCTTTTTTATTGAAAATCAAAGAGTTGTTTTCTTCCTATCCGGCAGCCTACTTTCCCGACCCGGAATCCGAGGATCCGCTGTTCTCATGTTGGTCTGCGAGATGCGGCGCCATCACCTCTTCCAGGGTATAACCGGTGAGCCGGCGAATGGCGCGCCACAGATAATAGAAAATGGCGATCATCATGATCATCGATGGAATGGCGATCATCGGGTAACTCACCAACGTCATCTGGCCCAGCTCCTCATTGAAGGCCTGGGTACCGGAGGGACTGACGACAATCCACCTCGCCAGAACATAGTTCATGATGGAAGAAAACAGGAACGTCAGACTGAAGAAATAGGTCGCCTTCAACAGTCTTGCCTCAAACTCGTCTTCGCTACCCTGCTCTTTCAGCGCTGCCTGGATCTTGTCGACGTTCAGAACCGACGGGTTGTACAGCAAGGTGCGCACCAGGGGATATTTGGTGCGTGTGGATATCAGCACGGCCAAACCAATGATGGCGGGAATGGCCGCTTCCTTGATCGCCAGCCACCCGGCGTCCAGTTCCAGCAGCCCAATACCACCGGTCAGCCCCACGCTGATCAGACCCAGCACCGCAATAAAGTTCTTCTTGTGGTACTTGATGAGTTCGAAAAGCCCCCATCCCAGAGGAAAGGCCAGGCCAATGAGCAGGGCATTCACGCTGCCCAGATACTCATCACCGCTCAGCTTCATCAGAATCACGGAGGGAATAATAATACTGACCAGTAAATCAACCCAGGGCCTTGGCTTGTGGTCCGGAACGTTGGAGGAATTCGGAGATGTCATGGTTTAGCCTGGTTGGTGAAACAACAGCAGGCCGAAAGGCACTGCCGGAGAACTCCCCGGCAGTATACGATGAATCGAACGGGTTACGTAAGCGGGGTCAGAAGCTTCCCGACGTACTCGCCGCAGAGCCGGAGTCCCCGGTTTGCAGGAGATTGTTGGCCCCGGGTTGCCAGACTAACTGGCTATCCGGGGCGGTCTCACTGCGTTTGATACACTTCCATTCAATGCTGGCATTAGCGGGCATAGTGAAGACGCCGTTCCAGGTCGGGTAACTATCCGAATCCAGTTTGAGTGCGTCTGCAGGCGACCAGTTGCCAAGTTCGCTGTTGTTGCCGGTCACATACACACTTTGGCCCCAGTCGGTGGAACCGTTGGCGCACTCAAAGGCCACCGTAACGCCCTCATTGTCCGTTGGCTCGTCGTTATCACCACCGCCACAGGGCGCGCCTGTGTGTAGTGCCGCTGCCTCCATCGGAGGGATATCCAGCGTCACCTGTCCGTTCTGGACACCGACACAGCTACCGTCTCCGGCGATGTTGCGATACTGACCGTCCGGAAGCGAGGTATTGAAGGTTCGTGAAAGAGTCCCGCCTTCCCGGTTGATCGCCACAAAGCCCTTGCTGCCGCGATTGAATGCAATCTGGTTGTTGCCGTTGTCCCACCAGCCGGATACCCCGGTACCATCAGTCACGTTGCGGAATTCCACCATACCGGCAATGGCGTCCCAGCGATGTTCACAGACCCAGCCGTCACCACATTGCGCGCTACCATTCTGATAAACGGCCTGGGCGGGCGGTCCCTGATCACCGTCGGAGAAGCTGTAGCTGGACATCACCTTCGGGTAGCCATAAGGCCAGGCCAACATGAACACGTTGGCGAGGTTGTACACGCTGCCGTCCTTGTAGGTCACAACGTTACTGCCGCCGGCACCATGGCCACGCTGATTGTCATGGTTATCGGTGAACACCACAGCATCACCACCGGCCAGGAACCCCCAGCTCTCACCAAAACTGTTCAGATTGGCCAGTTGCTGGTTCTTGAACACATCGCCAATGGCGGCGCTGTAGCGAAACTCCGTGACATCGGAAATACCGGTGTACTCCCCGGCACTCACCGCCTCGCCCCCCAGGTCGATCACTTCCTGGAACACATAGAGCGGATCGTTCAACCCCGACAGGATACCGCTGATGTCGGACGGCGACATATGCTTGGCCGCATCAATGCGAATGCCCTTCACACCCAGGGATGTCAGCTGATTCAGATAGCCGGCAATGGTGTTCTGCACGTAGCCATCTGCAGTATCCAGATCCGGCAACCCCACCAGCTGACAGTTCCGCACCCGCCAGGCATCGGTGCCGTAGTCTTCAGGATGGATGGTGCAGGGAGTGTGAAAATCGTTGCTGCTGTAAATGGGGTAACTGAGGGAACTGGAGTCATAGCCCGAGCCGGCAGTGCCTGTTCCGGAACCGTTGGCCATATGATTGATCACCGCGTCGGCGTAGACATCGACACCGGCGGCGTTGCAGCGCTGAACCATATCCGCAAAGGCGCTGGCATCGCCACCACGGCCCTGCAGCTGATAACTGACCGGCTGATACCGGGTCCACCAGGCACTGCCCTGGATATGCTCCTGAGGCGGCGACACCTGCACAGCACTAAAGCCCTTCGGCCCCAGAAAGTTTTCACACTCCTGAGCGACGTCGCTCCATTTCCATTCAAACAGATGAACAAACGCGCCCGCCTGGGCCTGTTGAGTGGGTAACACCATGGCCACGCCCAGGGCGGCCCCGGCGACAAACCGATGTAGTGGGATCATTGCATGCTCCTGTATTGTCTTTGTTGTGGTGCATTCTGTTGTCAGCCAACGGTTGGTTGTTTTCTATTCAGATTGGCTGACAAGTAGCAACATGCATTGCGCAATCTTTAGGCAGAACATCCTTGAGTCATAAAAAAGGGGCGTAGTACCAGGGAGGATCTATTTTTTGGTCACACCAGAAGTACGAAGCGTCGGTGAGGGCAGGCGTTCGGAAACTGTGCGGAGCCATGGATGGCGGAGCCCAAGCGTCCCATGGATGGGCTTGAAGCGTGTTTCCGAACGCCTGCCCTCACCGATGCCTGCACCCATTCCGGAGACCAAAAAAAAGCCGGGCGTATAGCCCGGCTCCGGTCTTCAGAAAAGTTTGAAGGGAATTAAGCCCCAACTTCCTTCAGGCTTTCTTCCACAATTGCCAAGCCTTCTTCCAGCACAGCATCCTCGATGGTCACCGGCATCAGGAACCGCAACGTATTGCCGTACATACCGCAGCTCAGCAGAATCAGCCCCTTCTCCTTGGCCTTCTTGGTCACCGCTGCCGCAAGATCCGGCCTGGGCGTACGGCTGTCCTTGCTTTCCACCAGCTCGAAAGCCGCCATGGGACCAAGGTTACGCACATTATCCACATGCTCGAACTGGTCCTGCCACTGACTGAAACGCTGGTTCAGCTTGTCGCCGAGTGCCTGGGCCTTACCCAGAATATCCTCTTCCTGGAACACCTCGAACACCGCCAACGCCGCCGCACAGGCCGTCGGACTGCCGGTGTAGGTGCCGCCAAGCGAGTTCGGGCCGGACGCATCCATGTAATTGTCGGTACCGACGATGGCGGAAATCGGCATACCGTCAGCCATGCTCTTGGCCATGGTAATCATATCCGGCTCAACGCCGCTGTGTTCAATGGCGAACATCTTGCCGGTTCTGCCAAAGCCACTCTGCACCTCATCCACAATCATCAGGATATCGTTCTCGTCGCAGATCTTGCGGATCTCCTTGAGAAAGCTCGTCGGTGCAGCATAGAAACCGCCCTCACCCAATACTGGCTCAATGACGATTGCTGCAGTATGGCTTGCCGGGGAATCGGCCTTCATCGCCATCTTCAGGCCGCGCAGCGCCTCGTCTTCGCTGACGCCGTGATAGGGCACCGGGAAAGGCGCGCGGTACACCGTGCCGGGCATCGGACCGAAGTCGGTCTGGTAGGGCGCGGCCTTGCCGTTCATCGCCATGGTGTAGAAGGTACGTCCGTGGTAGCCGCCGTCAAAACAGATCACGTTGGTGCGGCCAGTGGCAGCACGGGCAATCTTGATGGCGTTTTCCAGGGCTTCGGCACCGGAGTTGGCCAGCATGACCTTGGCGTGGCCGCGTACCGGGCTCACACTGCTGAGTTTCTCTGCCAGCTTAACGTAGCCCTCATAGGGCATGACCGTCTGGCAGGTGTGCATCAGCTTGTCGAGCTGGGCCTTCACGGCTTCCACCACCTTCGGGTGGCGGTGGCCGATGTTGAGGACACCGATGCCGCCGGCAAAATCGATCATCCGGTTGCCATCGGCATCCCACAGTTCCGCGTTGGTTGCGTGATCGGCAAACTGTTCATTGGGACTTGCCGCGCCCGCTGCAACGTAGCGTTCTTTGAGTGCCTGCAATTCTTTATTGCTCACTTTGCCATTCTCCCTGGTATCAGGTTCGAATATTCGGCGGCGACCGGGCTATGCCGGGTCGCCGCCCTGGAATCTCTCTATCAGTGTAAGGAGTACGGTGACGGTTCACAAACCGACTAATTGATAGCAGTGGCCGTTTCCTCCCCGGAATCGCGGAACTGCAGCCGTGCCAGACGCTGGTAGAGCGGGTTGCGCTGCATCAGCTCGTCATGGCGACCGATATCCTGAAGTTTACCCTGATCCATCACCGCAATCCGGTCGGCATCGCGAACCGTGGCCAGACGGTGGGCAATGACCAGCGTGGTTCTTTGTTCGGTCAGCGCCGGCATCGCCTGCTGAATCAGGTGTTCGCTTTCTGCATCCAGCGCGCTGGTGGCTTCATCCAGTAGCAGAATGGGGGCATCCGCCAGTAACGCACGGGCAATGGCCAGTCGTTGTTGTTGACCGCCCGATAGCCCGAGACCGCTGTCTCCCAACCGGGTGTCATACCCTTGTGGCAGCGCCTGGATGAATTCATCGGCGTGGGCAATAACGGCGGCTGCCCTCACCTCCTCCAGACTGGCTGTTGGCCGGGCATAGCGAATGTTGTCCAGCACGGAACCATGAAACAGCGCCGGATCCTGGGGCACGAGGGCAAAACACCGTCGCAGGTCCGCCAGGGTGAGCTTGCAGGCAGGAATGCCGTCGATGTTGATGGTGCCGGCTTCCGGTTCGTAGAAGCGCAGCAGCAGATCTAACAGGGTGGATTTGCCGGCACCGGAAGGGCCCACCAGCGCCAGCGTCTCACCGGCACGGATGTGGAGGTCCAGGTGGTTGATGGCGGCTACCTCCTGCCGCGACGGATAGCGAAAAGTCAGCCCCTGAATGTCGATCCGGCCGCTGACGTTGGCTGGCAGCGGTACCGCGTTCTCCGGTTCGCTGGTCAGTTCCGATGGCGTCTGCAACAGTTCAAACAATCGGGCCGCGGAACCGGCGGCGCGCTGGAGCTCTCCGATCACTTCGCTGAGTGCGCCGGCGGCCACCCCGACCAGCAGACTGTAGAACACGAAAGCGGCCAGTTCACCGGGGCTGATCCGGCCATGGATGACATCCAGCCCACCGATCCACAGCACCACCCCAACGGCCCCCATGACCAGCGCGATCGCCAACGCTGTCAGCCAGGACCGTTGCTGAATGCGGGCACGGGCTATGTCGAACGCCCGCTCCGACACTTCAGCGAAAAAGCGGCGGTCGTGGGGCTGATGATTGAACGCCTGAACGGTTTTTATCTGGGCCAGATTTTCACCCACGTAACTGCCGACATCGGCCACCCGGTCCTGGCTGAGACGGGATAACTGACGGACCCGGCGACCGAAAAACAGAATCGGTACGATCACCAGCGGGAAGCCCAGAAAAATCACACTGGCCAGCTTGGCGTTGGTGACAAACAACAACATCAGGCCACCCACCAGCATCAGCGCATTGCGCAGGGCAATAGAGATCGTGGAGCCGATCACCGACTGCAACACCGTGGTATCGGCGGTAAACCGGGACTGGATCTCCAGCGCCCGGTTCTTTTCAAAGAAGCCGGGATGCAGGTCAATCAGGTGGTTAAAGACCTGCTTGCGGATATCCGCCACCACCCGCTCCCCGATCCAGGACACCAGGTAAAACCGCGAAAACGACCCGACCGCCAGGCCCAGCACCAGCACAAAAAACAGACCGATGGCCCTCGCCAGGTTCTCGGGCGATTGGGTAGCCAATCCCTGGTCCACCAGAATTCGTAAACCCTGACCAAGGCCAAGGGTAATGCCAGCAGTGATGATTAGCGCCACCACGGCGCCAACCACCGCCCGACGGTAGGGGCTGATAAATCCAATAACCAGCTTCAAGGCCTTGCGGTGACGGGTGTTAATGATATGCCTCCTGGATGCGCCGTGCTGTAAACTCTGGCGACTATACGGTTTGTACTCGTAACAAGACCTATCATACAGCTATGTAAGAGCGTGCGGGGTGGAACGGCCTGCCAGGACCGTCAAAAGCCAGGGATGGCTTTTGCCGAGCGTACAGGGACGTATTTACAGCGTGTCCTGGCAGGCCGTTCCACCCCGTGCGCTCGACTACTCCGAAGCCGAAGGAAGACCTAGTGCGCGCTTACGCCGATAACGACTACCCCGCTGACCACAAACCGGATTGGAAGGTCATAGCCGGCCTCTGGCCCTATCTGGCGGAATTCCGCGGCCGTGTATTCCTGGCCCTGGGCTTCCTGGTGATCTCCAAGCTGGCCACCGTGGCGACACCGGTAGCACTGAAATACATTGTGGATTACCTGGACCAGAACCGGGGCGGTGAGCTTTTATTGTGGATTCCGGTCCTGCTGGTGGTGGCTTACGGCCTGCTCCGCTTTGGCAGCACCCTGTTCAGTGAGCTTCGGGACGCCGTCTTCGCGCGAGTGGCGGAGCGGGCCATGCGGCGGGTGTCCTTGCGGGTGTTTGAACATCTGCACAATCGGGAACTGGCCTTTCATCTGGACCGCAAGACCGGTGGCCTGGCCCGGGATATCGAGCGCGGTACCAACGGTATCAGCTTTTTGCTGCGTTTCACTCTGTTCAACATAGTGCCCACCCTTCTCGAAATCCTGATGGTCGCTGGCATCCTGTTTGTGGTGTTCAACGTGGGCTATGTGCTGGCGATTCTGGTGGCGGTGGTGGTCTACGTGGTGTTTTCCATCAAGGTCACCGAGTGGCGGACAAAGTTTGTACGGGAAGCCAATGCCCGGGACAACCAGTCCAACTCGCGGGCGGTGGACAGCCTGCTCAATTACGAGACGGTGAAGTATTTCAATAACGAGAACTTTGAGGCACAGCTCTATGACCGGGACCTGGAGGACTGGGAACAGGCCCGCCTGAAAAACCGGTTGTCACTGGCGGCCCTGAATTCGGGGCAAGCCCTGATTATCGGCCTGGCGATGATTGCCATTATGGCCATGGCCGTGCGGGAAGTGGCCAGCGGCGAGATCACCCTGGGTGACTTCACCATGATCAACGCCTACCTGTTGCAACTGTTTATCCCGCTGAATGCCCTGGGGTTTGTCTACCGCGAAATCCGTCAGGCGCTGGTGAATGTGGAGCGTCTGTTCGGGCTGCTGGGTGACCAGCCGGGCATTGAGGACGCTCCTGATGCCAGGGCTCTGGCTGTGGATAACGGAGAGGTTCGCTTTCGCCACGTCCATTTTGCCTACCGCCCGGACCGCCCGATTCTGCAGGACGTGGATTTTTCGATTCCGGCGGGCCATACCGTGGCCGTGGTCGGCGCCAGCGGTGCCGGCAAGTCTACCCTCGCCCGGCTGCTGTTCCGTTTCTTTGATGTGGATAAGGGCGCTATTACCATCGATGGTCAGGATATCCGCAACGTCACCCAGGACAGCCTGCGCGCCGCCATCGGCGTGGTGCCCCAGGATACGGTGCTGTTCAACGATACGCTTTATCGCAACCTGGCCTATGGCCGACCGGAGGCCAGCGAGGAAGAGGTGTACCAAGCGGCGCGTATGGCGCATCTGGAAGACTTTATCCACAGCCTGCCCGATGGCTACGAGACCCGGGTCGGTGAACGCGGGCTGAAACTGTCCGGTGGCGAAAAGCAGCGGGTGGCCATTGCCCGGGTGATTCTGAAGAACCCGCCGCTGCTGATTCTGGACGAGGCCACGTCGTCACTGGATTCGCTGTCCGAGCAGGCCATTCTGGGGGCGTTGAAGGAAGTCAGCCAGCAGCGGACGACGCTGGTCATCGCCCACCGCCTTTCCACGGTGCGGGATGCCGACGCCATTCTGGTAATGGATGGCGGCCGGATTGTGGAAAGCGGCCACCACAACGACCTGTTGGCCCGGGGTGGCCGCTATGCACATCTGTGGGAGCAGCAGCATCGGAGCGATGATAACTCCCAGTTGAGCCAGTAAGCGGAGGGCCCTGCCAAAACCGTGCGGAGCCAGGGATGGCGGAGCCCGAGCGTCACATGGATGTGCCGAAGGAGCGTGTTTTGGCAGGGCCCTCCGCTTACTGGCGTCCCGGGGGCTCGTTATCAGCAAGCCTCAGCGCCAGCCCGGAGGCCCGGACCACCTGCTGCCCCACACTGTCCTTCAGCACCTGGGCATCGCCGGTAATCAGGCTGAACCAGTTTCTGGCGCGGGTAATACCAGTGTAGATCAGCTCCTTGGTCATTACCGGGCTGAGCCGGTCCGGCAGTACCAGGCAGGTATGGTTGAACTCCGAGCCCTGGGACTTGTGCACGGTCATGGCGTACACGGTTTCCAGTTGCTGCAGCCGGCTGGGAGAGATCCAGCGAATGCCGCCGCTGCTGTCTCCACTGGGGAAGGCGACCCGCAGGGTGTATTTGGGCTCACCGGATTCGGTTCGGTCCCAGGGCACGTTGAAGGCGATGCCGATATCCCCGTTCATCAGGCCCAGGTTGTAGTCGTTACCGGTGATGAGCACCGGCCGGCCGGCGTACCAGCCTTCGGCCCTGGGAATCAGTTTCTCGGCCAGCAGGTGCCGGGCGATCCGGTCGTTGAGCCCTTCCACACCCCAGGGGCCCTTGCGCAGGGCGCAGAGTACCTGGAAATCATTGAAGGCCTCCAGAACCTCAACCGCCAGGGCGTCCCAGTCTTCGCGAGAGCTGCTGTCGGTCAGGTCGTGATGGTTCATCCTTTCCAGATAGCACCGGTAACCGACCGGGGGTGGCAGCGGCTGATCCTTCACTACCCGACCCTGACCGGCATTGCGGAACGCCTTCGGAGTGCCGGATACGGCATGGCGGCAGATCAGCGCCAGGGACTCTTCCAGTTCCGGTTTCGGTTGGTGACCGTTGAGCCAGATAACGTCGTCGAACACGCCATCGCGGCTCTGCTGTAACATGCTGGCATCCAGGGTGCTGGTGTTCACCGCTTCGGCAAGCCGGCGAATGCCGCTGTCTTCCTGGAACCGGTAACTCTTGCGCAGCATGGCCACGGCCTGGTCCAGGGCCTGGCCGTCCGGGTCGATCAGCGCGTGCGGGACCGGATCTGCGGTTATCGCCTGCAACCACTGGCCGGTTTCCTCGGTGTAGTGGGCGTCCAGAGCCCGCTGGCACAACTCCCCGAGCACCGCACCGGCATCCACCGAGGCCAGTTGGTCCTTGTCCCCCAGCAGGATCAGCTGGGCGTTGGCGGGCAGGGCGTCAATCACCGAGGCCATCAGGTCCACGTCCACCATGGAGGCTTCGTCGATCACCAGGATATCCACCAGCAGCGGATTGTCCCGATTGTGGCGGAACTTGCGGGTATCGGGCCGGCTACCAAGCAAGCGGTGCAGGGTCGTGACTTTAGTAGGAATATCATCCAGCTGCACTTTGCCCGGTAGTTGATCCAAGGGCAGACGGCTGACCGCGCCGCCAATGGATTCATTCAGGCGCGCAGCAGCCTTGCCGGTGGGCGCCGCCAGACGGATACGGTATTTGCGGCCGCCCCGCTCCGGAGATTCTCCCGCTACGGCCTGCAACGCTGCCAGCAGGTTGACCACGGTGGTGGTCTTGCCGGTACCGGGGCCGCCGGTAATCACCGCAAAGCGGTTACGGGCCGCCAGCGCGCAGGCGAGTTTCTGGTAATCCACCGGTTCCGCTGACCGGAACAGTTGGCCAAGGGCGGTGGACAGGGTTCTGGCCGGGGCGGAATCCGGGTCGGCGAGCGGCGAGCGCAGGGACAGCCGCTGCTGGATTCCTTCAGCAATGCGTTGTTCATATCGCCAGAATCGGCGCAGGTAAAGCCGGGCTCCATCCAATACCAATGGCGAAGTAAGTGAGCCATTACTAACTGCGATAGAGTTGTCCAGAGCTGACTGACAGTCGGAAAGGCTCACTCGTGCCAGCACATCCGCGGGTTTCAGATGGTTGAGCTCCGCTGCTTCGGATTCGGTGAGCGTGTCGCGAACCGGCTCTTCCGGTGGCAGCGACAAGGTGTTGCCGGCATCGGCCAACAGGTTGGCCAGATCAATGCAGACATGGCCCCGGCCCACCTGATGGGAGGTCAGGGCAGCCAGCAGCAGGATCAGTGGATTCGGGCACTCGCCCTGCTCTTCCGAGAGTTCGCGGATCAGTCGGGCAAAACCCACATCCAGGGGGCGAACCCATTCCGCCTGTTGCCACTGATCCAGCAGGGCTTCGGTTTGCTCCAGGCTCGCCAACAGGCCGGCAGTATCGACGACCGGGTTAGTGCCTTTTTGCTGCGGGGCTGACGTCGGCTGGTCATCCCCCAGGTCCAGGGCGACCTGGTTTTCGGATTTGCGGGTCCGGCTCATGCGGCCACCTCCCCTGATACGGACTCGCCATCAAACAGGGCATCCAGTTGCTCGATCAGGGCCCTCGGTGGTTTGTCGGTGAAGGCGCCTCCAGTCGCTGAATTTACCCCGCGCAGGAACAGGTATACGGCACCGCCGATATGGCGGTCGTAATCGTAATCCGGCAGCCGCGCTTTCAGCAGGCGGTGTAGGGCCAGCAGGTAGAGTACGTATTGCAGGTCGTAACGTTTGTCGAGAATGGCGTCGCCCATGGCCTGATCGGTGTAGGCGTTGTCGTTCTCGCCCAGGGTATTGGATTTGTAGTCCAGCACGTAATACTGCCCGTTGTGTTCGAACACCAGATCAATAAAGCCTTTGAGCATGCCGTTGAAGTGGTTCTCCTCCACCCGGGGGCGGTCAGCTTGATTCAGGGTGTTCCGGGTAACCAGCTGATCGAGCTTTGTGATACTGACGTTGCGGCTTTCGAACCAGAACTCCAGCTCCGGGCGCAGGGTAGCCAGCTCACCCAGGCTGACGGATTCGCTGCCGGAGCGATCCAGCCGCAGGGGCCGGGTGATCAGCGCCAGCAGCCACTGCTCCAGCGGCGCTACCCAGTCAGACCAGCCGCGGGTGCTGCACCGGCGGCTGAGTTGTTCCCGCAGCATGGCGGGGTTATCCACAACCCGCTGGAAGCCCTGTTGGCTGCACCATTCCAGTACATCGTGCAGGAAGGTGCCGGGGCCGGCGCCTTTGGGGAAGTTGTGGTGGTTGCGGGTGTCCTGCGCTGGCACGGTGTCTTCCCCCTCTTCCTGGGCGCTTTCTTCCAGCAGGTTCTGGGTCTGGGCGTCTTCCACTTCTCCCGTGAAGGCGATTCCGGTGCCGGCCATGCCGGTGTATTCGATGGATGAGTAACTGGCAATCCACCAATCCTCTTTTGCCTCCCGGGTAGAAACCAGCGCCGGGCCAAGGGCTTCGGGAGCCTGCTCGGTGTATTGGGTCTGGTCCGCTTCCGGCAGCGGGGTCACGGTGATTTCCGGTCCGCCTTCGGCCAGTCTGCCCAGGCAATCCGGGATCTGGCTCTCCGCTTCGCCGGTGACCAGGTAACCCAGGCCGCTTTGCTGCCAGTTGTCGATGGCGGCAGCACCCACCCAGGTGGCGAAGCGGGCGCGGGTCAGGGCCACGTAAAGTTTGCGGATGTCTTCGCCCAGTCGTTCCTGATCGGCTTTGGCGACGTCTTCGGGGGTCGGGTCGAACACGGTGATCAGTGTGCCCTTATCGTCGTGGTAGCGCACAAAGGCCTGCTTTTCACTCTGGGCGCGGTAAGCGGTGCCGAAAGGCAGGAACACCAGCGGGTATTCCAGACCCTTGGATTTGTGCACGGTAATCACTTTTACCAGCCCGGCATCGCTTTCCAGGCGCAGGGTGCGGTGTTCGTCTTCCTCGTCCGCCGCCCGCAGGACCTGGGTGTAGTGGTGCACCAGGGCGTGTTCGCCGTCCAGTTGCAGGCTGTCCTGCTGCAACAGTTCGGCAATGTGCAGAATGTCGGTCAGCCGCCGTTCACCATCGGCCCGCTGCAGCAATCGGCCGGGTACCTGGAAATCCATCAGGAAGCTGCGCAGCATCGGCAGCACACCCTGTTTCTGCCATTGCTGCTGGTAACCCATAAAGCGTTCGATTTCCCGCTCCAGGGCGATCTCATCGGTGAGCAGCAGGTTCATGGCCTGCCAGGACTGCCCCAGTGTCGGTGTGGCCAGGGCCGCGCGGATGTAGGCCAGCTGCCGGGGCTCGGCAAAGGCCCGCAGCCAGCACAGCATTTCCTTGGCTTCCTGAGACGTCAGTACCGAATCCCGGTCCGACAGGTACACGCTCTTGATACGACGGCGACCGAGCGCGTCCCGCACCGCGCCCGCTTCGTTGCGGTTGTTGACCAGGATGGCGATGTCTTTTGGCGTGACCGGATCCAGATCATCCGGGTTGTCCGGTACGGCGAAACCTGCCTGTCCGGCTTGACCCAGGGTCAGCAGGCGGGCGATTTCGCTGGCGCAGGTCTCGGCCACATCGGCGGTAGCCGCGCCCTTGGCCAGGCCTTTCGGGTTGCCGTCTTTGCCCTCTTCATCGGATTCGTGGGTCCAGAACACCAGGCTGGGCTGCCGTTCGCCGTTGACTGACCACAGTCGTTTGGTGCCGTTGGCATCCACCCCCTGGAACGGCAGCGGCGAGCTGTCGCCCTTGCCAAACAGGAAGGCGCCGTCGCGGCTGTGCTGGTCGCTGTGTTCGAACACCCGGTTTACCGCAGCCACCATGGGTTTGGCGGAACGGAAGTTCCTGCCCAGGGTGTAGGTGCTTTGTTGTACGCCCTGGCGGGCCTGCAGATAGGTGTGGATATCCGCGCCGCGGAAGCCGTAGATGGCCTGTTTCGGGTCACCGATCATCAGCAGGCAGGTGTCCGGGTCGCTGCCGGCCACGTTATAGACCCGGTTGAAGATGCGGTACTGCACCGGGTCGGTGTCCTGGAATTCGTCAATCAGCGCCACCGGGAACTGGCGGCGGATGGTGGCGGCCAGCTGGTCGCCCCGGGGGCCGTGCAGGGCGTCGTCCAGGCGGGTGAGCAGGTCATCAAAGCCCATTTCCGAGCGCTTCTGTTTTTCCGATTCCAGCCGTTCGGCAATCCAGTGGCTGGCGTGGCGCAGGATGTCGGATTTGGCACTGGGCGGGTTCTGGCTGAACGCCATCAGCTCTTCGATAGCCTCGAAGGCCGGGTGATGGGGCGCGGGGTCATCCCCTTTCAGAATATTGTCCAGGCCCTCGGGGGTCTGGTTCCTGAAGCCGGCCTTATCGAGGCCTTCCGGCAGCAGGTCCTCGGATTCGGTCCAGGCAATCAGGGTGTCCCAGGTTTTCACCATGGCGTTCTTGCTGCCGCCATGGAGCCGTTTGCTCCTGTTCAGCTCGTTCAGCAGGTCGATCACTTCCCCCTGCCACTGAGCCCAGGGTTTTGCCTTCAGTTCCTGCGATCGTTCCAGGCGCTCGCTTACCACCTGGTTGATGGCCTGATGTACGTTTTCCGGCGGTGTGCCTAGGCTCTCCGGGTCATCGATCAGGTTGCGCACGGCCTTGCGCAGGTCAGCCGGGGTTTTCCAGTGGCTCAGGGCCTCGTCCATCAGTGCCGGTGGCAGCGGGTAAACAAACGTGCGCCAGTAATCCCGGGCCACGTCATCCAGCAGCTCGCTCTGGTCGGTTTCCAGGGTGAGCTTGAACAGGCTGCCGCTGTCAAAGGCGTGCTCGCTGAGCATGCGGTTACACCAGGCGTGGATGGTGGAGACAGCGGCCTCGTCCATCCATTCCGCGGCCAGCAACAGCTTCTTGCGGCACTCCGGCCAGGTGGCCGGGTCCAGGTAGCTGTCTTTGCGTAGCTGATAGATCAGCGCCGTTTCCGCCGGCGGATCGGCTTCGTCCGGCGCATCGGAAAACACCTCGGCGGCCTGGGTCAGGCGGGTACGGATACGGTCCCGCAGTTCCTTGGTGGCGGCATCGGTAAAGGTCACCACCAGCAGGTTGGGCGGCAGCAGGTTTTGCAGCGGGCTGTCTGTGGGCTGGCCATGGCCGAGTACCAGGCGCACATAGAGGATGGCGATGGTGAAGGTTTTGCCGGTACCGGCACTGGCTTCGATCAGGGCGCTGCCGTTCAGGGGCAGGGTTAACGGGTTCAGATTCGGATTGCGGTTGTTCATCTGGTCAGTCATTCCATGCTCCCGATCTGCTCTGCGGCCGACTTGCCCTGCTCTGTCTCCCACAGGGGGACATAGAGTTCATGCAAGAGGGCTTCGAATTCACCGCTGGCAAGCAGTAATTCTGCATTCTCGAACGCTCCCCGCAGGTAGCCCGTGTCCCTTTCCATGGCTGTGCTGTAGGCCTGCTCCGCATCACTGATCGCCCGTTCGTGGTCGCCCAGGAATTTCTTGCTCTGGTAGAAGCTGGTGATCCAGGCAAAGCCGGCTTCGCAGTGAATCGGCAGTGCCCGGGTGGTGGCGTCCATCCAGCGGCTGAGGATCGCGTCGAAATGCTGCCGGGCCTGTTCCGGCGCCATCGGGACAAAGCGGAACTTGCGGCCTTCTTCCTTGCCCAGGATCAGGGTTTCGAAGGGCTGCCCGCTGAGCTGACCGGCCAGGTGAATCACCCAGTCCCGCATCAGGTTGGCGTAACGTACTTTCTTGCTGTAACCGGAGCCGGTCAGCAGGCTGGAACTGGCGACCACCAGCCGGCACAACTGGCCCTCGGGGTTGCAGCGCAGGCTGTCGATCAGATCCACCACTTCCACTGAACCGATGGCGTTTTCAAACCGGTAATCGAAGGCCAGGGGCTCGGCCACCGCCTCCGGCCATTCGGCCAGGGCGTTACGGTAACGTTCGAACAGATCCGGCAAACGTCCGGACAGCTCGGAGCGCAGCCGGTGTTCGGTCACGCCCATACCCAGTTCGCCCCGTCGGGCCATGCGGTTCAGGGTGGTTTCCAGCCGTTCGTACAGTTCTTCCTCGGTGCCGGCTTTCAGCAGGCTTTCCTGAATCAGTTCGTTGTCCAGGCGCCAACGCTCCAGGCCATTCAGGTCGAAGTTTTCGTTGTCGGTGTCTTCGTCTTCCACATCGTCAAAGCGTACCTGCAGGCGGCGCTGGTAGAAGGTGTCGATGGGCTTTTTCAGGAAGCCGGCCAGATCGTTCAGGGTTATAGGTTCTTCCGGAGCCTGATAGGACAGCGCGTCCTGTGTCTGTTCGGCTTCCTCAACGCCATGGGCGCTGCGCCATTCCCGTTCGTAGGTGAACAGGTTACGGGCCTGAAGCACCTTGGCCAGCGGCTTCGGCGGGCTGTCCTCGCCTTCCTCCAGACCATTGGCTTGCGGGAAGTAGTCCCGGCTAAAGGGTTGCAGCGGGTGCTGGGTGGTCAGGGCTTTGGTGACTTTTGCATCGGGGGCGCCTGCCACTGTCCACAGGCTGTCGAGATGGTCCTGAAGCTGTCCCACCAGCACCGACGGTGGCCGCTCGGAATCGTCCTTGATGCTGCGCCCCACCCAGCTGATGTACAGCTGCTCCCGGGCCGACAATAGCGCTTCCAGGAACAGGTAGCGGTCGTCTTCCCGGCGGGAGCGGTCCCCTGGCCGATAATCCTGGGCCATCAGGTCGAAATCCACCGGCGGCCGGGAGCGGGGGTAGTCGCCATCATTCATGCCCAGCAGGCACACCTTGCGGAAGGGAATGGCCCGCATCGGCATCAGGGTGGCGAAGTTCACCTTGCCGGCCAGGAAGCGTTGGTTCAGGCCGCCTTCGTCCAGACCCTCCAAAAGCACATCCTTGACGATGTTCAGGGGCAGCTGCTGATCTTGCAGCCCGGCTGCCAGAGCATCGTCCAGCCACTGTTCCAGTTGGCGGCGGAAGCGGTTGAGCAGTAACAGGTCGCTGCCCTCGACCTTGTGGAAAAACTGCCCCAGCATGTCCGAGAACAGGGTTTCCCATTCGTCTGGGGTACGGATGGTTTGCAGCGCCTGCCACAGGCTTTCCAACTGATGCACGAATTCACTCAGTCGCCCGGCCAGGCTTGCCTGTAGGCCGCCGATCTCGCCATAAGGCTCCACCCCGGCCCAGGGTTCGTCCTCGCCCATGCCGTAACCCAGCAGCATGGCCCGCAGGCCGGATTGCCAGGTGTTGCGTTCCAGGTCCGCTGGCAGGTCCAGGCTTTCCCGGTGCCTGCCGTGCAGGCCCCAGCGGATGTTGGCGCCTTCCACCCAGCGCCGGGCCAGGGGAATCTCGTCTTCGCTGATGGCAAAACGGTCACGGATGCCGGGCACTTCCAGCAGGCTGATGATCTCACTCACGCCGAAGCGGCTGCGGGGCAGTGACATCAGGGTTTCCAGGGCAATCAGCACCGGTTCGTGGTGACGCTGGCCCTGATCGGAAATGGTAAAGGGTATATGGCGCTTGCGGCCGGGCTGGTAACGGCCGAACACAGCCTGGATGTGGGCCGCATAGACGTTGATATCCGGCACCATCACGATGACATCCCGGGGCCGCAGGTCGGGATCAGCATTGAATGCAGCCAACAGCTGGTCGTGCAGAATTTCCACTTCCCGCTGGGGACCGTGGGCATCGTGGAACACCAAGGAATGGTCGTGGGTCAGATCCAGCTGGCGCTGCTGCTCGCGGATTTCCTGCAGCGGGGTCAGGTTGTGGATATCGTTCTGCAACTGGTGCAGCAGGCAGGGCTCCTCGCCGGCACCGTGTTCCGAAAAAATATCGATCTTCTGGTCCGGGGTCTGGAAGCTGCTGCGATAGTCATCCGGGTTGTCGAACTCGTCCAGCAGACGGATATAGTCCCGGCCCTGCTTGCCCCAGGCTGCCAATAGCGGGTTGGCGTGCTGGTGCAGCTGATCCGGATCGTCAATCTGTGACAACACCGGATGGGCCGCGCCCCGCTTGCGCTCGGCTTTCAGCAGTTCCCGGTCGCTGATGATATCCGCCCAGTAAAACTGGCAGGGATTGTGAACACACAGCACCACCTGGCTGAAACGGCTGAGCACGTACAGGGCTTCCAGCGCCTGCCGGGGCAGTGACGACACGCCGAACACCACGATGCGTCTGGGCAGCCGGGCCGGATTGGCCGGGGTGTGAATGTGCTGGCCCTGTTCCATAAACCGGGTATGGATTTGCGAGCGGCTGGTATCGGAGGCTTCGCCCACGTCTTCCACCAGCTTGCGCCAGAGTAACGGTTGCCAACGGGTTTCCGGGTCCAGGGCTTTTTCTTCGCCCCGGGCGGTAATGATCACATCCTTGCCCTGCTCCCAGGCGGCCAGCCAATCGGCGCGGAACACCTGGTATTGGTCGAACAGGTCCGCCACTTTTTCGGCCAGCTGGAAATTGCGCAGATCCGGGTCGGTGCCTTCCAGAAACCGGGCCAGCGGGGTGAACGCCTCATCCTGCCCCACCAGTTCCGGCAGCAACCGGTACAGCCGCCATACCAGCTGGCGTTTGTCGAAAGGAGACTGCTCCGGCACTTCACCGTCCGGCAGCACCGCCCGGTAGGCCTGCCAGATGAAACGGGCCGGGAACAGGAAGTCCATGCCGGCAGCAATGCCCAGCCCGCCCTCGACACCGTCATCCGTGCGCTTCTCCGCCAGCGCCAGCTTCAGCCACTGGGCAATGCCGTTACTCTGCACCAGAAAGGTTTCGCTCTGCAGCGGCGGCATGGGGTTCTGCCGGCAGATGTACACCACGGCACGGCGCAGGTCTTCCAGGTGGTTGGCGTGGATGGCGTGAAAGCCGGGTTCGATGGCGCTTGTCTCGGGCATACCTGCTCTTTTGGGGTCCGGGTAAACGTGGCGACTACAGAGTAGCGCAAACCCGGGTGAAATTTCTCGAAAACCCATCCGCCAACCGAAGAATGGCGTAAGCTGTAGGTAGGGTTCCCGTTAAAGGATGCCGCTTATGACATCGTCCCTGATTCGTGCCCGAACCGGGCCTCCTGCCCTGTTGTTCATTGCCGTGTTGGTTTTCCTGGTACCGGCCTCGCCCCAGGCGGATAACACGGATTCTGAAATCCAGGGCACTATCCTGATGCAGATTGAGGCGTTCGCCAATGACGATGATGAAGCCGCATGGCAGATGGCGTCGGACGGGATCAAGCACCGGTTCGGCAGTTCGGAGGTGTTCCTGGAAATGGTTAAGCACGCCTATCCTGCGGTTCATCGTGCCAGTGCCATCGAATTTTTGAGACGGGTACCCCACGGTGATTTCGAGATTCAGGTGGTGCGTTTGAAAGGGCCGGAGGGTAAGCGCTGGGATGCCTATTACCGGATGGTGCTGGTTGAAGATGAGTGGAAAATCGGTGGTGTACAGATGCAGCCGGCGGAATTGGGTATTTGAGACTTGTTCCTGGCCATCGTAGAGTTTGGTGCACTGCAACCAAGCGGGTAGGTTCTGCCAAAATACGCTGTGAATACTTCCCTGTACGCTCGGCTCCGCCATCCATGGCTCCGCACGATTTTGGCAGAACCTACCCGTTTGATTGCGTGATAACTTGTGCCGGCTGCCTCGTTGAATAATTTTCCTGGAGCACCATGACCACCCAACCTAAAGGCCAACGCCTCCAGACGGCGGACCTTGAAGATCCCCTGTATTACCTGAGGAACATGGACACTGTCGTGTCGTGGGTGACCAGTCATCACGGGGATCTGCTGACCGCCGATGAGCAATCCCGTTTAGGTAATTTCTTCGTGCTATCTACTGCCGCGCGGGGACTGCTGACTCGCATGGTGATGCGAACGGGCGAGTTGTTTCGGGTGGACAAGCTGAACTATCCGGAACTGCCGGGTTCCGTGGCTGACGCCTTGGCCGAACTGAGCGACAGTCACTGGCTGGAGTCGTCCCCTTTGCTTGGGATTGATGATCTGTTCCGGCTGGTTACCCTCACCGAACTCCGACCGGTGTTTGCAAACCTACTGATGGAACTGGGCCTGCCAAAGAACCTGCCCAAAACCCGGATGCGTGAAGTATTGACGGAACATTTCCCGGAGCCGCAGCGCTTGTATGAATGGTTGGGTGATGAGGTTCCGGCGGTGGTTCGGCTACAGGATATGCCT
The DNA here is from genome assembly GCF_050379435.1 of Marinobacter sp. DUT-3. Taxonomy (NCBI): domain Bacteria; kingdom Pseudomonadati; phylum Pseudomonadota; class Gammaproteobacteria; order Pseudomonadales; family Marinobacteraceae; genus Marinobacter; species Marinobacter sp. DUT-3. The sequence continues at coordinate 124,393 of NZ_JBNRMG010000008.1, forward strand.
CTGTTTGACCGCATCCGTTTGATGTTCTTCGGCAACCTGCGCCAGAGCTGGACTGATTTCGTGCTGGTGGAACTGGGTTATCAACAGTACGAGCAGGTGACTTTTTCCACCGATTCCCGGGCGTTTCATCAGCGGGCGGACGTGGATTGCTACCTGCGGATGCACCAGTGCCGGCAGTGGCTGGATGAGGGTGTGTCTGCCGTTGAGGTGTGGCCCGAGGTGCCCGGGCCTTTGGCTAATCCCTGGTTGAGCAGCCGGCGGGACCGGTTGTTGCTGGAATTGGGCCGGCAGGCGGAGCGGCAAGGCGAGCGGGAACTGGCGCTGGAAGTGCTGGCGGCCAGTCACCACCGGGAGGCGCGGCTGAAGCAGCTTCGCTTGCTGGAACGCCTGAAACGTTTCGAAGAGGCCTGGAACATCGCCCGGCGTTGGCAGACCCAGGATCTCAGTGATGCCGAGGCCCAGGGGCTGGCGCGTATCCTGAAACGGCTGGCGCCGAAAATGGGTGAGGCACCGCCGGTGGTGGATACACCACCGCCAATCCGCGAATTTACCGTCACCGTGCCGAAACCCGATACCGGTCCGGTGGAGCTGGCGGCCCAGCAGCATCTGGAAACCGATGAGGCCCCGGTGTTCTATGTGGAAAACACCCTGATCAACGGTCTGTTCGGATTGCTGTGCTGGAACACTGTTTTCGCGGCCATTCCCGGCGCCTTTTTCCATCCTTTTCACGTGGGCCCGGCGGATCTGATGCGGGAGGACTTTGTGGAACGACGCCAGCAGGCGTTCGATCAGTGCTTTGCCTTGTTGCAGGGTGACGATTACCGGCAGCGCATTCTCGAAACCTGGCGGGAAAAACACGGTATTGCCAACCCTTTCATAGTCTGGCCGGTGTTGTCGGAAGACCTGTTGATCATGGCCATGGACTGTATTCCGGCGCATCACCTGGAGCGGCTGTTCGAACGTCTGCTGAATAACCTGAAGGAGCACCGAAGTGGCTTCCCGGACCTGATCCGGTTGCACCCCAACGCCGCCGGCCCAGGGCCGCATTACGAAATGATTGAGGTAAAAGGTCCCGGTGATCGGCTGCAGGATCATCAGCGCCGCTGGCTGGCCTTCTTTGCCCGTGAGGGTATGCCCGCCAGCGTCTGTTACGTGCGCTGGCAGACGGATGAGGAAAGCGGATGAAGGTCGCCGTCCGTACCCTCTGTGAGTTCGCCGCTCGTCGTGGCGACCTGGACTTTCGTTATACCCCGGCACCCAGCGCTGAAGAGGGCGTTGCCGGCCATCAGTCTATCCAGTCACGGCGTGGCTATGGCTATAAGAGCGAGTACTTACTGACCGGGGAGTGTCTGGGGCTAGTGCTCTCGGGGCGAGCGGATGTTTACAATCCGCACAAGGGCAGGCTGGAGGAGATCAAAACCCACCGGGGTGACCTGTCCCGCATCCGCGAGCATCAGCGTGCACTCCACCGCGCCCAGCTCAGAGCCTACGGTGCCCTGCTATGCCGGCAGGAAAACCGCAAAAAACTGGAACTGGCGCTGATCTACTACGACACCGGTAAGGACAAGGAAACCCCGGTGACGGAAACCGCCACGGCGGATGAGCTCTGGCAGGAGCTTGAAGGCCTGTGCCGGCAATATAAGGCCTGGGCCGAGCAGGAAGCGCATCACCGGGAGCTGCGGGATGCCCTGTTATCCGAATTGACGTTTCCCTTCGCCGAATTCAGGCCGCGGCAACGCCAGTTGGCGGAAACGGTGTACAGGAATTCGATGAAGTCCGGCACGTTATTGCTGGAGGCGCCCACCGGTCTGGGCAAAACCCTGGGAACCCTGTTTCCAGCCCTGATGGCCATGCCGGCGGCTAGTCAGGACCGGCTGTACTACCTGACCTGCCGCAATACCGCCCGGCAGTTGGCCATGGATGCGGTGGCCCGTCTGCGTGCCGCCCAGAATCTGCCGCGTTGGCCGCTGCGAACCCTGGAGCTGGTGTCGAAAGACGATGCCTGTGAGCACCCGGACAAGGCCTGCCATGGTGATTCCTGCCCGCTGGCCAAAGGCTTTTTCGATCGCCTGCCGGATGCCCGGGCCGAGGCGGCACAGACGGAAGACACGTTGGATCAGGAAACATTGGCGAAGATCGCCGCCGGTCACGGCATTTGCCCCTATTTTCTCGCCCAGGAGATGGCGCGCTGGTGTGATGTGGTGATTGGCGATGTGAACCGGATGTTTGACCAGTCCGCCCTGCTCCACGGCCTGATTCGTCAGAACAACTGGAAGGCCAGCGTGCTGGTGGATGAAGCCCACAACCTGGTGGACCGGGGCCGGGGCATGTATTCCGTGCGACTGGAACAGCAACGACTGCTGAAGATCAAAAAGATTGCCCCCAGGCCGTTGAAGGCGGCAATTGACCGGACTGGCCGGGCCTGGCAGAGCCTGATCCGGGATCATCAGACCGACGACGACACCCCGGTGTTTCTCGACACCCTGTCCTCCCAGCTACTCGGGGCCTTGCAGGCCATGGTCTCCAGCCTCACCGATTATCTGGCGGACAATCCGCCGGATCTTGCCCTGCAGGAACTGCTGTTTGAAAGCGTGGCGTTCATCAAGCTGGCGGAGTCCTTCGGTGATCATTCCCTGTGCGAATTCCAGCGCACCGGCCGGGGCCGGGCCAGTCTCACCATCCAGAACCTGATACCGGCGGACTTTCTGCGGGAGCGGTTCGAGGCGGCGCAATCGGTCCTGTTGTTCTCTGCCACATTGAGTCCTGGCGTCTATTACCGGGACCTGCTGGGTATGCCAGAGGATGCCCGCTTCACGTCCCTGCCCAGTCCGTTCAGTGCTGATCAGTTACAGGTGCATTTCACGCCGGGCATCAGCACCCGTCAGAATCACCGGGAGTCCTCACTGCAGCCCATCGCGGACCTTATCGCCCGGCAATTCCGCGAACGGCCCGGTCACTACCTGGCGTTTTTCAGCAGCTTCAAGTACGCACAGGCGGTCAGTGAGACCCTTGCCAGAGAGGCGCCGGACATTCCCCAGCGAGCCCAGCAGCCCGGGATGAGTCCGCAGCAGCGGGCGGAGTTTCTGGCGGGCTTTCAGGAGCCTGAGGGGCGTGTTGCGTTTGCGGTTCTGGGCGGTGTGTTCAGCGAGGGCATCGACCTGCCCGGCGATCAATTGATCGGCGCCTTTGTGGCCACCCTCGGCCTGCCGCCCTTCGATGCCTGGCATGAGATTCTCAAGGCCCGTCTTGAGCGGCGATTCGGTGCCGGCTATGACTATACCTATCAGATTCCCGGCCTGCAGAAAGTCGCCCAGGCTGCCGGGCGGGTGATCCGTACCCCGGAGGACCGGGGCGTGATCTGGCTGATCGATGACCGGTTTCTGCGACCGGCGACCCGCTCATTGTTACCGCGATGGTGGTTTCAATAACCCCGTAGCTGATACGCGGATCACGCCGGCGTCTGATCAGGATTCCGGGTGTTTCCGTAACGAGGATTCCAGCGTTTTGGTTGCAGTAATATCCACCAGGGTGATGACGACCCCGTCAATCACATTATCCAATCTGCGGTAAGGTATGATCCTGACCGAAAACCAGCGGTCATCGTTGGTGGTAATCTGCTTCTCACTGACCGCCAGGGTCGTCAGGGTTTGCCGGGCGTCGTCCTGAAGCTCCGGGTAACGGAGGCTGGTGGTCAGGTCGCTGAGCGGGCGGCCGATGTCGTTCTCCCGCAGGCTGATAATGGCTGCGGCCCGCTCGGTATAGCGCCGTACATTCAGGTCCTGATCCAGGAACAGAACGGCGATTTCGATGCTGTTGAGCACGTTCTGCATATCGCTCTGGGCGAGCGCGAGGTCATCCAGCTTGGTTTGCAGCTCCGTGTTAATGGTTTGCAGTTCCTCGTTCATGGACTGCATTTCTTCTTTGGACGTTGTCAGTTCCTCATTGGCGGACTGCAACTCCTCGTTGGTGGACTGAAGCTCTTCGTTGGACGCCTGCAGTTCCTCCCGCGTCAGCTTTGCCTGTTGCCGCAGGCTTTCAATTTCCTTCTGATACCGCTGGATTTCCGCAGCGTGGTCCGATTCGTTGGCCGAGCCCGGTTTGCGGCGCCGGGAGGTCGCCGTCGCGGGAGCATCGCGGAACACCACCATGGTCATGCCCTTCAGGGCATCGGGGTCACGGATGGTCTGAAGGGTTACGTCAACGGCCTGAGTGCCAGCCTCGGTTTTCACCAATAATCCTGTGAGCTCCACCGGTTCTGTTTGGCCGGGCGTTTGTTTCAATGCGGTATACAGGGGTTCGCGCAACCCTTCCCGGGCCATGGCATGGATGTTCCAGTTGGCCTTGCCGGCTGCGGGTTCCAGATACTTGCCGGTACGCCCGCTGATATAAACGATATCAGCGTCTGCATTGAGCACCACGGCGGCCGGTGAATAGACCTGCAGCAGCAGATAATCCGCGGCGGATTGCAGGGTGGTGGCAGCCTCTTGTGAGGGAACCTGGTTGGATGGCACGGAATGCTCCTTCGGCAGGGTGGACATCGGAGGAAACGATTTTAGCAGGAAGTCAGAGTGGCGGTCGGATTGGAAGGGTTTGCATCGGTACAGGCGCATTTTCGGTTTCAGCGGTGAGAACAGATGATTCAGCCGGCCAATGGTTTCCGAGCTGCCGAGCATCAACAATCCGTTGGGACGAAGGCTGTAGTGGAACAGAGGCAGTATCCGGCGCTGCAGGGTGATATCGAAATAAATCAGCAGGTTGCGGCAGGCAATCAGGTCCAGCTTGGTGAACGGTGGATCCAGAATGACATCGTGCCGGGCAAACAATACCTTGTCCCGTATCGATGGACGTATCTGGTAATGATTGTCGTGTTTGGTGAAAAAGCGCGCCAGCCGGGTTTCCGACACGGAGTCTGCAATATTCAGTGGGTATTGCCCTCGCCGTGCCACGGTAATGGCTTCCGGGCTGATATCAGAGGCAAAGATCTGCAGGTCCAGTTTCCGGCCAGGTCCGATGTGTTCCTGCGCTTCGGTGAACGCAATGGCCAGGGAATAGGCCTCCTCCCCGGTTGAACAGCCCGCTACCCAGACGCGCAGGGTGTGTTCCGGTGACTGCCGGGAAAGGAGTTCTGGCAGCCCCGTATCGATCAGGTAGTCCCAGGTTTCGGGATCCCGGAAAAACTGGGTAACACCGATCAGCAGTTCCCGGAACAACAGCTCTACTTCCTGGTTGTTTTCGGTCAGGAAGCGGGTGTAATCGGTCAGATCAGAGATGCCATGAATGGCCATGCGGCGCTCGATCCGCCGGTTCAGGGTCGTCGGCTTGTAAAGGGAAAAATCGTGCCGGGTGTGCTGCCGCAGCAAGCGAAGGACGGGGTCCAGCCGTGTCAGCGAAGTGTGGGCCTTGGGAGTATGTTCCGGGCTATGGCCCGGCTCGGGAACGCGCCGGACATAGGCCAGTATGCGTTCCGGTAATTCATCGGCCGGCGCCACAATGTCGGCACAACCCGCGGCGATGGCGCTTTTGGGCATGGCATCGAACTGGGCCGAATCAGGACTCTGCACCACCGACAGCCCGCCAGTGGCCTTTATGGCCTGCAGCCCGAGGGTGCCATCAGAGCCCATGCCGGAAAGTACAACGGCAATGGCCCGCTCACTCTGTGCGCTGGCCAGGGATGAGAACAGTACATTGATGGGCAGGCGTAGCCCCCGGGGTTGCGCTGGCTGATCCAGCTTCAGGGTGTCATCAACCACCCGCAGCTCCCGGTTCGGCGGGATGACATAGACCGAATCCGCACGAACCGGCATGTTCTGCTCCACTTCATACACCGGCATTTCGGTATAGCGTTGCAGGAGTTCCGGCAGCATTGCCTTCTGGGTCGGGTCCAGATGCTGTACCACCAGAAACGCCATGCCGGTATCGCACGGCGTATTGCGAAAGAAGTCCTCAAGGGACGCCAGGCCGCCGGCGGACGCGCCGATACCAACGATCCGCATCAGGACCTGGCGGAGTCTGTCACGGCTTCAGTGAGGATTATCAGAACACAGTCACCGGAGACGGCAGAACTTGCGGTGATCGTCAGCCTCCTGAGATCCGGGAGCTCAACCGATACGCTTGCGGCACCCTTTGTACCTGAGTCTTGTTCTTTCGTCTTTCTGAGCAGAGCGTTCACTGCACCTTCCTGGCCGGGCGCCAGAAGCGCCTGCAGGGGCTTTCCGATCAGTGGCTGTGCGGATTCATCGAAAAGTACGCCTGCGGCCTGGTTGCCATCAATAATGTCACCGTCGTTAGCGACGATCAGATAGGCGGCGGGAGCCAGCTCATAGAGCGACTTGTAGTATGCCAGTTCCTCGCTGATTTCGTGTTCATTAGCCTGAAGCTGCTCATACAGAAGATCAAGCTCCACCTGATAGGTCTGAAGCTCATGGAGCAGTTTGAGGGCGTCGGCAGCGGATTCGGGTTTGCTCGCGCGCTGGTAAAGCAGTTGCAGCGCATCCACGCTGAGCGTACCGCTATGGTTGGGTGGCGGCACACCGTGGTCGATCAGATCCCTGGCGCTGCGGCGCAGCCGTTCATGGTTTCCGGCATTCGATTTTCCGTGGGTGTCTTCCATCGTGTCTCCCAAAAAAGTGCGCCCCAAAACCGGTTTCAGAGTTACATCAATTGAGTCTACTCCACCCTGAGGTCCCGTAATAGCGAGTGTTGGATGTTTCCGCCCAGAGGAATTCTCCTGTGTGCGTTAGCGAACGGACGATGTGCGGCCTGAGCCCCTAGTGTTACAGACGAGATACATTGCCGACCCGTGAAGCCGCGGAAATATCGAAAACAGGGAGTAAACCATGCTGCGATATCGAGATTTCTTCCCGATGGCGGCGGACACACAGGCCAACGCCGGCCTGGAAAAGAGCATTCCACTGAGTGATGCCCTGCCGTTGGGCATCCTGGTGACGGACCAACATGGCAAATGCCTCTATAGCAATGCGGCCTATCAGAAGCTCTGTGGCTGGCCCGCGGACGAGCTGATCGGATCGCACTGGAGTTCGGTTGTCCACCCGCTGGATCATGACAGGATCCTTCGGCACTGGAACGCGGCGGTGCAGGGGCATAAGGCGTTCCTGTGTGAAGCGCGGTTAAAGCGTGCAAACGGAGAGGTTATCTGGACCCGCCACAACGCGGCGATGCTGACCGATAATGTGCCCGGCGCTGGCTATGTGCATACGATAGAGGATATCACCATCTATAAAGCCCGTGAGCGGGCGGGGCGGAAGGCCGAGGAACAGCTGTACGAGGAGAAGGAGCGGGCCCAGGTCACCCTCGACTCCATTGGTGACGCGGTGTTGAGCACTGATATTGACGGGCGGGTTTCCTACATGAATCTGGTGGCGGAGACGCTGACTGGCTTCAGCCGCTACGAGGCCATCGGGCGGCCCTTGAGTGACATTTTTCGTGTGGTGGACGCGAGTACCCACAAACCGAAAGCTGATCCGGCCCGGCGCGCCATTCAGTCAGACAGCATTGTGGCACTGGAAGCGAACGCACTGTTGGTGGCCAAAGATGGCGTAGAGCTGGCGATCGAAGACTCGGCGGCGCCTATCCACAACCGCTTCGGTGTCGTTGTCGGAGCTGTGATTGTATTCCATGACGCCCGCTTTTCCCGGGAAACCACCGCCCGCATGGCGTATCTTGCCCAGCATGATGAGCTGACCGGCCTGCACAACCGCAACGCGTTCTATGAGCGATTCGAGCAGTCCCTTGCGTTGGCCCGGCGGCACAGCAAACAGATGGGACTGTTGTTTATTGACCTTGATAATTTCAAGGATATCAATGATGTTCTCGGTCATGACAGCGGCGACATTATCCTGGCGGCACTGGCCGGCAAACTGCAGAGTTGTGTAAGGGCGACGGATACTATCTGCCGCTATGGTGGCGATGAGTTTGTAGTGTTGTTAAGCGAGATCGCCCAGCCCGATCACGCCTTTGCCGTGGCCGACAAAATACGCGAAGCGGTTGCTGTTCCCATAGATATCGAAGGGCATGAGGTGGCGCTCAAGCTCAGTATCGGGGTGAGCGTGTATCCCGACAACGGCGAGACCGCCGAGGAGCTCCTGAAACAAGCGGATACTGCCATGTACCAGGTCAAGATACTGAACCGGCGGCCCGTGATCGGGGGGCTGACTCCTGTCCCGGAAAGACAACAATCAACCTAGTGTCCCGCAGTAGGTTAACGAATTAGCCAGGCGGGACACTAGTACTTCAGGTGGTCGGTAGCCAGACGGTCGGTTTCCCGCTTCACCACGGCGTAGCATTCACAGGAGAGCGCTTCGAGGCGTGACCTGTCAATGACCGTTATGTGGCCGCGATGATATTCGATGACGCCCAGTTTCTGTAGCTTGCCAGCGGCCTCGGTGACGCCTTCCCGGCGGACGCCCAGCATGTTGGCGATCAGCTCCTGGGTCATCGTCAGCTGGTTGTCTGGAAGGCGATCAAGGGATAGCAGCAGCCAGCGACACAGTTGCTGATCGATCGAGTGGTGGCGATTGCATACGGCGGTCTGGGACATCTGGGTGATCAGCGCCTGGGTATAGCGCAGCATCAGGACCCGCACGTCGGCGTCGTTGTTGAATTCACCCTTGAGTTCCGTCGAAGGCATCCGGTAAGCAAAGCCCCGGCTTTGCACGATGGAACGGCTGGGGGTGCTGTCTCCTCCCATGAACACCGCAATACCAGCCATACCCTCGTTACCCACCACCGAGATTTCGGCGGAAGCGCCGCTGAGCATCACGTAAAGCAGTGAAATGATGCAATTGGTCGGGAAATAGACAAAATCGATGGGCTGGCCGGATTCGTAAATCACGTCGCCCAGCTTCATTTCAACCAGTTTGAGCCGAGGAAAAATCCGTTCTTTGGCACTGTCCGGCAAGGCGGCCAGCAGATGATTCTGCTCGGGGACGATTGATGTGTCAGTCATTGTCACCTCCCTGGCAGAGTTGTGGTTGATGATGGCATGTCCTGTGCTGGTGTTCGGTGGCGGCTGGAGTGTGCACGCCATTAACCACATGAAGCTAACACAAAGTCATCATTCTGGCTGCAACATTATCGTTTAATGATGGTCTCCGCGGTTGAGTCTGGCCACTGGTCGCTTTTTGAGCGTCCGGTTAATGGTGACCGTTTTAACTGCGCTCTCATGTCCAATAGCGGCTATCGCCTGTGCCAGGGTCGCTGTGGCAATGGCCTCATGATTCTGGGGCAGGGAGTTTACCGCAAGGGGCAGGAAGTCCAGCAGGCGGTCATCGCCGAAGGTGGCCAGGCGCAGGTTGTCCGGCAGTCCCCCGGGTTGTTCGAGCAGCACATCCAGAACCCCCTGAAGCAGGGTGTAGGATGCGGTTACCAGGGCGTCTGGAAGGCCCTGATCCCGGAGAACCCGCTGCATCATTGCGGCACCGGAAGCGCGGTCATAATGGGGGCCGCTTTCTACGATGGTTGTGACACCGGCGTGATTGGCGGCGGCCAGAAAACCCTCGCGGCGCTCCCGTGTCATGGCAATCCCGGGTACGGCATCCAGCCAGGCGATGGTCGCGGTATCACTGTCCAGCACGGACCGGGTCAATGCTTCCGCTGCGGTCTTGTTGTCGCTGACCACGCAGCGGATCACATCCGGTGACTGGGCCCGGTCCACCGCAATCACCGGCAGGCCGTCCTGCTGTAATCCAGGGTAGAAAGAATCGTCCCGGGCCAGGGCACTGGCGACGATCAGCGCATCGCAGCGCCGCGCCTTGAGGGCCAGGGCTAACGCTTTTTCGGTGTCCGGGTTATCGTCCGAGCCGGCAATCAGCAACTGGTAGCCCTGGGCGCGGGCGCCTTGTTCCAGCAGTTTGGCGAGCCGGGCGTAACTGGTGTTCTCCAGATCCGGCAGGATGAATCCCAGCGTTCGGCTCGCGCCTCCCCGCAGGGCGGCGGCCTGGGTATCTGGCTGGAAGTTGTGTTCGCGGGCCACCGCCAGAACCTTGTCGATGGTGTCCGGCTTGATCCGCCGTGCCGCGCCCTGGCCATTGATGACATAGCTGGCGGTGGTTCTTGATACACCGGCCAGTCGGGCTAGTTCGGCGAGTGTCATGAACGGCTACTCCCTCGGTTTGTTTTCGACATCCAGAGATTGCTTGATTTCTGATCATATCTGTTTCATTATCGATTTTAAGCATGCTGACACGATTCAGCAACGAAAATATGATACCGCCGTATCACAACAACAAAGCGAGGCAACGATCATGCTGACGCTGACCGCCAACGACGTTCGACTCGGTGTAACCGCCACTGACTGGCAGGATGCACTGCAGCAGGCTGCCCGGGATCTGGAATCGGCCGGCCGCACTTCTACAGATTACCTGGCCGGCATGATGGCCCGGGAACAGCAGTCTTCTACCGTTCTGGGTAACGGCATTGCCATTCCCCACGGTACCCCTGAAAGTCGTGATGCGGTGCTGGATACCGGTATCCGCATTCTGCAGTTCCCACAAGGCATAAACTGGCACGATGGCGCCCGCGTTCATGTACTGGTGGCCATTGCCGCCCAGTCCGACGAGCACCTGGATATCCTGAGGCATCTGACCCGTGTGCTGGACAAGCCGGGCCTCGCCGACCAGTTGGCGAAGACGGCGGATGCCTCCGAACTGGTGGCACTGCTGTCCCGGGCGCCGGTGGTGTCGAAATGCGATGGTGACACCCTGTGCCTGGGGGTGGAGGCCCGAACAGCCAATGAGCTGGCGTTGATCGCGGCGGCCCGTCTGCAGAGTCTCCAGTGCGTGGGCACGGACTTCCTCAGCGAGATCGTTGGCCAGCCGCCGGTTGCGCTTGGGCAGGGGTTCTGGCTGACCCATCATACCGTCGGTGCCAAACGCCCCACCCTGTCACTGGCGACCCCAAAAAAGCCAACGGCGGAACTCAAGGGTGTGTTCTGTCTCGCCGGTCAGGGGGATGAATGCCATGACCTGCTGGACCGTATCGATAACTTCCTTGCCCGCAATGAGCCCATCGAAGGGTTGGGTGCCGACGCCGTGCTGGCGCGGTTGTCCGGTGAAGCGGCGAATGCGGTTACCGCAAAAGTGACCCTGCTCAATGCCCACGGACTGCATGCCCGACCGGCGAAACAACTGGTGCAGGAAGCCAGGCGTCACAATGCCTGTATTCGGGTGCGATTGCTGGACGGCGATGGTAGCGCGGTGTCCGCCACCAGCCTGACCCGGGTAATCGGTCTGGGCGCCCGCCGTGGTCAGGTGCTGTTGCTGTCGGCCACGGGCGAGGACGCTGAACAGGCCATTGCGGACCTGTCCCGGGCGATTACCGAAGGGTTGGGAGAAGAGGTTGCCCCGTTGCGGTCCAGTGAACAGGACGGGCTGGAGCAATCCCGGGCCGCACCCGATCCGTTGGTGGACGACCAGCCACTGAAGGCCGTTGCGGCCTCCCCCGGTTTGGCCCTGGCGCCGGCGTTCGTCCTGCGCCAGCCCACCCTGGATTACCCCGCCACCGCTGACGACAGTGAGCAACAGATCCAGCGGCTGAGTCGGGCCATTGACGACGCCGACGGCCAGTTGCGTACCCTGATTCGTCACGCCGAAGGTGGCGAGGCGGCGCCGATCCTGTCGGTGCATGTGGAAATGCTGCAGGACGATGACCTCTACCAGGCGGCACTGGAAGCCATCAACGAAGGCGGGTCCGCCGAGGCGGGCTGGTGGAAGGCCATCGATACCGCGGCCAGGGCCCAGGAAGCGTTGGCCGACCGCCTGCTGGCAGAACGTGCCGCTGACCTGCGGGACGTCGGCCGGCGCGTGCTCGCCAATCTTTGTGGTGTGACCATGCCGACGCCACCGGAGGCACCCTACATACTGGTGGCGGATGACCTCGGGCCTTCCGATGTCGCCCGCCTGGATACCTCCCGGGTTCGCGGTCTGGTGACCGCCCGTGGCGGCGCCACCTCCCACAGCGCCATTCTCGCCCGTGCCCTGGGGTTGCCAGCGGTAGTGGGGGCCGGGGAACAGGTGCTGACCATTGCCGATGGCGCCGACCTGGTGGTGGATGGCGAGCGTGGCTGCCTGGTACCCAATCCCGGTGCGGAGCGTTGCGAGCGCATCCGTCGCCGGTTGGAACAGCTGGAAACCCTGCAGGCACAAGCCCATGAAAATCGTCACCAATCCGCCACCACCCGTGACGGCCACACTCTGGAGGTCTGCGCCAACCTCGGCAATACTGCGCACACGCCGGATGCGGTGGAGCGGGGGGCGGACGGCATAGGGCTGCTGCGCACCGAATTCATCTTCATGGCACACCCGGAAGCACCGGATCTCGACACCCAGGTGCGGGAATACCGCCATGCCTTCGACGCCCTGAACGGTCTGCCCCTGGTGGCCCGCACCCTGGATGTCGGGGGTGACAAACCGCTGGATTACTGGCCCTTGCCCCAGGAAGACAATCCGTTTCTGGGCATGCGCGGCATTCGCCTGTCGCTGACCCGACCGGAGATTCTTGAAACCCAGGTGCGCGCGCTGTTAACCGCTGCCGGCGACCGTCCGCTGCGCATCATGTTTCCAATGGTCAAGGACCTGGAGGAGTTCCGCGCCGCCCGGGAGATTGTGTCAAAGGTTCAGGCTGAAGTGCCCGCCAGCGACGTCCAGGTGGGGGTAATGATCGAGATCCCCTCCTGTGCCCTGCTGGCACGAACCCTGGCGCCGGAAGTGGATTTCTTCTCCATTGGCACCAACGACCTGACCCAGTACACCCTGGCCATCGATCGCGGCCACGGTCAGTTGTCCGCCGAGTCCGATGGCCTGCACCCGGCGGTGTTGCGCCTGATCCAGCTGACGGTGGAAGCCGCCCATGCCCACGATCGCTGGGTGGGGGTGTGCGGCGAGCTGGCTTCCGATCCCCAGGCGATTCCCGTGCTGGTGGGGCTGGACGTGGATGAGCTGTCGGTGACCAGCCGCCGGGTGCCGCTGGTCAAGGCCTGCATCCGTGGCCTGACCCTGGACGGCGCCCGTCAGCAGGCGGAACTGGCCCTCGGCAAGGCCAGCGCGGCGGAAGTCCGCGATGCCCTGGAGGCACTGTGATGGCCAGCATTCTCTGCATCACGCTTAATCCCGCCCTGGATCTGACTGCCGACACTTCCACGGTCATTCCGGGCAGTGTGAACCGGGCCGAAAGTACCCGTCTGGATGCCGCCGGTAAGGGTATCAATGTCGCGCGGGTGCTGGCGCGACTGGGCCATTCGGTGACGGTCAGTGGGTTTCTGGGGGAGGCCAATGCCGCGCCCTTTGAACGACTGTTTGCAGACGAGAACCTGCAGGACGAATTCGTCCGGGTGCCCGGCCAGAACCGCATCAATATCAAGATTGCAGAACATGATGGCCGGGTGACGGAGCTGAACGGTCCGGGCTTTGAGGTCACGGGAGAGGCGTTGACGCAGCTAGAGCGTCGACTGGCGTTACTGATCCCCAAAAGTGACGCGGTAGTGATCGGTGGCAGTCTGCCGGGCGATTTTCCCGAATCTTCCCTGGCTGCATTGATTACAGGGATCAACGATGCGGCAAAGCCGGTATGGCTGGATACCAGTGGTGAAGCGTTGAAAGCCGGTGTGAAGGCTATGCCTACGGCCGTTAAACCCAACATTGATGAGCTCGCGGATTGGGCCGGTTCTTCTCTGGATTCTCTGGCTGCGGTGGCCGACGCCGCGGCCAGGCTGCAGTCAACCGGGATCTCGCAGGTCATCGTCTCTATGGGGCCGGACGGTGTGCTTTGGCTCTGCTCCGGCGGGAGTCTGCGGTCGTCACCCCCGGCGGTGTCCGTGGCCAGCACCGTCGGTGCGGGCGACACCCTGCTGGCGGGGATGGTGCATGGTGACCTCAGTCGCCATGGGGCGGAGCAGGTACTGGCCTTCGCCACGGCTCTGTCCGCGGAATCCGTCCAACATGTCGGTGTTGGCAACCCCGCCGCGCCGGCATTCCAGAAACTGCTTGAACAAACCCGGGTTCGGCCCTGGCCGGGCGAGAACAACAATGGGGAGATGCCGTTATGAATGTGATTCTTGTGACTTCCTGCCCCCAGGGCGTGGCCACCAGCTTTCTGGCGGCCCGGGCCCTGGAGCGGGCCGCCAGGCAACGCGGGTGGCATGTGACCACCGATATCCGTGGCCCCGGAGGGAAGGCGTCGTCGGCCCCGGATGACGCCACTATCCACGATGCGGATCTGGTCATCGCTGCCCTTGGCGTACCGGTGGATCTTAGCGCCTACGCTGGCAAGCCGCTGTATCAGTTGACGGTGACCGCCGCCCTGCCGGATCCCGCAGCCGTTCTGGACAGCGCGGTACAGGAAGCAACGCCCTGGGATCCGGAGGCGGCGGATGACGTTCCGGAAACCGCTTCACCGGCTTCCATGGGTAGTGGCCGGACGATTGTTGCCGTCACGGCCTGCCCCACCGGCGTCGCCCACACGTTTATGGCGGCTGAAGCCCTGACGGCGGCGGCGCAGGAAGCCGGGCACCACATCCGGGTAGAAACCCAGGGCTCGGTGGGCGCCCAGGATCCCCTGACCGACGAGGAAATCAAGGCAGCTGACGTGGTCATCCTCGCCTGCGATATCGAGGTCGACCCCAGCCGTTTTGCCGGTAAACCGGTGTGGCGTACCTCGACCGGTGCGGCGCTGAAGAAACCGGCGGACACCGTGCGCGAGGCCCTGTCGGATGCCGTTGTCCTGGATACGGACCAGCAGAAGGTGAGCGCCAGTGCCGGCAGCGGAGAGAAACGTGGCCCATACAAGCACCTGCTGACCGGGGTGTCGTTCATGCTGCCGATGGTGGTTGCCGGCGGCCTGCTGATTGCCCTGTCCTTTGTGTTCGGTATCGAGGCGTTCCAGGAAGAAGGCACCCTGGCGGCTGCGTTGATGCAGATCGGCGGTGGTACCGCCTTCAAGCTGATGATCCCGTTGCTGGCCGGTTACATTGCCTGGTCCATTGCCGACCGCCCCGGGCTGGCGCCGGGCATGATCGGTGGCTTCCTGGCGGGCGAGCTCGGCGCCGGCTTTCTCGGCGGTATCGCCGCCGGTTTCCTGGCGGGTTATGTGGCCCGATTTATCAGCCAGAAACTGCCCATGCCGGAGAGCATTGAGTCTCTCAAGCCGATCCTGATCATTCCGTTACTGGCCAGCCTGGTGACCGGTCTGGGCATGATATACGTGCTGGGCGAGCCCATGGCCGCCATCATGGATGGATTGACCGGTTTCCTGGAGAGCATGGGCACCACCAATGCCATTGTGTTGGGCGGCATCCTCGGCGCGATGATGTGTTTCGATCTGGGCGGACCGGTCAACAAGGCGGCCTATACCTTCGGGGTGGGGCTGTTATCCGAGGGCAGTGGCGGTTCCGCGCCCATGGCCGCCATTATGGCGGCGGGCATGGTGCCGGCCATTGGCATGGGTGTGGCCTCATTTGTGGCACGCCGCAAGTTTGCGGAAGCCGAGCGCCAGGCCGGTAGGGCGTCGTTCGTGCTGGGACTTTGCTTCATTTCCGAGGGCGCCATTCCGTTCATGGCCAAGGATCCGTTGCGGGTGATCCCGGTATGCATGATTGGCGGCGCGATTACGGGTGCCCTGTCGATGCTGTTCACGGTCAAGCTGATGGCGCCCCATGGCGGGTTGTTTGTGTTGGCGATACCCAATGCCGTCAGCGTGGTGTTGCCCTACCTCCTTGCCATCGCAGTCGGTTCGCTGGTAATCGGGTTCGGATACGCGCTGATAAAGACCGGCAAGGCGGAGGTGGTGCCCGGTCCTGCCTGATGGCAGGGGCAACCCACTGCAAATACCCACATAAAAAACATGGTTACAATTGCTGACAGAAATTCCCCGGAAAATCTCTAGAATTCATCGGCATAAAGGACGGAGGTCGTCCCTGTCACTGATTAAGGGGTAATCCTGGGATGAACAATACGGATCTGGTGTTTCAGAGCTACGGACGTTGCTGCAAGGACGAACAGTTCTTTGTGGATTTCTATGATCACTTTATGGGCAGCTCTGACGCCATTCGCAATCGTTTTGTGAACACCGATATGGCGGCTCAGCGCCATTTGTTGCGCAACGGCATCATGCAGCTGATTCTTGTCGCCCGGGGCATGTCGGATCGCAAGCTCCGGGATCTGGGGGAAAGTCACAGTCGCCATCATTACGACATCAGTCCGGAATGGTACGACTTGTGGCTTGAGGCTCTACTGAGAACCGTGCGGATGCATGATCCCGAGTACACGCCGGAGCTCCGTGAGGCGTGGGAACAGGTTCTCAAACCGGGAATCGAGATTATCCGCGGTGCTTATTGAGGCTCGGATTGCTCTGGCATGAGCCAGGTTTTTTGGAAATCAAATGGCCCCCGGATGAGGGCCGCTTCTGTTAACCGAAGTGGAAAAACGCCAGCTTGTTGCCGTCCGGGTCTTTCACGTAGGCGCCATAGAACTGATTCGGAATGCGCTGGCCCGGCTCACCGTCACAGGTCGCACCCAAATCAATCGCCTTGTGGTAGTGGGCATCCACCGCCTCCTTCGACCCTGGATGAATGGCCACCATGTTGCCATTACCCGGGTGATTCGGTTCACCGTTATACGGTTTGCAAACCGCCAGCATGGGAGAGCCCATGTTCTTGCCGATGAACGCGATGCGTTCCATATCCAGCAGCACTTTCGCACCCAGGTCGCCGAGCAGATCTGTGTAGAACTGCTTGGCCTTGTTCATATCGCTGACGCCAATGGTTACGTATCCGATCATGTTGTTCTCCGGTGTTGGTCCTGACTTCGTTTGTTGATGTTGCTGTGTTGCTGATCATGCCTCTGACCTCTTGTCTTTGTCTGCAACGCGAGACGCTTGAGGTAAATCAAAGCCTATCAAACAAAGTGGTCTAACTGGCGACTACCGGCCACCAGCCAGAGACAGGTACTTTCTCTGGTGCCGATACCGGTCCGAGAATATTCTCAAAAAGATATAGGGGGAAGATACGGAGACTACTGAAAAGACGGGAAAGTGGTCGGCGTGGCAGGATTCGAACCTGCGACCCCTTCGTCCCGAACGAAGTGCGCTACCAAGCTGCGCCACACGCCGATCAACGGCCGGTATTATACGGATTCGCTCTGGTTTTACCAGCCCCACTCGTGGGTCGGGTGCAAAAAAACCGGCCGGAATTTATGCACCACGGCATGGGAAATCACCGGTAAAGGGTGTATAAAACTCCCTCCAAGCGTGGTGTGTCCGGTTAGTGTGCCGCACCCTTCCTGCTAACGACCAATCAGGGTTCTGCTTGTTGTGAATATCCTGCCAATTGTTCAGATTCTGGGCTTCCTTCTGATCCTGCTCAGTTTTCTGATGACGTTACCTGTAAACCTGCTGATGTTCGGTGAGACGCCGGACTGGCTGGCGTTTGTAAAGTCCGCCGTCGTTTGCTTTGCGATTGGCCTGACTGCCTTGTTGCTCGCGGGACGGGAAAAACACGCGCTCCGACAGCGCCAGATGTTCATGTTGACGGTATCCGCCTGGGTCATTATTCCGCTGTTCTCCAGTTTGCCGCTGTTGTTGAGCGACATGAAGCTGACAGTGACTGATGCCTTTTTTGAGAGTATCTCCGGGGTGACCACAACAGGCTCAACGGTTTTAAGCGGACTGGACCATCTGCCCGATGATATCCTGTTGTGGCGTTCGATCATGCAGTGGATGGGGGGTATCGGTATTATCGGAATGGCAGTCGCCATCCTGCCATTCCTGAGAATTGGTGGCATGCGGCTGTTTGCCACGGAATCTTCCGAGTGGAGTGAAAAAGTGGTCCCCCGCACCAACAGCCTGGCCAGGAGCCTGGTGGTTATATACCTGGGGCTGACGTTCAGCTGTATTCTTACCTACTGGCTGCTTGGCATGGATCTGTTCGGCGCACTGAACCATGCCCTGACTACCGTCTCCACTGGCGGATATTCAACATCTGACAATTCCATGGGCCAGTTCGATTCGCCCTCTATCCTGCTTGCGTCCACCCTGTTCATGGCCACCGGGGCGATGCCATTTTTCCTCTTTGTCCGGTTTATCCACGGCCAGCGCCAACCTCTTCTCAGGGATCAGCAGGTGCGCTTTTTCCTCGGATTGTTAGTGGTGATTGCATTAATGTTAACGATCTACCGGGTTCTGAACGAGTCCGCCAATCCCTTTGATGCGTTCGTGCACGCCTTGTTCAACGTCACCTCCGTGGTGACAACCACTGGATATGCCTCGGCGGACTATTCTCTCTGGGGGCCATTCGCGGTGGTGGTTTTCCTGTTTATTACCTTTGTGGGCGGGTGTTCGGGATCGACTTCCGGAGGGATGAAAATTTTCCGTTTTCAGCTATCCATGCTGCTACTTCGTGAACAGGTTCGGCGCCTGCTCCATCCCCGTGCGGTATTTGCCCGGCATTACAATGGCAGGGTCATTGGTGACGACATCGTCGCGTCCAGTGTGGCATTTTCCTTCATTTTTCTCGCGACCCTGGCCGTGGTTACCGCTATTCTCGGGGCCCTCGGTCTGGATCTGGTCACCAGCCTTTCCGGCGCCGCCACGGCGCTGACCAATGTCGGGCCCGGTCTTGGCGATATCATCGGGCCGGCGGGCAATTTTCAGCCCCTGCCTGACACCGCCAAATGGGTGCTGATGGTTGCCATGGTGTTGGGGCGGCTGGAGCTGTTGAGCGTTTTTGTCATGCTCTCACCGGATTTCTGGCGAAGCTGAGCCGCCAGCCGGATCAGGGATTGGTCCAGATCACCCAGTCAGCGAAGGTGGCCAGGTTGTCGAAATGACGGACACCCGGGAGTGGCCGGGTTTCAAGGTGGTGTGTGGTATCCATGCCATTGCCGGTCATCACCAGAACCGGCTGGCAACCGGCATTCAGCCCGGCCTCAAGATCCTTACGGCTGTCGCCAACCATAATGGCCCCTTGCAGGTTATCCAGATGAAAGTGATCGCGGATCTGGTCCAGTAAGCCGGTCAGTGGTTTGCGGCAGGCGCACTGGTCCGTAGGGTGGTGCGGGCAATAGGCAATGATATCGATGCAACCGCCTTGCGCTTCAACCAGCTGTTCCAGTTTATCGTGCATGGCGTCCAGTTCATCGACGCCATAGTAGCCCCGGGCGATGCCTGACTGGTTGGTGGCGATGGCGATGCGATGCCCGGCGTTACAGAGCCGGGCAATTGCCTCAATGCTGCCGGGAATGGGGATCCACTCCTCTGCTGAGCAGATGTAGCTGCCATCGTATTTGTTGATGACCCCATCCCGGTCCAGAATGATCAGCATTGTGCTTTTACGCTTGCCTCTGGCTCAGCTCGCTGTTGGCAGCAGGGAGATGTCTGCCACCCGCAGGAACAGGTTACGGAGCTGGTTGAGCATGGCCAGACGGTTATTCCGAATGGCTTCGTCTTCCGCCATCACCATGACCTCGTCAAAGAAGGTGTCTACCGGCTCGCGCAGGCTGGCCAGCGAGGTCAGCGCGGCAGCGTAGTCACCTTGCTCGAACAGCGGCAGGACCGTGTCTGCCTGCTGGCTGATCTGCTCGGCCAGTGCCTGCTCGGCCTGATCCTGCAGCAGGCCCTTGTCCACGCGTTCACCGATGGCGTCGCCACCCTGCTTGGTGAGAATGTTGGACACCCGCTTGTTGGCGCCGGCCAGGGCCAGGGCTTCCGGCAGCTGGCGGAACGCTTCCACGGCTTTCACCCGGCGGTCAAAGTCCAGCGGTTTGGTGGGACGACGGGCATGTACCGCCAGGTAGACTTCCGCACCAATGCCCTGCTCTTCGTAATGGGCCCGGAAACGTTCCAGCATGTAGTCCACCACGGTGGCGGCGGTGTCCTGCTCGGTGAGGACTGTGAAGTTCTCTTCCGCCCACTGGCAGCAGGTTTGCAGGTCCAGCGGCAGTTCGCGCTCAATGATGATGCGCAGTACGCCCAGGGAGGCGCGGCGCAGGGCGAACGGGTCGCGGGTGCCGGACGGTGGCTGGTTGATGCCGAACAGGCCGACCAGGGAATCCAGGCGGTCGGCGATGGCGACGGCACAACCGGTCAGCGTGGTGGGCAGGTCGTCACCGGCGAAGCGCGGCATGTACTGTTCGTTCAGGGCCTTGGCAACGTCTTCCGGCTCGCCGTCGTTGGTGGCGTAGTACTGACCCATGATGCCCTGGAGATCGGTGAATTCCAGAACCATCTCGGTGACCAGATCGGTCTTGGCGAGCATGGCGGCGCGCTCGGCCAGGGCCGGATCACTGCCAATGGCGTCGGCAATCTTCTTCGCCAGCGCAGCGACGCGTACGGACTTGTCATAGATGCTGCCGAGCTTATCCTGGAACACGATCGGTTTGAGCTGTTCGATACGGTCTTCCAACCGCGTCTTGCGGTCGGTCTCATAGAAGAAGGCGGCATCCGCCAGGCGTGGGCGGATCACCTTTTCGTTCCCGGAGACGACCTGGCCGGGGTCTTTGCTTTCCAGGTTGGCCACGGTGATGAACAGCGGCAACATGTCGCCATTCCCAGCAACCACGTGGAAGTATTTCTGGTGTTCCTTCATGGAGGAAATCAGAGCTTCCGCAGGGACATCCAGGAAGCGTTCCTCGAACCGGCCGATCAGCGGTACCGGCCATTCGTTCAGGGCGGTCACCTCGTCCAGCAGGTCTTCATCGATCACTGCCTTGCCGCCGGCCTCCTTCTCTGCCAGTGCTGAAACACCGGCACGGATCTGCTCCCGGCGCTCGGCGAAATCGGCAATCACATAGCCTTCCTGCTTCAGCACCACCTCATAATCGCTCGGTGTCGGCACGATCAGGGATTTCGGGCAGTGAAAACGGTGGCCGCGGGTCTTGTTGCCCGGGGTCAGTCCCATGATGGGTGCATCAATCACCTTGTTGCCAAACAGCATGATGGCCCAGTGCACCGGCCGAACAAACTCGGTGCGGTGGGCGCCCCAGCGCATGCGCTTGGGAATGGGCAGCCCGGCCAGGGACTGATCCACCAGTTCCGGCATCAGCTCGACGGTGGGACGGCCCTTCTCGACCGTGCGGTAGACCACCCAGGCGCCCTTGTCCGTTTCCAGGGTGTCCAGTTGATCCGGGGTCACGCCCAGCGACGTGGCGAAACCGGTCAGTGCCCGGGTCGGGTTGCCGGCGTCGTCAAAGGCGGCTTTCACGGCTGGACCGCGTTTTTCCACGGACTTGTCCGGCTGGGCATCGGCCAGATCACGGACCCGTACCGCCAGACGGCGTGGTGCGGCAAAGCTTTCGACCTTGCCAAAGGCGATGCCGGCGTCTTCCAGGCCTTTGGCGATACCGGCGGAAAAGGCGTCAGAAAGCGGCTTGAGGGCCTTGGGGGGCAGTTCTTCGGTGCCCAGTTCGACCAGAAAATCCTGTGTTGCCATGATTATGCGTTCCCCTGTTCCTGCTGAACTTTCTTCGCTTTCTTACCCTTCTTGCCTTTGGCCTTTTCATCGGCGGCTTCGGCGGCGGCCAGCACTTCCTTGCGCAGCGCATCCGGCGCCAGCGGGAAGCCAAGCCTGCGGCGGCTGTCGAAGTAGGCCTGGGCAACGGCACGGGCCAGGGTGCGAACGCGCAGGATGAAGCGCTGACGCTCGGTCACGGAAATAGCGTGGCGGGCATCCAGCAGGTTGAAGGTGTGGGAGGCTTTCAGCACCTGCTCGTAGGCGGGCAGTGCCAGGCCGGCTTCGATCAGCCGCGCGCTCTCACGCTCATGGACATCGAAGCTGTGAAACAGGAACTCGGTGTCGGCATGCTCGAAGTTGTAGGTGGACATCTCCACCTCCTGCTGGTGGAAAACGTCTCCATAGGTGACCACGCCGTCCGGGCCTTCGGTCCACACCAGGTCGTACACGCTGTCCACGCCCTGCAGGTACATGGCGATGCGCTCCAGGCCGTAGGTCAGCTCGCCGGTGACCGGATAGCATTCCAGGCCACCGACCTGCTGGAAGTAGGTGAACTGGGTCACTTCCATGCCGTTGAGCCAGATTTCCCAACCCAGGCCCCAGGCGCCGAGGGTGGGCGATTCCCAGTTGTCTTCCACAAAGCGGATGTCGTGAACCAGCGGGTCCAGCCCCAGGGCCTTCAGGGAATCCAGGTACAGCTCCTGGATGTTGTCGGGCGAAGGCTTCAGTACCACCTGGAACTGGTAGTAATGCTGCAGGCGGTTGGGATTCTCGCCATAGCGTCCGTCGGTGGGACGGCGGCTGGGCTGAACGTAGGCGGCATTCCAGGTTTCGGGGCCAATGGAGCGCAGGAAAGTAGCCGGGTGAAAGGTGCCCGCACCCACTTCCATATCCAGTGGCTGGAGTACCACGCAGCCATGCTGCGCCCAGAAGTTCTGCAGAGCCAGAATCAGACCCTGGAAAGTTTTGACGTCCGGGGTATTGTGAGAAGTTGCCTTGTCTGTCACGACGATTGCCTGCTGATCGGTCTGTGTGTGGCACCCCGCCAAAAACGATGGGGTACTCTGAAAAAAGGCGCATTATACGCTGGCCAAACGTGTATTTCTAAGTGGCGTTCACAGCCTTGTTTTTGCGCTGTTTCTGTCAGAAGAACGTGAGGCCCACCTGGAACAGTTTTTCCACGTCCCGTATCCGGGTTTTGTCCACCAGGAACAGGATCACGTGGTCGTCCGGCTGTACCCGCAGGTGATCGTGGGCGATCAGTACCTCATTGTGGCGAACGATGGCGCCGATGGTGGTGCCTTCGGGCAGCGATATCTCGTCCAGGCGCCTGCCGACCACCTTGGAGGAGCGATGATCGCCGTGGGCAATGGCTTCGATGGCCTCGGCGGCGCCCCGGCGCAATGAGTGAACGTTCACCACGTCCCCGCGGCGGACGTGCGTCAGCAGGCTGCCGATGGTGGTTTGCTGGGGGGAAATGGCCACGTCAATGTCGCCGCCCTGGATCAGGTCGACGTAATCGGGGTTGTTGATCAGGGTCAGTACCTTGCGGGCGCCGAGGCGCTTGGCCAGCAAGGACGCCATGATGTTGGCCTCGTCGTCGTTGGTGACGGCGCAGAATACATCGGTGCTCTCGATGTTCTCTTCCAGCAGGATGTCCTTGTTGGCGGCGTTGCCCTCCAGCACTACGGTCTTGCGCAGGTTTTCCGACAGCATTACGCAGCGTTCGCGGTCACGCTCCAGCAGTTTGACCTGATAGCGGCTTTCCAGGGTATGGGCCAGGCGCTGACCGATGTTGCCGCCGCCACAGATGAAGATGCGCTTGTAGGGTTTCTCCAGGGGTTGGAGTTCACTCATCACCGAGCGTATATGGTCGGAGGCGGCAATGAAGAACACCTCGTCGCCGTCTTCAATCACCGTGTCGCCCTGGGGCATGATCGCCCGGCTTTTGCGGAAGATGGCCGCCACCCGGGTGTCGATCTTGGGCATGTGGGTACGCAGGTAAGACAGCTCGTGACCCACCAGCGGTCCCCCCTTTGTGGCGCGAATGGCGACCAGCCGGGTCAGGCCTTTCGAGAATTCCAGTACCTGTAGTGCGCCGGGGTATTCGATCAGCCGGGTAATGTGTTTGGTGACCAGGTGTTCCGGACTGATCAGAACGTCGATGGGAAAGCCGCGCAGGCTGTCCAGGTCCTTTTTTTGTTCGCGCTGGTAAAACAGCTCTGATTTCGCCAGGTAGGCATTGGCCCTTACCCGGCAGATCGTCGTTGGTGTTTTGTACAGCAACTTGGCCACCTGGCAGGCCACCATGTTGGTTTCGTCGCTGTTGGTGACGGCGATGACCATGTCGCCATCCTCCGCACCGGCCTGTCTCAGTACCGTGGGAAAGGATGCCTTGCCCTGTACCGTACGAATGTCGAGGCGATCCTGGAGCTCCCGCAAGCGGGTGCTGTCGCTGTCGATCACGGTGATGTCATTGGCTTCGTTGGCCAGGTTTTCCGCCAGTGTGCCGCCGACCTGGCCGGCGCCGAGAATCAGGATTTTCATAGGTCAGGTTTCTCCAGCACGGCGTAGAAAAAGCCGTCATGGCTGTCGGGGTTCGGTAACAGTTGTCGTCCTGCGGCCATGTCATGGCCCCAGGGAACATCCGGCTCCAGCAGCATCGCTTCGGACTGCTGCTTGAGGAATCGTTGAATTATACGGTGGTTTTCCTGGGGGAACACGGAACAGGTGGCATAAACCAGCCGGCCGCCGGGCTTGAGGATTTGCCACATGGCATCCAGCAATCCGAGCTGGATCGACGCCAGGGGCACAATATCCGATTCCCGTCGCAATAGCTTGATGTCGGGGTGACGGCGAATGACTCCGCTGGCGCTGCAGGGCACATCCAGCAGGATGCGGTCAAACGGCTGGTCATCCCACCATTGATCGATGGCGGCGGCGTCTGCTTCCAGAAGCGTTGCCCGTAAATCAAGTCGGTCCAGGTTTTCCTGTACCCGCGGCAGGCGTTCGGCGGATTCGTCGATGGCCACCACTTCCCCGAGTTCGCCACAGGCTTCGAGGATGGCGCAGGTTTTTCCACCGGGGGCAGCGCAGGCGTCCAGCACCCGCTGACCGGGAGCGAGGTCCAGCAGCGTGGTGGACAGCTGGGCGGCTTCGTCCTGCACGCTGACGGCGCCGTCGGCAAACCACGGCAGGCGATCCACCGGCACGGGCGTGTCCAGCTGAATGCCGTGGGGTGCGAACGCGGTGGCTTTGCCCTGGATGCCGGCTTCGGCGAGATGGCCCAGGTACTCTTCACGGGAAAACCGCAGGGCATTAACCCTCAGGGTCATGGGGGCCTGGGCGTTATTGGCTCCGAGAGTGGCCTGCCAGTCATCGGGCCAGTTGTGGCGCAGTTTTTCCACCGTCCACACCGGATGACTGAAGCGGGCGGCATCGTTTGTGGGCTCGGGTGCACCGTCCCGTTCGGCGCTGCGTAGTACCCCGTTGACCAGGCCGGTCAGGTTGGGTTTGCCGAGGGCGCGGCAGGCTTCCACTGTCTCATTCAGTACGGCGTAGGTGGCCTGCTGGCTGTAGCGCAGTTGAAACAGCGCCACCAGCATCAGATGGTGAACCACCCGGTCCTGTTTGCGCAGGGGCTTTTTCAGGCGCTGATCCAGTTCGTCGTCGAGACGGTGGAACCAGCGGCAGGTGCCGTAACAGATCGCCTGCAGTTCCGGACGCTCGTTCGGCGCCAGCTGGTTCAGGGCCGGCGGCAGGCACTGGGTCAGTGACTGGCCATTCTCCACCGATTGCAGCACGCGGGCGGCCAGGGCACGCATGGACTGACTGCGGTCGTTCATTCAGTTCAGCTCCTGGCCCGGCAGCAACAGTTCCTTGCCGCCGTTGATCAGGTCGCTGGCACTTTGGGCGCGGGCACCAGGCAGTTGCAGGCTGGTGATTCTCAGCACCCCGCTACCACAGGCCACGTCGATGCCATCCCGTTCCCGTCTCAGTACGGTGCCCGGAGCCTTGCCGGAAGATTCGTTCAGAAGTTGCGCGCGGTGGATGCGAATACGCTGATCATTGAGATCGGTATAGGTGCCGGGCCAGGGATTGAAGGCGCGAATCAGTCGCTCAATGGTTGTGGCGTCGATGGACCAGTCGATGTGGCCTTCATTCTTGGACAGCTTATGGGCGTAGCAGGCCTGATCGTCGTTCTGGGGCTCGCCCTGAAGTTCGCCTTTTTTCAGCAGTGCCAGCGCCTTGACGATGGCCTCTCCGCCCATGTCCGCAAGGCGGTCGTGGAGACTGCCACCGGTATCGCCGGCTTCAATGGCGGTCACTGCTTTCAGCAGCATGGCACCGGTGTCCAGGCCTTCGTCCATCTGCATGATGGTGATGCCGGTTTCCTTGTCCCCGGCGGCGATGGCGCGGTGGATAGGCGCGGCACCACGCCAGCGTGGCAACAGCGAGGCATGGATGTTGAGGCAGCCGTGGGTGGGGATGTCCAGCACCGCTTTGGGCAGGATCAGACCATAGGCGGCCACAATCATCACATCCGCCTCCAGGCTGCGGAGTTCATTCTGGGCTTCCGCGGTTTTCAGGCTTTCCGGCTGAAACACGGGGATGTCGGCGTCCAGCGCGACCTGTTTCACCGGGCTCGGGGTCAGCTTGCGGCCGCGACCGGCCGGACGATCGGGCTGGGAGTACACGCCCACCACATTATGGCGGTCGGCAAGGAGAGCTTTGAGGGCGGTGGCTGCAAAATCCGGGGTGCCGGCAAACACGATTCGCACGGTGATAGTGTCTCTGTTCCGTTGAATACGAAAAGACCGGGTATCCACCCGGTCCGTTAGTTCTGGCTGTTGTCGCTGAGCTTCGAGCGCTGGGAAACAGTACCGGGAAAGATTACCGGTGATCAGGCACTCTTCTTGTGGAGCTTTTCTAGCTTCTTGCGAATCCGATTACGCTTCAGGGCGCTCAGGTAATCCACGAACAGCTTACCGTTGAGGTGGTCCATCTCGTGCTGGATACACACGGCCAGCAGCCCCCGGGCCTCGAGTTCATAGGGCTTGCCGTCACGGTCTAGGGCGCGAATCATGCAATGTTCGATACGGGACACGTCCTCGTAGAAGCCGGGCACCGACAGACAGCCTTCCTGCATGTCTTCCAGTTCACCGTCCAGCACTTCCACTTCCGGATTGATGAACACCCGTGGCTCGCTCTTGTCCTCGGACAGATCCATCACGATGATCTGTTTATGCACGTTGACCTGGGTCGCCGCCAAGCCAATGCCGGGCGCATCGTACATGGTCTCGAACATGTCGTCGATGAGCTTACGGTCGGCGTCCGTTACCTCATTCACCGGTTTGGCGATGGTGCGCAGACGGGGATCCGGGTATTCGAGAATCTCTAATATCATGTTGCTCGTACTTTTGGCCTGTTAACCTGAATGATACCGTTATGATTTGTAACAGTGTGACTGCTATCTCCGAAATGCGACAGCGTACTGCGCATATTTCCAGTCCGGGTCTATTATGACCGGGTATTCCATATTATCCCCTATCTTGACGATTGAGTACAAACTGATCAGTTGATAGTTAAAATCTCTCGATGGTGGGGTAGAATTTACTGGAAGAACAAAAGATAACATCACAATTTGCGAGACATCTTCTATAGTATCGGAATCAGCAACATAATAAGCTGCACCCGACTGGCTGCATATCAAGAACAGAATCTGTCGATTCAAGGCACGCGATCAAGGACTTACATAATGAGGAAACTGCTGTACGCTCTGGCAGCAAGCATGCTGCTGCTAACCTCCTGGGCCCATGCGCAACCAGAGCTCAGGTCCGATCATCCCGAGCGTTACACTGTCGTGAAGGGTGACACCCTGTGGGATATTTCCGCCCGTTTTCTGGAAGACCCGTGGCAATGGCCGGAAATCTGGCACGTGAATCCCCAGGTGGAGAATCCTCATCTGATTTATCCGGGTGATCGCCTGGCTCTGGTCTATATCGATGGTAAGCCACGCCTGACCAAGGTGACGAGCAACGGGGTGGTGAAATTGTCACCGAAGGTGCGCTCTGAACCGATTGATACGCCGATCCCGGCGATCCCGCTGGATGCAATCAGCAGCTTCCTGTCCGAAACCCGTATCGTCTCTGCTGAGGAAATCAACGGAGCACCCTACGTTTTGGAAGGTGAAGACGGTCGTATCATCACCGGTGCCGGCGACCGCATTTACGCCCGTGGTGACAAGCCGGCGGACAAGGTCGGCATTTTCCGCCGCAGCCAGGAGTTTCGTGATCCGGAGACCGGTGAGTTCCTGGGACTGGAAGCGCGCAGCATTGCCAGGGGCGATATCAACGCCGAAAACGGTGATGTGCTGACACTGAGCCTCACCAAATCCAGCGAAGAGGTTCGTATCGGTGACCGGCTGCTGGTGAGTGAAGACCGCCGCCTGACCACCAACTTCGTGCCCAGCTCACCGGACGAGGAGCTTGAAGGTGAAATGATCTCCGTAGAAGGTGGCGTCAACCAGATCGGCCAGTTCAATGTGGTGGCGATCAACCGCGGCGAACGCGAGGGTCTGAAGCCGGGTAACGTGATGGCGGTTCTGAAGAGCGGCAATATGGTCCGTGACCCGGTCACCAACGAAACCATCGAACTGCCGTCCGAGCGCGCTGGCCTGCTGATGGTATTCCAGACCTACGAAAAAATGAGCTACGGTCTGATCCTGCAGGCTACCCGCCCATTGTCGGTCGGGGACAAGGTAACCAATCCCTGAACCCGCCTGATCTCAGAACGCGGATCACTGAACGGGAGCCGGTCACCGGCTCCCGTTTTTTATGACATAATCATTATCGCCGGTGCCAGGAAGGCACATGCCGGAATGCAGCTCTGTCTGCTGCCACATCCACTACCCAGGGAAGGATCCCATGTCTGATGTAGTCACAGCCCCGAGTCCTTCGGAGGTAACCTCCGATCTTTTCCAGAGCGTCGCCGGTCCCTGGCTGATGCTATCCCGCCTGCCGAAATTCGGCATACGCCGTCGCCAGGCTGCGCTGTCCGCGATGGCAGACCTGACTGCGGTTCTGGGCGCCAGCGTCGCGACGCTGAAAGCCATCGGCCTGACCATGGAAACCATCGAGCCCGTGCAGGCGTGGCAACGACAGGACCGGAATCATCCGCTGGTGCGGCAGGTCCTTCAGACCTGGGAAACGTGCCGTGCCCAGGGTGTCTGGCTGTTAACTCCCGGGGATGATGATTACCCGGATCCGTTGCGCCATATTCACGATGCCCCGATGGTGCTTTACTGCCTCGGTGACCGGCAGCTGTTAACGCGGGATCAGATCGGCATTGTCGGCAGCCGTAACGCCACCCGGGCCGGTCTGGACCATGCACGGAATTTTGCGGCCGCCCTCGCCCGGGAGGGATTCCTGGTGACCAGCGGTCTCGCGCTTGGTATTGATGGCGCCGCCCATGCTGGTGCCCTGGACGCGGGCCACGATACCCTGGCGGTTATTGGCAGTGGTTTTGACCAGCTCTATCCCAGCCAGCATCGCAAGCTGGCGGATCGCATTATCAGCCAGGGGTTGCTGATGTCCGAGTACCCGCCCGGTACCCGCGCCCGCTCAGCGCATTTCCCACAGCGTAACCGCATTATCAGCGGTATGAGCCGTGGCATACTGGTGGTGGAGGCCGGCCTCAAGAGCGGGTCGCTGATTACCGCCAGGCTGGCGCTGGAACAGGGGCGAGAGGTGTTCGCTATTCCCGGTTCGGTCCACAGCCCGGTGGCCCGGGGCTGCCATCACCTGATCAAGCAGGGTGCGCGCCTGGTGGAAACCGTGGACGACGTGCTTGAGGAGCTGGGAGCCTGGTGGTCGCCGCCCGTGGCGTCGCAGGCCACGTCTGCTGAGGCCTCCCCAACTGTGAATCTGGAGCCGCGGGAAATCGCGGTGCTGGAGGCTTTAGGGTATGATCCGCAATCAACCGATCAACTGTGTTCAGAAACCGGATTACCCGCCGATCAGTTGATGCAGTCGCTGCTGTTGCTTGAACTTCAGGGATTGGTCAGCTCGGTTCCGGGAGGTTTTCAGAGGATAGCCTGAGACATGCCGCATTCGCCCAATCCCCTCACTGACTGGCAACTGCACTGTGCCCGCCGCACCCTTCTGGGTGGTGGTGTCATCGCTTATCCGACGGAAGCGGTTTGGGGGTTGGGGTGCGATCCCTGGGATGCAGAGGCGGTAGACCGTATCCTCGACCTGAAGCGGCGTCCGATGGACAAAGGCGTGATCCTGGTGGCGTCCTCCGTCGACCAGGTGCGTTTCCTGCTGGATCCCCTGCCTGTGGCCCTGCAGCGGGAAGCTGAGCAGCACTGGCCCGGGCCGGTCACCTGCCTGTTGCCGGATGTGAAGCAGCAGATTCCCGAGTGGGTGCGCGGGCGCCACAGCTCCATTGCGGTGCGGGTGAGCAGCCACCCGGTGATCCGTGCCCTCTGTGAAACCGCCGGTATGCCGCTGGTGTCCACCTCCTGTAACCCGGCGGGGCGTCAGCCCGCGCGCTCCATCTGGCAGGTGCGCCGTTATTTCGGTGACGAGCTGGACTGGATCGTGCCCGGGGATCTGGGCGGCAACCGCCAGCCCAGCCGGATTCTGGATATCGTCAACGGCCGTCAATTGCGGTAGGAGAAGCAGATGTCGCAGCAACCCGACAGTAATGCCGTCAAACAGTACCTGCTGGCGCTGCAGGAGAACATCGCCCAGCGGCTGGCTGCGGTGGATGGCAAAGCAGGATTCATCACCGATGCCTGGGACCGCCCGGAAGGCGGCGGCGGGATCAGCCGGGTGATCACTGACGGCGCCGTGTTTGAGAAAGGCGGGGTGAACTTTTCCCATGTGATGGGTGACACCATGCCGCCGTCTGCCACAGCCCATCGCCCTCACCTGGCCGGCGCGCCCTGGCAGGCCATGGGGGTGTCCCTGGTGATCCACCCCCACAACCCGATGGTGCCCACCTCCCACGCCAACGTGCGGTTTTTCATCGCCACGCCGAAAGATGCCGAGCCGGTGTACTGGTTTGGCGGTGGCTATGACCTGACGCCCTACTATGGCTTCGAGGAAGATTGCGTGCACTGGCATCGCACCGCCCGGAACGCCTGCCAGCCCTTCGGTGACAACATTTACCCGCGCTTCAAGCACTGGTGCGATGAATATTTCTACCTCAAACACCGGGACGAGCCACGGGGCATTGGTGGTCTGTTTTTCGACGACCACAACACCGGCGACTTCGCCCGCGACTTCGGCCTGATGCAGGCGGTGGGCAGCAGTTATATCGATGCCTATGAGCCCATCGTGCAGCGCCGCAAGGATCTGCCCTACACGGAACAGCAGCGGGATTTCCAGTTGTACCGTCGCGGCCGCTATGTGGAATTCAACCTGGTGTACGATCGTGGCACTCTGTTCGGGCTGCAGTCCGGCGGCCGCACCGAATCCATTCTGATGTCGCTGCCGCCGCTGGTGCGCTGGGACTACAACCGCAGCGCGGAGGCCGGCTCCGAGGAGGCGCGCCTGACCGATTACTTCCTCACGGATCGTGACTGGCTGGAGCTGAACCATGAACAATGATCTCTACGCCGTGGTTGGCCACCCGATCAGCCACAGCAAATCCCCCCGCATTCACAGCCTGTTTGCACGACAGACCGGCGAGGCAGTGGAATACACGGCGATTCAGGCGCCCCTGGACGATTTCGCCGCCACAGTACGGGATTTTTTCCGTCAGGGCGGTATGGGCCTGAACGTCACCGTGCCCTTCAAGGAGCAGGCCTGGTCGCTGGCGGACCGACGGACGCCGGAGGCTGAAAAAGCCGGGGCCGCCAATACCCTGTTTGTCGACGCTGAGGGCTTGTTGACTGCTGATAACACCGACGGCAAGGGGTTGGTGACCGATCTGACCCGCAACCACCAAGTGGCACTTCAAGGCAGGCGCATTCTGGTGCTGGGCGCCGGTGGCGCTGTGCGTGGTGTTCTGGGTCCGCTGATCGCCGCACAGCCTGCCGCCATCACCCTCGCTAACCGGACGGTGTCCAAAGCGCAGGCGCTGGCGGACCTGTTCCGTGCCGATGCCGGTGACGTGGCGCTCTCGGCGTGTGGTTTCGAGGCACCCGATGATGCTTTTGACGTGATCATCAACGGCACCAGCGCCAGCCTGCAGGGAGATTTGCCGCCGCTGTCGCCAAATGTGATCGGTGCCGACACCGTGGTATACGACATGATGTATTCTCTGACCACCACCACTTTTAATCAGTGGGCGCTGGATCAGGGCGCAACCCGGGTGTTTGATGGCTTGGGTATGCTGGTGGAGCAGGCTGCCGAGTCTTTCCGCATCTGGCGGGGTATTCGCCCGGAAACGGCGGCGGTGATGGACGAATTACGTAACGACTGAGCCGGGCAGCCCGGGATGGGCTATGCTCTGGGTCAAAACACTGGAAAGGTCCCGGATGGATATTCTTACCCTTGTGGGTCTGGTGGCGGGCGTGTTGATCGTGGTACTCGCCATGCTGGCCAACGCCTCCATACTGACATTCCTGAATCTGCCTGGTCTGGCCATTGTGCTGGGCGGCACCTTCGCGGTGACCCTGATCAAGTTCCGGCTGTCCTCGGTTATGAGCGCCTTTCGCCTGGCATTTTCCGCGGCATTCAAGGAGCAGGTGGCCCGCCCGACCGAGCTGATCCGGGAAGTGGGTGAGTTGGCCATGGTGGTGCGCAAGGAAGGTATTCTCGGGCTTGAGGACCACGTAACCGCGAACGGTTTCCTGAAAAAAGCCATTAACCTCTGTGTCGACGGCCATCCACCGGAACTGGTGGAAGAGGCCCTGACACAGGAAACGCAGCAGACAGCGGAGCGTTACGAGGTCGCTGAGCGGGTGTTCCGTGGCATCGGCGAATCGGCCCCGGCCATTGGCATGCTCGGTACCCTGGTTGGTCTGGTGCAGATGCTCAACACCCTGGATGATCCCTCGTCCATTGGCCCGGCCATGGCCATCGCCCTGTTGACCACGCTCTACGGTGCCTTTATTGCGCAACTGATTGCGCTGCCGCTGGCGGACAAGCTACAGCTCAAGGCAGAGGATGAAGCCCGTAACCAGTTGCTGATCACCACTTCGATCCGCAACATCATGCGCGGAGAGAATCCCCGGGTGATGACCGAACTGCTGTCCTCCTTCGTGACTCCGGACCAACGCACCGGCCTTGCACCGGAGCGGGAGGCCTGACAGTTTGACGGGTATCAGTCAGCATCGCCGTCGCAAGCCGCAGAACCGCACCCCGGCCTGGATCGTCACCTTTGCCGATCTGGCCACCCTGCTGTTGACCTTCTTTATTTTGCTGCTGTCCTTTGCCGAAATGGACATCGAGAAATACCGCGCCATGGCCAATTCCATGTCGGTGGCCTTCGGCAGCAGCAACGTACTGGCGGACGATGTCGGAGGCTCCCCTCTGACCCTGATCGAGTCGGACACTGTCTCCCTGCCCGAGCCGAGCGAATCCATGGCCGATGAGCCGGAGTTCATTGATGAGCGAACCGAAGGTCGCGGAGAAACCGGCATTCCAGCCGGCATTGTTGATCTGGCCACCCGAATGATCAGTGAGCTGGAGAACGAGGTGGCGTCAGAGGCCCTGAGTGTCAACTACGATGAGAAAAAAGTGGTGATCCGCTTTTCCGAGGAGGCCACCTTTCGCTCAGGCGACGCCACCATCAAACCGGATATGATCCCCATTATTGAGCGTGTGGTCGGGGTGCTGGCGGACTGCACTGGTGATGTGCTGGTGTCCGGTTATACCGATGATCGTCCGATTTCCAGCAGCCGTTACCGGTCCAACTGGGACCTTTCCGCGGCCCGGGCGGTGTCTGTGGTCCATGAACTGGTCATGAACCGACAGGTACCGGCGGAGCGTGTGGTGGCCGCCGGTCGGGCGGAAACAAACCCGCTTGCCCCCAACAACAGCGATGAAAATCGGGCCAAAAACCGGCGTGTGGAAATCGCCATCCGTGATCCCGAATGCATCGAATCCGCTGCCACGGAAGCGCTACCCGTGGAAATACTGCCCTGACCGCTTATGCTCCAGTGATAGCTTCTCATAGTCATTTCAACTAACTTCTTTGCTTTCAGATCTTTATACTGTGGCCCCAAGTTTGAACCATCAGCCGGACAAAGACCGGGAGAGACTATGAGCGGACCAGACAAACCGAAAGTCATTGGCGAAGAGTGGAGCGACGAGCGGGTCAGGAGCTTTCTCGCCATCGAGCCGGCGGACGCTGGCGAAAATGCGGATTTCCACGTGTTGCAGAAAGCCTATCGGGCGATGCGTGCAGAAGATTTCGAACGCTTCATCGGGTTTTTCGTGGAAGCAGGCAGAAATCTGGATGCCGTCGGAGAATCAGGGGAAACCATTCTCGACCATATCCTGCAACATCAGCGCAGCACGGCGTATGCCGATGCCCTCAAGGCTGCGGGTGCAAAGACAAAGGCAGAAGCCGGGAGCTGAGCGCCCCCGGCTCCGCAGCAGGCATCCGGACCGTTACTGAACTTCCACCTCGATGGCTTTGGGTTCAGCCGGTTCGGATTTCTGCAGGGTCAGTGACAGCACGCCGTCCTTGAAGTTGGCCTTGATGCTGTCCTCATCCACATTTTCCGGCAGAGTGAAACGGCGCAGGAAACTGCCATAAACCCGTTCGATACGGTGGTGCTTCCTGTCTTGCGTTTCTTCTTCATGCTTGCGTTCACCCTGGATGCTGAGCACACCATCGTGGACGGTAACTTTGACGTCTTCCCTGTTCATACCCGGCAGCTCAGCCTCAATGGTGAAGGCTTCCGGGCTTTCCTTGATATCAACGGCGGGCGCCCAGTCGCTGCGACTGAACAGATCCTTGCCCTCCCGTTCACCGTTGCCACGTGTCAGGCCCAACAGCCGGTTGTAACGGTTCATCAGGTCATCAAATTCACTGACTGGATTCCAACGTGCAATGTTGCTCATGATGAAACTCCTCCTTTACGAATCTGAAATCGTGAGACATCAGCTTCGCTCGCGGAACAGCTCCATACCGGTGGCGCCAGCCGGATGGGACTCCGTGAACTTCTGCTATTTTCGAATGTAGGATCACCGCAGAAGTTTTCAAGCCCCAGTTTGAGCAAATTTTGACCTGCGTCAGGTGCGAGAGGATCAATCCTGTCCGTTCAGATATTCGTCCTTCAATTTCACGTAGTTGGCGGCGGTATATTTGAAGAACGTGCGCTCGTTGTCGGTCAGGGCGCGCGCCTTCTTGCAGGGAGACCCGACATAAAGGTGGCCGGATTCCAGGGTCTTGCCGGGGGGTACCAGGCACCCCGCCGCGACAATAACTTCATCCTCCACCACGGCCCCGTCCATGATGATGCAGCCCATGCCCACCAATACTCGGTTGCCGACAGTGCAACCATGCAGAAGCGCCTTGTGGCCAATGGTAACGTCGTCACCAATGATCAGCGGCCAGCCGCCGGGATTGAAGTCGCTGGCGTGGGTGATGTGCAGCACCGACCCATCCTGGACACTGCAGCGGTCACCAATGCGGATTTTGTGCATGTCACCGCGAACAACCGTCATCGGCCAGATGGAGACATCGTCACCGGTTTGAACGTCACCGATAACCACTGCGCTGGGATCAATCCAGGCGCGCTCGCCAAATTGTGGCGTGGTACCCTTGTGTGAACGTACATTCGTCATTACATATACCTTTATCGCGTTTACCCGGAGGCTGGGGGTACCTGTGGGGAGACCTGTCCAAAACTGTGCGGAGCCATGGATGGCGGAGCCCAAGCGCCACATGGATGTGCTTGAGCGTGTTTTGGACAGGTCTCCCCACAGGTGCCTTGCTCCGATGGCTGATATGACGAAGCTACCCTACAAATTGACAGCTGAGAAGGGGACTTATGAATAACCCATTATTGACCGACGACCTGTTGCCGAAGTTTGACCATGTGCGTACCGAACACATGGAAACGGCAATTGACCAGATTCTCAGCGAAAACCGCGTGAAAATCGCCGAACTGGCCCAGCAGGAAGATCCCACCTGGGACACCCTCGCCCAGCCGATGCAGGCAATGGAAGACAAGCTGAGCAACGCCTGGTCGGTGATTTCCCACCTGAACGGGGTGATGAACAGCGACGACCTGCGCAAGGTCTACAAGAACTGCCTGGAAAAGCTCACCGAATACAGCACCGAGCTGAGCCAGAACGAAACCCTGTGCAACGCCTACAAGAAACTGGCGGCGCGGGACGATTTCAGCGAGCTGAGCGAAGCCCAGCGCAAGTCCGTGGACAACACCCTGCGGGATTTCCACCTGGGCGGTGTCGACCTGCCGGCGGACCAGAAAAAGCAGTACGCGGAGCTGTCCCGGGAGCTGGCGGAGCTCTCCAACCGCTTCAGTGACAACGTGCTGGACGCCACCCAGCACTGGTACAAGCACATCACCGACGTGAACGAGCTGTCCGGGTTACCGGAAAGCGCCATTGAGGGCGCGAAACAGGCGGCGAAGCAGAAAGACCTCGACGGCTACGTGATCACCCTCGACTTCCCCAGCTTCTTCCCGGTCATGACCTACGGGGACAACCGCGAGCTGCGTCGCGAAGTCTACGAAGCCTTTGTCACCCGCGCCTCGGACATGGGCCCGGACGCCGGCACCTGGGACAACACCCCGGTGATGGCGGAAATCCTCAAGCGTCGCCACGCACTTGCCCAGCTGCTGGGTTTTGACAACTACGCCGAGCGCTCGCTGGCCACCAAGATGGCCCGCGGCACCGACGAGGTTCTGGATTTCCTGAACCAGCTCGCGGCCAAGTCCAAGCCGGTGGCGGAAAAAGAGTTTGCCGAGCTGACAGCCTTCGCCCGGGACAGCCACGATGTGGAAGAGCTGGAAGCCTGGGATATCGGCTACTACAGCGAAAAACTGCGCCAGGAACGGTACGACATCTCCCCGGAAACCCTGCGTCCCTGGTTCCCGGTGAACAAGGTGGTTCCGGGTCTGTTTGCTGTGGCGGAAAAGCTGTTCGATGTCCAGATCGAAGCCAGGCCCGAGGTGGAAACCTGGCATGAAGATGCCACCGCCTACTGCATCAGCCGCAACGGCGAGCCGGTGGCCTGGTTCTACTTCGACCTGTTCGCCCGTCAGGGCAAGCGTGGTGGCGCCTGGATGGCCGATTGCCGGGTGCGCTGGCGCAATCAGCGCGGCCACCTGCAGCTGCCGGTCGCGTTCCTGACCTGCAACTTCACCCCGCCGGTCAACGGTAAGCCATCGCTGCTGACCCACGACGAGGTCACCACCCTGTTCCATGAGTTCGGCCATGGCCTGCATCACATG
Source organism: Marinobacter sp. DUT-3 (assembly GCF_050379435.1). Classification (NCBI taxonomy): domain Bacteria; kingdom Pseudomonadati; phylum Pseudomonadota; class Gammaproteobacteria; order Pseudomonadales; family Marinobacteraceae; genus Marinobacter; species Marinobacter sp. DUT-3. The sequence goes on from NZ_JBNRMG010000008.1 coordinate 161,232, forward strand.
CTGACTCAGGTGGATGTGCTGGAAGTATCCGGTATCAACGGCGTGGCCTGGGATGCGGTGGAGCTGCCCAGTCAGTTCCTGGAAAACTGGTGCTGGAACCCGGAATCCCTGGCGCTGATCGCCTCGCACCACGAAACCGGCGAGCCGCTGCCCGAGGACCTGCTGCAGAAGCTGCTGGCGGCCAAGAACTTCCAGTCCGGCATGGCCATGGTGCGCCAGTTGGAATTCTCACTGTTCGACTTCCGCCTGCACGCGGAATTTACCAGCGAGGCCCCGACCAACCCACTGGATATGCACCGCAAGGTGCGGGAAGAAATTGCCGTGGTGCGGGCACCGGAATTCAACCGCTTCCCCAACAGCTTCTCCCACATCTTTGCTGGCGGTTACGCCGCAGGCTACTACAGCTACAAGTGGGCGGAAGTGCTGGCGGCGGATGCGTTCTCGCTGTTCGAGGAACGCGGAATCTTCGATCCGGAAACCGGCAAGGCGTTCCTGCAGAATATCCTGGAAAAAGGCGGCTCCCAGGAGCCCATGGAACTGTTCAAGGCCTTCCGCGGTCGAGAACCGCAGGTGGATGCATTGTTGAAGCAGAACGGCATCACGGACGACGCTGCCTGATGAAAACACTGTCGGATTACGGCCTGCGGCCTAATCCGACCTACAGCATTGGCGCTGTCTGCCCGGCTGCGGTAACGCTGTCCGAGCTACGAAACCGTAGGTCGGGTTAGGCCAAAGGCCGTAACCCGACAAGCCAATGCCCAAACGTACTGGAGCAATCTTATGGCGAGTCCTAAACGCTTCATCGCCGGCGCCGTCTGCCCCCGCTGTGCGGAGATGGACAAAATCATGATGTTCACCACCGACGATGACGATCAGGTGCGCGAATGCGTGGCCTGTGGCTTTACCGATGCGGTGTCTGACACCGAACAACCGACCAACCCTGAACTCGAAACACGGGTTAACAAGCGCGACAACGAAGACGATCATACCGTCAAGCAGGTAGTGTTTTTCAAGTCGAAACAGGACCAGTAAAGAGGTGGCCGTGTGCACCGATGCATGGCATTGCCTTTTTTGACAGTGTAAGATTGCCGCCCACATATTGATTCACGCCTCATTGGCGTCGAACTATCTATAAGCTGGCCTGACAGGAGTTGAAGTACGTCCCATGGATGGGGACGTCAGCAATCATGTTTTCCCGCCTTTTTAAAAGACGACGTTCCAGAACTGAATTTTCCCGCCGACTGGATGTGGGCCTGCGAGGCCGTCTGCAGAAAGCACTCTGCTGGCTTCTTTCGCTGTCCTCCCTCCATGTCGTTGCGATGGTGATATTCGAGGGCCTGAGCCTCAATGATGCGGTCTGGTTGACGCTCACCACGCTGACCACGGTCGGGTACGGGGACTATTCAGCCAGCACCATCGCCGGAAGGTCAGCCACGGTCATCCTGCTGTACATCGCTGGCATTACAATCCTGGCTCAATTGGCCAGTGATTACATCGACTACCGGCTCAAGCGGAAGGAATACATGATCAAGGGTCAATGGAGATGGCATATGAAAGACCATGTATTAATCATCAATAGCCCGAAGCACGACCCTGCCGTGTATTTCCACAGGCTGGTCGACCAGTTGAGGGCTACCGACGCGTTTGCAGATGTCCCCGTTCAGATTTTGACGGATGCGTTTCCTGAGGGCTTGCCCTCGTCTCTCAGGGAGCGGGAAGTGGTTCACTACCACGGTGAGTCGTCGGACTTTTCTGCTTTGGAGGCTGCCTCTGCCGGGGATGCGAGTGCCATCATTGTATTGGCGCGAGATGAATACAGCCGTGTTTCGGACAGTGTGACGCTCGACGTACTGATGCAGCTGGATGAGCTTTGTGGCGAGGCAAAGCCCTATGTCGTCGCCGAGTGCGTGCAGGATGAGAACCGAAATCGTGCGGAGCGGGCCGGTGCCAGTACCACCATCCGTCCGGTCAGAGCTTACCCGGAGATCCTCGTCCGTGCTCTGGTGGCGCCCGGCACAGAGAAAGTCCTGGAGAACCTCTTTACCCACCATGACGACCATGCGATGCGTTATCGGGTATCGCTCAAGGGCGTGGTCTGGTCTGACGTTGCCTGTGATCTCATGCGTGCCGGACTCGGTACGCTGATGGCCTATGTCAGGGAGGATGGGCATGTGGAGTGTCATCCGGCACCGGACCACCGCTTTGATGCCGCCAGCATTATTCTTATGGTCCGCGAGGTGGCCATTCCAACGGAAGCGGACGTCAATGAGGCTCTTAGACCCTCTCCAGTCCCCCTCTGAATCTCAGTTTATCAAGGAGCGATCATCAACATGTCAACGTCATTTGAAACCATAAAAACCTACATTGCCGCTCTGCCCCTTATGGTGGATCACGAGGATCCCGAAGAGCAGATGCTGGTTGTAAGCGCTGAACAACAGGGGATCCATCGACTGGTGATTGATTGCGAGGACGACATCCTCGTGATCGAGCAGTTCCTGTTGGATTTACCGTCAGCCAGTAAGGACAACTACCGGGACCTGCTGAAAATTAATCGGGAACTGATACACGGAGCCCTGTGCCTCGACGAGTCTGGTACCAGGCTGATTTTCCGTGACACCCTGGCGCTGGCCAATCTGGACCTGAACGAACTGGAAGGCTCCGTGAACGCTCTAAGCCTGATGCTTGCAGAGCATGCTGATGAGCTTATTCAGCTCTCCCAGCAAGGAGGTGCTGCTGCATGAACCTATTCAAGCGACTGTTCAAATTAAGCTCTGCCGAAGCCCACTCGGCCGTAGACAAGCTCGAAGATCCGATCAAGATGAGCGAGCAGGCCATCCGGGACCTGAAAACGGACCTGGACAACAGTCTGCAAAGCCTCGCTGAAATCAAGGCTATCGCCATTCGTAGCCGGCGGGAGTTTGAGAATGCCTCAGCGGATGTGGAGGACTATAAGCGCAAAGCCATGCGGTTGTTGCAGAAGGCGTCGGTGGGAGAGTTGTCCCAGGAAGAGGCTGATAAGCTGGCATCCGGTGCTTTGGAAAAGCAAAACCAGTCGCAGCAGGTGGCGGAACGAAGCCAGGTGGAGAAGGATAAGTACGACCGACTCTCCGCCGATCTTGAATACAAGATCCAGGAGCTGAAAGGTCAGATTTCCCAGTGGGAAAACGAGCTCAAAACACTGAAGGCCAGGGCCAAGGTCAGTACTGCCACCAAGAAGATCAATCGTCAGATGGCCCAGGTGGATTCCTCCTCGACCATTTCGACTCTGGAGAAGATGCGTTCCAAGGTCGAAGAGGAGGAAGCCCTGGCTGAGTCCTATGGCGATATGATCCAGTCCTCCCGGTCGCTGGACGATGATATCAATCAGGCCCTCAACAAAAGTGGTGGCAGTAACGCCCTGGCGGAACTCAAGGCACAAATGGCCGACCAGTCATCCGAGAAAAAGCCGGGAGTCTAGGTCATCATGGTTATGGATCTTCTGTTACTGGTGTTGCTGGTCGTTGCCGGCGTTATCGGTTATCGAATGTGGTCCCGGCGGGCGGTATCGTCAACCGCCGCGTCCGGGGCCGCCCACTCGCCAATGGGTGGCATTGAGAGTGTCCGTGTCGGTGGCGTAATACAGCTTCCGCCTTACGGGGCGGAAATGACTGAGGTGGATGTGCAGGTCACGGCCAGGCACGTCTATCAACAGGATGGCTACCAGTGGTTCGAACTCGAGGGCGAGACTGGCTCAGGCACTGTTTGGCTGGACGTGGATCGGGACGATGAGCTGGAAACCAGCGTGACGCTCAAGAGGCTGCGAATCGACGAGTTGGGTCTGGACGACGCCGGTGTGGGACGGTTGAAACCCGGGGCGGTCGTCCACTTCGATGGCGATGTGTTCCGGATGACCGAACATGGAACTGCGAGATTCCTGCCTGATGGAGACGAATCCCGGCCAGAGACCCTGGAATTCTGGGATCTCGAAGGTGACAACGAGACTCACGATGTGACCATCGAACGATGGGGACAGGACTACCGGGCCTACCTGTCGCAGCGAATCCCGCCTACCCGCATCAAGGTATACAGAACGACGGATCAAGGATGATTGCTATGGAGTTTAATCCGGATGTGCTGCTCAGGGGCGCCAGCATGCTGGCGCTCTACATTGCGCTTTTCCTGGTTGCGAAATATCTGAAGCGTCTGTTGACGCCCTATTGCATCGACCGTGAGTTGACCAGTTCTGACAATGCGGCTCAGGCAACCAGCCTTGCAGGCTATTACGCTGGTTTCACGGCCATATTTTGCGGTGCCTATCTAGGGCCTAGTACTGGCCTGTGGATGGATCTGCTCTTGGTGGGTGGTTATAGCCTGATGGGCATGGTGTTGTTGAATCTGTCGCGCGTACTGAACGACCGCTTCATATTACACACCTTCTCCGTGGCTGGGGCCATCAAGGACAACCACAATAAGGCTGCAGGGGCGATACAGGGCGCCAACTACATCGGATCAGCCCTAGTGGTTGCCGGAGCGATCCACGGAGAAGGGGGTGGCATTGTTTCCGCTCTTGTCTTCTACGCCATCGGCCAAGTGGCACTGCTGATCTTTAGCAGGCTGTATGAGTGGATGACGCCATACGTCATACAACAGGAAATCGAGAACGATAACCTGGCTGCGGGGCTGGGTTTCGGGGGCACGTTTGTCGCCATCGGCCTGATTATCATGGGCTCGGTCAAAGGCGATTTCGTCAGCTGGACCGACAACCTGTCCTGGTTGGGCGTTAATCTTCTGGGTGTCTTTATCTACCTGATCGTGGTGCGATTTTTCTTTGACAAGGTGGTTATCAGCCGTGATGACCTGAACAAGGAAATCGCTGAGGATCGCAACACAGGCGCCGGCTTGCTCGAGTTCGCTGTTGCGGTCAGTTTTGCCACAGTTCTGTACTTCATGATCGGGTGATGACCATGACAACCGAGACCAAAACCAACCGTATTCCCTTTGTTCGAATCCTGTTTGCGTTTGCCGCCATCTGTCTGGTCACCTCCTGTGGTCTGAGCCTCACCGATGGCTCCGGAAAGCTCTTCGAGAAGCTGCCGGCTGACGGCGGCATGATTGGTCCCCTGGTCATCGAAGACCCGGGCACGATTCTTGATATTCAGGTATACCAGCCGATCCCCCTCGGTCACTGGAGTTCAGTGACCGTTTCGCTACTGGATGCGAAACAGCAGTATTTGCTGGGTCTGGGTGACGGTTTCTGGCACGAAGAGGGTCGTGACTACGAAGGCTATTACTGGCGGGAATCAGAAACCTCCTATCAGGGAAAACTGACGATCGAAAAGCCTGGTGAATATCTAATCGGGGTCAGTACCGAAAACAACTTCGAACACTCTGACCTTGGTAGAGCCCCGATCACCGTGGATATTGATGAGGGAGGCTTCAGCCCTATTCCCCATAGGGCCGCAGGGATCCTAGCCCTGATTCTTGCGATTGTCATCGGTCTGATTCGTTACCGGGGCGTCTTTCTAGAAATGATTCAGGAACAGTAATCAACAGGGACGTTTTGATATGAAATTGAAAACCGGTTTGATTCTGGCGTTGGTAACAGCAGCCTATTTGGGCCTGTTCAGCTGCAGCAGTCAAGGTTATGGCTATGCGGGCTACAATGGCTATGACAGTGGGCCGTCGTTCTGGTATTTTGGCGGCCCCCGCTACTACCCCAGTCGCAGTGTTCGCAATGGCGCGCCTGGTGGTCCGGGTAGCCGGGGCACTGGCATTCATTATGGGAAGTAGAGCCGGTCATGACAGTCGTTGAGGCCAATCTTTCCCGCCAGAAACAGGTGCTGATCGGTTCAATCCTGATTGCCGGCCTGTGCTCGATCATCTATGAACTCCTGATCAGCACCACGGCATCTTATTTCCTGGGTGACAGTGTTCGACAATTTTCTCTGACCATCGGCATCTATATGGCCGCCATGGGGTTGGGGTCGTGGGCGTCCCGTTGGATCAAGGGCGACCTGCTGGCAGCGTTTATCGGCGTTGAGCTGGTCCTGGGGGTTATCGGTGGGCTGTGCGTTCCGTTCATGTATCTGGCTTATGCCTATACGGATCTGATCCAGCCGGTGATGGTGCTGCTGATTGTGCTGGTGGGGACGCTGACCGGGTTGGAAGTTCCGTTGCTGACGCGCATCCTCGAGCATCAGGATGTTCTGGCCAGGAACCTTTCCAATGTCCTGTCGCTAGACTATCTTGGGGCTTTGCTGGCGACGTTGGCCTTTCCTTTCCTGGTAGTGCCGTTCATGGGGGTTTTTCAGTCGTCTCTGATTTTCGGACTTCTGAACATTGCCCTGGGATTGCTCAACCTCTGGTATTTTGCGCCACAGTTGGATCTGCCCAGAAAACGGGTTCTGGGGTGGTCAGGCTTCGTGGTTACGGCTTTTCTTGCGGTCATGCTGATCTTCTCAAAGGGGTTGCTGGATCACTGGTCGAGCTCTTTGTATAGCGACCGCGTTGTACACAGGCAGCAGACCCCTTACCAGACCATTGTACTTACTCAGTACAAGGACGACCTGAGGCTCTTCCTGAACGGCAACCTACAGTTTTCGTCGGTGGATGAGTATCGCTACCATGAGTCCCTGGTTCATGCCCCCTTGTCCCAGCATCCGCACCCTTCCCGCGTCCTACTGCTTGGGGCGGGAGATGGACTGGCGGTGAGAGAGCTCCTCAAGTACCCGGATATAGAGCAGATTACCCTGGTGGATCTGGACCCGGCAGTGGTTGATTTGGCGGCAAACGATGCCCGGTTGGTAGCGATAAATGAAGGGAGCCTCAGCGATGATCGTGTGACCATTGTTTCCCAAGATGCCATGGTTTATCTGGATGAGAACCGGGAGCCGTTCGACGTTATCCTTGCGGACCTCCCGGATCCCAACAACGTGTCCATTGCCCGGCTTTACAGTAGGGAATTCTATCGTCTGGTACGCCATAATCTGGCGCCGAACGGTATCTTTACGACCCAGGCCACCAGCCCTTATTTCGCAACGGATGCCTTTTGGTCCATTGTGTCTTCAATAGACGCTGCCGGTTTTGACGCAGTGACTCCTTACCACGTCCAGGTGCCGTCCTTTGGCGACTGGGGATTTGTGTACGCCAGTGCCGAAAGCCGCCCGCTGGTGCCACGGCCCATCGATGTGTCCACACGGTACCTTGACAGATCCGTCGTGGACGAGGCGCTGACTTTTGAGAAAGATGTTCAGCCTGTAAAGGACATTCGCGTCAGCTCGCTGGACCAGCCCGCCGTTCATGAATACTACCTTAAGGGCTGGTCCTACTGGCATTAAAGCACCATAGCCGCCAACCAACCGAAACCGAGCAACGGCACGTTGTAGTGCAGGAACGTGGGAACAACGGTGTCCCAGATGTGGTTGTGCTGGCCGTCGACGTTGAGGCCGGCGGTGGGGCCGAGGGTGGAATCGGAGGCCGGGGAACCGGCGTCACCCAGGGCGCCGGCGGTGCCGACCAGGGCCACAATGGCCAGGGGGCTGAAGCCCATTTCCAGGGCCAGGGGTACGTACAGGGCTGCGATGATGGGGATGGTGGAGAACGAGGAGCCGATGCCCATGGTGATCAGCAGGCCCACCACCAGCATCAGGAAGGCGGCCATGGCCTTGTTGTCTCCGATGGTAGCGACCGAGCTTTCCACCAGGGTGGCGATTTCGCCGGTTTCGCGCATGACTTCGGCAAAGCCGGAGGCGGCGATCATGATGAAGCCGATCATTGCCAGCATCTTCATGCCTTCGGTGAACAGATCGTCCGCTTCTTTCCATTTGACCACTCCGGACACGTTGAAGAGCACGAAACCGGCCAGCGCGCCGAGGATCATGGAGCCCAGCCAGAGCTGGACCACGAACGCGGTAACAATCGCAATCAGTGCCATGGACAGGGTGCGGCCGTTGTACTGGATGTCGACCCGCTCGGTTTTCTCGATGGTGTCCATGTTGTATTTGCGGTCGCCCCGGTAGCTGAAGAACACCGCCACCAGCAGACCGCAGAGCATGCCCAGGGCCGGCAGCGCCATGGCGGACATGACGTTCAGTTCGGAAGCATCGACGCCGTTGTCACCGACGTTAGCCAGCAGAATTTCGTTCAGATAGATGCCGCCGAAACCGATCGGCAGGAACATGTACGGGGTGATCAGGCCGAAGGTCAGCACGCAGGCGACCAGGCGGCGGTCCATGTTCAGTTTGGCCATCACGTACAGCAGGGGCGGTACCACCAGCGGAATGAACGCAATGTGGATCGGCAGGATATTCTGGGACGAGATGGCAATGGCCAGCAGCAGACCCACGATCAGGAAGCGGATGCCGCCGACGGCCTTGCCATCGTCCTGTTTGCCCACCAGTGCCAGGGCCTTGTCTGCCAGGGCGTGAGCAAGGCCGGACTTGCCGATGGCGACGGCAAACGCGCCGAGAGTTGCGTAGGACAGTGCGACGGTGGCTCCGCCGCCAAGACCATTATTGAAGGCCTCGATGGTGGCTTCCAGGGGCAGGCCGGCGATCAGGCCGCCGGCAACGGCGCCGATGATCAGGGCGACAACAACGTGGATGCGGCACAAACTCAGGACGAGCATGATGGCGACCGCGGCGACAACGGCATTCATGGCAAACTCCGGGCGTAATTCGATGGCTCTCGCTACCGCTTATGGGTAGCCGGTTCGGGAAAGCGCGCTAATGTGCAGGAAATCATCGCCGCAGTCAAAAATCCGGGTGGAAGTCAGTTCTCACTGACCCAGGAAAAACGGGGTACCTGTTCGCCGGCAACTTCGACGGTTTCCTGGAACATGGACAGGGGTCTTACCCAGAGGCTGAAATCGCCATACAGGCACCGGTAAACCACCAGTTTTTCCTCGGTCTCGCTGTGGCGGGCAATATCGATGACCTGATAGTCCTTGCCTTTGTAATGGCGGTAGCGACCCGGCTTTATCTCCGTTTTTCTCTCGGTCATGTCTGGTCTCCGGGTGTTTTGTGCGGTTTATGTTACCGGCAGGAGAAGTTCTCCCGGTAACCGTCTAAACTTATCACCAATCTGGCAAGGATGCATAAGGGGCTTACTACCCCGTTCTGTCGTGCAGAATCACTGAACCGGGTGCCGGATATCCGTTTATGAACCACTATGCATTGCATCTCTGCCAGTGGCTGATCCTGGTACTGACACTGACAGGCTCCGGCGGCCTGAGAGCGGAGACCTCTGCATTTGCATGGCTGGAGGATGACAGTGCCGCTCTGACGGTGGAGGAAGTGCGGACACTGCCCGCCGGGCAGTGGCAACCGTTTACGCCACCGGACATCCTCAATCTGGGGTTCAGCAGTGGCGGGTTCTGGCTAAAAGTCCAGGTACCGCCGGAGCCGGTAAACCGGCTGCTGGAAATCGGTTACCCCCTGCTTGATGACGTGTCGGTATTCTGGGAACTGGACGGTCAGTTGATTGAGCAGCACCGCACCGGCGACCAATGGGCGTTTGACAGCCGCCCGATTCACCATCGCAATTTTGTGTTCCTGGTGCCTTCGAACACCGAGCCCGTCACAGCCTACGTCAGGATAAGAACCCAGGGGGCGGTGCAGATTCCGGTCCGGATTGTTCCCTCGGGGCAGTTCCTGAAAGAGGAGCAGTTATCGTACGGCTGGCAGGCCGTCTTTCTGGGCATCATGTTGGCGATGGCGCTGTACAACCTGTTTGTCTTCGTTATTGTCCGGCATCCCACCTATCTCTGGTACGTACTCACGGTGGTGGCGGCAGCGATGGTGCAGCTTCACCTCCATGGTCTGATGTTCCAGTGGCTGTGGCCTGACTGGCCGGCCATGAACCGCTATTTCACCGCGCCGGTGATTGCCCTCAATATCGCCTTTGCCACCGTGTTTACCATAAGTTTCCTGGCGTTGAAGCGATACAGCCCGTTGCTGTTCCGTGCGGCCCAGGTGATGGTTGGGCTGGCGGTACTGGCGTTTTTCTATGGCCTGTTCGGTCCTTACCAGCACGGAATTGTGGTGGTCAGTGTGTTTGCTGCGGTGATCACGCCGGCGGCCTGGATTCTGGGGTTATGGATCTGGCGTAAGGGGCAGGTGCTGGCGGGGTTTTATGTCCTGGCCTGGACACCCCTGTTGATGGGGAATCTGATTCTTGCAGTCAGCAAACTGGGGTACCTGCCCCGCAGTTTTGTGACTGAATTTGCCCCGCAGCTGGGGGTGGCGCTGGAGGTTATCCTGTTGTCCTTCGCGCTGGCCTACCGCATCAGCCTCGAGAGGCAGCGGCGGCTGCAGGCGCAGGAGCATGCGCTGGCGGTTCAGCGCCAGGCCAACCAGACCCTGGAGGCGCGAGTGCAGGAGCGCACCGAGGCACTGGAGCAGGCGAACGAGCAGCTCAAGGCCATTTCGCTCACCGATGGCCTCACCCAGGTAGCCAACCGACGGCGTTTTGATGAAAGGCTGACGGTGGAGTGGAATCGTGCCGCTCGGCAAGGTCATCCATTGTCACTGTTAATGCTGGATATCGACCATTTCAAACAGGTCAACGACCAGCTTGGCCACCTGGTGGGCGATGATTGCCTGATCCGTGTGGCCCAGCTGTGTGCGGATGAACTCCAGCGCTCGGGTGATCTGCTGGCCCGATACGGTGGCGAGGAATTCAGTGTGTTGCTGCCGGCGACCCCCGAACAGGGTGCCCGGAGTGTGGCCGAGCGGTTACGGATGATTGTTGCGCAGACCCCGGTCTACGCCGGTGACGGTGCCAGCCCGGTCAGCCTGACCGTGAGTGTTGGGGTTGCCACCATGATGCCAGAACCGGGCGTGGAACCTGAGGCGCTCATCCGGCAAGCGGATGAGGCGCTCTATCAGGCCAAGGAATCCGGTCGCAACCGGGTAGTGCAGTGGTTCAGTTCTTCAGCTTGTAGCGGCCCGGGCCGAGAAAAATCAGGGCAATCGCGGTAAACAGGAAGAAACCCTGCAGCTCAAGCGCCCAGCCACCACTGCTACCGAGGGCCAGCAGCTCATGGCCATGCACCAGGGCAATGGCCACCAGCATGTTGAAGGCAATCAACAGGGCGCCGATGCGGGTCTGGTAGCCGAGAATCACCATCAGCGGCCCGATCAGCTCACCGATAAACACACCATAGGCGAACAATGCCGGAATTCCATGGCTGGCCAGCTGGCCTTCGATGAAACCGGTACCGTGAATCAGTTTCGAAATGCCGTGAAACAGCATCAGTCCGCCCAGCGTCAGGCGAATAATCAGTTTTCCAAGGTCAGCGTTATCCAGCAAGGGAACCTCCGTCAGGTAAGCATGGGGTAGGATTCAGGAAGGTGCTAGATTAACCGCAATCAGAGGCCGTTGCCCAGAGAGAAACGAATGTGGTTTCTTACCAGGAGGTTTTCCCAGTACTGCCGCATCCAGTCCCAGGCGGCGTTTTGTGCGTGCTCGACGAAGGGATCCAGATTGAGTTCGTAGTAGTCAGGGGTGCCGGCAATCTGCAATACCGTCAGGGTAATGGCATCGTCCAGTTCGTTGGCGAAGGGCTCGCCAATCAGTTGATGAACCAGCAGATTGGCTTGGGTTGCCTCGATATCCACCAGATCGCTGGCGCGAATAGAGCGGTTGTTTTCGTACATTTCTTCCATCAGGCGATGGCAGAGATAGGCCCGGATAAGCAGCCCGTCCAGGCCATCATAGCGAACGAGCAGCACCGAAGGCTGGGTGAAATAACGGGTTGCGGCATCAATAAACGGGGCAAACAGGTCTGATTTTCCGGCTTCCCGGGCGCAGGCATCGACGCACTCAATCAGCCGGGGAGCCATCTCGATGTATTCCACGGCAAACTGAAACAGACAGGTGGCTGGTTGGTAGCCCTCAATGGTGATGGTCGCAGGCAGCGACGACGCCTTCTCTCCCAGTTGCCGGAGAAAAGTGCCGGAGTGGGCTTCCTGCCGTCGTGCCTGATCAATAATGTCTAGGACTGCCTGTGGTGTCATTTCAGGAGTTGCCGGTGTCTGAACGAATTGAGGTCGCAAGGCGCCTCCCGTTATTCGCTAGGGGTCGCTGGAGGCAGGTAAGCAGGGGCTGGCTACCGCAACAAGCCTGCCGTTTACGACAATTGTAGTCGAGATTTTTTGACCTGCTTCCGGCCCATCATGAAAATCCGGCCATTTAATGTTTGCTCTGTTGGAACGCTAGGGTTTCTCAAACCAGCGATCGTGCCGGGTATGGGAAAGGAACAACCAGCCCATCGTCGCGGCGCGGGCCAGCATCAGGCAGATCAGCGAGAACCAGAGGCCATGATTGCCCCAGCCGGTGGTCAGCCACCACACCGGAAGGAACACCGCCAGAGCCGAAAACAGCATGGTGTTTTGCATGTCCCGGGTGCGGGTAGCGCCGATAAACACGCCATCCAGAAGGTAGCCCCAGATGGCGGCGAACGGCAGCATCCAGAGCCAGGGCAGATAGTGCCCCGCCGTGGTCCGGACCGCTTCGATGCCGGTCAGCAGGCTGATCAGCCAGCGTCCGCCCAGTACGAATGCGATGGTGAACAGCAGCGCTCCCCACAGGGACCAACGCAACGCCGTCAGGAAAATCATCCGGAAGCGACGCCGGCTTCCCTTGCCCACCGCTTCGCCAATCAGCGCCTCGGCGGCATTGGCAAAGCCGTCCAGGCCATTGGAAATAATCAACAGAAAGGTGAGCAGCACCGCGTTGGCGGCCAGGATGGTATCACCCTGGCGCGCGCCCTGGGCGGTGAAAAAGGCCAGCACCAGCAGCAGCGCTATGGTGCGGACCATGATGTAGCGGTTGACCTGGAGTATGCGCAGATAGTCCGCCAACTGCCCCAGCAGGGCACGGCTGAACGACAGCCCCGCCGGCATCCTCAGCAGCACCAGGCGGATACCAATGAGAGTGGCGGAGTATTCGGCGAAGACCGTTGCTGCGGCGACCCCCTGGCTGTTCCAGCCCAGAACCGTCACGAACAGTATGTCGAGCACAATATTCAGGCTGTTCGCCACAATCAGCATGATCATTGGCGCCCGGGGAAACTGGGTACCGATCAGCCAACCCACCAGGGTGTACTGGCACAATACCGCCGGCGCGCTCCAGATTCTGATGGCGGCGTAATCGGCAGCCAGCTCCGCAACCCGCTCACTGGGATTCATCAGAGTCAGGCCGATGCTGATCAGGGGCTTGTGGAAAACGATAAGCAGCAGGCCAATGCCGACCGCGAGGATGATGGACCTGACCAGCAGTGCGATCTGGGCAAACTCATCGCGTTTGCCCCAGGCTTGCGCGGCAAGCCCGGTGGTGCCCATGCGCATGAAACCGAACGTCCAGTACAGAATGCTGAACAGGTTGGCGCCAATGGCAACGGCGCCGAGGTACTCGGGGCTTTCCAGGTGGCCAAGCACGGCGGTATCCACCAGACCCAGAAGGGGAACGGTGAGATTGGTCAGCATCAGCGGCCAGGCCAGCGCCCATAAGCGCCGGTCCGTGGTGGACAGAAAACGACTTATATTCGATTTAATTATCAATATTCCAGGGTTATAACGTTTGGGTTTAGTCGGTGTTTAGCTTTTTCCGGATCTGTGTCTATACTCAATCCTGAGTTATCCATAAGCAGACTTCCACTCTGGCCTGACAGGTGTGTGCGAGCTCCGTCAGAACAGAGGGATTGGACGCAAAATCCGACAAGAATAACACTCTGTGGAGACACAGTATGCGCGTGCACGCTAAGCGGGCAGGTGCCCTTTTGGGCGGCCTTTTGTTCCCCGCCTGGTCCATGGCGGACTGGACATTGAACATGGCCCCCGGGGTTACCGGCACCAGTAACGAAATTTTCAGCCTTCACATGACCATCCTCTGGATATGCGTTGTCATCGGCATCGTGGTATTCGGGGTGATGTTCTGGTCCATCTTTGCCCACCGTAAGTCCCAGGGCTACAAGCCGGCCAACTTCCATGAAAACACCCTGGTGGAAATCCTCTGGACCATCATTCCGTTCGTGATCCTTGTTGTTATGGCCATTCCGGCGACGGCAACGCTGGTGGATATGTATGACACCACCGAGTCCGAGGTGGACATCAAGGTGACGGGGTACCAGTGGCGCTGGAAGTATGACTACATCGAAGAAGACTTTGGCTTCTTCTCCAACATGTCGACCAGCAAGGATGAGATCTACAACCGCACCACCAAGAGCGAGAATTATCTGCTGGACGTGGATAACCCGATGGTGGTTCCGGTAGGCGCCAAAGTGCGCCTGCTGTTGACCGCCAATGATGTTATCCATTCATGGTGGGTGCCTGCATTTGGCGTCAAGAAAGATGCCATCCCCGGTTTTATCAACGAAACCTGGACCCGCGTGGACGAGCCGGGTATTTACCGTGGCCAGTGCACTGAATTGTGCGGCAAGGACCATGGCTTCATGCCGGTGGTGGTCAAGGCGGTACCTCAGGAAGAGTACGACGAATGGGTGGCTGAGCAACGCGAAGCCGCCGAGCGTGAGCGCGAGCTGACTGAGAAAGACTGGACCCTGGAAGAGTTGATGGAGCGTGGCGAGACAGCCTACGCCAGTGCCTGTGCTTCCTGCCACCAGGCAGACGGCAGCGGCGCGCCTCCGGCCTTCCCGGCTCTGAAGGGCAGTCAGGTGGTACTTGAAGACATGGACGCACACCTGGATATCGTGGTTAACGGTGTCTCCGGTACCGCCATGCAGGCTTTCGGCGGCCAGCTGAGCGAAGTGGATCTGGCCGCGGTGATTACCTACGAGCGAAATGCCTGGGGTAACAACACCGGCGAAATGATCACGCCGAAAGAAGTCTTTGAGTACAAGAATCAGGAATGATTCGCCAAATAACATCACCAGCCAGAATAACAAGGCGGTAACGGGGGTTTTTCATGAGTGCGGTTGCAGATACCCACGCCCAGGATCATCATCACGGCCCGGCCAAAGGCTTCAGCCGGTGGTTGCTGACGACCAACCACAAAGACATCGGGTCCATGTACCTGATCTTCAGTTTTGCCATGTTCCTGCTCGGCGGCACCATGGCCATGGTTATCCGCGCCGAGCTGTTCCAGCCCGGCCTGCAGATTGTCGAGCCGGAATTCTTTAACCAGATGACCACCATGCACGGCCTGATCATGGTGTTCGGTGCGGTTATGCCGGCCTTCGTGGGGCTGGCCAACTGGATGCTGCCGCTGATGATCGGCGCACCCGACATGGCGCTGCCGCGGATGAACAACTGGAGCTTCTGGCTGTTGCCGTGCGCGTTCCTGATCCTGGTGTCCACGCTGTTTATGTCCGGTGGCGCCCCCAACTTCGGCTGGACCTTCTACGCGCCGCTGTCGACGACGTACGGTCCGCCGAGTACCACCTTCTTTATTTTCGCCGTCCATATCATGGGTATTTCCTCGATCATGGGCGCCATCAACGTCATCGCCACCATTCTCAACCTGCGGGCGCCGGGCATGACCCTGATGAAGATGCCGCTGTTCGTCTGGACCTGGCTGATCACCGCTTTCCTGCTGATCGCCGTGATGCCGGTGCTGGCGGGCGTGGTTACCATGATGCTAATGGACATCAACTTCGGCACCAGCTTCTTTGATGCCTCCGGTGGTGGCGATCCGGTACTGTTCCAGCATGTTTTCTGGTTCTTCGGGCACCCCGAGGTCTACATCATGATCCTGCCGGCGTTCGGGGCGGTGTCGCACATCATTCCGGCGTTTTCCCGCAAGCCGTTGTTCGGTTATGCCTCCATGGTTTACGCAGTGGGTGCCATTGCCCTGCTGTCGTTCGTGGTCTGGGCGCACCACATGTTCACCGTGGGCATCCCCATCGCCGGCCAGCTGTTCTTCATGTACGCCACCATGCTGATCGCCGTGCCCACCGGGGTGAAGGTGTTCAACTGGGTGGCCACCATGTTCCGTGGCGCCCTGAGTTTCGAGACGCCGATGTTGTTTGCCATAGCCTTCGTGATTCTGTTCACCATCGGCGGATTCTCCGGCCTGATGCTGGCGATTGCACCGGCGGACTTCCAGTACCATGACACCTACTTCGTAGTCGCTCACTTCCACTACGTACTGGTGCCCGGTGCCATTTTCGGTATTTTCGCCTCGGCCTATTTCTGGCTGCCCAAGTGGACTGGCCACATGTACGATGAAACCCTGGCCAAGACTCACTTCTGGCTGTCGTTTATCGGTATGAACCTGGCGTTCTTCCCCATGCACTTCCTCGGACTGGCGGGCATGCCGCGGCGGATTCCGGATTATGCCCTGCAGTTTGCCGACTTCAACATGGTGTCCAGCGTGGGCGCGTTCATGTTCGGCGCCACGCAGCTGTTGTTCCTGCTGATTGTGGTGAAGTGCATCAAGGGCGGCGAGAAAGCCTCCGCCAAGCCCTGGGACGGTGCCGAAGGGCTGGAGTGGACGGTGCCTTCGCCGGCGCCTTACCACACCTTCTCGACGCCACCGGAAGTGAAGTAGGACAGAGCCGGTAGGCAATTATCGGATCAGGACAACAACAATCGATAACGGATAAGCCATCGGAGATTGTCATGGCGGAAAACCAGACCTATTACGTGCCCGAACAGAGTAAGTGGCCGATCATTGCAACGGTTGGTCTTGGGGTAACCCTGTACGGCGTTGCCGCAATCATGGTGAATGGCAAGCAGGGGGAATCGACCACCGGTTCCTGGGTCCTGTTTCTCATCGGCGCCCTGATCATGGCCTACATGCTGTTCGGCTGGTTCGGGAGTGTGATCAAGGAAAGCCGTTCAGGCCTGTACAGCCCGCAAATGGATCGGTCGTTTCGCTGGGGTATGAGCTGGTTTATCTTCTCGGAAGTCATGTTCTTCGCCGCTTTCTTCGGCGCCCTGTTCTATGCGCGGGTGTTTGCGGTGCCCTGGTTGGGCGGGGAAGGCGACAGAGGCAGCAGTAACATGCTGTGGGAAGGTTTCCAGGCGACCTGGCCGCTGATCAATAACCCGGACCCCGAGGCCTTTCCCGGGCCCAGGGAAGTGATTGGGCCCTGGGGGCTGCCGCTGATCAACACCATCCTGCTGGTCACCTCGTCCTTTACGGTCACAGTGGCGCATCACGCGCTGAAAGAAGATCATCGCAAGAAGATCAAACTCTGGCTCGCGGCTACCATCGCCCTGGCTGTGGTGTTCATGTTTGTTCAGGGCTATGAGTACGCTCACGCCTATCAGGATCTGGACCTGACGCTGCAATCCGGCATTTACGGCAGTACGTTCTTCATGCTGACCGGCTTCCATGGTGCGCACGTCATGCTCGGGACGCTGATGCTGGCCATCATGCTGATCCGCATTCACAAGGGCCACTTCACTGCCGAGAAACATTTCGGATTTGAGGCGGCCGCCTGGTACTGGCACTTTGTGGATGTTGTCTGGCTGTGCCTGTTTGTCTTCGTGTACGTTATCTGAGGTGGCCTCAGGGAGTCGGGTTCAGCACCAGGCTCCCTTGCCACAGGGAAATCACAATCACCAACAGTAGCAACACACTCAGCGCCACCCGCACCGCAAGTGAGTTCACCACCCGGTTGGTTTTACCGCCGTCCTTGAGCAAAAAGAACAGCCCGCTGAACAGACTAAAGATGACAGCCAGCATGAGTATGATTACAACTGCTTTCAGCATGGGGTTTCCCGTTTCTGATTGTGTTTATTCTGAGGCCACTATAGCAGAGCATGTCTGATACCGGTTCTTCCGAGCGTCGCCAATGGCATTTTGACTGGCGGCTACTGTTGTTTGCCGGGCTCTTTCTGCCGGTTCTGATCGGCCTGGGGATCTGGCAACTCGGGCGGGCGGAAGAAAAGCAGCTGCAGCTAGAACAATGGGACCAGCAGGCGGAAGACCTTGGCTGGTCCGAGCAGATATCCAGGGGGTTGACGCCGGGGCGCCCGGTGACACTGCGGGGACATTACAGCGACACTACCTGGCTGCTGGACAACCGCACGCGGGATGGGGCTCCCGGGTATGAGGTGCTGACTCTGTTTTATCCGGACGACGGACCACCGGTGGTGGTCAACCGGGGCTGGATACAGGCGCCGCGAACCCGGACAAGCCTGCCGGATGTAAGCATCCCGGTCGGGGAAGTGGAAATACGTGGCCGTATGGGCGCATTTCCCGTGCCTCCGGTGCTGGCCGACAGCCGTGAACAGCGTGACGGTTGGCCGCGGCGTGTGCAGGCCCTTCCGGAGTCACTTGCCAGTGAGCAGGAGCCGGATGTGGCATCGTTGGTGGTCAAGTTGTCGGGCCGGGAGCAGCCGGGCGCCTACCGGGCCGACTGGGAGCCGGACCTGATGGGGCCACAAACCCATTACGGATATGCATTTCAGTGGTTTTCACTGGCCGTTGCACTGGTTATATTGACGGTGGTAGCGAGTTACCGAAAGACAGGAGCCAATAATGACAACGACAATGGCTAACCGGGAATCCGATCAGCAATCCGGAGGCCCCACGCCCGAACAGGTTCGCCGTGGCCGGCGCACAGCCCTGCTGCTGTTCGCCATTGGTTTCGGCCCCATGGTGTTTGCCACCATCATGTACTACACCGGCTGGTTGAATCCCACGGGGCATACCAACAATGGTGAGCTGGTAAAGCCCGTGGTGCCGATCACCGAACTCCACATGCAAACCTCCGATGGCCAGCCGCTGGCTGAATGGTTCGGCCCCGAACGGGCTGACGCCGAATGGATGATGATGGTGGTTGCCGGTAATTGCGCGGAAGACTGTGAAAATCTGCTTTACCTGGCCAGGCAGGTGAACATCGCTCTCGGTAAAAACGCTAATCGCATGTCCAGGGCGGCATTTCTCGGAACCGTGCCTGCGGGGTTGGAGCGTCGCTGGACTGAAGAGTACAGCGCCATGGAGCGGTTGCAATCACAAGGGGACCGGGCCCCGGCCTGGCCTGCGGGTGTCCGGCCGGATCAGGAGCCGCGAATCCTGCTGGTGGATCCCTTCGGCAACGTCATGATGCATTACGGCAACGAACATTCAGGGAAGGACATGCTCAAGGATCTCAAGCATCTGATGAAGCTGTCCCAGATTGGTTAACCCGATGCCCGGAGGAAACTGAACTTGCTCCAGCCCAAGGCCAGCTTGTCACCGCACCCCTCGTCAAATCGTGCCCGTCATATGGGGCGTTGGTCATTGTTCGCCACATTGCTCGCGGTGGTGGTTATCATGTTGGGAGCCTGGACCCGGCTGGTGGACGCCGGCCTCGGTTGTCCTGACTGGCCCGGCTGTTATGGCTTCCTGGCGGTGCCGCAGAGTGCCGAGAGTATCGCCATTGCCAATGCCCGTTTCCCGGAGACGCCAGTAGACGTGGCCAAGGGCTGGCCGGAGATGATTCATCGGTATGCTGCCGGCACCCTCGGGTTGGTGGTGTTCGGGCTGGCGGGCTATGCCATTCGTCATCGCCGGGAAGGCCTGCCGGTGAAACTGCCGTTGTTTATTGCCGCCTTTATCGTACTGCAGGGTGCGTTCGGGATGTGGACCGTTACCCTGAAGCTGTGGCCCCAGGTTGTAGCACTGCACTTGCTGGGTGGCTTTACCACACTCAGCGCCCTGACCCTGTTAACTCTACGCTTGCGAGCGAGACATAAGGAGATATCGGGCCTCGGCCCCTCACGACCGACCCTTAACCGTTTCCGGCCGTGGTTATACGGTGGCCTTGCCCTGGTCATACTGCAGATTGCCCTCGGCGCCTGGACGGCGGCCAACTACGCTGCCGTGGCATGCCCGGAGCTGCCGACCTGCCAGGGGGAATGGTGGCCAGCGGACATGGATTTCCAGCACGGCTTTGACATTGCCCAGCACGTGGGTCCCAACTATCTGGGGGGGCAACTGACAGCCGATGGCCGCGTGGCCATTCATTTCACTCACCGCCTGGGCGCGATACTGGTGCTCGGCTACTTTGCCTTGCTGCTGGGCCTGATGTGGCGGCGAACCCGCCATACCGGCATGGCCTGGCACGTCCAACTGGTCGCTATTGTGTTGGCGGCCCAGGTGACCCTTGGGCTTGCCAATGTGGCCTTCCATATTCCACTCTCTATTGCGGTTGCTCATAACGCAATGGGGGCGGGCTTGCTACTGGCGGTGATTAACCTGCTGTGGCGCCTGCACGAACACCCGCAAGCAAACGCTGAAAGCAGTCCACACACAACAACAATCAATCGAGAGGTGACGGCATGAGCGAGCATGTGAAACCACTGCCGGCCCATAGCGCAGAGACACAGACAGACGCATCCATTTCCTGGCGGGATTTCCTGGAGCTGACCAAGCCCCGGGTCGTTGCGCTGATGATTCTGACCTCGGTGATTGGCATGCTGCTGGCGGCGCCGGGCGTGCCTGGCTGGGAGGTCCTGCTATACGGCAACCTGGGCATCGCGCTGCTGGCGGGCGCCGCGGCAGTGGTCAACCATGTGGTAGACCAGAAGATCGACACGGTGATGGCGCGCACCCGCAAGCGTCCGGTCGCTACCGGTAAGATCAGTCCGGTGGACGCCATGGTTTTTGCGACCCTGCTGGCAGCCGCTGGCATGGGCATCCTGATGTGGCAGGTCAATGCCCTGACGGCCTGGCTGACCCTCGCGTCCCTGGTCGGGTACGCCGGTGTTTATACCCTGTTCCTCAAGCGGGCAACACCCCAGAACATCGTGATCGGCGGCCTTGCCGGTGCGATGCCGCCACTGCTGGGCTGGACAGCCGTGACCGGCCAGGTCGAAGGTCACGCCCTGTTACTGGTGCTGATCATCTTCGCCTGGACACCGCCGCATTTCTGGGCCCTGGCCATCCATCGCAAAGAGGAATACGCCAAGGCTGGTATTCCCATGCTGCCGGTGACCCACGGGAACAAGTACACCGAGCTGCACATCGTGCTCTACACGTTCATGCTGCTGGCGGTCAGCCTGTTGCCGTTCGTTACCGGTATGTCCGGAGGTATCTATCTTGTGGGCGCACTGGCACTGGGCTTGCGTTTCCTGCAGTATTCCATCCGCTTGCTGCGGGGGGATGATCGCCGGGTTGCCCTCAAGACCTTCAAGTATTCCATCACCTATCTGATGGCCCTGTTTGTGGTATTGCTGGTAGACCACTTCGTATTCTTCTGATTCGCCTACACCGGAGACTGCATGAACCGCTCGATTCGCCTGACCCTGATTGCCCTGCTGCTGATTGTGGTGCTGATCTTCGGTCTGGTGGTCGCGCGGCAGGCATTTCTGGGCGGTGAGCAGGAACCGGCCCCCGCGCCCGAACTTGCTGAGCTCAATACCTACGTATACGACCAGGGCCGTCCCCTGTCCGAATTCGAACTGTTGAATGAAAACGGTGACACCGTAACCCGTGACAGCCTGAAAGGACGCTGGACTTTCGCCTTTGTCGGCTACACCAATTGCCCCGACATCTGCCCGGCCGCCATGGCCAACCTGCGGCGGACCGACAGCCTGCTGGCGGATGACCTGCCCCAGCCGGAGTACCTGCTGATCAGCGCAGACCCCGAACATGACACCCCGGAGCAGTTGAAGGACTACGTCGGCTTCTTCGGCGACAACTTCCACGGCCTGACCGGCGATCTGGACACCTTGCGGGCGCTTGCCAAGAGCCTCAATGCAGTGTTCGTCCACCGGGATGTAGACGGCGAACTGCTGGTGGATCACAGCGGCCATTTCGCCTTGCTGAATCCCGATGGCGAAATGATCGCGGTCATTCAGCCGCCGCACGATCCCGAAGACCTGGCAGAGGCGTTCGAACGGATCTACGAGTGGGCGAAGGCCAATCATCCCCGGGCGAGCTGACAGCTCTCCCCATAGCTTCCACTGACTTCATTGCCCAAGTGGCTTAAACTACCGCCCTGTTTTTTCAGGGATGTCTGCTATGTCTGTTTCTCGCCAGAGCTGCACTTCACCGCGGGAACTGTTTTCGGTACTGGCCGCTGGTGCGGTGGTTCTTCTGGTTGTTCATGGTCTGGGCCGGTTTATTTACACGCCGTTGCTCCCTTACCTGGTGGACGATGGCCAGTTCGGTGCCGCAGAAGGGGCCGCCGTCGCAACCTGGAACTACCTCGGCTACCTGATGGGCGCCATGGTGGCGATTCGCTGGCATCGCATAGATCAGATCCGCATCCTGCTGCCGGTCTCGCTGGCCGTGCATGTCGCCACCACCCTGATCGTCACCCAGACCGACCACCTCACCGTTATCTCCGGTGCCCGCTGGCTGAACGGCGTGGCCAACGGCATCGTCTTTGTGCAGGCGCCGGCACTGATCCTGGAATGGCTGGTGTTGCGCAATCGCGCCTCCATGAGCGGACTGGTCTACATCGGCGTCGGCTTCGGCCTGCTGCTGTCCAGTGGTGTGGTGACCGGCAGTGCCGACTGGCTTGAGGGCGCTCAGCGCTGGTGGCCAGCCGCGCTGTTATCGGTCCCCCTGGCCTGGTGGGGGGCGGCACGCCTGATGAAATTGGACGTACCGGTTCGCCAGCAGGAAAACAACACTCACGCAGTTACCACCAGCCCCCTGTTCGATCGAGCCAGTATCCCGCTGTTCCTGTCCTACGCTGGCGCGGGTCTTGGCTACATCCTGCCGATGACGTTCCTGCCGTTACTGGCGAAAGTGGAGTTGTCCGCCGGCCACTGGTTGCTGAACGGTACCTGGCTGATTGTCGCGTTGGCCACCATTCCCGGCCCCTGGATCTGGAACAAACTCGGGGCCCGTATCGGCGACCTGCCGGCCCTCAAACTAAACTTCCTGATCCAACTGATCGGTGTCCTGGCGGCTGTCGTTCTGCCCAGCGAGATTGGCCTGATCCTGTGTGCCGCACTGGTCGGCGGCACCTTCCTCGGCACCGTATTGCTGACCCAACGCATCGGCCGCGCGCTCCATCCCCACCAGGGCCCCCGACTCTCCGCGGCCATGGTGGCGCTCTATGGCTTCACCCAGATGGTCGGGCCATGGCTGACCAAACAGTGGCTGGATGGCGGTGGCACCCTGGTCAGTGCGTTCGGCATTGGCGTGGCGGCTCTGCTCTTTGGGCTGGTTTTTGTGTTTTTTGTGCCTCGGTCGGAGTAGGGGTGATTGGTTCTTTTCAGGACTGTTGGTTGTGGGGATTGATAGGGGTGGAGGGGGTTCTAAAAGCCTCTTCCGGCCAAACCCAAGCCTAACCATGGTATGTTGAAAACGACAACTGGAGTTACAGCTGGGTATGGGGGTGATATCTATTTTTTGGCGGACAAAGGTGTCTGAGCGAAGCGAGTTCTTTTCCGCCAAAAAATAGATATCACCCCCGTGCCCTCCCCCAAACATCACAGTCCTGTACAAAGCAGAAAGCATGCTCCCCATAGACCAAATCCTCCCAGAACTAACCCGAACCCTGGCGAACTCCACCACCGCCCTGTTACAGGCCCCACCGGGCGCGGGCAAGACCACCCGTGTGCCCCTGGCATTACTGGAAGCACCCTGGCGGGAGGACCGCAGGATCCTGATGCTGGAACCCAGGCGGTTGGCGGCACGGTCAGCGGCACGGTTTATGGCTGGCCAGCTCGGGGAGAAGCCGGGGCAGACCGTCGGGTACCGGACGCGGCTGGATACCCGGGTGTCGGCGCAAACCCGCATTGAAGTGGTGACCGAAGGTATCCTGACCCGGCTGATCCAGAACGACCCGATGCTGGAGGACTATGCCGCCGTCCTGTTTGACGAATTCCATGAGCGGTCCCTGCAGGCGGATCTGGGGCTGGCGCTGGTGCGGGAATCCCAGCAGGCGTTGCGGGAGGACCTGCGGGTGCTGGTGATGTCGGCGACGCTGGATACCGCGCCCCTGGCCCGGGTACTGGGGGAGGTGCCGGTGATCACCAGCGAGGGGCGGGCGTTCGACGTTGATGTGCTGTATCGGCCATTGCCAAGGAACGCCCGGATTGCGGATCAGATCACCGGTGTGATCCATGAAGCTTTGCGGGATCAGGGTGGTTCGTTACTGGTGTTTCTGCCCGGTGCGGGTGAGATCCGGCGCGTGGAGCAGCAATTGCGGGGGCAGGTGCCGGAGCACGTAGTGATTGCACCGCTGTACGGCAATCTCAAGTCCGACGAGCAGGACCGCGCAATTGCGCCGGCTGCGGAGGGACAACGCAAAGTGGTGCTGGCCACCGCGATTGCCGAGACCAGCCTGACTATCGACGGCATTCGTGTGGTGATCGACAGCGGCCAGCAGCGCCGCGCCGTGTTTGATCCCAATAGCGGCATGACCCGGCTGGTGACCGGTCGGGTTTCCAAGGCCTCTGCCGAGCAACGCAAGGGCCGCGCCGGGCGTCTGGAGCCGGGAGTGTGTTATCGGCTGTGGAGTGAATCCGAGCAATTCGGCCTGGCGGATTTCACGCCGCCGGAAATACAGGAAGCGGATCTGGCGCCACTGGTACTGGAACTCGCCCAGTGGGGCGCACGCTCTCCGGGCCAGCTGGAGTGGATTGATCTGCCGCCGGCGGCACACTGGCAGCAGGCGGTGGCACTGCTGCAATGGCTGGACATGCTGGATGCAGACGGCGGGATCACCGAACATGGCAAGGCTGCCCGGGATATGGGGATTCATCCCCGGCTGGCCCACATGATTCTTCGCGGCTGCGATATTGGCCATGGCTACCTTGCGGCAGAGCTGGCGGCTTTGCTGGGAGAGCGGGATCTGGCCGGACGATCGGCGGGGGCGGATATGCAGGAGCGGGTCCGGATACTTCGGGGCCGTGGTCATGGTGTTGATGTGGCGAGGGTGAAAGCCATTGGCAAGTCGGTGTCGCGGTTGGCATCTGGTCTGGACCGCCCCGACGTTATGCCCACCGATGACGAGGTGGGGCGCCTGCTGGCGCTGGCCTACCCGGACCGGGTGGCCCGTAAACGGCGAGGCGATGCTCCGCGTTATCAGCTCAGCAATGGCCGCGGCGCCAGCCTCCGTGACGACGACCCGTTGGCCCGTTACCCGTGGTTGGCCACGGCCGAGCTGGATGGCAAAGCCAGGGAAGCCACGATCTACCTTGCCGCACCGGTTGATCCAGCGCTCCTGGAACAGGATCTGGCCACTCACATCCATGAACGGGACGAAGCGGTCTGGGACGACAGTCGCGGAACCGTGGTGGCCCGCCGTGTCAAAAAGCTGGGGCAACTGGTACTGGAAGAAACGGCCTTACCGGCCCCATCCCCGGAACTGGTGCAACAGGGTCTGCTGGCGGCTGTGCGTAAAAAGGGGCTCAGAAGCCTGCCCTGGACACCGACGGCGGAACAGTGGCTCGCCCGGGTTGCCATGCTGGCACGGTGTTTCCCTGGTGATTGGCCGGACGTCAGCGAAGGCTGGCTGCTGGAGAATCTGGAAACCTGGCTTGGCCCTTTCCTGGCGGGGATGAACCGCTGGCGTGATCTGGAAAAGCTCAACCTGAAGCAGGCCCTTGCCAGCCTTCTGAATTACCAGCAACAGCAGGTGCTGGAGGATCTGGCGCCAACGCGCCTCACTATTCCCACAGGCCAGTCGGTTTCACTGGACTACATGGCGGAAAACGGGCCAGTGCTGGCGGCCAAGCTCCAGGCCCTGTTCGGCTGGACCGAAACCCCGAAAGTGGCCGGTGGCCGGGTGCCTGTGGTTATCCACCTGCTCTCCCCGGCGCAACGCCCGCTGGCCGTCACCGCGGATCTGGCCAGCTTCTGGCAAAACGCCTATCCGGAGGTTCGCAAGGACATGCGCGGACGCTACCCCAAACACCCATGGCCGGAAGACCCGCTCGCTGCTGAGGCGAGTCAGGGAACGAAAAAACGCCCTGCTCGCTGATTCTGCCCGTAACCAGAGACTCCGGAGCTACATGCTTCGACAGCGCAAGTGTCGGTTGTCCGCAAGGTTACTCAATCACCGTGCGGCTGGTTTCCAGATAGGCTTCACCATTGCTGGCAACGCCTTCGGTATCAGCGCGTTCCGAGGCAAGATGGATTTCTTCCAGGGTGACCGCCAGCCCGTCAAATTCCTCATTGATTTTGCCAAGGGCATTTTCCAGCGTGTAGGTAAGCTGGTGAACTTCGTTCATGGCTTCCGGGGTCAGTTCGCCCTTGAGGATCGTTTCCAGCTTTTTGTTGTACTCCGAAAAGTTGGCCACCGCTGCTTCGAGCGTGGCCGATTGCTTGCCTTCGAAGTGTTCAACCTCGTCAGCAAACGAGACCACTGGAAAAGTCAGGGCAGCACAGGTGAGCAGCGCCAGGGTTTGTTTTTTCATATCACTTTCTCCTTGTCGATATCGCTAATGATAATTGTTCGCGTTAAAGATTAAGGTAAGTTTTAGTGGGTGGCAATGATTTCTGTCAGTTTTGGCTTGGTGGCGGGCAAGAAACGCTGTATAAAATGCGACCAACTCAACCATGCACCCAACCCACATGAAACTGGTTTCCTTCGATATATTCCGCACCCTGGGTTTCCCGGACACCAAAACCCTCAAGCCCGAACAGCTCCTGGCTCACAAGGAACTGCTCAGAGACGCAGACTGGGTTCTGTTCCCCGAATACTGGCAGTTGAATGCGCTGGTTCATGGCTTGAAATGCCGGGTATTTCCCAGTGTTGCCAGTTACCGCATCGGCCACGACAAGGTAGAGATGACTCGTGCCTTCCAGGTGGTGGCTCCAGAGCACACGCCATGGACACTGATTGAGGCCAACGGCCCCGAGGAACAGCAGACGGTTTGGGATGCCATGGCATTGCCCTTTGTTGCCAAGTTACCGAAGGCCAGTATGGGGGAAGGCGTGTGGTTGATTGAGAGTCGGGCGGACTGGCAGCGCTATTGCGAGCGGACCCCTGTGTTGTACGCCCAGGAATATCTGCCGATCGACAGGGATGTGCGGGTGGTCATTGTCGGGGACAGGGTGGTGTCTGCTTACTGGCGAACCCAGGCGGATCAAGGTTTTTACAATAATGTGTCACGGGGCGGGCGTATTGATAACGGCCCGGTTCCATCCGTGGCGACTGATCTGGCCCTTCGGCTGGCGAGGGAACTGGATGTGGACCATGCTGGTTTCGATATTGCGCTTGTGGAGGGATATCCCTACGTACTTGAGTTCAACCGGCTATTTGGAAATCAGGGGCTGGGCCAGGGCTCCGATCTGAAAGCCGCGATTCTGGACTACCTGCGGCGCCATGCAGAACCCGAAGACCCGGACGGGCCCACCGGGCCGGCACCGTTGTGGCCGATAGCGGTGTAGTCTCCGTCAGGCCCTCACGTCAATGGTGGCGCCGACCTGTTCAGAGGGATTGGCGCCGGTGGTCGCTACTGCGGTCTCAGTCACACTCTCCAGCAACTGCATGGCGTTCTGTTGGGCCATGTCCCGGGACTGCTTCATAACCGCAATCTGGGCCTGTTCCTGGACGTTTTGCTGGCTCATCTGGGTGCTGCTGGCGACCATGGATGCAATGTCGGACATACAGACTCTGCGAATGTGGTGAATTTCTGACCACCGTATCACATCAGATTGGGCTTTCCAGCGGCTGTTAGCAGAACGTTACATAACTCTCCGCCAGTGCAACCAAACGGAACTGGCCGTGCCAGGGTGAGCTGTGAAGTGGCTTGCAAGTATGGGTAGATATGCTCATATCCGGACCCGGGGAAAAGCCCGATGATCGCGCTATTAACGGGTGCTGCAGCGTTGCTGTGGTGCTTTTTTTATGCCTGTTTGCCCGCTGGAGGGAAACACCATCCATGACCGAGTCTGCCAACGCTCATCTCGCCGATTACTACGATGCCGAGACTTTTGCCCGTATCAAGGCCTTTGCCGATACCAGGGAGACCCCCTTTGTAGTGATCGACACCGCCACCGTTGACCGTCAGTACGACGAGTTGGTGGAAGGTTTCCCTTACGCCAGGGTCTACTACGCGGTGAAGGCCAACCCTGCCCCGCAGATTCTGACCATGCTGCGTGACAAAGGCGCGTGTTTCGACATCGCCTCGGTGTATGAGCTGGACAAGGTGATGGCACTGGGTGTGACCGGTGACCGCATCAGCTACGGCAACACCATCAAGAAGGCGAAGGACATTCGCACCTTCTACGAGAAAGGTGTGCGGCTGTTTGCTACCGACTCCGAAGCCGACCTGCGCAACATTGCCAAGGCCGCCCCGGGCTCGAAGATATATGTGCGTATCCTCACCGAGGGCACGCTGACGGCGGATTGGCCCCTGTCCCGCAAGTTTGGCTGCCAGACCGACATGGCCATCGATCTGCTGATTCTGGCCCGCGATCTGGGACTGGTGCCCTATGGTGTGTCTTTCCACGTGGGTTCCCAACAGCGTGAAATCGGCGCCTGGGACGCCGCCCTGGGTAAGGTAAAGGTCATCTTTGAACGCCTGAAGGAAGAAGACGGCATCGAACTGAAGATGATCAACATGGGCGGTGGTTTCCCGGCCAACTACATTACTCGCACGAACGAGCTGAAAGTATACGCGGAAGAAATCGCCCGTTTTCTCCATGAAGACTTTGGTGACAATCTGCCGGAAATTATTATCGAGCCTGGCCGTTCGTTGATTTCCAACGCCGGAGTGCTGGTGAGTGAAGTCGTGCTGATTTCCCGTAAATCACGTACCGCCCTGCACCGCTGGGTGTTCACGGATGTGGGCAAGTTTTCGGGCCTGATCGAGACGCTCGACGAGTCCATCAAGTTCCCGATCTGGACAGAAAAAACCGGTGAAGGCGAAGACTGCGTGATCGCCGGCCCCACCTGCGACAGCGCGGATATCATGTATGAGCATCACAAGTATCCGTTGCCACTGAATCTGGCGATTGGCGACCGGATGTATTGGTTGTCTACGGGTGCCTACACAACGACCTACAGCGCTGTGGAGTTCAATGGTTTCCCTCCGTTGAAGGACTATTACATCTAACCGGGAGTCTGGCCGTGGGGGGGGGTGTCTTTCCTCTGGGAAAAGTAACTCGCTTCGCTCAGACATCTTTTTCCCGGCGGAAAGACACCCCGCCCCACGGCCTTTCGGCCATTGGTGATGGCGTTCTTTTGTAAGGATCAGCTTTCGGGCTGGTCCTTTTTTCGTGTCAGGTCCAGGGTGAACGCCAGGGGGAGGACCAGCGTGCTGTAAGCGACGATGGTGAGGATGGCGTGTCGGGCATCGCCGGTCCAGTCGGCCAGCAGGCCTCCCAGCATCGGGACGGAGAATGCCATAGTGTAGCCGACGAGGAAGGTGCCGGCGGACAGACGGCCGGTTTCCTGTGACGAGGTGACCA
Organism: Marinobacter sp. DUT-3; assembly: GCF_050379435.1. Taxonomy (NCBI): domain Bacteria; kingdom Pseudomonadati; phylum Pseudomonadota; class Gammaproteobacteria; order Pseudomonadales; family Marinobacteraceae; genus Marinobacter; species Marinobacter sp. DUT-3. Next base: position 190,488 of record NZ_JBNRMG010000008.1, read on the forward strand.
GCGGTGGCACGGCGACCAGCAGGATTAGCAGGATGCCGGCGGTGAAGCTCATAAGGGTGGCGCTGGCGATGGACCACCAGCCGGTGAAGGTAATGGCGCCCAGGGTGCCTATGATGCTCAGGGAGGCAGTAACGATGATCGCGGAGCGGCGGCCTACCCAGGCTCTGGCCATTTTGAGCATGACCAGCGAGGCGAAGACCTGGGCGATGTTGTACCAGAACAGGGCGTCGGCGAGTTTGTTGAACTGGCCTTGCTGTTCCAATAGGTTGCCCATGTAGGCGTTGAGGCCGAAGAACATGGAGCCGGAAAGGCCGAGGAGCAGGCCGATTTTCAGAGTGAGCGGGTTGTTCCAGTCCGGTAGCCAGGAGACTTTGCCTACCGGTTTTGCCCGGTCTCTTTTGGGCAAATACAGGGCGGCAGCAACCAGTAAGGCCGGTAGCGACCAGGCCAGCATGGTCGCACGCCAGCTGTTGTCCATCAGGGGCATGAGCACCGGCAGGGTGATGCCCGCACCTATGAATTCCCCCATCAACATGCCGTTCATATAGATGGCGGAGCCCAGGGCCAGGTGGTGAGGTTCCAGCCAGCGCGGCAGCAAGGCTGGCAGGGCCGGTTGCATCATGGCGACGCCGAGGCCCATGACGGCGCTGGCGAGCATCAGGGTAAAGGTGTCCGGCACCAGTCCGCGCCCGGCGGAACCGATAACCATGATAACCATGGCCAGCGCCAGGGTATGGCGTGGACCGATACGGGCGATGGCCAGGGAGCCGGGCATGGAGCCGATGGCCAGCATCAGGATAGGCAGGGTGGTCAGTGCCCCTGTCAGCGCCTGGGACAGGGCCAGCTCGTCGCCAATGAAGGGCGCCAGCGGCGGTGCCACGAGTATCGGTACGCGCAGGTATACACCGGCGAGCCAAAGCAACACCGCCACCGGAAGCAGCTTTGCCTGCGGTGGCGGTGTGATTGCGGCTTGGGGATCAGCCACGGAAGGCGACTTAGTTTTCGCCGGTATCCGGCAGGTAGGCGCCGTCCTCGTCGTGCACTTCGCGACCGGTGACCGGCGGGTTGAAGGCGCAGATCAGGCGCATGTCTTCGGTGCCGCCACGGAGCGTATGCTGGTCGTGCTTGTCGAGTGCGTACAGCGTTCCGTCGGAGATGTCGTGGGTTTCACCGGTAGCCTTGTCCAGGATGGTGCCGTTACCGGCAACACAATAGACGGCTTCCAGGTGGTGCTTGTACCAGAGGTTGAGCTCAGCGCCGGCGGGGATGATGGTCTCGTGGAAGGAGAAGCCCATGCCGTCCTTCTTCAGCAGCATGCGACGGCTGGTCCAGCCCGGCCCGCTGACTTCGCGCTCGGTACCGATGATGTCTTGCACTCGTACGATTTTCATTCGCATTCCTCATTCTGTGATGGAATAGCTCTACAGTATAAACATCCCTGTCAGGTCCGGTTCAACCGCCAATCGTCGTAAACGGTCATCGCCTGTTCAACGGCGGCGGCAAAGGTAACCCGCAGGCGTTCGTCGGGCGTTCTGTGTTTACGAAACCGGTCGAAGGCTCTCTGGATGTCCTGTCGGCTTTTCCGATCCAGGTTTTCCAGCCAGTGGCTATCGGCTGGTGCAAGGTCCAGCTGATCGCGCCCGGCATGGTTGCGGTGGCTGATATGCCACCAGTGATCCACAGCACGCCCTAATACAACATAGCCGAACTGGCTGTCCTGTACAGGGCCGAAGGTGGCGGTTTTCAGACCATCCCTCAGGGTGCCGATGTTGAGCGCGGGCAGGGCCAGCCGGTCGCCGTAGAAATAACTGCCGGCCGCGCCGAGAATACCCCCTACCAGGGCGACGGTACCCAGTGACGATCCGAAGGTGAGCGCGTCGATGCCAGCACCGCCAACGGCGCCCGCGCCGAAGCCTGCGGTGGCCAGGTAGCGCCGGCTGACGGACCAGGCACGGCGGCTGTCTTCACTGAACAGGTCGTGATCGCTGTGCCATTCCAGCTCTGCTTCCTGGCGCTGAATCCGCTTGTGCTGGTACAGGTGTTCAATGGACACCCGCAGAGTCTGTTCCCGCCGACGCTGGTGATGGTACCAACTGCGCCTGAGGGTATCCGCCAGGGTCTGCTCGCTGGTTTCCGTGGCCTGATTTGTGGTCAGAGTGCGTTTTTCCTGGTGCGACATTATGTCTTCCAGGGCCTTGGCAATCAGCCTGGCGGCCTGGGTTTTACGCTGGCTGCGCTGATCCGCGAGAAAACCGGTGGCCTGTTCCAGGGGCGCCTCCCAGGCCGGTTCCAATTGACCAAAGGCTCTCAAAAGGCTGAGATGCTGGTCGAATGGTGCGCGAACGGCGTCGAACTTGCGGACAACCTGAAAGAACTGGCCCAGCGCCGCCTGCCAGGTATTGCTGTAATCGTCGGGGCCAATGCTGTTAATCAATGCCAGGCTGGGCCGGCCGGTCCAGCGCAGGATGCTCATTTCCGCTTCGTGCTCCGCGCTGTATGGCACCGAACCGTCGACCACGTAGATAATACCGGCACCTTCCACCAGGGGTGTCAGTAGCTCGCACTCGTCGGTGAAGCGGGCGTCGTCGCGGTGTTGAGTCACGAAAGCAGCCACTGTTTCGGCCCGATCCGAGGCCGATACGCTGTGGGCATCCAGCCATTCCAGCACCCGTCGTGGGCGCTGGAACCCCGGGGTGTCCACCAGTGTGTAGAGCGTCCTGCCATCCACGGTTAACGGATAGGCCTGACGCTGACGGGTGGTGCCTGGCTCCAGGGCAATGGCGATGGCGTCGTTCTGGGACAGTGTCGCCACCACGCTGGATTTGCCTTTGTTGGGGTGGCCGACCACCGCAAAAACCGGGGCATTGTCCATGGCTTACAGCTCCCCCTGTTGGTACGGGTTCTGGAGTAGCGACGGCGGAAGGCTGACGCCGGCAAAGTCGGTTCCCAGCCGTTCGGTAAATCGCAGCCACTGCTGTAACTGGTGCGCGGGCGGTTTTTCCAGCCCGGAGGCGGTCAACGGAACCAGCGCCACGTGGCTGGCAGAGGGCCATTGCTCGCGGGCCTGTTGGAGAAAATCCTGCAGCTCACCGGTGGGTGGCTCCCAGCTGCGGGTAACCACAATGACAGCGGGCCGGGTGATGTTCGCAAGGTGATTGGCGGCTTGGTCCAGGGTGTTCGTGTCGTCCTGAAGCGAAGCCCGGCCGCCGGCACGAAGCACCAGGGTATCGGGTCCATTCAGGGCATCCGGAAGCTCTGGTTCTCCGGCGCCAGCCCAGCAGATAACGGTGTCGCTTTCCGGTAGTGGTTTCAGTTGACTGTTCGTCGAGGTGTCCGGTTGGTGCTCGGCGTCGTTATGGGCGTTGCCGGTTTCCAGTGCCGGCGTTTCCATCCGATACTGTAATGCGGTCAGCCCCGGGTGACGGTCAAGCAGCCGGCGGGCCCTTAATCGCAGGTGGCCATCGGCAACGATGGCCAGTATCAGTCGCGGCAGCAGGACATAGCCTATCCACACCATGACGACGAATGGCCACCAGTCGCCCAGTCGGGCCGGATGAGTGGTGATACTGCCGGTTTGGGCACGGAAGAAACGGGTAGTCTCCACCAGGTTGGCGTCGGGCACCGCGACGGGCCAGAGCCACTGCCAGGGAGCGGCAATGGCCTGTACAAGGCCGAGGAAGCTGTGGCTGTCCGTGTTGAGCGTGGTGCTCCAGCCAAACGCCAGATCCTGAACCACCACCATCACCAGCAACGTCAGCAAGCCACTGATGCCGAACGCCACGGCGCCAGTATGGGCCGCCCTTGCCATCAGCTGTGGCTGGAGCCTGCGCAGGGCCGTGGTTGGTTCCCCGGAGGAAAGCCGGGCTATCAGCGGGCGCCAGGGTTGCCATCCGGCAAAGGCCTGGAGCGTGGTAAAGGCGGCCAACAGGCACTGGAGAAAAACGAAGGCGAGAATAACGGTGACATTGATCCGCTGGCCGCCTTCGTAAAACAGCAATCCAAGCATGGTGATCACGCCCAGGAAGGCGCCCGCAAGGAGAAACCCCGCCATAATACGTCGCCAGATTCCGAGAGCCGCATCTGCGCCGGGCCCGCCTCCCGGCCCACTCAAGCGCTCAACATGAGCCAGCCAGTCCCTCGGTGACGGGGTAACACCGCGCTGCTGGCAATTCAGGGCATATTTCCGGTCGCGCCGGTGCAGAAACGCCGGCGCCTGCTCCTGATCGCGGCGTACCCTGTCGTCAAATTCCAGCAACAGGCGGATGGCGGTGTCGGTCATTCAACGTCCTGGCGGCAAGTTCGGTAGGTCATCCTCATGAATGCTAGGATATAGGGATTCCGGCCATTGATACCAGACCAACCATGCCCCACCATCTGATGAATCTCCGCCACGTACCCGATGACGAGGCGGATGAAATCCGCGAACTGTTCGAATCCCACGAGGTTCGCTACTACGAAACGCCGCCCAGTCGCTGGGGGATCAGCATGGGGGGCTTCTGGGTGCACGACGATGAGGAGGCCGCCCGGGCCCGGGCATTGCTGGATGACTACCAAAGTCAGCGCCGCACGCGACAGCGGTCGGAATACGAGGATGACCTTGCGGCGGGTCGTGTCGGTGGATTCTGGTTCCGGTTGCGGCAAAAACCCGTGACTACGCTGGCCGCCTGCCTTGCCATCATTGTTATTGCCGCCCTGAGTCTGCTGCCCTTCGTCAGAATTGGTTAGGAACCACCGGCTGATGACGGATTGTGCCGGCGCAGAAAATCTGCTGCCCTCTCGACCGCCCGTCCTGCGGTCAGGAAACTGGTCAGGTGGCCGCGAAGGTGCATCCGGTAGAGTTCATTGTCCACGTTGTTCTCATTCAGAGCCTCATGCAGCCGCTCTGCCTGGCTAAAAGGCACCAACATATCCATGCCACCATGGAACAGGAAGAACGGCGGAGCGGATGGGGTGACATGGGTCACCGGTGATGCCTGCTGGTAGATGTCGGGTATATCCTGCTGCTCTCCTCCCAGGAACTGTCGAATCAGTTTGCCGGAATCAAATGCCTGCAGGTCCGCCGGGATTCCGCCGGCAACGACGGCGCTGGGACGGCTTGTGTCTCCGCCATACGGGGCATTCAATGGGCTGTCAGAACTGGCCACCAGGGCCATCAGTGATACCAGGTGAGCACCGGAAGAGAAACCGAAGGCGCTGATTGCGGAGCGCGCCAGTCCGTATTCGCTACTGTGGTCGTGAAGCCAGCGCATTGCCACCTGCACATCGTGGAGCTGCGCGGGAAACGTGTACTCCGGCGCAAATCGGTAATCGATATTCATCACCGCGAATCCCCGGCTGGCGAGGTCTTTGGCAATCCACTCCATATCCTTGCGGGAACGCCTTTCCCATCCGCCGCCGTGAACCAGTAGTACCGCAGGAGATTTGCCACTGGTTTCGGGTAGGTAGAGATCGGTGTAGAGGGCCTGCGGCCAATCCGCAGGGGTATAGGCAATATCCGTGAGCACCCGAAAGTCGGTATGGGAATGGTCCGGTGTGGTTTCAGGCGCCCCGGAGTGAGTGGCACAGCCCCACAGGCTTGTCAGCATCAGCAGGGTAGTGGCTACCTGGTAGCGGAATGGGTTGGGCATTTTGAGCTCCCGAAGGGACAGTGCACTAGGTCATGAGGTGTTTACGGGCGGGTGGTGGTATCGGATGCATTTCAGGTCTGTGATTTTTCTCACATTTTGCTGAAGCCGCTGGCGACATGTCGGAAACGGAATTTCTGAAAATCTAAATAAAACAGCAAGTTGTCATATGTCGCATTTGTGATGACCCGGTAGCCAGGATATCCGGGGCTACCCTGCCAATCTGAACCCGAAAAGGAGAGTTTAGGGTTCCTCCCCACGAATGACTCGGGCCTATCGCTCGGACCACCAATTCCCGCGTGTCTAAAGGAACTTAGCCATGTCGTACCTGCTCCACAGATCCGTGCTTTTGTCCCGCCTTGTTATCGCCACAAGCCTGGCCGGTCTGTCCCCCCTGGCGAATGCGAGTATGGGCAATATTGGATCAACCTATGGCGTGTTGCCGACGGACATTGCCTCGGCACAGGCGTTGTCGATGTTTAACACCCAGGTGTCGGCCAATTTCTACAATCCCGCTTACCTGGCATCAGATCCACGTGGTGAGCTGACCACAGGCCTGTTGCATGCCCAGCCGGATCTTCAGGCCACGGGTAGTAACGGCACCTTCAGCTTTGAAAAGGAAAGTCAGCATGTACTGATCGGCATGAAAACCGATCTCACCTCCATGCTTCGAGATGGCCCCCCGATCTACCTCGGGTTTATTGCCGGTGTGGAAAAGTACGGCAAAGAAATGTTGGCCTTTGGATCGCAGACATCCAGCGAGGGGCAGTTCCTGGAGTATGGCCGAGAGCCATTGTTTCTGAACATCGGCGCTGCCTCGAATGTCTGGCGCGGGATCAGTGTTGGCGCCTCGGCGCGGGTAACGCTCCATGCCGCCGCGGATCTGCGAGCTGTCAGTGACCTGGCGGGGAATACCGAGCAGGAAAAGCTGTCGGTCGACGCCGAACCCTCTTTTCGCCTGATCTATTCCACCAGTGTTGACCTGGGGCGCACCGTCTGTCCGGAGAGTCAGTGCCTGCTCAGTGGCTGGGAGGTGGCCGCGGTCTATCGCACCAGTTCAGACACCAATACCACGGTGGATTCGAGTGTGGTCATTCCCGGGTTGATACCGGCGTCCGCTCCTCTGGAGTTCACCATCCGGACCTATGATTCCTACCAGCCCGAAACCCTGGCGCTGGGGCTGCAATACAAAGGCGACGGCTGGCGGATTGGCGGCAGCCTGGAGCAACAGAACTGGTCTGGCCTGAGTGACAAGTTTGAAGGGGATCAGATCAAGGATCAGGCCGAGGTGCACTTTGACGACATTATTGTCCCCCGTATTGGCGGCGAGTATCAGTTCCATCCCAATTTTGCGTTGACCACCGGGCTGGCCTACCAGGAATCACCCCTCGGGGATGGCCTGACACCGGATGTGAACTATTACGACAGTGACCGATACATCGTTGGTCTGGGTCTGTCTGCGCAGTACGAGCAAACGCGTGTGCTGGCTTATCCGGTCAGGCTGGATATCGGGTACCAGTACCACCGGCTGGAGGAGCGGGATTTCGAGTTAAGCAACACCGGTTCCGGTAACGAAACGGTGACCAACGGGCAGGTCACCGCCGACGGGGATGTCCATGTCATCGCCGGTTCCGTCACGCTTAAATTCTGAACAGGAGAATGCCATGAACCTGTGGAAAGTCGGCGCACTGACGCTGGTTCCGGCCTTGTTGGCAGCATGCGGGGGAGAAGACTCCAGCATGCAGACACCAGGCCCCGCGCCCTCATTGATTTACAGCTACCCCGCAGATGGTCAGCGGAATGTCTCGCCCCGCGCCGATCTGGTCTTGAGGTTCTCACAGCCAGTGGATCAGCCTGAACTGGCGCTGAAGGCGGGGGATGAACGGATCGACCATGAGCTGACACCGGTGGATGGTGGCCAGAGCTGGGTGATTCACCCTGTTGCCGCCCTGAAGCCTGCCGCCACCTACAGCGTTAGCCTGCAGCGACCGGTCACGGCCGGTGATGTTGTCATTGAGCAACTGGGCAGCGAGAGCAGCCTGGAGTTCCAGACCCGTGGCAGCTTCACTGGTATTCCCTCACTCTCCGGCACGGCGGCCGAATTCCGGGTCGAGGGGAGGATTCCTGACGGAGAACGCTATCCGCTGGTGGATTTTTCCACTCTCCGACTGACCTTCAGTCAGCCGGTTCACCCGGCAGGGGTAGTCTACGGTGAGTCAGTCAGGCTGGAGGACAGTGCCGGCAATCTGGTTCCGGCGCGGGTGTTGTCCGGGGAGCGGCGCCTTGTGATCGATCCGGTTGCCGGTAAGGACGCATCGGAATCTGCTCTGAACCCCGGGGAAACCTATCGGCTCGTTGTCCGGGATTTGCCCAATGCCTATGGCGATCAGCTGGCAAACTATGAAACCACCCTGACCCCGCAGGACTCGGGCCCGGGTGAAATCCTGTACCAGGCGGCGGTTGCCAACTCGGATGCCGAGGACCTGCGTTCGGTACTGAACGGGGAGCCGATTAACGGCATTGCCCTGAGTTCGGTGTTGCTGGGGAATACGCCCACCTCCTACCAAACGGGCGAAATGTGGGCAGAGCTTGCCTATGCGCCGGATTACCCCGAAATGACGCCGTTGCAAATCCCCGCCGGGACGTTGCTGAGCAGCACCTCCCTGGATGTGAACGTCGGCGGTGTGGTGCCGTTGATGACCAACAGCGGGGTCCAGAAAACGGGGGCCATCCGGGTCACCACGATTACCGACGCGGTGGGTTACCTGTACCGGAACCCGTATTCCGATGCGGATGACGTCCCTCGCCATATTCGTCTGTTCATGGATGTCGCCATGAGCACCGAGGAAGCGCAACCGAATGCTGCTCTGTCCCAGAATATTCTGGGTCTGGAGCTGGTGGGAACCGCGATCATCAAGAACGGGACTCTCGAAATCGACGCCCTGAGCATGGTCGAACCGCGGTTACTGGGCCTTGAGCATGCGGTGGCCTCACTGGCATTCCGGATTGAGGCCGAAACCCTGGACCGAGCCCAACAGAATGCGCCGGACCCATTCGTGGATACCCGGGGCCCCGAGCTGTTGAGCTGGATGCCCGATGAGGCGGGCACTGGCCTGCACAATGCCCATCGGCCAGGGGATCCGATTACCCTGTTTTTCGATGAACCGATATCGCGCGAATCCCTCGCTGACGGGCTGCGGGTACTCGCCGATGGGAATCCCTTGGAGGCGCTGGACCTGTCCGTGGATGGAACCAGTGTGTCGGTGATGCCGGCCGACGGGCTTGTTCACGGCACGCATTATCAGATCCGGCTGACATCGGACCTCACCGACCTGGCCGGTAATGGCGCTGTGCCCGAGGAACTGTCGTTTGAGCTCCCGGTCCAGGCGGACCCGTCTGCGTCATCGCCGCTGGCGGTGGCGGTTTATCCCGGATTTCCCTGTGTCACCAAGGGGCTGGATCTGTTGAACGATCAACATGGGCGTTGCGTTGGCGCCATCGATGGCAACGGCGTTGACTACAACCTGGATGACGAGAGTATGCCGGTGGTTTCGTTGCCCGCCAACCGGCCCATCGCGGTGACTTTTTCCCAGTCCATGGATCCTGCGTCCATCCGCCTGAATGAAACCTTCACAGTGGAAAAGGTGACCGAACTGGGTGATGGCACCGGTGATAACGTCGAGGTTGCCCAGGAACCGGTGGCAGGCCGGCTTGAGATGACCGCGCGGAAACTCTGGTTTTATCCGGAGCAGCCGTGGGAACAAGGGGCCCGGTACCGATACACGCTGTCTTCGGAGGCCTCTGAATCCCCGGACTGCAACACCGCCATCTGTTCTGTCGGAGGTCAGGCTCTGGAGACCGATGCCCTCGCCGGTTTGAGTCAACCGGGCGGCCCGGATATGACCATTTACTTCCGCGGTGGCGCGACGTCCGATACGGTGCTCCTGCCCCTGAGAAATCTCCCGGTGCGGGATGTGAACGCCGATGGGGCGATTCAGTGTGGCATCGTGGATGAGACCGACAGTGATGGTGTTGTTATCCGCAAGGTCTATGAGCGTGACTGCACAGAGTCACCCGATGTGACGCTGGATGATGCCGGCCAGCCACTCACACCGCCCCAGGCTACCCGGGTCGTCAGCCGGAACCGCGAAGAGGCCCGTGTGGGCTGTAACCGCGACCGTAAGGATATCTACTCGCCCTGGATTGAAACAGAGTGCCCGGAGCTTCAGTTCATCTACATGACCGGTGCCTTGAACACCGAGGTTGTGGGGCCGGTGGACCCCGATGATCCTGCGGCGGGTGTCCGGGTTCTGCTTCATCCCACCCTGCTGACCACCACCTCCCTGACGGTGAATGCCAAAGTGGGCACAGATCTGACATGGGCGGAGACGCCGACCGGTCCGCAGATTATCCGTATGCGTTATGCCGAGGATGAAGAGGGCAATCGCACACGTCTGATCCCCGGAGTGATCCGCACGGGTGATGATGGTTTTCCGGTGTTTGAGACCGATGTGAAGATCTACCTGGACGCGCCGGATCTGGCGACCCCACTGGATCTGCCCCACAACCTGCACAGTGTGCCCCTGGATCTGGACCTGGCCGGTGAAGTGCGCTTTCTGGATGATGGTCGCCAGGTGATCGAGCAATATAATCAGGTGGCGCAAACCCTGGCGGTGGATGTGGGCGGCATCGTGGCGTTCGATCTGGAGATACCGGCCAATGGCCTGCGCTTGAGCTACCTGTCATCCCCGGTCAAACCCATGATTGGGGTCAATTCAGCGCGCTGAGCCGTCAGCGACTCTGCCCTTTCGGGGCGGAGTCGCTGCTTACTGCCCTCGCGGAAGCGGTGATTGTTCGAGCTTTCGGACAGTGTCTGGTTATCCGGACATTCGCATTAACTGCCTGTTTTCAGTCCTTCTGAGAGTTATTGGTGATCCGCCAGTGTCCGGAATTCCGGATAATCCTCGATGATTTTCTCGTCTTTCCGATAAATATTCTGCATTTTCAATGCCTTGGTGAGTTGGCACAGCATCCGCATAACATCCAGTCAGGCCGGAGTGCCTGAGGTTCGGCCTGACCGTTAACAACAACAAACAAGGAACGAATCATGAGACGATTGCTGCTATGCACCCTGATCGGTGTAACCGGGGCTGCGCTCGCCGCTGGCAATGAGGGCAAGCCTCCGTTCAATGCAATACCCGACTTTATCGCCAGTGATATTCAGCAGACCTGGTACGACGGCCTGACCGACGACCTGCTGACAGCCGGCCTTGGCGCCGACGGTCTGGCCAGCGCAACCCCGCCGGCCTTTGATGATGCCCTCAACCCGACCCCCGGGGAACTCCGACGGCTGGCGATCTACAACAACTACCGCGCGCTGGTGGATACCGCGCCGGGCGGCGGTTATGGCACGTTCTTTGGGCCCCGGGTCGGGGTTAGCGGGAACGGCATGATTGCCGGCGAGGAATCCCTCGCGTTGATGACTGTTCCTGGTCATGAAGAGCAAGGCCATGAAGTGCCGGTGACGGTGATGGTCCAGGTGCCGGACAGCTTCGATCCCCGCCGGCCCTGCATGGTGACTGCACCTTCCTCTGGTTCGCGGGGTGTGTATGGTGCGATTGGCACCGCCGGTGAATGGGGGCTGAAGAAAGGTTGTGCCGTGGTCTATACCGATAAGGGGACCGGAACGGGTGCCCACAACCTGGAAACCAACAGTACCCAGCGTATCGACGGTACGCTGACCACCACCGACGATGAGCCGGTGCTGTTCCGCGCCGACCTGGATGATGCCGCGCGGGCGGACTTCAACAGCCAGTGGCCGGACCGCTTCGCCTATAAGCATGCCCACTCCGGAGTGAACCCGGAGGCTGATTGGGGGACCCATGTGCTGCAGTCGATCGAGTTTGGTTTCTATGTGCTGAACGAGAAATTCGGTCGCGAACTCGGCAACGGTGAGCGGTTGATTACCATCAAGCCCAAAAACACCCTGGTCATTGCCTCCAGCGTATCCAATGGCGGTGGTGCGTCAGTGCGGGCGGCTGAACAGGATGACCGGGGTCTGATTGACGGCGTTGCGGTTTCCGAGCCCAATGTAAACCCGAGGGTGAATACCTCGTTCACCATTCGTCAGGGCAATGGCCCGGTCATTTCCGGGCACAGCCGCAGCCTGCTGGATTACACCACGGCGTTGGCGGTGTATCAGGGCTGTGCCAACCAGGCCCCGGCTATCCGGGATGTGGCACCTCTGAACGCGGTGTTCAATCCGCCGGCCATTGGCGAAAACATTTGCGACTCGCTGGCCAGCAAGGGCCTGGTATCCGGTATGACCACCGAGGAGCGTGCCACCGATGCCTTGCGGATTCTGAACGAAGACTTTGGCATCCAGCCCGAGCAAAACCTGCTGGCGCCAGTGCATTTTGGTCTCTCGGTGGCCCAGGGCATCTCGATGACTTATGCGAATGCTTATGGTCAGGCGGGTGTTGAGGATCGGATTTGCAGCTTGAGCCTGGCGGCGACGGATGGGACCGGTGCGGTGACTCCGTTGGCTCCGGCACAGGAAGCCGCCCTGTTCTCGGCCAGTAACGGCATTCCGCCGAGTGCCGGGGTGAATCTGGTGTATGACGACGCCCTGGGTCAGCCGACCCATCTGGCTATGAGTGCTTCGGCCAGTACCGGTCAGCTGGACTTTGGTCTGGATGCGCTGCTGTGTTTGCGCAGCCTGGTTCAGGGAGTGGATATTGCAACCGGCAACCCGCTGGCGGGTGCCGACGCCGCCCTGGCCGATGCGGTCAGTCAGGGCATTGAAGACATTCGTGCCAGTGGTGACCTGCGGGGCAAGCCCGCGGTGTTCGTCACCGGGCGGGCCGATGCGATCCTGCCGATCAACCACACGTCCCGGCCATACCTGGCCCTGAACCGGATGGTTGAGGGGGAGGACTCGGGCCTGCGTTATTACGAAATTCTCAACGCCCACCATCTGGATGTGCTTAATGGTTTCCCGGGCGTCGCGGAGCGTTATGTTCCCCTGCACCATTACTACTTCCAGGCACTGGATCTGGTCTACGAACACCTGACCGAGGGCCGGCCCCTGCCGCCGAGCCAGGTGGTACGAACGGTGCCGCGAGGTGATATCACCACGGCGTTGTCGGAAACCAACGTGCCGGATATCCAGGATCAGCCGCCGCAGAGCGATCTGATCGTGTTTGCTGATAACCAGCTGAATATCCCTGATTGACGGGCTGCCCAGGTTTTGTACCATGCAAGACACTCTCCCTGGCGGTAACCGGTACATGACACAGCTATTTGCCCACAATAAAAAGAAAGGCCTGACCCGAGAACTTACCGAAGCTCTTATTCCGATGTTCGAGGAGGCCAGTGCCGGGGCAATCGCCGTGGACCGTGACAGCCGGATTACCTGGATCAACGCCAGCTATGCCGGATTGCTGGGGCTGAAGGAACCGTCTGAGGTAATCGGCCGGTTCGTGCGGGATGTGATTCCCCACACCCGCATGCCCGAGGTGGTGGAGACCGGGAAACCGCTGCTGCTGGATATCATGGAACACCAGAACCAGCAGTTTGTGGTTACCCGCCTGCCATTCTTTGATGAAGACGGCGGGATTGTCGGCGCGGTGGCCTTTGTCCTCTACGACGACCTGCAGCCGCTGACGCCGCTGGTTAGCAAGTTCCGGCGTCTGCACCAGGACCTGGCTGCGGCCCGAAAGGCGCTGGCAAAAAAAGCCCGTGGCACCCGCTACAGCCTGGGGGATTTCGTGGGCGCGAGTCCGGCGGCCCTGGAGGTCAAGCGCCGTGCCCGGCTGGCCGCCGGTCGGGATATGCCGGTGTTGCTGTTGGGCGAGACCGGCACCGGCAAGGAAGTGCTGGCCCAGGCCATTCACACGGTATCCGGCCGTGCGGACAAGCCCTTCGTGGGGGTGAACGTGGCCGCCATCCCCGACAACCTGCTGGAGGCGGAGTTCTTTGGTGTGGCACCCGGCGCCTATACCGGCGCTGATCGCCGTACCCGCGATGGCAAGTTCCAGCTTGCCAACGGCGGCACCCTGTTCCTGGATGAGGTGGGCGATATGCCGCTGGCGTTGCAGGCCAAGCTGTTGCGGGCGCTGCAGGAAGGCGAGATTGAACCCCTGGGCTCCAACAAGGTGGTGTCAGTCGACGTCCGTGTCATTGCTGCAACCAGTCGCAACCTGGAAACCATGATGGCCGAAGGCAGCTTCCGCTCGGACCTGTATTACCGGCTCAATGTTCTGGAAATTCCGATTCCTCCCCTGAGAGAACGGCTGGCGGATCTCGGTGTGTTGTGCGAGGCCTTGCTGGAAGACATCTGTGACGGCCTGGAAATACGCGGTGAGATTACCGATGCCGCAGTGTCGGCACTGGGAAGCTATGACTGGCCGGGCAATATTCGTGAGCTCAGGAACGTGCTGGAACGGGCGCTTACCATGGGCGAAGACAACGGGCTGCTTGATGCCGATGCCATCTTCAAGGTGCTGCCCCGTAACGGATCACGCCCGCAATTTTCTCTCTCCCCCCGGCCGGTGAGACCGTTGGCGCAGGTAATGGCTGAGGCGGAAGCTCAGGCCATCGAGTCCGCACTGGTGGCCTGCCGGGGAAACCGCACCCGGGCAGCCAAGCTTCTGGGTATCTCTCGCTCCGTTTTGTACGAAAAGCTTGCCAGGATGTCCTGATTTCCGGACGCTTGTTCGGTGATCAGGACAACTACGTACGACATAGGTATTAATGTGTCCTGATTTACGGACAGTTCGGTTTTCCTCCCTTCTATCGATTTATCCTAAAGTGCTGATTTTAGAATATTTCCTGTGACTGGCACGGCATCTGCTAAATCTTCGATGCAGGACGTCAGAACAACGCGGAAAACAAGACTGGCGCTCAACGTTGGACCCACAATATTTATTGTCTGTCTCGTTCTCTGCGATGTCTGACTACAATCAGACTAGGACCGTCAGTCAAGAACCGGCGGCCGGATAAAACAACAATGCTAGGAGACATGCCAATGAAACTCTTCAAGGCTCTCGCCGGAATCACCGGTGCGATCGCCCTGTCCACAGGATCGGCGTTCGCAGACGACCTTCGCTGGAAAATGCCTGTTGCCTTTGCCACCAACTTACCGGGCCTGGGTTCACCTGCCGCCTGGGTTGCCGAAAACCTCACCACCGCTTCCGACGGCAGCATCCAGGTTCGCGTCTACGAGCCCGGTAAGCTGGTACCCCCATTCGATATCTTGCAATCCGTTTCCGATGGCAAGGTTGAAGCAGGTTACACCTGGATTGGTTACGACCAGGGCAAGGTACCTGCGATTCCTCTGTTTGCAGCCGTACCCTTCGGCATGAAGCCCTGGGCCTACACTGCCTGGTATTACTACGGTGGCGGTCATGAAATGCTGCAGGAAGTCTATGCCAATAAGGGCTTCGACGTGCACGCCCAACTGTGCGGAATTATCGGGCCTGAAACAGCGGGCTGGTATGCGGAACCCATCGAAACGCTGGAAGACTACAAAGGCCTGAAGATTCGCTTCGCGGGTCTGGGTGGCAAGGTTCTGGAGAAACTGGGCGCCTCCGTCACCATGATGCCCGGTGGTGAGCTCTACCAAGCGCTGGAAAAAGGCACCATCGATGCCACCGAATTCTCCATGCCCGCCATCGACCAGATCCTCGGCTTCAACCAGGTGGTCAAGTACAACCTGTTCCCGGGCTGGCACCAGCAGTTCACCGCCCAGTACATGCTGATCAACAGGGATCAGTGGAACAAAACCACTGAGGCACAGAAGGCGCTGGTTGAGGCCTCCTGTACTGCTGCTACAACGCTTGGCCTGGCCGAGGGTGAATACAAGAATGGCAAGGTCCTGGCCGAGTTCCAGGACAAGGGCGTCCAGGCCGACCAGATCCCCCGTGACGTTCTGAAAGAGTTGGAAGCGGTCACCGAGGAAGTGCTGAAAGAAGAAGCGTCCAAGGATGCCGACTTCAAGCGCGTTTATGAAAGCCAGAACGAGTTTATGGAAACATACAAGATCTGGGATACACGCGCCTACGTTCCGTCGGACCTGTAAGGATCCCGGGCCGATCCTGAGAGACCGGGCCTGCTTCCGGTACTCTCCGACAAAGTCTGGATGGCCCTTCGGGGCCATCCTTGTTTCACAATCGGCTTTCTGAGCGAGGAACTGCTGTATGACGGTGTCTGGTAAAGGCTCACCGCAGAGTGGGCGGCCATCGGTGTCCGATACCGACCAAATTCTTCATCATCACACGGAGTTGCCCACAACCTGGGTCAGTCAGGGTATGGACCGTGTGATTTCCGCGATCGGCAAGAGTGCTTCCTGGCTCTGGTTAGTGATTACCGGCGTGATTATCTACGCGGTCGTTGGTCGCTATGCCTTCGGCGCGGGTTCTGTAACCCTGGAAGAAGTCCAGTGGCACCTGGCTGGCGCAGGCTGGATGTTGGGGCTGGCCTACACACTGGTCGTTGATGGCCACGTGCGAGTGGATGTGATTCATGAACGCCTGTCCCTCAGGGGCCAGGGATGGGTTGAACTGTTTGGGCTGGTGTTCCTGTTGCTGCCGTTTCTCGGGCTGGCAGTCTGGGAGATGATCCCCTACGCCCATAGCTCCTGGCAGCAGGGGGAAACCAGTCAGGCACCCGCCGGGCTTCCCTATCGCTGGGTTCTCAAGAGCGTCGTGGCATTGTCGTTTATTCTTCTGACCCTGGCTGCATTATCCCGCTTGCTGAAAGTAACCGCACTGCTTTTTGGCTTTCCGAAGCCCATCCGGATCGAGTCCGGGAGTAACAAGAAAGGGGATGCGTCCTGATGGAGCTTGAAACACTTTTTGTAATCGGCATGTTCCTCACCTTTGGGGCGCTGCTGATGACGGGCTATCCTGTCGCCTGGGTGCTGGGTGGTACCGCCGTAATCTGGACGCTGATTGGCGTCATCGCCGTCGAAAATTTCGGCGCTAACCTCTGGTTTGATTATCAGTCTTCAATGGGACTTGTCCCCGAGCGAATATGGGATGTCGTCAACAGCGAGACCCTTGTCGCTCTGCCCATGTTCATATTCATGGGCATCATGCTCGATCAGTCCGGCGTTGCCGAAAAACTGATGAACAGCATGGTAAAACTCTTTGGTGCGGTTCGTGGTGGATACGCTGTAACGGTGGTTGTCATTGGCGTATTGCTGGCGGCCACCACTGGTATCATCGGGGCGTCCGTGGTGCTGCTGGGGATGCTCTCCCTGCCGGTGATGATGGAGAACAAGTACGACAAGGGTTTTGCCGTGGGCACTGCCTGCGCCACCGGTACCCTGGGAATACTGATCCCCCCGTCCATCATGCTGGTGCTGATGGCCGACCGGCTGGCGGTTCCAGAGGCATCCGTGGGTGATCTGTTCATGGGTGCGTTCCTGCCCGGTCTGCTTCTGGGCGCCATGTACGTCGCCTATGTGATGATCCGTCCTCTGTTTCAGCCACATATTGCCCCAGTGCCGGCGGGCACCGAGAAAGTCTCCTGGAGCATCGTCTGGGAAGTGGCCAAGGCAGTGGTGCCCACAGCGGCGCTGATTCTCGGCGTGCTGGGTTCCATCTTTGCCGGTATCGCCACGCCCACGGAGGCTTCCGGTGTTGGCGCCCTTGGCGCCCTTGTACTGGCGCTGTTGTCACGCCGACTGAGCGTGAAAGTGCTTAGATCCTCGATGGAGCAGACAACCCGCACGGCTGCTTTCATCTTTGCCATTTTCCTGGGTGCAACGGCGTTCTCTGTTGTACTGCGGGGGCTTGGTGGCGACCAGGTAATCGAAGACGCGCTACTGGGGCTGCCATTCGGACCTTATGGCGTGGTTCTGACCATTCTGTTCGCGGTGTTCCTGCTGGGTTTCTTCCTGGACTGGGTTGAAATCACCCTCATCATTCTGCCGCTGGTGGCGCCGGTGGTTCAAACGCTGGGTTTCGATCTGGTGTGGTTCACCATCCTCTTTGCCATGTGCCTGCAGACGTCGTTCCTGACGCCGCCGGTCGGTTTTGCACTGTTCTATATCAAGGGTGTGGCGCCGCCGGAAATCGACGTGATGGACATCTACAGGGGCGTCATACCCTTCATCATTATTCAGCTTGTAGCTCTGGCCATCGTGTTCCTGGTACCGGAAATCGCGACCTGGCTGCCGAGTGTGGCTTACGACTAAGGAGAAAATATCATGCGTCTGGAAAACCGGATTGCCCTGGTGACAGGTGCCGGCCGTGGCATCGGCCGGGCGATTGCCGAACACTATGGGCGTGAGGGCGCGAAGGTCGCGGTTGCCGACCTGACCCTGGAAAGCGCCCGCGACACCGTTCAGGCAATAGAAGGCAGCGGTGGCACAGCCATGGCGCTGGCAATGGATGTCACCAATGAGCAGGCCGTTGACGAGGGCGTAGCCGCCATTGTCGAGCAGTGGGGTGGTCTGGACATTGCCGTTGCCAACGCCGGTGTCCAGCATATCGACCCGGTGCACAAGCTGGCTTTTGCGGACTGGAGCAAAGTGATGAGTGTGCATCTGGACGGTGCGTTCCTGGTCACCCGCGCTGCCCTCAACCAGATGTACGCCTCCGGCGGCGGCATCATGCTGTATATGGGGTCGGTGCATTCACTGGAAGCGTCGCCCCTGAAAGCACCCTATGTTGCCGCCAAACACGGTATGCTGGGGCTGTGCCGTGCTGTTGCCAAAGAGGGTGCAGAGCATGGCGTGCGCAGCAACATCATCTGCCCGGGCTTTGTCCGCACCCCGTTGGTGGACAAACAGATTCCAGAGCAGGCAAAGGAACTGGGCATTTCCGAGGAAGACGTCATCAGCAAGGTGATGCTGAAAAATACCGTGGATGGAGAGTTCACGACTCTAGAGGATGTATCCGAACTGGCCGTTCATCTGGCTGCCTTCCCGTCTGCAGCCCTGACCGGCCAATCCATTGTCGTCAGCCACGGCTGGCACATGCAGTAATCAGCAGGAGAGACGGATGAGCAATACAGAACAATCACCGGTGGTCTGGTCACCCTCGGAAGACACCCTGACCAACTGCCGGATGGCCCGCTTCAAGGCGTGGCTGGAAGATCAGGGATTCGGACCTTTTAACGATTACCACGCCCTGCACCGTTGGTCCATCGACGAGCTGGACACCTTCTGGGCGAAGGTATGGGACTATTGCGGCCTGGTCAGTGACACCCCGGCGGAGCGAGTATTGGGCAGCCGCGCCATGCCGGGCACCGAATGGTTCCCGGGCATGAAAGTGAACTTTGCCGCCAACCTGCTGCGCCTGGCGGATGGCGAGCAGGCCGATAGCGAAGCGGTCGTTGCCTATTGCGAAACCCGACCGGTGTTGCGTCGCAGTTATGCCGAACTGAAGGCCGACACCGGCGCCCTCGAAGCCTTCCTGCGCAATCAGGGCATCCAGCAGGGTGACCGCGTTGCCGGCGTAGTCACCAACGGTTACGAAGCCCTGGTTGGCATGCTGGCAGCCACCAGTCTGGGCGCGATCTGGAGCTCCGCGTCTCCCGATTTCGGCGTCGGCGCGATTCTTGACCGCTTCGGCCAGATTGAACCTGCGGCGCTGATCGTGGTGAACGGCTATGGCTACGGCGGCAAGGTATTTGCCCGCCAGCAGGGTTTTGCCGAGCTCATTGCCGGCCTGCCATCGCTGAAATGCGTGGTCAGCGTCCAGCAGCTGCCGGATGAAGCCCCCATCGCTGGCGAGCGCGTCACCACCTGGGACGATGCCCTCGCCTTCGGTGCCGGCCAGGCGCCTTCCTTTACGCCGCTGCCCCCGGATCATCCGGTCTACATCCTGTATTCCTCCGGCACCACCGGCAAACCCAAGTGCATCGTTCACGGCGCCGCTGGCTTGCTGGTCAACCACGCCAAGGAACTGATGCTCCACGGCGATGTGGGGCCGCAAGATCGTTTTCTCTACTTCACCACCTGCGGCTGGATGATGTGGAACTGGCAGGCCTCCGCCCTGCTGACCGGTGCGGCGGTGATCACCGTGGATGGCTCCCCCGGCTACCCGGATCTGAGCTTTCTATGGCAGGTGGTTGCTGACGAAAAAGTCACCCACTACGGCACCAGCGCCCGCTTCATTGCCGGCTGCCGCAAGGCCGAACTGGCGCCGGCGAAAACCTTCGACCTGAGCGCCCTTCGCGTCGTCTTCTCCACCGGCTCACCGCTGTTGCCGGAAGACTACGACTGGGTCTACAGCGACGGCGCCCCCAACGTACTGCTCGGCTCCATCGCCGGCGGCACCGACATCTGCGGCTGCTTCGTGGGCGCCACCCCGCTGCTGCCCGTGCGCCGCGGCGAAATCCAGTGCCGCTTCCTGGGTGTGGACGCCGTGGCGTATGGCGACGACGGCCAACCGGTCAGTCAAGGCCGTGGCGAACTGGTTTGCCGCCAGCCGCTGCCCTCCATGCCGGTGAGCTTCTGGCAGGATCCAGACGGCGAGCGTTACCGCGACGCCTACTTCAATACCTTCCCCGGTGTCTGGGCCCACGGTGACTTCATCGAATTCACCGAACACGGCGGCGCCATCATCTACGGCCGCTCCGACGCCACCCTGAACCCGGGCGGTGTCCGCATCGGCACGGCGGAAATCTACCGCCAGGTAGAAACCGAAGCCGCGGTGAAAGACAGCCTGGTCATCGGCCGCCAGATCGACGGCGACGTGGAAGTGGTGCTGCTGGTGGTTCCGGCTGAGGGCGATAGCCTCGGGGAAGAACTGGTCAAACGCCTGAAAACCCGCATCCGCGAAGGCGCCAGCCCGAGGCACGTGCCCAGGCACGTGATCACCGTGCCGGACATTCCCTACACCCGCAGCGGCAAGAAAGTGGAACTGGCCGTCGCGAGACTGATCAACGGCTCCGCTCGCAGCGACAACCGCGACGCGTTGGCCAATCCAGAGGCGCTTGATCAGATCCGCGAGTGCCTGGCGGAGGCGAATTTGCTGCCGAAGGCGTAATCCGACCTACGGTTCCAGGAGGAAATTCCAACAGTGCATCAAGGAGTATGGCCGGGGGAAGTCCCAAAACAGTCAGGGAAGCCACGCTTTCCGTTTTGGGACTTCCCCCCGCCCTACTCGGGGGGGAAACCCGTTTTTTTTTTGGGGGCCCTCCCCCCGCCCACCCTCCGCGCCCCACAGCGCTCAGGAAATCCCTGCTTTCCGTTTTTGGGAAACTTCCCCGACCATCCTCCGAGCCCCCAAATCCCCAACCCTGATGTCCGAAAGTTTCGTAAATTCCAGACTTTTCATCGCCCTGTAACAGGTTTTAGCGCATTTTTAGTCCGTTGTTATACTAAGATCGTACCCAAAATCCGCGAAAAAATGGTATCTTAGTAGCCCTATCAAAAGTTCCCGTATCAGTCATTGCTCAGGTTGGGCGTTCACAAGACACCTGACCCCGCCATGACCGTCCTGAACTCACACTCTAGCCTGAGGACGAAAATGACAACATCCAAAACCAAGATTATCTACACCCTGACTGACGAGGCGCCAGCTCTCGCCACACGCTCACTTCTTCCCATCCTTGAAACCTACGCCAAGCCGGCCGGCATCGAATTCGGAACCAGCGACATCTCCCTGGCGGCGCGTATTCTGGCGGCATTTCCGGATTACCTTGAAGAAGACCAGCGAGTTCCCGATGCCCTGGCGGAGCTGGGTGAGTACACCAACGATCCTGATGCCAACATCATCAAGCTGCCCAACATTTCTGCCTCCATCCCGCAGTTGCGTGCAGCCATCAGGGAACTGAACGAACAGGGTTACAAGGTTCCCGAGTACAAGGAACACCCTGAGACAGACGAAGAGAAAGAAGCCCAGTCCCGTTACGCCAAAGTACTCGGCAGCGCCGTCAACCCGGTGCTTCGGGAAGGCAACTCAGACCGTCGTGCACCGACCGCGGTCAAGGCCTTTGCCCGTAAACACCCCCATTCCATGGGTGAGTGGAGCCCGGCTTCCCGCACCCATGTGGCTCATATGCGCGGTGGTGATTTCTACTCCAACGAGCAGTCCGTCACCCTGGACAAGGCCACCAATGCTCGCATCGTATTCGAGAGCAGCAAAGGCGAACAGACCGTTCTGAAGGCCGACCTGCCGCTGCAGGAAGGCGAAGTGCTGGACGGCATGTTCATGAGCAAGAAGGCGCTGATCAAGTTCTTCGAGGATGCCATTGCAGACTGTGAAAAGACCGGCGTCATGTTCTCCCTGCACGTAAAAGCCACCATGATGAAAATCTCCCACCCGATCGTCTTCGGTCACGCGGTGAAGGTTTTCTACAGGGATCTGTTCGACAAGTACGGTGAACTGTTCGACGAGATTGGCGTCAACCCGAACAACGGCCTTTCCAGCGTGGTTGAGAAGATCAAGCAACTGCCGGAATCCAAGCAGGAGCAGATCCAGGAAGACCTGCACGCGTGCTACGAGCACCGTCCGGAAATCGCTATGGTGGATTCCGTTAAAGGCATCACCAACCTGCACGTACCGAGCGACGTTATCGTTGACGCCTCCATGCCGGCGATGATCCGTAATTCTGGCAAGATGTGGGCCCGGGACAACAAGCTCAAGGACACCAAGGCGGTCATGCCTGAGTCCACCTACGCGACCATTTACCAGGAAGTGATCAACTTCTGTAAGACCCACGGCGCGTTTGATCCCACTACCATGGGTACCGTGCCGAACGTGGGTCTGATGGCCCAGAAGGCGGAAGAATACGGCTCCCACGACAAGACCTTCGAAATGAAGGATGACGGTGTGGTGCGCGTGGTTGCCGAAGATGGCACCGTGCTGACCGAACACAAGGTCGAGAAAGGCGATATCTGGCGCGCCTGCCAGACCAAGGACCTGCCGATCCGTGACTGGGTCAAGCTGGCCGTTAACCGTGCCCGTGCCACCGGTATGCCGGCGGTGTTCTGGCTGGACGACGAGCGTGCCCACGATGCTGAACTGATCAAGAAGGTTCAGGCCTACCTGAAAGACCACGACACCGAGGGGCTGGATATCCATATCATGTCTCCGGTTCGCGCCATCCGCTGGACCATGGAGCGCCTGATTCGCGGCCTGGATACCATTTCCGTCACCGGTAACGTGCTGCGTGACTACCTTACCGACCTGTTCCCGATCCTGGAGCTGGGCACCAGCGCCAAGATGCTGTCCATCGTCCCGCTGTTGAACGGCGGTGGCCTGTACGAAACCGGCGCCGGCGGTTCCGCGCCCAAACACGTGCAGCAGTTGCTGGAGGAGAACCACTTGCGCTGGGATTCACTGGGTGAATTCCTGGCGATCGCGGTTTCCCTGGATGAACTGGGGGAGAAGCACAGCAACGAGCGCGCGCGCCTGCTGGGCCAGACCCTGGACAAGGCCACCGAGCGCCTGCTGGAGAACAACCAGTCTCCGTCCCGCGTGACCGGTGAGCTGGACAACCGTGGTTCTCACTTCCATCTGGCCCGTTACTGGGCGGAAGAGCTTTCCAAACAGGACAGCGACAAGGAGCTGAAGGAGTTCTTCGGCAAGTTGTCCAAACAGCTGGAAGAGAACAAGGACACGATTCTGGAAGAGATGAGCGTGATTCAGGGTCACCCTGCGGATATCGGTGGCTACTACCACCCGCCGGCGGACAAGGTTTGCGCGGTGATGCAGCCGAGTGAAACCCTGAACAGGATCCTGGCGGAAGCTCGCGACTCTGTGAAGTAACGGCCGGGCTTGAAGAAAAACCGGGTGGCTGTGAGGCTGCCCGGTTTTTTTATGGCTGGGAGTTGAGGTTTCGTAGCCTGCCTGATGGGTGCTTGGTCCCGGGGTGGGGGCCTTCAGGCTTGTAGGGGCGCGAACTGTGCTGTGGTCAGTTTGGCCAGGTCCTCCGGTGACAGTTCGATTTCCAGGCCGCGGCGGCCGGCGCTGATGTAGATGGTGTCGAAACGCTGGGCAGAGTCATCAATAAAAGTCCTGAGCCGTTTTTTCTGGCCCAGGGGGCTGACGCCGCCGAGAACGTAACCGGTGCTGCGCTGGACATCCTGTTTGTCGGCCATGGTGGCTTTCTTGCCTCCAGCCGCTTTGGCAACCAGCTTCATACTCAGCATGGCGGTGACCGGCACCACGCCAACGGCCAGGTCCTTGCCATCAATGGCGACTACGAGAGTTTTGAAGACTCTTGCCGGGTCTACTCCCATCTTCTCCGCAGCTTCGGTACCGAACGATTCGCTGGCGGGGTCATGGTGGTATTCGTGAATCCGGTGGCTGATTTTCGCCTTTTTTGCAGCGTTGATGCCTGGTGTCATGATTGGATTGGGGCTCCGCTAGTCCGTGAACGGGTGAAGTCCTGCAAATCTTCCCATGACAGTGGGCGCGAATACCAGAATCCCTGGTAGCTGGTGCAGCCGAAGGATTTGAGCGTGTTGAACTGTTCTTCGGTTTCCACCCCCTCGGCGACAACGTCCATGCCCAGCTCATGAGCCATGGACAGGGTGCCCCGGGTAATTGCTGCATCCCGGTGACTGGAGGTTATGCCGTTGATGAAAGTGCGATCGATCTTGATCTTGTCGACCGGCATATCCCGCATGTAGCTCAAACTGGAAAAACCCGTTCCGAAATCATCGATGGCGACCACCACGCCGAGGTTCTGTAATTCCCGCAGCTGTTTGATGGCTCCCTGGGGGTCGTCGAGGAAAACATTTTCGGTGATCTCCACAGACAGCCGTCCCTTTTCGATTCCATGTAGATCAATCAGTTGCGCTATTCGTTCCACCAGTCGATGGCGCTGGAACTGCAGCGGTGACAGGTTGATGGCGATGTTGGGTACTCCCAGCTCCGCAAGCCGTGAAATCATTCCGGCAGCCTCCGCCATGACCCACTCGCTGATGGGAATAATCTGACCTGTACGTTCCGACAGGGGAATGTACTCGGCGGGAGAAATGAAGCCGCGGGTAGGATGTTTCCATCGTATCAGCGCCTCCACGCCAATGATCTCGAGATCGTTGCCGAACAGCGGCTGGTAGAACAGCTGGAATTGATTGAGGGTTAGTGCTTCCTGCAGTTGCTGGCGCAGCGTTACCTCGTGTTGGGCGTGCTTGTTCAGGCCGTCGTTGAACCACTGCCAGGTGTTGCCGCCCAGTTTCTTGGCCTGGTACATGGCCATATCCGCCTGTTGGACAAGTAACATGGCATGCGGCAGGGCCTCTTTACCGACGGCGATGCCGATGGCAGCGGACAGGGTGACCTCGACGCTGTCGTACTGGAAGGGCTGGGCGAACTGGGCAAGGATATTTTCTGCCACCTGATTGAGGTGAACGCTGTCGTCCGTCGCCGACACCAGGGCGATGAATTCGTCACCGCCAAAGCGAATCAGCGTGGCCCCGGTTGGCGATGCATCCGCCAGCCGGCGGGCGGTTTGCTCCAGGATCTGGTCGCCAAAGTGATGGCCGAGGCTGTCATTGACCGGTTTGAATCCGTCCAGATCGATAAACATGACATAGATGGATTGCCCCTTGTCGAGAGTTTGCTGGCAAATCTCGGCAAGGTGCGCTTCGAGGTAGATCCGGTTGGGCAAACCGGTCAGGGCGTCATGGCTGGCCTGAAACGCCAGGTTTTCCTCCTGCTTTACCCGGGCACTGATATCGTTTTGCACCCCGACGAAGTGGGTGACTTCCTGGCGATTATCGCGCACCGGAGCGATGTACAGATCGTTCCAGAACGTCGTGCCGTCCTTGCGGTAGTTGAGGATGGAGGTATGCACTTCGCGGAATTCGGAAAGCCTTTGCCGAATACGGTTTTTTGCCGATTCTCCAGTGGCGGGGCCCTGCAGCAGGCTACAGCTGCGACCCAGAATTTCCTCACGTGTGTATCCGGTTATGGTTTCGAAGGCCGGGTTCGCGTAGATCAGGGGATAACCCGGCTGCCTGGCATCGGCGATGGTGACACCGTTGGCTGAAGCTTCCACCCCACGCTCCAGCAATCTCAGGCGGGCTTCCGTCCGCCTCTGTTCCGTTCGGTCCTTGGCAACGCCATGAATCCCCGTGACCTTGCCATTGACGATAATGGGCATGTTGGTGATATCGATATCGAGCATACCCCCCGAGCGTTGGAATACCTTGATCTCATAACGTTGCGGCACCCCTTCTTTGGCGCGTTCAAAATGCTCGCGCGTGCGCTCGATGTCCTCGGGAGGAACAAGCGCTTCGTAGTTCTGCCCGAGAATTTCCGCCTCGGAATAGTGGATCAGGTCGCTGCCGGCCTGATTGAACTGGATGAACTTCCCGTCCAGGTCCAGGGTAAACACGGCGTCGGGATTGTGGGTGAACAGGGACCGGAAATGCTGCTCGTTATGCTCCCTCTGAATACGCTGGTTGTGATGTTCCAGCATCAGGCTGACCATGTGGCGGGTGCGCTCAATCAGGCGGGTCTGCCGCTTGTTAGGGCTTCTCCGCTGGTGAAAGTAGACGGCAAAGGTGCCCAGCAGATCGTCGTTGTCGGCGATAATGGGAAAGGACCAGCAGGCCACCAGTTTGTACTGATTCAGCAGCTCCGTGTAAGGCACAAAGCGTTCGTCCTGTCGCATGTCTGCAATCATCACTGGCTGGTGGCGGAAAGCCGCCGAGCCACAGGCGCCGGCATTGTCCTCAATCGGCATCGCCTCCAGGGCAGTGCGGAATTCAGCGGGAAAACTCGGGGCGGCCCATACGGACAGGGCGGTTCTCTGCTCGTTGGCCAGCATTACGGTGCACATGGCCCCGCTCACCTGATGCTCGATCAGGTAACAGATCTCATTGAGCTTGTCCTCCAGCGCTGCTTGCCGGGTAATCGCTTCAATGGCTGAGTACTGATCCTGAATCAACTGGCTGAGACGATGTTTTTCCTGGCGGTTGTACCACCATAACGCCGCTGCCATCACAGCGATGGATAAAGCGAAAACGGACAGTGTCGCGGGCAGGGTCAGAACCAAGGCTTACCTCATTTCCGGTCAAAAGTCCGGACAGGATTCCGGATTAAGAATCGGGTTTTTGTTTTTAACCACTTTAGGTGAGTTTCGTCGGGAATGCATTGGAAGACCGAAGGTTATGGTGTCGTTTGCGGAAGAAGCCCATAATCCCTGACAGTCGCGGTTGGAAAGACTGACATTCCCGCAACCGCCCTCCGGCCAATGTTCCGGCTCTGGCCAGCGTTGATCATGAAATAGAAACAGCAACCTGAACCAAGGCTTAGCGATGAATCGAATTGCCCGTCGAGCACTGCACACCTGCCCGGTCCCCAAGGACCTGTCCGCCATCACCTTTCGTGACACCAACGGAGAGAATCCGCAGGCCGCCGGCGTCGACCCCCAGGTGGTGGAAGACATCTGGCACAGTGTGGAGAGGCTCTACCGTACCGGCGTCCATCCCGGTATCCAGTTGTCCGTCCGCCACCGGGGTGAGCAGATACTCCACCGTGCCCTCGGCCACGCCTCCGGAAACGGCCCCCACGAGCCGACAAACGCTGTTCAGGTGCCGATGACCACGGATACGCCCATTTGCTATTTCTCTGCGTCGAAAGCCGTGACGGCGTTATTGATGCATATGTTGTCGGAGCAGGGGCTGGTCAACCTGATGGATCCGGTATCCTATTATTGCCCGGAGTTTGCCGCCAATGGCAAGCGCACCATCACGGTGCATCAGATCCTCTCCCATCGCGGCGGGATTCCGGCCATCCCCAGGGAAACCCCCATTGATGTGCTGTGGAACCGGGACGAAATCTGGAAGATTCTGTGCGATGCCAAACCGGTGGAAGTCGATGGCTCCAAGGTGGCCTATCACGCCATTACCGGCGGGTTCGTGTTGCAGCGGGTATTGGAAAAAGTGACCGGCGACACCATCGAGAATTTCCTGGACCGCCACCTGCGCCAGCCCATGGGCATGCGCTGGTTCACCTACGGAATTGCAGCGGACAAGGTCAACGATCTGGCCACCAATTACGCAACCGGTCCGACACCGCGTTTTCCGGTGTCCTGGATTGTGAACCGGGCACTGGGTGGTGACATTCACACCGTTGAGCAGGTGATCAACGATCCCCGGTTCCAGGAGGCGGTGATTCCGGCAGGGAATCTCTGTGGTACCGCGGAGGAGATGGGGCGCTTCTTCCAGATGATGCTGAATGGCGGCGTCTGGAACGGCAAACGCATCTGCAGCGAGATGACCATTCGGCGCTCTATTCAACAGTTCGGTTCGCTCCAGATCGACCGCACCATGATGATTCCCATGCGTTTCAGCGCGGGTATGATGCTCGGGGGCAATCCGTTCGGATTGTGGGGGCAGCAGAGTCGCTATGCCTTCGGACACATCGGTCTGATCAATAAGCTGTGCTGGGCCGATGCGGGCAGGGATATTTCCGTCAGCCTGCTGAATACCGGCATTCCCATCGTCGGCCACCATCTGCCGGCACTGGCGAAGTTCGTCTATACTGTGTGTGACCGCTTTCCGCTGATTCCCGAGGACCAGCGGCCCCTGATCGCGGCCTGAACCGGTTCAGAGCGTCTGCAACTGGTCTTCCAGTATGCCCAGCACTGACGACAGGATGTCGCGGAAATCCGTCAGTGTCTGGGTGCGCTGGATCACGTCCTCCCGATACTCATCCAGCCTCTCAAGTTTCGGAACCACCCGGCGTATGCCCTCGGTGATGACTTCGTAGGGGTAATGGTGATCCATCACGCTGAGCTTGTTTATCTCAGACACTTCCTGACTGAAGATGCTGATGATGTCGTACAGCATGTCCTTGTGCCGGATGCAGCTGGCTTCCCAGTACGCGTCGTCCAGTAGCTCTAGCAGTGAGAGATATTCCCTCAGGGTATCGGCAACGGATGTCTGGCTCATGGGTGGCGCTCGTCTGGTTGGTGTGTTTGTTCGTATAACTCCAAACTATAGCAGGAGAATGTGGGCCTGTTTTCAGGGCGCAGTGCCCGTGCCGCACAAAATATATGAAACTAAATTCATCATTGTTGAGTTCTGTCTGACAGTTGTGCAAAATTCAAAGTGCGGTACGGATACCCACTACTCAATGGAAGAGACGCGTGATGGAAGACAACCTTCACATTCCCACCGGGCAGGACGATGCTCGCCTGGTCAAGCTGGATCACCACGATAGCGTGCGTTCCCACGTCCGGGCGCAGGTCAGTTCCGAGGTGGAACGCCTGGAGCGGCGGATTGAAACCCTTCGCCTTGTCAGTGCCCCCCATGCAGCCATCATGATTTCCGCTTATGAGCGAATGCTGGACCGCAAGAAAGGTTTTCTGCGGAACTGGGGGCTACGGGATGGCGGTAGTTACTGACGGCGCCCGATGGCAATGGTGTCATAGCGGCGGGTCTCCTCGCCATTCTGCTGGTTGCCGCAATGGTTCGGATTGGCGGTCACCTCCCCATTCTCTGCTATCGTTGGTGGCTCATCGCTGGAGGTAAACACCCGAACCTGCTGGTCGTTATAGTCGAGCACGGCGCGGATGCAGTCAGGATTTTCACCGTTGATGCTGATACCGCTGGCGCTGGTCAGCGTCAGTGTATCCCGCTGGTTGCCAACGAATTCCTGAAGAAGCTCCACGTTGCCCAGGGTTCGGCCGGTAAAACTGGTGGCCGCAAACTCGGGTTGGTTGAATCCGGAGGTGCCAAACGTGCTGGCATCGTAGCGGCCGCTCCATGATGCGCTGGCGACCTCTGCTACGGTTTCATCATCGTCCCCCGGTTGTCTCGCGACATACTGGGTTGCCCGGAAAACCTTGCCCAGGTTCGGTGTATTGGTCCAGTCCAGCATGGGGTAGATCCAGGTACGGTCGGCCGTTGGCGCGCTGGCGTCTCCGTTTGTTTCGCTGAAGCGGATCAGTGCATCGTTTGCGGGTGTGTTGTAGGTGGAGGCTTCACCTTCACTGACGCTGTCCCGCATCAGTTGCCGGCCTTCATTGAAATTGTCGACCGTCCCCAGGCGAATAACTTCGTTGATCAGGTCCAGCGGGTTCCTCACACTGGTGTAGTCAGTACCCTCCCCGTTGGGGGTGGCGCCGAGGAACGGATCCAGGTGTTCCCGCAGTGCCCGGGCGGTGCCTTCGTCATCGCCTTCATTGGCGGGCTGGATGCCGCGGTAGAAATCCCGGAATATGGTGTATTGCAGAACCGGCGCCAGGCCTTCGGTATTCTGGAGCCGGAAGGTCGCCACGGGCAGGTCCACGTCCGTGGCCGGGTTGAGGTAGCCGTCGCCTCCTGAGCTGTCGGGGCCACACCCCACCAAACCCGAGGTCATGATGGTTGTCACGGCAATAACGCAGGCATGTCTCATTTCAGGTGGTCCCGAGGTGCGAAAAGGGTGTTTAAACGCTAAAGTGACGGTCTGCGGAGCGCGAACACCTTGCCCCGGTCCGACTGCTGACAATAAACCATAAAACAGGTAGCTACCCTCGCGGAGATCACATTTTGCGGCAACGGCCACTGCCTATCCATCGATTGATGGGACCGATCCTTGCCCTGCTGGCGCTTTGCCTGTCTACCGTTACAGTCGCCAGTGATCAGTGCCAGGACGGCAACATTGTGCTGAACAGTGCGACGACGAGTGTGCGGGACCTGGGGAACTGCGTCTGGTTCCTGGAGGACCCCGACCATTCCCTGGGCTTCAACGACATTGTGTCTGAAAGCGCCCCCGCTTTTACCCGCCATGAAGGTGGCGTGCTGAACTTCGGCTATACCGAGTCGGCCTACTGGGCCAGGTTTGATGTCCGGGTCGGTGCGGGTGCCGCGCTCTCGGACTGGATTCTGGAACTGGCGCTGCCGTTGGTGGACGAGGTGGTGCTCTATGTGGTGCAGGATGGTGAGCTGGTCGAGCAACGCCGGGCCGGTTATGAGGGAGGCTGGTCCTCCCGTGATCTGGCGGTGCCCAATCCGACGTTCCGGCTCTCGCTGGCGGCGGGTCAGCCCGCCCGTATTTACCTCCGGATTACCAACACCAACACCTTTCGCTTGCCCATTTCGCTCTGGCATCCGGACAGCTACATTGAAAAAGTATCGGTGGACGAGGCCGTCCGCGGCATCCTGCTTGGCAGTATTCTGGCCATCCTGGCCTACAACCTGTTTGTTGCGGTATCGGTACGGGAACGCAGCAATATCTATTATGTGCTCTACCTGGTGTCGGCCACGGTGTTCATCGCCACCGAGCAGGTGCATGGTACCCAGCTGTTTGCCGAGCGACCGGCCTTCCTCGACAAGGAATACCTGCATTTCCAGATCATGATGACCTGGTTCTGGGGCCTGTTGATGGCCCGGTCGTTGCTGGAAACCCGGGAACGGTCGGCGGGCCTGGACCAGGTTATCCGACTGTGCCTTTATTCGGTGGTGGTAACGTTTGTGCTGTCGTTCTTCCTGCCCTACCACCTGGCCATGGAGTGGATCGTGCTGGGCTCCATCCTGCTCAGCATTCTGATGATTCTGGTGAGTTTCCTGTCCTGGCGCTATTACAACCCGGCTGCCCGCTCCTATTTCTTTGCCTGGACGCTGGCCCTGGTCGGGTTTGGCATCTATGCGCTGACAGTCATGGGGTACCTGCCGGTGAACATGTTCACATCCTACTCGCCCCAGTTTGGCCTGACGGCGCAGATCATCCTGTTCTCCTTTGCCCTGGCTGATCGAATCAAGCAGGTTCAGGGAGAAGCGCTGGGCTGGAGCGAGCGTGCCCTGGCCAACCTGCGCCGGTACCAGTCGCTGTTCGATAACGCCATTGAAGGGGTTTTCCAGATGTCCCTGGACCGGCGTTTTGTAACCGCGAATCCAGCGATGGCAAGGCTGATGGGTTATCACAGCAGTCGCGAACTGCTGGACGACAACCCCGACGTGCTGACCACCTGTTTTGCCGATGAGCGGGTGCGGCGGCGGGTGGTGGAGCAGCTGGAGACCCGGGGAACCGTGAAGGGGATAGAGGCCCGCTATTATACCCGTTCCGGCACCGAACGCTGGGCTACGATCTCTCTGCATGCGGTATACGACGCTGCCGGTCTGCCGGCCCACCTGGAAGGCACCTGCATCGATGCCACCGAGCGGCATCAGCGCCAGCGTATTGAACGGGAGCGGGAGCAGGAACGGCTGGAAAAAGAGCTGGCCCGCAACTCCGCAGAGGCCAAGAGTCAGTTCCTCGCTAACATGAGCCATGAGATCCGCACGCCCCTGGCGGCGATCATCGGATACGGTGAAACCCTTCTCGATCCGGGACTGAGTGAGCGCGAAAAGCACAGCAGCGCAGAAACGGTGGTGCGTAGCGGTCGCCACTTGCTGGATCTGGTGAACGACATTCTCGATCACTCGAAGATCGATGCCAATAAGCTGGATGTGGACATTGTGTCCGTCGACCTCCCGGAGCTGCTGGAGGAAGTGCGTGCTTTCTTTGCGCCCCGGGCCCGGGAAAAGGGCCTGGATTTCCAGATTAACTGCGCCTTTCCATTGCCGGAAACCATTCGTACCGACCCCACCCGTTTCCGGCAGATCATCATCAATCTGTGTGGGAATGCTCTGAAGTTCACCGAAAATGGTCGGATATCCATGGAAGTGCGCTGCGATCAGCAGCAGGAGCAGCTGCTGGTCCGGGTGTTGGATTCGGGGATCGGCATGAAGCCGGAGCAGCTGGAGCGATTGTTTGATCCCTTTGCCCAGGGCAGCGCCGCCATTGCGCGTCAGTACGGAGGCACGGGGCTGGGGCTGAGTATCTCGCGCCGGCTGGCGCAACTGCTTGGCGGTGAAATCAGGGTGTCCAGCACCTACGGCGAAGGTAGCGAGTTTGAAGTGTCTATCGCCACCGGAGCGCTGGATGGCGTCCATTTCCTGCGTGATGCCTCGGAGCTCGGCCAGCGCCGGCGGACCATACCCATGGCGCAGGCGCCCCGGTTAAGCGGTCGTATTCTGTGCGCCGAAGACAATGAGGTGAACCGCCGGCTGGTTTCCATGCTGGTTGATCGTACCGGAGCGGACATCGTGCATGTCTGCAACGGCGCGGAAGCGCTGGAAGCCGGTACCCGGGAATCCTTCGATGTCATTCTCATGGACATCCAGATGCCGGTCATGAATGGCCGTGACGCAACCGCCGCCTTGCGGGAGGCGGGGATAAACACGCCGATTGTTTCGCTCACAGCCAATGTGATGGCCGAAGATATCGCCGATTACCGCGCTGCCGGCTGTAATGAACATCTCGCCAAGCCTATCGACAGGCAGCGTTTTTACGAAGTGCTGGCGCGTTACCTGACGGTTTTGCCCGCGTCGAGCCATGGTGCGTCCCGCCGGTATCAGGGTACGGTGCTGGTGGCGGAGGACAACGACGACAACCGCCAGCTGGTTGAGCGCATGCTGCGTCGCCAGGGGGTGGAGGTTATCCCGGTCACCAGTGGCGACGAGGCGGTGCGCACCGCCCTGTCGGCCTCTGTTCAGCTGGTGTTGATGGATCGACACATGCCGGGGATGGATGGGGTGGAAGCGACCCGGCTGTTGCGGGAAGCCGGGTTCCGGCGACCGATTATCGCCTTTACCGCGGGTGACCAGCAGGAAATCGAGGCGCTCGGGGCGGCCGGCTGTGATGGCGTGCTGCACAAGCCCATAGACATTGGGCATTTACTGGCGTTACTGGACCGGACATTGACGCCCGCGCGGGAAGCAGATGAAAGTTTCCCTGAAACCGGCGAAGATGGTGATATCCATGGTCTGGTGGTGCAGTTCCTGTCCGGTCTGGAGGCCCGCCAGCAACGAATGGACGAAGCCCTGGCACAGGCGGATGCCGGAACCCTGAGGCAGGAAGCCCACCAGATCAAAGGTACGGCGGGAGCCATGGGTTACCCGTCGATGACCCGTCAGGCCGGCGCACTTGAGGCCATTCTGAGGGACGGGGAACCGGACTGGGATGGTGTTCGCAGCGAGCTGTTCCGGCTCAATGAGATGATTGATCAGGCCCTGAAGGCACAGCAAGCGCGGACCTGATGACCCATTGGCAAGAATCAATAACGGGAACCGGATAATGAGTGACAGTCAACAACGGCAGGAGCAGCATTCCCTGAGTATGATGTACGGCACCTACGCGGATATCCTGTTTGTGCTGTTCCCGTTCCTGGTGATCACCATGCAGCGGCTGTGGGACGGTAACCTGGCGGACATCCTGATGCGACCTGACCTGAGCATTGCCGCTGCCATCCTGGCGGGACTGGCGATTGGCAAGTTCGTTCTGGGTCTGGTCAGTAATCGCGATCTGGGCCGCTTCAAGGAGCGGATTGTGTTCTTTATCGCGCTGACCCTGTTTGTGGTGCTGGGTCCCGCGATTATTCTGATGCTCAGTATTGTGGGTAGCGGCAACGTACCGGGATTCGTCGCGTTCGTGCAGCCCGTCCTGTTGATTATTGCGATCTCCCTTTACACCACGGCAGTCAGCATCAGCAATATCCTGACCCGGGAAGGTCCTGGAGACACGGACACCGGCCCATCCGGGGGGCTGCACGGTCCGGCAGCGCCGGCCGCTGGCCACGAACCATTGGCCATCCCGAGCCGCACAGACAGTGACACGATTTGAATCGTGATCAGGGATGTTAAGGAGAAAACCGATGAATGAACTCAGAGTGCTGGTGGTGGAAGACGAGCCTGTCATGTGTGAGCGTCTGGTGCAGATGCTGCTCAAGGCCGGTGCTACCGGCGTTGAATCCGCCCCGGATGCGGCGGGTGCCCGTGCGGCGTTTGATGCTGCGGAGTTCCAGATCATCCTGCTGGACCTTGGATTGCCGGATGGCAACGGCCACGACTTGATGGCGGAGTTCAAGGGAGTGAAGGAGAGTCAGCATGTGGTGCTGGTGACGGCCGATGATTCCATCGACAGTATCCAGAAGGCGATCAGTGCCGGTGCCAATGGCTACGTGGTGAAGCCCTACTCCCAGGATAAGATACGCGATGTGCTGAACAACTACGCCATGGTTCACGGTGGTGACCTGGCGATGATGCAGGGCCTGGGCCGTCAGCATTGACCGGCCCGGGCCCCGGAATGGCGGGTTACGCCACCTGACGGGCAATCCATGAGTTGTAGCGGGTTGCCAGTGCCCTTACATACCGGGCTTCCGCGCCGCCAAGGTTGCCAAGGACACCATTGAAGATCCAGCCCCGCTCGTACAGACCCAGCACCCGCTGTTCGTCGTCCAGGTTAACGCGCTGATTCAGTTTCTTGCAGATGGCATCCAGCAGCGGCAGCTTGTCAGGACGCTTGATCGCGCCCAGTTGGTTGCCGGCCGGCTGGTTTGCTGCACGTGTTGTTGGATGTCTTTTCATGATGTTCTCCTCGTCGTTTTGCGGCTGCAAAAACAAAAACCCCGGTGCCTTGGCAACCGGGGTCTCGCGGAGAAGCTGGCCCGGTTGCTCGAAAGGCTCCCGGGACTGACCGAAAGCCGTTAGTTGTCTTTCACCATAGCGAGTACACACTGGCCGGCGTGGCAGCCTGCGCCTGTGTAGGTCATGGAATGTCGGATAACGTATTGCATGGTTTCGGACTCTGTTCCGGCGGTGCTAGAGGCGCCGGTCTGTCAGCAATTATCGGTTTCGGTACAGTGATCAGTGTATAGCCTGCCGGCGGGTTTGCAAGAGGCAAGACGCTTCGGCAAACCCCTACAGACGGCGTGGTGAGAACTGATCATAATTCGTCCTGTCACGTGTTTTACGTTGTGCAATCCTTGGTGTCAGCCACCCAGACGTGGGGCACCATTTGGATCTCTCCTTTCGACGCAGCCTTCTGGGCTGCGTTTTTTTTTGGATAGTGGTTAATTCGTAGCCACTAGTTCGTACAGAATTTCCCCTCTGTTCTGTCGATAATATGCTTGCTAACCAATCATTCATCTCAACAGATATCCAGAGGTTGAAACCTAAGAAAATGCCTGACGAATCAGGATCTGCCAGACAAAAGTTCCGTTCACACGTTGTTATCGAAATGTTTCTGGTCGCCGCACTGGCCGCGTACCTGCTGATGGCCAGGGGGCAGGTTGTGGGGGATGACCTCACGTTTACCATGGTAGGAGCAGGTCTGATGGTGCTGGTCACGTACTGGACCCTGAATACCCTTCGTGATGGTCTGGAAGTTATTGCCGTTCGCGCCGGTCGGCTGAAACACTGACGTCCGTTGACGGGAGTGGCTCAGGCCTGGTGGCTCTGACCCGGGACGGTTTGCACGCCGCCGGCATCCAGATCAATCTGCTCCCAGGTTTTGTGCAGGATCAGTGCGTCATTGGCGGCGCGGTGGACCGGTAAGCCCAGCTGGTTGATGACATCCTGGCGGATGGCGGACCAGTGCCTGACCTGAACCGAATTCAGCAGCATGGATATGGATTCCAGCTGAAATGCTGGTTGTACGCCGGCAACCCGATACAGGCGATGCAGCCAGAAGCTGTCAAAGGTCCAGGCGTCACAGAACACCTGGTCGGGAAGCAGTTCGTTGAGACTGTGCGCCACCTCCGTAACCGGGGTGCCTTCGTTTTCCAGCGTGGAGCGGTCGATGCCGTGAATCCGCTCGGCGCTTTCCGACCAGTCCTGCCAAAGCACATGGGGGCGAATCAGCCAGCTGTGTAGTTGTCCGTCGGGCAGGCAGATTCCTACCTCGATCGGGTAACTGGCAATAAGGTCGAGGCTGGATGCCTCGAAATCGATAAATGCTGGCCTGGTCTCGGAGTTCATTCTCTCTGATTTTTTATTGAAGTGCCGTGATTCGAGTTTACCCGCCCCATTGTTCAGACGCGAACCCATCGTGTCATTCCACTGTTACAATATGCCCATCGAATGTAAAACCCCAATGACAGCCAAGAGGTTGTTATGGGTACTAACGGGATTCTCTGATGTCTGAAACTGTTGTTGTTATTTATTCCGGGGGAATGGATTCCTTCACGCTGTTGCACCTGGCCCGCGCTCGCGGCTATCAGGTCCATGCCCTGTCCTTTGACTATGGTCAGCGCCATGTCCGTGAGCTGGAGTGTGCGGGCAAGGTCTGTGATGACGCCGGTATTCCCCACAAAATTATTGATATCCGTGCGCTCGGGGCGGTCATGGCCGGCTCGGCCCTGACCTCCGACGTTGACGTGCCCGAAGGTCACTACGAGGAAGGCTCCATGAAGGCGACCGTCGTGCCCAACCGCAACATGATCCTGCTGTCCCTGGCGACCGGTTATGCTGTGACCGCCGGGGCCAGTTCGGTCTGGTATGGCGCTCATGGCGGGGACCACGCGATTTACCCGGATTGCCGCCCGGCATTTGTCGAAAAGATGGATGCCGTCTGCCGCGTGGCGAATTACGAGTCGGTGGGAATCGAGGCGCCGTTTATGGCCATGGACAAATCAGAGATTCTTGCGGAAGGGCTGAAACTGGGGCTGGACTACAGCCAGAGCTGGACTTGCTACAACGGTCGCGACAAGGCCTGTGGCCGTTGCGGTTCCTGTGTTGAGCGTCTTGAAGCCTTTGCTGCCCATGGCCTGGTTGATCCGTTGCCGTATGAGGATGGGGTCTGATGTACCGGGTCAAGGAAGCCTTCTACACCCTTCAGGGGGAGGGTGCCCAGGCTGGTCGTGCCGCAGTATTTTGTCGGTTCAGCAAGTGCAACCTGTGGACTGGCCGTGAAAAGGACAGAGCAACTGCGGTGTGTGACTTTTGCGACACGGACTTTGTGGGGACCGATGGCCAGAACGGCGGTCGTTTTGATACCGCCGATGACCTGGCCGCCCATATTTGCAAGTTGTGGCCCGACGCCCCTGGCCGCCCCTACGTGGTGTGTACCGGTGGGGAGCCTCTGTTGCAGCTGGACCGGGATCTGATTGCAGCCTTTCATCGTTCGGGCTTTGAGATTGGCGTGGAAACCAATGGCACCCTGCCGGCGCCGGAGGGTATTGACTGGCTGTGTGTCAGTCCAAAGGCGGATGCCCCGGTGGTGATTGAACGCTGTGACGAGCTGAAGCTGGTTTACCCCCAGCCCAAGGCCATGCCTGAAAAATTTCTGCACATCCTGGCGAGCCATTATTTCCTTTCGCCGATGGCTTCCCCGTCGGCGCCGGAGGGCGGGGCTGATTCGCTAAAGCAGAGCAATACCCGCAAGGCCACCGAGTATTGCCTGGCTCACCCGCAGTGGCGGCTGACACTGCAAATGCACAAGATCATCGGCATCGACTGACCCCGGTCAGGCTATCCGCATCAGGCTGTCGCCCGCATGGACGACGATGCCTGAGTCTTGACCGGTTGCAGTGCCTGGCTGCGATAGTGGCTCGGGCTGGTGCCGGTCCAGCGTTTGAATGCCCGGGTGAAATTGGCGGCATCGGCATACCCCAGCACGTCCGCAATCTGGCTCAGATTCATGCCGGTATTCTTCAGCAACTCCCCTGCTCGTTCCAGGCGGACATGGTCCACCAGATTCTGGAAGCTGGCGTTCTCTTCCTGCAGGCGCCGTTTCAGAGTGCGCTCGGATACGAACAGGGTGGCCGCCACCCTTGCCAGCTTGGGAGGAAACGGGTGGCTGGTTTCAATGACTCGCCGCACCCGGCAGGCAAATCCAGCGTCCTCGGTCAGCTGTTTCAGGGCTTCTTCACATTGTGCCCGCGAGGAAGCCGCGAGCTGGGCGTCACTGAAACGCACCGGCATGCTCAGCTGTGCGCGGGGAATGACCAGGGCATCTTCCCGGGATTCGTAGCGTACCGGCACCGCAATATGCTGGCGGAAGCGCTGAAAGTAGCCGGGCTCCGCGCCCCGGCGAAGGATGGCGGAGCCGGGAACGGCAGTGCCGGTCAGCTGAGCGCCCATGGACACGCAACCGAACAGCATGGCGTCCATGATAAATCCGTGCAGAGGGCCCAGATCAACGCCACAGGACACGTTGAACAGTACGTTGTTGCCCTCCTGGCGACGGGACACCTTCAGATGGGGGGCTCTCAGGGTCAGGTAGCGGGTCATCAATTCCAGGGCTTCGTCCAGTGAGCGGCTGCTCATGACGGCGGTACCCAGGGCGCCATGGAGCGGCAGCTTGAGCTCCCGGGCGAGCATGATGCCAAGGCCGGGTTCGCCACTTTCGATGATGGCGCGGGTCACAAATTCACTGGCCTGGGACTGGCTGACACGCAGGTCCGTTGATTTCAGACGGGCCGGGTCGAGACCGACACGTAGCAGCAGGGCCCGCTCGTCAACACCAATGGTGTTCAACAGCTCCGCTAGCAGGTGCAGGTATATGGCCGGCATGCCCAGATCCTGAACGGTCGATACTGAGGCGCGCATGGTTTTTCCTCGTTTTATGCTGTTTTTGTTATGTAAGGGAATGACATTCAGACATGATTATGACCGTTACCTCGGTCCAGCCCCATGACTTCGCTGACGGGTCAAGAGGCCATGCAGGCCAATCATTGCTGGTGGCGATCAATGAATCTGGCCAGGGTCGCGGCCGAACGTCCGGGGTTTTCCAGCATGGGAAGGTGGCCAACACCGGGAAAGACATGAATGTCGGCTTCCGGCGTCGCGGTGCGGAACCAGTCCACGCAGCAGGTCGGGGTAATGACGTCGCGGTCCCCCCACTGAACCTGCAGTGGTGGCGTGGTTTTGCCCAGGTAGCGGGCCGGCGCCAGGGCGTCCGCCAGCATGTCGTTGAAAATATGCCGCAGGGCATCGCCCCGCTGTAGCAGGTCCGGGCCCAGCAGACCGGTCATGGCAATGCCCATCACCGTGGGTTTGCCATTGCCGACAGTGTTGAACATGCGATAGACGCCGGTCCAGTCCCTGGGTATCAGGATTTCGTCCCGGTCGGATTCGAACGGCGCGTCGATATCGACATCGGCGTGTTCCGGAATACCGGCGCTGTTCAGCAGTGTCACTGAGCGGGGCG
This sequence comes from Marinobacter sp. DUT-3, assembly GCF_050379435.1. Lineage (NCBI taxonomy): Bacteria > Pseudomonadati > Pseudomonadota > Gammaproteobacteria > Pseudomonadales > Marinobacteraceae > Marinobacter > Marinobacter sp. DUT-3. Next base: position 229,987 of record NZ_JBNRMG010000008.1, read on the forward strand.
CCGGCTCCATGCGGTGCGCCAGCACGGCGGCAATCGCCCCGCCCATGGAGCTGCCGGCAATATGAATGTTGCTGGTGGGGAAGGTGGCCAGCCAGTCCCTCAGCCTCAGGGCCTGGGCCTCGTAACGGTAACTGGCATCATCGCGGTAATCGCTTTCACCGAGCCCGGGAAGGTCTGGGGCCAGGATGTGCCAGTCCCGGGGCAGCTTCTGCAGCCAGAATGCCCAGTTCTCCTTCATTGCCGCGAAACCGTGGATCAGCAACACCGTGGGCTTGTCGGCCGAGGGGGTTCCGCGCTCGAGATACACCATGCGGTGTCCGTCAACCATGGCTTCCCTGCGTTTGGCCTGAAGCATCCAGCGCTGGCCGGTGCGGGCCAGGGGCCAAAGATTCGGGGTAGGTACTTTCATTGTGTTGTTCCGATGCCAGGGTATGGAACCAGTGTACCGTTATGGTAAGGATGGGCGATGGCCTTGCCGCCCGTGAGTGGCGGCAGCCGAGCAATTGCGGAACGGGTGTTCAGAGAGCGAGATCGGTGATGACCGGGTTATGATCGGAGGATCGCCAGGGAGAGTCCTCCGGGGTTTGATCGGCATTCCGGTAGCTTAGGGCTCTCGGCTCGTCGGCGTTGACAGCCCAGCTCCAGGCTCCGGTCACTCTCGGTGCCAGCGCCGGTGATGCCAGTGCGTAATCCAGGCTGCCATGACGCCCCCGGTAACGATAGGTGTGGTGGGGACAGTCCGTGGCCGCACAGGGGTGGAAGTGGTGAACCATGCTGGTGTAGCCAGCCTGGTAGAATACCTGCAGTGGTTCTTCCCGGGTGTAGCTGTTCAGGTCGCCGGTGATCAGGGTGCCTGCCAGGCCCCCGGGTTGTGGCAGTTCGCTTGCCCAGCGCACCAGGGCATTGGCGGCTGCGGTGCGGCGGTGGTTGTAACAACCCTGGCCATCGCCCTGATCCCGGTCGCTGTTGCTGGCGCCGCGACAGGCTTTGGATTTCAGGTGCGGGACGATAATGCGGACGCTGCCACCTTGTTTCAGTGGCTGGAAGACCTGGGTCAGGGGGCGCCGTCCCAGTCGCTTGAAGGGGCCGGCGGTCAGTCGTTTCGCGGTCCCCACCGGTTTCACGCGATCGGCCCGGTACAGTAAGCCGGTCTGAATGGCATCGTTACCGGCGTCTTCATCCGATATGACGTAACGCCAGTGGGTGCCCAATGCCTTTGCCAGAGTCACCAGGGCGCTGTGATCCCCGTAGCCATCATTCTCCAGCTCTGTAACAGCGATTATGTCGGGGTCGGGCAGAGTCAGGGCGGTGACCAGTCTGCGAGTCTGTTCTGCAAACTGAGCGGATGTCTCCGCACCGCGTGGTGTTGGGAAGCCGTTGCCCTGACCGTCACCGTTGAAGTAGTTCTCCAGGTTAAGAGTTACCAGGCGCAAGCTGGTTTGCGGCGCTCGTTCAGGGGCTTCCGGACGGCGATTGTCCTTGTGAAAGCGGGGGGCGGTGATGGGTTGGAGGCGCCAGGCGTCAAAGCGGAAATCGAGCACGCCATCCAGAGCGCTCACGGTATCGCCCGCGCGCACGGTGTTGTTGGCTGATAGCGCCGGGGTCGGCCAAGGTGTTGGATCGGGGTTACGTTCACCTTGATTGTCGTCCAGCAACAGCCGGTGCTTTTGCTGATGCTGCCGTAGCTGGATCGCCTCCGGGCCGGGATCGAGAATGTCGGTCGGTATGCTTTGGGGCGCACTTGCCAGGGTCAGTTCGCCGTAGCGGGCCAGTTGGTAGTTATCGATGACGGTGAGGGAGCCGGCCACGGCCACCCGCATGTTTTCCAGGTGTTCCGGCGGGTGATTGCCGGGCCAGGGCAGCCGGACGGTGACCGGCTCCGGTAACCTGGCTTTGCCACAATCCAGCAGCTGCCGGATATCGGCAAGCTCCGTCAATCCATGGAATTCCTTGACCCTGCCACTAACCCGCACGCGGTCGCCCGCTTTGGCGGTTGTGCGGTTGGTGTAGACAAACAGGCCTTCGGAAGTGGCCGGGTTGTTATCTGTTTCCCCGTCGGCCTGTTGCAGGTAAAAGCCGCGAAAACCGCCCTGGTGGCGGGAATCAAGGGTGATGACCCCCTCGACAGTGACCTCTTCGCCTGCCAGCGGGGAGCGGGCCTGATGGCCCTGGACCTGAGAGATAGCGGTTGCGGGAGAGCCACAGCCAGCGGCGACGGCTCCGGCAGGAAGCCAGAGCACCAGGGCTGTGAATGCTGTAATAAGGCGATTGGTGGCGTGTGATGTCACCGGTCGATTCTAGCAAAGCCCCGCCACCGCTTTCACGGCTTTTTGCTGGTGGGTGCTTCCCGGGCTTACCTGCTCGGGGTTGGCAAGTTCCAGTTGCTGTACCAGTGGGTCCGGATGTGGGGTGTCCACCGCCACGCCGAGGCGGGACAACACATAGGGAGCCAGTGCCGCGCGGGTGTCCAGCTCCAGGCGATGGTTGGTCATACCGTAGTCAGCGGCGATAATGTCCCTGCGCTCCTTGCTCAGCCGGCTGTCGGGGGTGAGTACCAGTGTCAGCTCGCGATTCCATTCATCGTCCTGGTGGGCGGTGTGGCGTGATTTCACCCGAGAGGCTTCCGGCTCGCCCCGGAAACGACTCAGGGCGAAATCGCTGAACGCCCCGGTGGTTTCACACCAGGCCCGGAGGTGCCAGTTGTGGCCGACGCAGACCAGGGTATGGGGCTCCAGGAGACGCTGGGTGATGGCCGGTTGAGCGAGTGAGGCGTAACCGGCTTTCAGCTGGCGCCCGTGACGGGTGGCGGTTACCACCGCACGCATGACGTCCGGTTGCACCACCCGGTGGGGGCCGTGCACAACGGTGCTGTCCGGAAGGCTGATGTTCAGGGTTTCAAAGGTGTCACTGAGATGCTCCTGGCGGGCCAGCAGGTCCAGATATTCACTGGCCTGACCACGGGTGACCACCGGGCGGAAGTCGGTCGCGGGCACATAGCCCTTCAGGTGCCGATCGTACACCAGGTTGTCGGGTGCCAGTTCCCGCAGATAGGTATTGATATCCTTGGAGGCCTGCTGCCGTCCGATGCCAAAGCTGTGGCAGATGTGGTTGGTCGTCAGCCGTCCTTCCCACAGGGCAATAATCTCAATCAGGCGGTAGCGAAGCAGCAGATCCCACCGGATGGGCCAGTCCGTTTTTTTCATAACAGGCGCTCACGGGTTTAGTGAATAGCTAGGGAGCCTCGGAATAACTCCTGAATAATGGTACCCGCTCCTTGCTGGCAGTTCTGTTACGTCACCTTAATGTAAAACATTGTTAAAGTCAGGCATGCCGGGGGCCCCAGCGAGTTGGTTGTCGGTGTTTCGGGGTTTGAGGCGGGCTTCGGGAAGTGCGTAGTAGTCACGCCGGGCTGCGCCTGCTCTAATTCGCCCCCGGCAAAAACCGGCCCTTGCTGCTATGTTTTGTCACAATCCACCAGCGCAAGCCTGCAACGTCCGGAGCCTGTCAGATGACCCGAATGGTCACTTCTCTTTCTGCCCTGATTCTCAGCATCATTCTGCTGGTCAGCGGCAACGCGTTTCTGATGACGTTGCTGGGCATCCGCCTGAGCATTGAATCCGTCGCACCGAATATTATCGGTTGGGTGCTGGTGTGTTATTCCATCGGGTTTGTCCTGGGCACCCTCTATGTCCAGAAGGTCATTGCCCGTGTCGGCCATATTCGGGCCTTTGCGGTATTCGCTGCGGTGGCTGCCGTGACATCGCTGATGTATCCCATGGCCATTTCCATGATTTTCTGGGCGGTCCTGCGGGTATTGTCGGGGTTCAGCATGGCGGGCGTACTGGTGGTGATCGAGAGCTGGTTCAGCAGCCGTGCCACCAATGCCAACCGGGGGGCACTGTTTGCGGTTTACCAGTTTGTTTTCTACCTGTCTGCCGCCGGTGGCCAGTTGGTGGTGAACATCGGTGATCCGGCGAACTTCATGCCGTTCTCGCTGGCGGCGATGTTGCTCGTGTTGGCACTGGTTCCCCTGTCCCTGACGACAATGGAGGCTCCGGTCATTGAGCAGGCCGAGCGAATGTCGTTTTTCAAGCTTGGGCGGGAATCTTTCAGTGGTGTTGCCGGAGCCCTGATCTGCGGTGTGTTGATCGGCTCGTTCTACGCCCTCGGTCCGGTATACGCCACCATGGTGGGGCTGGATGTCGCCCGGACATCCACCTTCATGGCCAGCGCGATCATTGCGGCGATGCTGCTGGCGTGGCCTCTTGGTCGTGTGTGTGACCGCTTTGACCGGCGGCGGGTGATGTGCTGGGTGGCGTTGACTGCGGCCACAGCAGCGGGTCTGGTTGCTGTGCTGGGTGCGGGCACAATATGGATACTGACGATACTGGTAGGCCTGTTTACCGGATTGTCGGCCATGGTTTACCCGATTGCGGTTGCGATCACCAATGACCGGATGGACAGTCATCGCATTGTGGCCGCCAGTGCGACGCTGTTGCTCAGCTATGGCATCGGTAGTGTGATCGGGCCGATCGTTATGGCGGAGCTGATCAGTGTGTTGGGACCGAGGGGATTGTTCCTTGGGAATGCCGGCTTCCTGGTATTGCTGGCGGTGGTGACCAGTTACCGTATTACCCATACCGACGATGTGGCGGTGGTGGACCAGGAGCATTTCGTACCGGCTATGCCGGAAACCTCTGCGGTCCTGACGGAAATCGACCCCCGCAACGAGGACTTCCACGAATCCCCGGAAAGCATGGAAATGCAGGAAGAGGAGCAGCTTCGCCAGTCAGGCTGAGCTTGCAAGAACCTGTACTGGCGGGCTTTTTTTGCCCGCCTTTCGGTTTTCCCCGATTTTGTTTCCTGGTCCATATCTGTTTTTATCTCAATGGTTAGCTTACTATTGTTAACTTTCCATGATTATTTAGCCCCTAACCGGAGTCCTGACCATGAGAGATCAGTTTCCCTTTGCCGTTGCGCGGGTTACCCGTCGCTGGCGCAAGCTGCTGGATGAGCGCCTGAAAGATCTGGGTGTGACGCAGGCGCGCTGGACCACCATGGTCTATCTCAGGGAAGGGGGCGAAGGCCTGACCCAGCGAGAACTGGCCAGCCTGATGGCCATTGAAAATCCCACCCTTGTCCGTCTGCTGGACAGTCTGGAGCAGCAGGGCCTCATTGAGCGCCGCCCGTGCCCCAATGACCGCCGCGCCCGACGTCTGCACCTGACGGATAACGGTCGTGCCTTTATGGAGGATCTCACCGAGCGTGCCTCCAAGCTGCGGGAGGAAATGCTGGACGGGATTTCCGACAAAGAAATCGACTGTGCCATCAAAGTTTTTCACAAGATTCTGGAAAACGCCGAAAAGCAGAAATAAAACGCACGAACCCGGCCTGGAGGAGCATTCGCTCTGAGTGATAATACGGTGGAGGGGCTGAGGGCCCGATACGGTGAACGCTGGCGCTGGCTGGCTGTTTTCACAGTGATGCTGGGCACCATGGCAACGGTACTGAGCGCCACGGTGGTCAACGTGGCGCTGCACGATATTATGCTGGAGTTCGGGATTCGTCAGGGCCAGGTTCACTGGCTGGCGACCGGTTTTATTGCCGCCATGACCACCACCATGCTGACTTCCAGTTGGCTGCTGGACCATTTCGGTCTCCGCAAGACCCTGGCAACGGCCATGGCCTTGTTCAGTCTGATTTCTCTGGCGGGTGGGTTTGCGTCATCCCCGGAACAATTGATCGCCGCCCGCATCGGTCAGGGTGCCATGGCCGGATTGATGCAACCCATGGGTATGTACCTGGTGTTCCGGATTTTTCCCCGGGAGCGTCGTGGCCAGGCGATGGGGATCTATGGCATGGGCGTCATCCTGGCGCCCGCACTGGGACCGGTTCTGGGCGGCTTTCTGGTCGATCAGCTGGACTGGCGCTATGTGATGTTTGCACCTGCTCCGGTCACATTGCTGGGCGTATTCATGGCCTGGCGTTTTCTGCCGCTGCCGGTGTCGCGGCCAGCTCCCTATCGCTTTGACCTGCCCGGTCTGTTATTGCTGGGGTCCACCATCGCGGTGTCTCTGGACGCGCTGAATCGGCTGCAAAATGCTGCCGACAGTCGCTACTGGCTGGTGTTGGAAGGCCTGGTCGCGGTGACTACCCTGTTACTTTTCGTGTGGCGGGAGCGCAGAACCAGCCACCCATTGCTGAATCTCCGCCTGTTGCGCCAGCCGGTATTTCTCTACGCCAATCTTGGTGCCCTCGCCCTTGGTTTGGCGTTGTTTGGCTCCACGTATCTGGTGCCCCTGTTTGTCCAAACCGCCCTGAATTTTTCGGCCACGGAGGCGGGGTTGTTGATGCTGCCTGCGGGCATCGCCCTGGGCATGACCTTTCCCCTGGCGGGGCGTCTGGCGGACAAGCACAGCTCCCGCGCCCTGGTCGTTTTCGGCATGGTGCTGTTTGCAGCATCTGCGGCGTTGTTCGCGTTGTCTGATCTGGAGCTCGCGTTTGGCTGGCTGGCGTTGTGGACCATCCTCGGCCGGGTTGGTCTGGGGTTCATGTTGCCCGCATTGTCGACCGGCGCCCTGAATCCGCTTGAACCCCATGAGCTGGGGGCGGGCTCCAGCACCATCAATTTTACCCGGCAGCTTGGCGGTGCCTATGGCGTCAACATCGTTGCCCTGACCATTGAGTTCGGGGACCACGCCGGGGGCATTCCCACCATCGGCGCCTTCCATTCGGCATGGTGGCTGGTGGCGCTGTTCGTGGCGGTGGCGGCCATACCGGTCTGGCGGATGCGAGCGTAATTGAACCAGAATCTGGCATCGGGTAGTATTCAGCTTCCTTCAGGGGAGTAGCCTCCGCCCGCGGTGAGTTCAGCGGGCCGGATGGTAGTCAACATACTTGGGGCCCAATCCCCATGGCTATCGTGTCCCGCCCTAACCAGACAGTGGAATAGTGGCGAGATTGGCAAGACCTGAGGCAGACACCTCCAAAGGGCGGAAGGTGGCTGTCTCATGTCTGAAATTCCGCCCTGGGGCATTTCATGGACGCTTTTCTCTCTTCTACCCTCGCCGTTGCCATTGCTGAAATAGGCGACAAGACCCAGCTGCTTTCACTGTTTCTGGTGGCTCGCTACGCCCAGCGCTGGCCCATTATTCTTGGTATTTTTGTCGCCACGGTGCTGAATCATGCGCTTTCGGCTCTGCTGGGGGCCTGGGTTGCCAAATGGATACCGGACACCTGGCTGCCCTGGATCCTGGCAGTGAGCTTTGTCGCCATTGCACTGTGGTTGCTGATTCCTGACAAGGACGACAGCGACGATTCGAAGTTTCTGGGCATGGGCGCGTTCATGGTGACGACCGTGATGTTCTTTATCGCCGAGATCGGCGACAAGACCCAGGTGGCAACCGTGGTGCTGGCGGCACGATACACAGAGACCGTCTGGGTTATTATCGGTACAACCGTCGGGATGCTGTTGGCGAACATTCCGGTTATTATGGCGGGTAAGTGGTTAATGGACCGTTTGCCGTTGGCAACGGCCCGTATTGGTGCCAGTGTTCTTTTCGTTGTCCTGGCGATTGCAACGGTCTGGGCGGCCCTGGCTACGGCCTGAGTGTCCGCTCAACGGGTTTTCTTTGTGGTGTGGAAAAGCTATGTGGTGTAAACGAGTTCTGGCATTGATGACGGTTGGCTTTGTTCTGTCCTGGAGTGCTGCCTATGGCGCGGAACAGGACAAGACCCGGGTCATCGAAGCTTCTGAAGCGCCGGATCGCAAGCCGCGAGTGCCGGCTTTTGCCATCGATGGGGATCTTGCCGGTTCACTGTCCGTGTTTACTACAAAGTATGAGGATACCTTCGCGGCCATTGGTAACGAACTGAGCCTGGGCTACCTGGAACTGGTGAAAGCCAACCCGGGCGTTGACCCATGGTTGCCGGGCGATGGCACGCGCATCACCCTGCCCCGCCAGTACGTCCTGCCGGATGTTGAGCGCAAGGGCATCGTCATCAATCTGGCGGAGTATCGCCTGTATTACTTCACTGACAAGGGCGTCCAGGTATACCCGGTCGGCGTGGGCACCGATGACAACCCGTCGCCGCTGACGGATGCCGAAGTGACCATGCCGCTGGAATCGCCGGCCTGGTATCCGCCAGCCAGTATCCGTGCTGAATACGAGGCCTCTGGTGACTACCTGCCAAGAATGATCCCCCCTGGCCCCGGTAATCCGCTGGGCAGTCATGCCCTCATGCTCAGTGAGGAGGGCTATCTGATCCACGGCACCAACAAGCAGTTCGGGGTCGGCATGCAGGTCAGTCACGGTTGTTTCCGCATGTACAACGAGGACATTTCACGCTTTGTTTACCAGGTCAGCAAGGGCACGCCGGTACGGGTGATCAAGCAGCCGGTAAAAATTGGTCTGTCTGGCGGGGAAGTCTGGCTGGAAGTGCATCGTCCCCATGAAGAGTACAGCGACCAGGACCGGGAGTGGTTGTGGCAGGAGGTCACGGAGGCGCTGGACAGCTTCCTCCAGCGCCGACCCGGGGTTGAAATCCAGCGTCGTGCCATAGAGCTCGCCGTCGACCAGGCGGATGGCCTTCCCACCATGGTGGGAGAACGGGTCCGGGTCCGCCAGCTGGCATCGGACGACAGTAACGCGGAAAAACCGGCTGATGTCGACCACAACGAAAAGGAGCCACAGCTCTGGTTCTGAGCCCTGTCCCTCTATCCATTCAAGAATAACAAGGACACCCCATGACGCGTACGATTCTGATAACCGGCGCCAGCTCCGGCCTTGGCGAAGGCATGGCCAGGGAATTTGCCGCTCGTGGAGACAATCTGGCGCTGTGTGCCCGTCGCACGGAACGGCTTGAAGCATTACGGGACGAGCTGCGGCGACAGTACCCGGCTATTCGTATCAGCCTCCAGGCACTGGATGTGAACGATCACGAACAGGTATTCGAGGTATTCCGGGGTTTCCAGTCGGAGTTTGGCACTCTGGACCGCATCATCGTCAACGCCGGTATTGGTAAGGGCCAACCCCTGGGGACCGGGCGCTTCCAAGCCAACAAGCAAACCGCCGAAACCAACTTCGTGTCGGCCCTGGCCCAGATCGAGGCCGCCATGGAGATATTCCGCGAGCAGAACCGGGGCCACCTGGTTGCCGTATCGTCGGTGACGGCAGTGCGCGGGATGCCAAAGAATGTCACTACCTATGCGGCCACCAAGGCCGGTCTGGCGGCCCTGATGGAAGGCTTGCGGGTGGAGCTGGTGAAACAAAAGTCTCCAATTCGGGTCACAACCTTGTATCCGGGCTATATTCGTACTGAGATTAATGAGAAAGTGAAAAACACGCCCTTCATCGTGGACGCTGAAACCGGCTGCAAGGCCATGGTCAAAGCGATCGAATCGGAGAAACCCGAGTGTTTCGTGCCTGGATGGCCATGGACACCTCTGGGTTTCCTGATGAAGCGGCTGCCAGTGTCGGTGTTGGCCCGAATGTTCTGACCCATCGCTCTGATCCGGGGAGGAGTTAATGAAGACGAGCCGTCCCATGAGATCACTGTCCTCCAGGGGATTCACCTGGTCCCTGTTTGTATTTCTGCTTGGAACCGTGCTGGCGCTGGGTTCCCTGGCCTATTCTGTCTATGCGCAGGAAAAGGCTTCTGATACCGCGCTGGTACTGACTGTCGAGGGCGCCATTGGCCCGGCGACCATGGATTACGTGGTGCGTGGCATACAGCGTGCGGAATCGGAGGGCGCCGGGCTGGTCGTCATCCGGATGGACACTCCGGGGGGCTTGATGGAGTCCATGCGCGGAATCATCAAGGACATTCTCGCCTCATCCGTGCCGGTTGCCACCTACGTCTCCCCCGAGGGGGCTCGCGCGGCCAGTGCCGGCACCTACATTCTTTATGGCAGTCACATTGCCGCCATGGCGCCGGCCACCAACCTGGGCTCCGCAACCCCGGTGCAGATGGGTGGGGTTCCGGGCATGGATGATCCACCGGCGGAAGAACCTGACGAGCAGGCCGAGGAGGGTAAGGACGCCGAAACGGATAGTGGTTCCGAAGAAGAAGCCAGTGAAAGCGACAGTAAACGCCGTGGCGGAACGGCGATGGAACGCAAGGTGCTGGAAGACGCTGTCAGTTATATCCGTGGTCTGGCGGAACGTCACGGTCGTAATGCCGACTGGGCGGAAGAGGCCGTCCGCGAAGCGGTTAACCTGGGCGCCACAGAAGCCCTGGAAAAGAACGTGGTGGACGTGGTCGCCAGTACCCTGCCCGACCTGCTGAGGCAGATAGACGGCCGCACTGTAAGGACGGCAGGCGGAGAGGTCACTCTGGCAACGGCCAACCTCGAACTGGTGCACTCGGCACCGGACTGGCGTACACGTTTACTGTCAGTACTCACTAATCCCAATGTCGCGTATTTCCTGATGATCATCGGGTTCTACGGCATCATTTTCGAACTCTCCAACCCGGGCGCTATTTTCCCGGGTGTTATCGGGGCCATTTGTCTGATTCTGGCCCTGTTTGCCTTCCAGGTGCTGTCGGTGAACTACGCCGGCCTGGCGTTGATCCTGCTGGGTCTGGCGTTCATCGTCGGGGAGGCCTTTATGCCCAGCTTTGGCATATTGGGTATAGGCGGGATTGTCGCGTTTATAACCGGCTCGGTGATTCTTATGGATGGCAGTCACCGGGATATTTCGCTGCCGATGGTGGGTGGAACCGCAGCGGTTGCCGCAGGCTTCATCCTGTGGACAGCGACGCGGTTCATCGGTTTGCGCAAGCGGCATCCGGTGAGCGGTCCGGAACAGATTTCCCATGAACAGGCCCGGGCCCTGGATGATTTCGAACCCAGGGATGGCAGCTACCATGGGCATGTGCGTATGAGTGGTGAACGCTGGAACGCCACCAGCAGCTCACCGGTCAAGACCGGTGATGAGCTGAATGTGACGGCAATAGAAGGGCTGACGGTGGTTGTGGAGCCGGGAGACGCGACGACAAACCCAACGAAGGAGACGTTATGATGTTTGGTGATCTGATTCCCTATCTTGCACCCACGGTGGTGCTGCTTCTGATTCTTGGGTCGGCGATCAAGATCCTGCCTGAGTACGAGCGTGGTGTGGTCTTTTTCCTCGGCCGCTTCCAGGGCGTGAAGGGGCCGGGTCTGATCATTGTGATTCCCGGTATCCAACAAATTGTGAGGGTGGACCTGCGTGTGATCACCCTGGACGTACCGAGTCAGGATGTTATTTCCAAGGACAACGTCACCGTGCGGGTAAACGCCGTCCTGTATTTCCGCGTGGTGGATCCTGAGCGCTCGATCATCCGGGTCGAGGATTACGCGGCGGCAACCAGCCAGCTGGCGCAAACCACCTTGCGTTCGGTGCTGGGTAAGCATGATCTGGACGAGATGCTGTCAGAGCGTGACAAGCTCAATATTGATATTCAGGAGATCATTGATGCCCAGACCGAGGAGTGGGGTATCAAGGTGGCGAACGTGGAAATCAAGCATGTGGATCTGAATGAGAACATGATCCGTGCTATTGCGCGTCAGGCGGAAGCGGAGCGTGAACGGCGAGCCAAGGTGATTCATGCCGAAGGCGAATTGCAGGCATCAAAGAAGCTGGTGGAAGCGGCCGAAGTGATGTCCACCAATTCAGGCGCCATGCAGCTTCGTTATTTGCAGACTCTGGCGGATATGAGCAACAACAATTCGTCCACTATCGTGTTCCCGCTGCCCATGGATATGCTGAAGTCCTTCATGGAGAAACAGAAGCAGGGGCTTAACAACAAACCGAAGGATTCGGATTCCGGGGAATAATCACCAGATGTCAGACATGAAAAAGGCCGGATGAGTCCGGCCTTTTTCATGACGCATCAGCCTTACTTCTGGCTGGCACGCTCGAGCATACGCTTGGCACGCTCGTTTGCTTCGTCAGCAGCACGCTGGGCAGCTTTCGCAGCAGCCAGTGCTTCGTCTGCAGTCTGCTGGGCAGAGCGTGCAGCGCTGGAAGCGCTGTTGGCAGTGTTCAGGGCATTTTCAGCAGTCTGCTCAGCGGAGCTTGCGTTAGCATTTGCTTCGTCGATAGCTCCCTGGTCAGTGGTGGCACAACCTGCAGTCAGTGCGGTGGCCAATGCAAACCCTGCGATCGTCAGTTTACGCATATCTTTTCCCCTTATTGGTCGTTTTATTTCCTGTGATCCAGAAGCCAGTCAGATGACGTCCTGTCAAACCAGGCCCGATAGGCTTTGACTACCGGAGTCGTTAAACAGTGTAAAACACTCTGCGGGAAAATGTTAACTAAGGATACGTAAAAGTTTTGGCCTTATGACAACAACTTAATAAAAAAGAAAGCTGGTTGCCGTCATACCAGGCACTTTGGAGGTTTCAGGGCAGAATGCGGATGGGCGTGCCGTCAGCCACCAGGTTCCAGATTTCGTCCATTTCCTCGTTGGTCACCGCGATGCAGCCGTTGGTCCAGTCCAGGCCGGTGTAGGCAAATGCCATATCTCCGGCTTCGTTTGGCAGACCGTGGATCATGATGCTGCCGCCGGGATCCAGGCCCCAGGCCTGCGCGAGTTCCTGGTCCCGCTCATTGGGGTAGGAGATATGAATCGACTTGTAGAAATCGCTGTTGGCATTGCGCCAGTCCAGCTGATAGTCCCCTTCGGGAGTGCGTTCGTCCCCCTCGTACAGCTTGTGGCCCTCGGGACTCTCGCCCAGGGAAATCCGATAACTGCGGACCACTTCCTCGTCATCCATCAGGTATAACCTGCGTTCACTTTTGCGCACCAGTACCTTGTCGATGCCCCGGGGATGGTCGAGAGATGGTTTTTCCTCGGGTATCCGGGATTCCGCGCGGGCCAGCAACTCGGTTGCTGAGGCAGGCGATAGCGGCGCCAGTAGGCTGGCGACAAACATGAACAAAAATAGAGGCATCCGGACAGTCATGGCCATAAGTTACTAATGATTAATATTGGTCTGGCACAGTTTATAGCATAGCCGACCGCAAGATTGTTAATGGGTTTTGTTAACTTTTTTGGTTATCTATTAACCGGACCGCCTGTTTTGTGAGCTGTCCATCTTCAGGCCGACCTTGGTGACGCGATCGGCTTCGGTCGCCCGGGCTACCAGGGTGACCGGTCCGAGAATCACCTTGTCACCGACTACCGGATGGCCCTTGGTACGGCGAGCGAAGCATTCTGCCAGAGACAGCTCAGGAGGCAGTTCGTCAAACTCGATACCGTACACCTGTTCCACATCCCCCAACAACGCGTCGCCATTGAGGACAAAGTCACCGAAGAATGCGCGTTCGGCGAGATGTTTCGGCGCCTGTCGACCACTGAGTGCCTTGCCCAGCTCGGACAGGTCGGACGGCGTGGCAAACATGGCGATGACATCACCGCTGGAGACTTCCATTTCGGGGCTGGGCTGGTGACAGATGCGTTTGCGAAACACACCGGCAATGGCGGTGTTGGATGGCAAGCGCAGTTGGCCAAGGGGACGCGGCGTTTTCCAGTTGTCACCCCTCAACGGGAACAGCATCAGTTCATGGTCACCGGTCGCGGGTACATCCAGGGGCAGACGCCGGTATGGGTCGTCGCCGGCCGGAACTTCCAGGCCGAGTTTGCGGGCCAGGGGCGCCATGGTGGTGCCCTGCACGATCAGCGACACCAGAACGATGAAGAAGGCAGCGTGAAACAGCAGTTGGGCATCGGGCAGGTCGGCAATAATCGGAAACAGCGCCAGTACAATCGGCACCGCCCCGCGCAGGCCGACCCAGCTGATAAAGCCAAGCTCCCGGCGATTGAAACCAAACGGCCAGAGGGTAATCAGCACGGTCAGCGGACGAATCAGGAAAATAAGCGACAGCGCCAGGATCAGGCCGGCGCCGGCCAGGCTCCACAGGTCGGACGGGGTCACCAGCAACCCGAGGATCAGGAACAGGCTGATCTGCGACAGCCAGGCGAGACCGTCATGGACCTGCAGGATCATGGGCATCATGCGTACCGGGCGGTTGCCGATCACCACCCCAGTAAGGTAGATGGCAAGGAAACCGCTGCCGCCAAGGGCGTTGGTGCCGGAAAATACGGCAATGCCGGCCGCAGCCACCAGCAACGGATACAGCGACGGTGTCAGGCGGATGCGGTTGGCCAGTTGAACCACTACATGGCCGCCAAGAATACCGGCAATGCCGCCGATCCCGAACTGCTTGACCAGCATCAGCAAACCGCCCCAGTTGGCGCCCTGACTGTTCTCCGCGATCATGGTGACCAGCATCAGGGTCAGGAAAATGGCCATCGGATCGTTGCTGCCGGACTCGATCTCCAGCGTGGCGCTGACCCGTTCATTGAGGTGCAGACCGCGGCCCTGAAGCAGTGAAAACACCGCTGCCGCGTCGGTGGACGAGATGATGGCGCCGATCAGCAGAGCGGTCATCCAGTGGAGATCGAACACCCACCACGCCACCAGGCCGGAACCTGCGGCGGTCAGGAACACACCGAATGTGGCCAGCATCAGTGCCGGCCGAAGACCAACCCGGAAAGTCTCTGCCCGGGTGCGCATACCACCGTCCAGCAGGATCACCCCGAGCGCCAGGTTGGCGATCACGAAGGCAAGCTCGAAATTGTCGAAATCGATGCCACCCGGGCCGTCTTCTCCCATCATCATCCCGACAATCAGGAAAATCAGCAGTACAGGCATACCGACCCGGCTGGAAAGCGGGCTCAGTACAATGCTGATGACCAGCATCAGGGCGCCAATCAGGGTGAACGTGGGGTCCATCGAATCTCCGTCAGTTACTGTGTGAGCATAGCAGGAGCGCTCCGGGGGCGGCGAAGGAAAATTGCCAGCCCCGGGGCTTGCCGAGCCGTGGCAAGTCCGCTTATATTGCCGTAACGAGAGGCGTATTGCGGGTGTAGTTCAATGGTAGAACGGCAGCTTCCCAAGCTGCATACGAGGGTTCGATTCCCTTCACCCGCTCCATTCCGCTTTAGTGCAGTTTCAGTCTCGGCTGCATGGCGCGGCTGATCTTGTCCATCAGCCAGATAACGCCGGTCCTCAGGAATCCGTGCAGGGCGACCTGATGCATGCGATACAGGGAGACGTAAAACAGGCGGGCGACCTTACCTTCGATGTACATGCCACGACCGGACAGGTTACCCATCAGGTTGCCAACGGTGGTGTAGTGGCTGAAATTGATCAGCGAACCGTGGTCATTGTAGACAAAGGGTATGGCCTCTTTGCTTTCAAGGCGGTTACAGAGCGTCTTGAACAGCACATCCGCTTGCTGGTGGGCGGCCTGGGCCCTGGGGGGGACCGGCCTGTCGGAATCCGGCTGGGGACAGGCGGCACAGTCGCCCAGGGCAAAAATACTGCTGTCACGGGTGGTTTGCAGGGTCTGCTCCACCACCAGCTGGTTACCCCGGTTCACTTCGAGCCCGTCGAGCTCCGCGAGGAAGCCGGGCGCCTTAATGCCGGCCGCCCAGATGGTCATTTCCGAAGGCAGCTCGGTGCCGTCCTTCATCACAATGCTCTGCTTACGCACTTCGCTCACCGGTTGTCCGGTCATGACCTTGACGCTTTGCCGCCCCAGTTCGCGGGTTGCGGCGGCGGACAGGCGTTCGGGCAGTGCCGGCAGGATACGGTCCGCCGCTTCGATGACAGAAATCGATACATCCGATGCCTGCAGGTGGTTCATGCCAAATACCGGTAACTCCCGCGAGGCCAGGCGCAGCTCCGCCGCCAGTTCCACGCCGGTGGCTCCGGCGCCGATGATGGTGATCGGCAGTTCGTGAGTCTGGCCCTGATTGGCGTCGTGATTCTTGCGCAGGAAAGCATTGAGCAACAGGTTATGGAAACGGCGTGCCTGTGTCAGGCTGTCCAGGAACAGGCAGTGCTCCTGGGCGCCGGGAGTGCCGAAATCATTGGCAGTACTGCCGACAGCCATCACCAGGGTGTCATAGCTGATGCGACGCTCGGGAACCACTTCCACGCCTTCTTCATCATGAAACGGCGCGATCACCAGCTGTTTGGCGTCACGATCCAGTCCGCTCATGCAGCCAAGCTGGAACTCGTAATGGTGCTTTTGAGCGTGGGCGCGGTAGTTGATCTCGTTGGCACTGGCATCGAGTGACCCGGAGGCCACCTCATGGAGCAGGGGTTTCCAGACATGGGTCAGGCCAGCATCCACCAGGGTAATGCGCGCCCTGCGTTTTTTTCCAAGCTTGTTACCCAGGCTGGTGACGAGCTCAAGACCGCCGGCGCCACCGCCGACCACGACAATGTGATGAAGATTATCCATAACAGTCAGACCTTTAAGTGAAGAGAGCCAAGCGCTCTCGGGACAAAAACGCTTGGCTGTCCTCACTGGGATCCTGTGATAGGTAGGGTGCTAACGCAGCCGGATTAATACTAACGCGGAGAGGACAACAGGTACAATTGGACCTATGTCCCCCATTCCCTTAAGTCACCTCTCAGGGAGGTGCTCAGTGGTGAGTACGGTATCCATCAAGGATGGCGGCCATGTCGTCCCCCAGGGCCTGTAACTGTTCCTCCGTCAGGTCCCTTTCAGCCATCGCACGCAGTGCCATGATCTGGGCCTGGAGCAACCTGGCCAGGCGACTGCAATCCGCTGTTGAGGCCAGTTCTCCCCGGGCTTTCGCCTGTTCCAGGGCGGCTTTCAGAGCGCATTCAATGGCAGAAAGAATGCGGTTGGCCAGGGCTGCCAGCGCACTGTGGGTGTTGCTGGATTCCAGCAGGGTTTTTACGATCATGCAGGCTCGTGATGGCGCCTCTGTATCGGGGCCGCACTTGGCGGCAATGGTGCGCAGGTAATCCTGCAGGCCGTCCACGATGGAGTCGTACGGTTCAAGGTGCGCTGCCATTTCCCGGCCGCCCTGTTCTGCGTAGGAGGCCAGCGCTTCCGAAAACAGTCCGTCCTTGCTGCCGAAGGTGGCGTAAATGCTGCCGGGGCGCATATCCAGGGCGTGCTCAATCTGTTTCATGGAGCTGCCGTGATAGCCCTTCTCCCAGAACAGGCCGACGGCCTTTTCCAGGGCGGTTTTTCGGTCATAGCGTGCATGTCTGGCCATAGCTGCAATCCGCGGGCATCTGTACTTGAATAGTCATTCAATGATAACCGGATTGGTGATTCAGTAACAAACTGACAGGTTCAGCCCGCATCCGTGGCCAGTATATTGGCCTGCCTTTCGCGCTTCTTGTTCTGTACCCGCTTGTCCACGCATTGCTCCGCATCCCGCAGGATAACCACGCATTCCAGGCACTGGATACATTCATCGTAATCCACCCGACCATCCTTGCGGATGGCGTTGATGCCGCACTCGTTCTTGCAGTGTTGGCAGGGATTGCCGCACAGCTCGACCCGATCCAGCCAGCTGAACAGCCGGAACCGGCCCAGCACCGCCAGACCGGCCCCCAGCGGGCACAGGTAGCGACAATAGAACTTGTGGATGAACATGCCGATCACCAGCAGCCCCACCGCATACGCAACAAACGGCCAGTAGCGGACAAAGAACAGGGTGATGCTGGTCTTGAAGGGTTCCACTTCCGCCAGTTGTTCCGCCAGGGTCAGTGAATAGAAGGCTGTGCCAACCAGCCCCAGAAGAATCGGATACTTGATCAGGATCAGTCTGCGGTGCCAGTGTTCCGGCACCCGGACCTGTCTGAATTTCAGTTTCCCGCCCAGCCAGGCGGCCATTTCCTGTAGAGCTCCGAACGGACACAGCCAGCCGCAGAACAGGCCCCGGCCCCAGATAAACAGGGTGATGAAGGTGTAGGTCCAGAGGATAAAAATCACCGGGTCCAGCAGGAACACGTCCAGTGAGAAACCGTCCCAGATTGCCAGGAACAGTGTGTAGATATTCACCACCGAGAGCTGGCCCTGGGCGTAAAAGCCGATAAAAAACAGGGTAAATAACAAGAAGCCCCAGCGGAACCGATGCACCAGCCGTGGGTGGCGGCTGAGGGATTTCTGTCTGGCGAAAAACACGGTGAGCACAGCAAGACCGGCCACCAGAAGTGAGATCTGCCACCAGCGTTCCTTCCAAAGACCGATCCATACCGGTTCCCGTGAGTCTTCCGGAGACGCGGCAACGTCGACAGTCTCGAACATGTCTCCGTTGAACCGGACGGGAATGTCCAGGGTCGTGCGATCGATCACCAAATGATTGCGTGCCAGTTCGACATTGAGTTTCAGTTTGGCTTCCGCACCCGGATTGAAACCTGTGCTGCCACCTACCCGGAACAGGTTGCTGGCATCGAAGGACGGCATTCCGGCGGCCTGAAACTCCAGATTCCTGTCCAGAAGGTCGAGGTCGCGGATTTCTACGGCGAGGTTATTCTGGATCAGGCCCAGGCGGTCCGGTGTGCTTCCGGGTACAAAGTCTTCCGCAACGTGCAGGAACTCCCCCCGCGACAGGATGGCGAGAATCTGGGCGCCGTCTTCAAACCTGGCCATCAATTGCCTGTAGCCGTCGTCGCCCAGCAGATTGCGACCGACAATGGGCGCGTTGATGTAACCAAAATACAGCTCGCTGAAGGGCGCCCCCTCTGGTGGCTCCAGATCCCCGGGATAGTCCGACAGGGGGCGGCCGACCTGGTTTTCAATGGTGGCTGCATTCACTCGCCAATGGCCGATGTAGCCCCGGTCAATCAGTTGATGCCAGGACAGCGGCTCATAGAAGTCCGGCTTTGCCCGTGTCGGAGTCGCCTGGGCGAAACCCTCCAGTTTCTTGCGTGCGACCTGCAATGCCGAAGATAGCACGGTGTCGTTGAGAATCAGCACTGACACCGTAGCCTTGCTGACCCCGTCAAAGTGCACCACATTGCCGCCGGTATCCCGACCCGAGCGGTGGGAATTGGAGGTGCTGACGATGATCTGCTCCCGCAGTGAACGGCCCTTGTATTGCTCGGTAAATTCGAACAGCGGTTCTTCCCCCAGACCGTGGAGAAACACCGGTTCATGGTGATGCAATACCCGGACACCGGTGAACCGGCCCCGGGTGTCCAACCCGATCAACAGTCTGATCGGCTTGCCGGCAAAACCCTGCAAGCGGGTAAAATCGGTGGACTCATAGGCATAGCCCAGCAGCTCCTGGAGCTGGTACACCGGATACACGGGAAAATCCGGCAACTGGTCCCGGATGACGGTTGCTGAAGGGAACAGCTCCTGGATCAGTGCCTGCCGTTCCCCTGAAAGCTCTGCGTGGGTCGTGGCTATCCAGGACAGGCAGACAAGAAGGAGCACGATGCGCCCGGTCATGGGGTACTCCTGCAGTTCTTGTTGTTTAAACTTCCATGCTAGAGTTTTCGACGGTTGGCTCAATGCGACCTCGGAGCCACCTGACTGCTACTTTGTGAGGATATTGGATGAAAATTGCGGTTTATTGCGGGTCCAGGACCGGAAATGACCCTGTATTCGCCAACAAGGCGCGGGAGCTGGGCACCTTCTTCGGGCGCAATGGCGCCGATGTGATTTTTGGTGGCGGCCACGTCGGGCTGATGGGGATAGTCGCGGACTCGGCGCTGGAATCTGGCGGCAGGGTCTGTGGCGTGATTCCGGAGCACCTGCGTGACCGGGAATTGGCCCACAGCGGATTAACCGAACTGCATGTGGTCAAAGACATGCACGAGCGCAAGGCGAAGATGGCGGAACTGGCGGATGGTTTTGTCGCCCTGCCCGGCGGTATCGGCACTCTGGAGGAAATATTCGAGGCCTGGACCTGGGGGCAATTGGGGTTTCACCACAAGCCTTGTGCGCTCTATAACGTCAATGGTTTCTATGACCCGTTGCTGTCCATGGCCTCTGCCATGGAACGGGCGGGGTTCCTGAAACAGGAATACATCGACATGCTCATTACCGCAGATGATCCGGCCGCCCTGCTTGACCAGATGAAGCATTATCAACCGCCAAGGGAAAAGTGGACCTGAGCATGTTTTGGCTACAGCCGGCTGACCCGGGTCATCAGCTTGCGCCAGGCGATCGGCAAGTGCTTTTCCAGCTCTGCCAGCAGCGGGTCTTTTGAATGCAGGGCATCGAAGGGGCGCTTGCTGGCGTAGATGACCGTGTTGTTGCTCTTGCTCCGGAACATCAGCAACACCGCAAAGTGTTTTTTTAGCTGGCGAAAATAGGGCCCTTCCGGATCCGGGGTGCGGTGGTAATTCAGTGCCAGCCAGCCGCCGTCGGTCAGGGCCCGGCTGCATTCATCCACAAAATGACGCTGGGCCTGGGCCGGGCTCATGCGGTCGGCGTTGTAGAGGTCCGCCAGGATCATGTCGGTGCTGGCGTCCGGCAGGGCGCCCAGGGCATTGCGTGCATCGGCGATAGTGACGGCCAGGCGGTCGCTGTCCGGTAAACTGAAAAACTCCCGTGCCACGTCCACAACCGCCGGTCTCAGCTCGACGGCGTGAATCCGGCAATCCGGGTACAGGTGATGGAACGCATTCACCATGACGCCGCCACCGAGCCCCAGCACCGTGACATGCCGGGGCCTGGCAAACGCCGCCGGCAGCATCATGGCGCGGTTGTATTCGTGTACCGGGAGGTGGGGCCGGCGGCGATCAATCTTGCTTTGCTCAAACACCGAATCAAAGGTCAGGACCCGGTGTTTGCGGTAGTCGATTACCAGGATGCCGCCCAGGGCATCCCGGGTATGATGAATGATGTCGCCTTGGTGGAACATGCAGTATGACTGTCGCTCGGGCTGGTGTAACCGGGCCGGAGTCCGGTTCTGTGTTCGTGCTGGTGAGGTCTGTTAATCTGGACAGACGTACAACACCACTGTTAAAACCTTTTTATCACAGTACGGACGTTTTCGGGACACAGTCACTGAGATAAAGGCCAACCATCAACAGGAGGCAACACCGTGAAACTAGAGGTTCGAGGCATAGAGGAAGGTCAGCCAATTCCTGAAAAATTCGCGTTTGGCGTCTACAGCCAGGAAGATCACATGAGTTTCGGCCCCAACCGGAATCCGGAAATCACTTGGGAAGGCGCACCGGAAGGCACCCGGAGCTTCGTGGTCATGATGTTTGATCCTGACGTGCCGAGCGTGGCGGACGATGTGAACCAGGAGGGCAAGACGGTTTCAAAGGACATCCCGCGGGTGGACTTTTTCCACTGGTTGCTGGTGGACGTTCCTGCCGCCACAAACCGGATTCCCGAGGGTGAGGACAGCGATGGCGTTATTCCCAAGGGCAAGGAACCCGGCCCGGGCCCGATCGGTATCCGGGGGGTGAACAACTATACCCAGTTCCTGGCTGGAAACCCCGATATGGCTGGCACCTACGCCGGCTATGATGGCCCCTGCCCACCCTGGAACGATGAGATCCTTCATCATTACCACTACGAAGTCCATGCACTGAATGTCGAGAGCCTGGGCCTGGAGGGTGAATTCGATGGCAACGATGTGCGTGAAGCCATGGCCGGCCATGTGCTGGCCAGCGCCAGGGTGACCGGGACCTACACCCTGAATCCGGACCTGCGTTAATCTGACCCGGCTGGCGGCGTGCTCCGGATTGTGGGCGCGCTGTCCTCCGGCGTCTTGAAAACGTCGTCTCGCTGTCATGTTCCTGTCACCCACCTTTGTGACAGTGGCCCTATCCAGCATGGCTGAAGGGTGGGAGACGAAATGTGGAACTACCGGAGCGTGTTCATTTCCGATGTGCACCTGGGGACGGCGGATTGTCAGGCGGACTATCTGCTGGATTTCCTCAACAACGTCCGTTGCGAGACCCTCTACCTGGTGGGGGATATCGTTGACCTGATCGCCATGCAGCGGCGTGTGCATTTCCCCCAGTCCCATCAGGCGGTTATCCACAAACTCCTGGAGCTGGCCGCAACCGGTACCCGGGTGGTGTATGTGCCGGGCAATCACGATGAATTTGTCCGTCGCTTCTGTGGCCAGACCATTTCCGGTATCGAGATCCGCTACAAGGCGGTCCACACCACAACCGATGGCCGGCGATTCCTGGTCTGCCACGGTGACCAGTTTGATCAGGTGGTGCGCTGCAGCCCGCTGATGTTGCTGGTGGGGGATCGTGCCCACGGACTCCTGCTGCGACTCAATCGCTGGTTCAACGCCTGGCGCCGGCTCAACGGCAAGCCCTACTGGTCGCTGGCGGCCTGGGTCAAAAGCCGTATTGGCAAGGCACGCACCTTCATTCGTCGTTTCGAACTGGCCGCCCTGACCGCAGCCGAGCGGGGTCACTATGACGGCTTCATCTGTGGCCACATTCACTCTGCTGGTTTCCTCAGAAGCACCGAAGGCCTCTATTGCAACGATGGGGACTGGGTAGAGCACTGTACCGCGTTGGTGGAGCAGGCCGATGGTCAGCTGCAACTGCTGCACTGGTCAGAGAACCCGTCCATTATTGCGACGGAACCGGACACCCCGGCGCCGGAAATGAGCGGTGACCAGCGCCCGGTGATTGATGTGCTGCCGGCGGCGTTTGTGGAGCAGGTGAACCGGGTGATGAACTGATTCGCTCATTGCATTCAGTAATGCGAATCGTTAGCATTTGCGCCTCATTAATACGAGGTAACAATGCTTATGAAAACTCCGGAGTCACGAGTCCTGCTTCTGGCCCTGACGATGGCAGTTCCCGGGACGGGGCTGGCGCAATCGAAGGCCGATAACTCCGCGGATGACAAGGCGGACAGGCTGCCTGATCTGGTCATCAACGCGACCCGCAATAAAAGCACCGTTGGGGAAACGCCCCAGAAAACCACCATCATTACCCGGGAACAGATTGAACAGCAGCTGGCGATTTCCAATGATCCCGGAGAGGTACTTGGCAACCTGATCCCTTCCTATTCACCGGGCCGGCAAAAACTCTCCAACGCCGGCGAAACCTTCCGGGGCAGATCGCCACTGTTCCTGGTAGACGGCGTGCCCCAGAGCAATCCGCTGCGGGACAGCGCCCGCGACAGCTACACCATCGACCTTGAGCTGGTGGAACGCATCGAAGTGATTCACGGGGCAAGTGCAGAGCATGGCCTTGGCGCCACCGGCGGTATCATCAACTTCGTGACCAAAAAGCCAGAGAGTGGCGAGATCAACCAATCGGTTTCCGCCAGTGTGACCACGGACGACGATGTGAAATCCGATGGCCAGGGCTACAAGGTCGGTTATCGTGTCAGCGGTCAGCAGGACCGTTGGGACTATCTTGTAGGTGGTAGCTTCCAGGAACGCGGCGTGTTCTACGACGGCAAGGATCGTCCCGTGGGCGTGGCCTACCCGGGGGAAATCCAGAATTCCGAAAGTTATGACGTACTCGCCAAGCTGGGTTACTGGCTGGATGATGACCAGAACATCGAGTTTTTCATCAACCGATTTGAGCTGGAAGGTAATGGCGACTATGAGCCGGTGCCCGGCGACCGTGCCAACGGCGTGCCCACCACAGCCCGCAAGGGCAATCCCGATGGAGATCCCGGTTATAACGAGGTAACCACGGCTCGTCTCTCATACTCCCACGGCAACTGGCTGGGCAATGAGGTTGACGCTCAGCTGTACAGCCAGACGTTCCGGGCACAGTTTGCCACGACTCCGTTCTTCCCTTATCAGGATGCGGATGGCAATGCCCGGTTTGACCAGACCCGTAACGAGTCCGACAAGCTTGGCGGCAAGTTCACCCTCACCCGGCGTGGTTTGCTGGATAACCGCCTGAGCCTGACTGCGGGGCTGGATGTTCTCCAGGACGAAACCCAGCAGGATCTGGTGCATACTGGTCGCACCTATGTGCCGGAATCCCGGTTCCGTAATTACGCTGTATTCCTGCAGGGTGACCTTGCAGTTACCGAGGATCTGACCCTGCACAGTGGTGTTCGTCATGAACAGGCCGAACTCAAGGTAGATACCTACAACACCATCGATCGCAGCAATGTTACCCAGGACAATGTCACGGTTCAGGGGGGTAACCCGGACTTTGATGAAACCCTGTTCAATGCCGGTGTGGTCTATCAGTTGACCGACTGGGCCCAGGTGTTTGCCAATTACTCCGAAGGCTTTGGCATGCCGGACGTGGGACGGGTGCTCAGGGGGATCAGTGACCCGGGCCAGGACGTCGACAACCTATTGCAGCTTCAGCCTATTGTGACCGACAACCGCGAGATCGGGACCCGATTCGACTGGGATCGCTATCACCTGGAAGTGAGCTACTACGAGTCGGACTCGGACTTCGGTGAGCGACTGACCGAGAAAAACGGCGTTTGGGTCGGCAACCGGGAAAAAACCGAGATCAAGGGTGTGGAAGTCACCGCCGACGCGGACCTGACCGCCGCGCACAATCTGGCGTTTTCCTACACTTATGCATCCGGCAAGTCCGACACCGATGGTGATGGCAACGTCGATACCAAGTTGAGCGGTATCAGTATCGCGCCGGAAACCCTGCGTTTGAGCTGGTCAGCAGCCTGGACCCAGGCACTTTCCAGCCACTTGCAGTTCAGCCAGTTCCTGGATCGCAATGTGGAAGGCGACGAGCTGGACTTTGACGGCTATGGCCTGCTGGATGGCACCGTGGCCTATAGAACGGGGGCAGGGAAAGTGTCCCTGGGCATTGAGAACCTGCTGGATAAAGACTACTTCACTTACTATTCCCAGGCGGCCCGGGTGAGTGACGAGTATTACTTCCAGGGGCGTGGACGGACCATCACCCTGGGTTACCAATTGGACTTCTGAAGACCTGCCACTTTCAACCCTGAAACAACCCCTGGAATATTTGTTCCGGGGGGCGTTTCACCTTCCCAGCATTGTCCTCAGGATCCGCCGCGCCTGAGTCGGTAGAGCAGATACACGAAAAACGGCGCGCCGATACCGGCGACAAAAATACCAGCGGGCAGGTCCCTTGGTATAAAGGCAACCCGCCCGATCCAGTCCGCATACAGAAGAATCAGTGCCCCGATCAGCGCCGCAACCGGTAACAGCCCCGTGTACCCACTGGTGATCAGGCGACGTGCCATATGGGGTGCGATCAGGCCGATAAAGCCGACGGCGCCGGCATAGGCCACTGCTGAACCCGCCATGGCTACAGCCAGCACCAGGAACATCAGCCGATGACCCTGCAAGGCGCTGCCCAGCCCCTGGGCCATGTCATCCCCCATGGATTGGGCATCCAGGTGCCTCAGCCGGACCAGTGCCAGCGGCCAGCACAGCACCAGCCAGGGCGCCAGTGCCGTGACGTCATGCCATTGCGAGGCGTAGAGGCTGCCGGTCAGCCAGATATAGGCGTCCATGGCGGTTGAGTCGGGGCTGAGCACCAGTAATAGAGTGGTGACAGCGGTCAGGGCTGCCGCAAGGCCGACACCGACCAGAACCAGCCGCGAGGGGCTGACGCCTTTTTGCCAGGCCAGTAGGGTGATGCACAGGGCCACCGCGAATGCCCCGCCCATGGCGACGGGCGCCAGCAGCAGTGAGGTGCCGGTTACACCACCGAGCCAGAGAAACAGGACGGCGGCCGCCGAAGCGCCACTGGTAATACCGATGACGTCCGGGGAGGCGAGCGGGTTTCTCACCAGGCCCTGGAGAATCAGCCCGGCGGATCCCAGGGCGCCCCCCACCAGAATGGCCATGACAATCCGGGGTAAGCGGATCTCCAGAACGATCAGCCCGAGGTCGGAGGTGCCGGGGGATACCAGTGCCTCCAGAACATCGGCCAGGGATGCGGGGTGGCTGCCCGAACTCAGCGCGAGGAGACTGCTGACGGCGAGCAGCGCCGCCAAAGCCAGGGTGACGCCCAGTACCCGGACGTTCAGTTTTATCGACCAGCGGTCACCGGGGCTGCGGAGAACAACGGAACGGGTCATGATGACTTTCTCACCTGTCGCGCAAGGTGGAGGAACAATGGCGTGCCCAGCAGGGCGGTCATGACCCCCACCGGAATTTCCTGCGGCGGAATGACCAGTCGCGCAACGGTATCCGCAGCTAGCAACAGTGCGGCTCCGAGCAACGCCGACGTCGGTAGTACCCAGCGGTGATCGGTTCCGAAAAGCCCTCGTGCCATGTGGGGCACAATCAGGCCAACAAACCCGATCAGCCCGGCCATGGCCACCGAGGTTCCTGCCAGCACAATCACCACCAGACCGGTCAGCAACCGCACCTGGCCCACTCTCAGGCCCAGGCCGCGGATGACTTCATCGTCCAGCCCCAGCAGGTTCAGTTGAGGGGACAGCAGCAGCGCAACAATCAGTGCAATACCAAACACCGGCAGCAAGGGCAGCACTGCGTCCAGCTCGCGCCCGGACACCGATCCGGCCAACCAGAACAGGATGCTCTCAAAACGGTCCTGGTTGAGAATCAGCAGGCCCTGGGCGAAGGACACAAACAGGGCCGTGACGGCGACACCGGCCAGAACCGTCCGCACCGGGGAAATGCCACTGCGCGCTTCCTGGCCCAGGAAATACACCAGCAGAGCGGCGATGGCGGCGCCGACAAAGGCCGCCCAGACCAGTTCGGACGGGGACACCAGCGAGAACAGCGTAGCGCCGACCACCACGAAAAACATGGCCCCCGCATTAATGCCAAGAATACCGGGTGACGCCAACGGGTTGCGGGTGAGCGTCTGTATCAGGGCGCCGGCGATGGCCAGGCCGGCGCCGACGATCAGTGCTGTTACGGTGCGTGAGAAGCGCTCGGTCCGAATGACCAGGTGCTCCAGTGAGCCAGGGTCATAATCCAGAAAGCTCCCCAGTAGCATGTCGAAGGACACCTGAATGTGCCCGAACAGCAGGCTCGATATGGCGGCCAGCAACAACAGGACCAGGCAGGCCAGCGTGCCGGAAGCCCTTGCGATCAGGGACGTCAGCATTGGGCACACTCCCTGTCCTCTGGCTGTCCAAGATCATAGTGTTCGTACAGTTCGTCCAGCATCCGGTTGGCCGCGATAATGCCGGCGCCCATGTTCCAGGTGACGGGATCAACCCGGTAGACCTCGCCGCGCTGGGCCGCGCGCAGGTTCTGCCACAGCGGGTGGCTGGTCCAGGCTTCGTAGGTGCGTTGCACGGAGGGATCGTCGTCCATGAAGATAAACACCGCCTCGGCATCCATGGCCGGAATGCTTTCCTGACTGGTGAGTTTTATGCCCCAGCTCTCCTTGCGGTGATCCGGCGGCGCGACGAATCCCAATTCATCAAGAACCGTGCGGGCGAAGCCGCCATAGTAGATGCGCGCGTGATCGGCGCGGAAGCTGAGGATCGCCACTTCCTGGGGCCAACGGTCACCGAGCTTGCGACGGATCCGGGCCTGGAAGTCCTCTACGCGATCCTGCCATTGAGCCAGCAATTGCTGCCCGCGCGTGGTCCGCCCGGTGGCGTCCGCCATCAGTTTTAACAACGCTTTGAAGTTGTAGAGTTCTTGGGGAACGACGGTAGGGGCAATGCGGGTCAGCAATGGGTAAATGGTCCGGTGCCGGTTGCGGGCACCGATGATAAGGTCCGGTGACAGCCAGGCAATACGCTCCAGATCCGGCTGGGTTTCGAGCCCGAGGAAGCGGACGTCTGGCAGGTCTTCCCGTAGATAGTGATACATGGGTTTTTCGGTCCAGGATTCCACCACCCCCACTGGCTCAATACCTAGTGCGACGGCGGTATCGGTAGCGCCCTGGTAAAGGGAAACAATGCGCCCGGGCTTGCCCTCAATGGTTGTCTTGCCGAGTGCGTGTTCCACGATGGTGACAGGGCCCGTAGCGCTTGCCGGGACTGGCCATAGCCATCCCGTAGCGATCAGGAGCAGGCCGGCGTAACGGAGCATGATAAATCCGGTTGGTTAAAGGTCAGCGATGGTTGACCGATTTGATAATGAGAATAGGAGATAATATCATTTGCGTATCCCGGAAAGCGACGCCAATATGCCCTTTGATCGACATTCTTCCAGTTCATCCCCTGCTGATTCGCACCGCTTATGTGGTGAGGCGTTGTCCGTTGGTTACAACGGCAGCGAGGTACTGACGGATGTGGATTTCACTCTTCAGGACGGCAGCGTCACCGTATTGCTAGGCCCCAACGGCAGTGGCAAGTCAACTTTGCTGAAAACCCTGGCGAGAACGCTTGCGCCCAATGCGGGAAAGGTTCTGCTGGACGGCGGGGATATCCACCGGCAGTCCACCCGGTTGGTGGCACAACGTCTTGGCATCCTGCCGCAGAGCCCGTCCGCACCGGACGGATTGACGGTGCGGGAACTGGTCGGACTGGGGCGCTTTCCCTACCAGAGCCTGATGCGCCAGTGGTCCCGGCGTGACGAAGCTGCGGTGGAAGAAGCCATGGCGGTTGCCGATGTGACCCAGTTTGCCGATCGTCCGGTGGATGCCCTCAGTGGCGGGCAGCGTCAACGTTGCTGGATTGCCATGGTGCTCGCCCAGGACACGGATCTGTTGCTGCTGGATGAGCCCACCACCTTTCTTGACCTGAAAGTTCAGGTAGACCTGTTAGAATTGCTGGTATCTCTGGCACACCATCGAGACCGGACGCTGTTGGTGGTCCTGCACGACCTGAACCTGGCGGCGGCTTACGCTGACCGGCTGGTGATGATGAAAGCGGGCAAGATACTGCACAATGGTGCGCCAAAGGATGTATTTACCACCGAAAACCTGAAAGAGGTGTTTGATCTGGATGCGCAGGTTATACATGAGCCTATCAGTGGTCGCCCGGTCTGTGTGCCCGTGAAACGTTCGTTGGCGACCCCCGGGGCCGTTGAGCCATTGGCAGCAACCGTATGAGTGCCTCCGACCATCAGTTCTGCTCCGTTGAAAGTCTTCGGGCCGGTGACCCCCTTGCCGGGACCGGAACCCATGTCGCCAGCAACCTGCTCATTAGTTGGCCCCGTCCAAAATGGTCCCGCAGCCTCCGCCTGGCCATCGATATGGACGAAGACCTGACACAGCAGGTAGAGCAGCTTGCCGCCAGCGGCCGGCGGGTGAACCTGATCGACCGACGTGGCTGGTCGGCCCGCCGCCATCGGATCTATCAACTGCCGGAAGGCCGGTATTTCGATGTGGACCGTAGCGATCTTGCTGATTTCCTGGCAGCGGTGGAATCCGGCAGTGATCTGGCCAGCTGGGCTGGTAAGCCGATGACAGAATCATTGGTGCTTTGCTGTACCCACGGCAAGAAAGACAAATGTTGCGCCAAGTTCGGCTACGCTGCCTATCGTGAGCTTGCGGCCACGGTAAACGACCGGGATTTGCCCTTTGAAGTCTGGGAGAGCTCCCATCTGGGTGGTTGCCGGCTGTCGGCCAGCGTGATGGTGTTTCCCGCCATGCGCAAATACGGTCGGGTGGCACCGGAACATGTCTTGCCTCTGCTTGAGCATGAAGCTGAAGGTATTCCCTACTTGCCCTGCTATCGCGGGCAATCCCGGCTGAGCCAACCCCAACAGTGCGCCGAGATTGCGGCATTGGAGTGGTTGGCGGAGCGCAGGATTAGCGCGAGTCTGACGGTCGGGACCGATTCAGATTCTGGCAAGGGAGAGGAAGAGACCGTACGGGTGGACTGGATGGCGGCTGATGCTTCGGGGGCGCTGATTGTCGAGTGCGGAACCACCGAGGTGATGCGGGTGGATACCTGTGCCGACCTTGATGAAGGCCCTACGCCTTCACTTTGCTGGAAGGTAAACGACATCAGGCCGCTGTAGCGGCCTGATGTCCCCCCTGACCTTCAACCCATGACTGACCAACTTCACACTGGATTGGTAGCCAGGATCTTTTTCAGGAAATCCTTGGTACGGGGATCCTTCGGATTGTAGAAGATTTCGCTGGGTGGTCCCTGCTCCACAATGCGGCCACCATCGATAAAGATCACCCGGTCGGCCACGTCCCGGGCGAATGACATTTCATGGGTGACCACCATCATGGTCTGGCGCTCTGAGGCCAGCTGTTTCATCAGCCCCAACACTTCCTCCACCCACTCGGGGTCCAGGGACGACGTCGGTTCATCAAAGAGGATGACTTCGGCGCCGGCGGCCATCGCGCGGCCAATACCGACCCGTTGTTGCTGGCCCCCGGACATGGACGCCGGATAGGCATCTGCTTTTTCGCCCAAGCCGATTTGATCAAGGATCTCGCGCGCTCTTCGATAAGCCTTTTCTTTGGGCCATTTATCCACCACCAGCAGACGTTCAGCGATGTTCTGCAGGGCGGTTTTGTTGGCAAACAGCGCGTAGTTCTGGAATACGAATGCGGTTCGCCGCCGCATGGAGAGAATATCCGCTCGACTGGCCTGCTTTACATCCACGGTAAGATCGCCCACGGTCATGGTACCGGCGGTGGGTTGTTCCAGGAAATTGATGCAGCGCAGCAGGGTGGATTTGCCGGTTCCCGAGGGACCAATGATCACGACGATTTCGCCTTTCTCAATCGTGAGGTCGATGCCGTCGAGGACCACCGTCTTGCCAAAATGTTTGCTCAGTGATTCCAGTTTGATCATCGGCTATAGGCCTTGTTCAGGCGGATCTCCAGGTAGTGCTGAAGCTTTGAAAGCAGTTCAACCACGATCCAGTAAATGATGGCAGCCACAATGAACGCCTCGAAGTACAGGAAGCTGCCTGACGCCTCTTTCTGGGTGGCGCCCATCAGTTCCGTGACCCCCAATGTGAATGCGAGAGAGGTCGCCTTGATCATGTCGATGAAATAGTTCATCAGCGTGGGCAGCGCGACCCGGGTGGCCTGGGGCAGGACGATCCGCCGCATCATCTGGCCGTTGGTCATGCCGATCGACAGCGCCGCTTCAGTCTGGCTGCGGTCGACACCAACGATGGCGGCACGGATCGATTCGGCCATGTAGGCGGAGAAGTGCATGGTCAGGCCCATGATGGTTGCGGTAATGCCGTCTATTACGGTTAATGCACTGACCAGTTGTGGCAAACCGTAGTAGAACAGGAACAGCTGCACCAGCAGCGGTGTGCCCCTGAAGAAAGAAATGAATACGATGGTCAGCTGGTTGAGCACCGGAATGCGCAGCACCCGGACGACGGCAAACAGGCAGGCGAGAATCAGCGCCAGGACCATCCCGATACCCGCTAACTGCAGAGTGAGGGGCAGGTACCTGAGCAGAACAGGTACCAGCCCAAGCATGTAGTCGACGTTCAAAACGTCCATAGGAAATCAGACCTCGGTGTGCCCCTCAGGGCTGGGTGATGTCCGTGCCGAACCACTTTTCTGAAATGGACGCCAGGGTTCCGTTGTCACGTAGGGTCGCCAGGGCTTTGTTGACCTCGTCCCGCAGGGCTCGCCCGGCCTCAGTATCCTGGAACGGGTAGGCGTTGGTGATCTGGGAGAACGTTGGGCCGGCAAGTGCGAGCGGCAGGGGCTTCTCCTTGATGATCTGACTGGCGCTGACCCTGTCCATCACGAAGGCATCAACACGGCCAAGAGCTGTGTCCCGTTCCAGGTTGCTGTCATAGGTCTTGATGTTGATTTCATCGGCGTAGGGCAGCTCCCGTAGCAGGTCTTCGAAATTCGAGCCCAGGTTCACTGCGACGGTTTTGCCCTTCAGGTCTTCCACACCCTGAATCTCGGTGTTGCCTTCCTTGACCACCACCTGGGCGCCGTCATAGACGTAGGGATCGCTGAAAATATACGCTTTCTGGCGTTCTTCGGTGATGGTGATCTGGTTGGCGACAGTATCGATGCGCCCCGATTCCAGCATGCCAAACAGGCCGGAAAAGTTGGCGGTTTGGTACTTGATGTCCCGCCCCATCTCTTTGGCCAGGGCGTTCATGATATCGACGTCAAAGCCTTTGAGTTCATCCTGCTCAACAAACGTAAACGGGAAATACTGGCCGGACATCCCGACTCTTAACGGGTTATCCTGCGCAAGCAAAGGTGCGCTTGCCAACAGGGAGATTATCATTAACGTAGTGACCAATAGTGTTTTCATAAAGCCTCCTTTCGGCGGGTATCGTACCTGAAGCATAGACTGGGGTTAAAATTGGGCAATGACACTAAGGAGTTATGCCGAGGTCTGCTGAACACGTGTTTTTAATTTGACGACAAAGCGAGGAATACCATGGTCCATGATCAGGTAAAGGACTATTACGGGAAAGTGTTGCAAAAATCCGATGACCTGCAGACCAATGCCTGTTGCACCGATGAAGCCATGCCCGGTCATCTGAAGCCGATTATTGGCAAGATCCACGATGAAGTGCTTATGAAGTATTACGGTTGTGGCCTGGTAGCACCGGAACAGTTGGAAGGCATGCGGATTCTTGATCTTGGCAGCGGTTCTGGCCGGGACGTTTATGCACTGGCTGCCCTGGTCGGGGAGTCAGGGGAAGTGGTCGGCGTCGATATGACTGATGAACAGCTGGAGGTGGCGCGCCGGCACGTGGATTACCATGCCGATGCCTTTGGTTTTGCCAAGCCCAATGTCCGTTTCCTCAAGGGCTATATCGAGAAACTGGACGAGCTGGATCTCGAGCCCGGCAGCTTTGACATCATCGTCTCCAACTGCGTGATCAACCTCTCTCCGGACAAACCAGCGGTATTGAAGGAAGCCTATCGTCTGCTGAAACCGGGTGGCGAAATGTACTTTTCGGACGTCTATTCCGATCGGAGAATTCCCGAGTCTCTGGTTAATGATCCGGTGTTGTACGGCGAATGCCTCAGTGGCGCACTGTACTGGAATGATTTTGAGAATATGGCAAAAGCCGCCGGTTTTGCCGACCCGCGCCTGGTGAAAGACAGTCCCATCACCATCAACAGTGCCGCGCAAAAGGAAAAAACCGGCCCGATCCGCTTTTTCTCGGCCACCTACCGGCTGTTCAAGCTGGAGGGCTTGGAGCCGGCTTGTGAGGATTATGGCCAGGCGGTTATCTACAAGGGTTCCATTGCAAACCACGAACATCGTTTCGTACTGGACAAGCACCACGACATCGCCGCCGACAAGGTGTTCCCGGTGTGCGGTAACACCTACCGTATGCTCCATGACACCCGCTTCCGTGAACACTTCGAGTTTATTGGAGAGGGCAAGACCCACTACGGCATCTTCGAAGGTTGTGGTGTCGGCCTGCCATTCGACAGCGATCAGGCCGACAGTGACAATAACCCGGGCGGGGGCTGTTGCTGAGCGCCGGCCACCGCCGTAGGCTCACTGATCCTCCCACTCGATGGCCCGGTAGTCGAAATCGCCCTCAATGGTGGGTTTGATAATCCGGAAATAGGGTGAGGCATCAAAGTCCCTCGGCGTGAACAGGGAGTGGTGCCGGATACGGAACCGCTCAATCTCGCAGTCCTCGCAGTCCGGGTCATCCGCCGGAAGTGTTTTAACCACTGGCAGGATCGGATAGCGCAGCTGCTGGAACCCTTCGGCAATAAAGGTTGAACAGATGGCCCGGGTGGGATCACCGCTCCCGAATGCCAGCAGTTTGTGTCTGTGACGTGCTGGCACCGGGGGTGTTGGAAACAGATACCGTGCCAGATCAAACACGTTTTTCATGTCGTATTGCTGGCCCTGGCGGAGGATGGCGTATTCCGTCAACTGCTGAATGTCACTGGCACTGAGGCCGACCGGTCGACAGATGCGGGTGTGAGCATGACGGTAAAAAGACAGTGGTAGCGGGCGAATGCCTTCTTCAAGGTCAGCCTCAATAAGGACGTTAGGCTCCCCGCTGTCTGCAATTCCCAAGCCGGCCTCCGGTCCGAGATACAGGGCTGCGTGAGACCAGGTGGACTGGGTCAGGTACTTGATCGCGACACTGACCCGCGTGTTCCCATCCACCAGCAGAACGTCTCCCGGCTGAATGGCATCGATCAGTGCTTCCCAGGTTGATGTCCTGATGGAATGCCGGGTGATCTGTTTGGAAAGGTAGGCGGCCAGTCGTCTGGAAAGCCAGTTCAGAAGCATGCATTACCCCGGTAGCGTCTATGTGGTTCTTGATAACATAGACAAACAATCGGGAACACCGTTACCCGGCAGTTCTGAACAATGTCTTCCGATACCGCAAAAGTTCCTGGTGAACATCAACCAACGTCGTGATCAATTTGTTAAAGAATTATGAGCCCAGGTTGACACATGTTGTGCCGGGATCACGTACAACGGGATATGACAGCAGGGCGCTGCGACATTGATTTCAATTTTTCTGTAACACTTTCGCCAATCGTGTGTCATAGCGGCATCGAGTGACCGATAACAAGTACAGGCAACAAGGATTAATTCATGACATCGAAAAAATGGATGCTGGTCGCATTGATCGCGGCAGTGGTCATCGGGTTTATTGTCAGCGGTGGTGATGAACTGCTGACGTTAGAGAACCTCAAGGAAAACCAGCAGCTTCTGGAAGACTGGATTGACCGGAACCTGGTGGTTGCGGTGTTGGGATTTTTCCTGATCTATGTGCTTGTTACAGCGCTGTCACTGCCTGGTGCGGCGATTATGACCCTGGCGGGTGGAGCTTTCTTTGGTCTCTCCATTGGTGTTGCGGTGGCGTCACTTGCTTCAACACTTGGGGCCACACTGGCCTTTCTCGTCGCGAGGTTTGTGCTCAGGGAGCCCCTCCGCCGCAAATATGCCGACATCATAGCCCGAATGGATCGTGGGGTTGAGAAAGACGGCGCGTTTTATCTGGCGACCATGCGGCTGATACCCCAGTTCCCGTTCTTTTTGATTAATATCGCCATGGGGCTTACTGCCATTAAGCTGAAGACCTACACCCTGGTAAGTTGGATCACCATGTTGCCAGCCACGTTTGTCTTTGTACTTGCTGGCACTGAGCTGGGGAGTGTTCAGTCATTGGGCGATATTTTCTCAGTAGAAATCCTGGTGTCATTCGGACTGTTGGCAACGTTTCCCCTGATCGCGAAGTTCGTGGTGGGCTTCATCCGTCGTCGTCGGGTCTACGCGGGCTGGCAAAAGCCTGAATCATTCGACTACAACCTGCTGGTGATCGGCGGCGGTTCCGCCGGTCTGGTCTCGGCCTATATTGCCGCCGCCGTGAAAGCGAAGGTGGCCCTGATCGAAAAACACAAGATGGGCGGTGACTGCCTGAACACCGGGTGCGTACCCTCCAAGGCATTAATTCGCAGCGCTAAGGCGGCGGATACCCTGCGCCATGCCAATCGCTATGGTCTGGAATCGGTACCGGTGAAAGGCTCGTTCAGGAACATCATGAACCGGGTGCAGGAGGTAATCGCCAAGGTAGAACCCCATGACTCCCCCGAACGCTATCGGAAACTGGGGGTGGAATGCATCTTTGGCGAGGCAACGTTCGTATCTCCCTGGGAACTGGAAGTAAAGCACAACGACGGTCGTACCGAGCGGCTGACAGCGAGAAGTATTGTGGTCGCCACCGGTGGCAAGCCGGCCATGCCACCGATACCGGGGCTTGATGATATGAACCCGTTGAACTCAGACAATCTGTGGCAATTGCAGGAGCAGCCGCAGCGCTTGCTGGTGCTGGGCGGCGGACCTATTGGCTCCGAGCTGGCCCATGCCTTTGGCCGTCTGGGCAGCAAGGTCACCCAGGTGGAGATGGGTGATCGCCTGCTGGTGAAAGAAGACGTTGAGGTCTCCGAGCTGATCCGGAAACAGTTCGAGCGTGATGGCATCGACCTGAGGCTGAACCACGCTGCCAAAGAGTTCGCGATTGAGGACGGGGAGAAAGTGGTGTACTGCGAGCACCAGGGCGAACGTGTCCGGATTGCCTTTGACGAAGTGCTGGTGGCCGTGGGCCGTGCGGCCAATACCGAAGGTCTGGGCCTCAGTAATATCGGCGTTGAAACTCTGCCCAATGGCACCGTGCCGGTAGAGGAAGACATGAGCCTGCGCTTCCCCAACGTATTTGCCTGTGGTGATGTGGCCGGCCCTTACCAGTTTACCCATGCGGCGGCCCATCAGGCCTGGTACGCGGCGGTGAACGGCCTGTTTGGCCAGTTCAAGCGTTTCAGGGTGGATTACCGGGTCATGCCCTGGGTGACCTTCACCTCACCGGAAGTGGCCCGGGTAGGTCTCAGCGAAGCCGAGGCAAAGGAGCAAAGGATAGCCTACGAGGTCACCCGTTATGAGTTGGACGATCTGGACCGTGCCATTACCGAAAGCGAGGACTATGGCTTTATCAAGGTGCTGACGCCGACGGGCAAGGACAAAATCCTGGGGGCAGTAGTAGTCGGTTCCCACGCCGGGGAAATACTCGCGGAATTCACCCTGGCGATGAAACACGGCCTGGGCCTGAACAAGATCCTGGGAACGATCCACCCCTACCCGACCTGGAACGAATCGGCCAAATACGCCGCCGGCGAATGGAAACGCGCCCATGCACCCCAGGGCATTCTG
The DNA here is from genome assembly GCF_050379435.1 of Marinobacter sp. DUT-3. Classification (NCBI taxonomy): domain Bacteria; kingdom Pseudomonadati; phylum Pseudomonadota; class Gammaproteobacteria; order Pseudomonadales; family Marinobacteraceae; genus Marinobacter; species Marinobacter sp. DUT-3. Next base: position 266,262 of record NZ_JBNRMG010000008.1, read on the forward strand.
AACCTGCTGGAAAAGCTGCACGGCTGGCGCCGTGGCAAAAACACGAAATCACCGAGGAGCACCTATGCCCCTGACCGAAACCCGACCGGCCCGCAGTAAACGAATCCCGGCCGTGGAAGTCCTCGAACCCAGGGCGTTCGACAGCTGGACCCATACCCGCAACGGCGACCCGCGCGGCTACATCGACGCGGATAAGCTGAAGGAGCTGTGGATCCACACCGGCACCGCCTGCAACCTGGCCTGCCCGTTCTGTCTCGAGGGCTCTCACCCCGGTGACGGTCGGATTCCGGGCATGAAGCTGAGCGATGTAAAACCCTTTATCCACGAAGCCATCGACATGGGTGTGGAGCAGTTTTCCTTCACCGGCGGCGAGCCCTTCGTGATCCGGGATTTCGTCAACATTCTGAATTACGCCAGCCAGCATCGGCCCTGTTTCGTTCTGACCAACGCCACCGAGCCACTGCTGAAGCGCCGCCACCAGGTGTTGCCGTTGCTGGATAACCCCTACGAGATCCACTTCCGGGTCAGCCTGGATTTCCCGGACCGCGCCCGCCATGACAAGGATCGCGGCGAAGGCAGTTTCGAACAGGCACTGGAGGGCATCCGCTGGCTGATCGACCAGGGCTTCAAAGTGTCCATTGCACGCCAGACCGATCCCGAGGAAATCCCGGCTGATGTTGAGGCGGCATTTTGCGAGATTTTCCGCGAATGGCGTATTCCCGAGAATCTGGCGTTCACCGCCTTCCCGGATCTGGGCACGCCGGGTTCCGAAGATGGCAGTCCGGAGATCACCGAAACCTGCATGGAAAAGTACCCGACCAAGGAAAGCCGGGCTCATTTCATGTGCACCTATACGCGGATGCTGGTGAAAAAGGGCGATCAGGTTCGGGTCTATGCCTGCACGCTGGTGGACGATGATCCCCAGTACGACCTCGGCGGCACACTGGCCGAGAGCATGGATGAGCGCATCATGTTGCGGCATCACCGGTGTTTTGCCTGCTATCGGTTTGGTGCAAGTTGTTCGGAGCCTGGCTGATTCGGGTTCCGGGGTTGTGTTCTATAGCCTGCGGGCTTTGAGTTGCGGCCTTCGGGGTTGGGGAGACCCTCCAAAACGAGAACCGTGGCTTCTCTGACTGTTTTGGAGGGTCTCC